>NZ_JBWKHE010000004.1:0-167295 GCF_056433405.1 Streptomyces sp. NPDC044719
AAACGCCCGGTTACATTCCGAACCCGGAAGCTAAGCCTTTCAGCGCCGATGGTACTGCAGGGGGGACCCTGTGGGAGAGTAGGACGCCGCCGAACTCCTTTTAGAGCTCTGGCTCTTGGGCACACAGCCCGAGAGCCAGAGCTTTTTTGCGTTGAGGTAAGGTCAGTGAGCATCGTTGGCACGTTTCCCACAGGAGGCCCCCGGGTGGAGGTTCAGGAGACTCGCGTCCAGACGGACCGTGTGCTCACCATCCCGAACATCCTCAGCATGGCTCGGCTCGTCGGCGTGCCCCTCTTCCTGTGGCTGATTCTGAGGCCTGAGTTCGGTGGGCCCAAGAGTGACGGATGGGCCCTTCTGGTACTCGCCCTGAGCGGCATCAGCGACTACCTGGACGGCAAGCTCGCACGGCGCTGGAACCAGATCAGCAGCCTCGGCCGGCTTCTCGACCCCGCGGCCGACCGGCTCTACATTCTCTCGACTTTGGTCGGTCTCACCTGGCGTGAGATTCTGCCCCTTTGGTTGACCGCTGCACTTCTGCTGCGAGAGCTGGTTCTGCTGGTGATGGTGGGCATCCTCCGTCGTCACGGCTATCCGCCGCCCCAGGTGAACTTCCTGGGCAAGGCCGCCACCTTCAACCTGATGTATGCTTTCCCGCTGCTCCTCCTCAGTGACGGAAGCGGTTGGATCTCGTCACTCGCTGCTATTTTCGGATGGGCGTTCGCCGGATGGGGTACAACGCTGTACTGGTGGGCAGGAGTCCTCTACGTGGTACAAGTCCGCCGCCTGGTCCGTGCGGACGCCATGGCCGATTGAACTTGCAGATTGGTCCCACCGTGGCTGTCCGATGGCCGGTGGTCGAAAAGTGGGGGACAATCCTGGCGGGGGAAGTCGGCTAGACCGTCGTCTCTTAGAGGAGGACGCTTCCGACATGAAGGCCGTCGTGATGGCCGGAGGCGAAGGCACGCGTCTTCGCCCCATGACCTCAAGCATGCCCAAGCCGCTCCTGCCCGTGGCCAACCGCCCGATCATGGAGCACGTTCTGCGGCTGCTCAAAAGGCATGGGCTCAATGAAACTGTTGTTACTGTCCAGTTCCTGGCCTCGCTCGTCAAGAACTACTTCGGTGACGGCGAAGAGCTCGGTATGGAGCTGACCTATGCCAATGAGGAGAAGCCACTCGGTACCGCCGGAAGCGTCAAGAACGCAGAAGAGGCGTTGAAGGACGATGCCTTCCTCGTCATCTCCGGCGATGCTCTGACGGATTTCGACCTCACCGAGCTCATCAATTTCCACAAGGAAAAGGGTGCACTGGTCACGGTTTGCCTGACGCGTGTTCCCAATCCGCTGGAATTCGGCATCACCATTGTCGACGAGGAAGGCAAGGTGGAGCGCTTCCTCGAGAAGCCCACCTGGGGCCAGGTCTTCTCCGACACGGTGAACACCGGCATCTACGTGATGGAGCCCGAGGTCTTCGACTATGTCGAGCCCGATGTGCCCGTCGACTGGTCCGGCGATGTCTTCCCGCAGTTGATGAAGGAAGGCAAGCCCGTCTACGGCTACATCGCCGAGGGCTACTGGGAGGACGTCGGCACGCACGAGAGCTATGTGAAGGCGCAGGCCGACGTCCTTGAGGGCAAGGTCGACGTCGACATCGACGGGTTCGAGATCTCGGCAGGCGTCTGGGTTGCCGAGGGCGCGGAGGTGCATCCCGACGCCGTGCTCCGCGGTCCTCTCTACATCGGGGACTACGCCAAGGTCGAGGCCGGCGCGGAGCTCCGTGAACACTCCGTCGTGGGTTCCAACGTGGTGGTCAAGAGCGGCGCCTTTCTGCACAAGTCCGTCGTTCACGACAACGTCTACGTGGGGCCGCACAGCAATCTGCGCGGGTGCGTGGTCGGGAAGAACACCGACATCATGCGCGCGGCGCGGATCGAGGACGGGGCGGTCATCGGTGATGAGTGTCTGATCGGTGAAGAATCGATCGTCCAGGGCAATGTGCGGGTCTATCCCTTCAAGACCATCGAGGCCGGTGCATTCGTCAACACGTCGGTCATCTGGGAGTCCAGGGGACAGGCGCACCTCTTCGGCGCCCGCGGGGTGTCCGGAATCCTGAACGTCGAGATCACGCCGGAGCTGGCCGTGCGGCTTGCCGGTGCGTATGCGACCACTCTGAAGAAGGGCTCGACCGTCACCACGGCCCGGGACCATTCCCGTGGTGCCCGGGCGCTGAAGCGAGCGGTGATCTCCGCGCTGCAGGCCAGCGCCATCGACGTACGGGATCTGGAGAATGTCCCGCTGCCCGTGGCCCGGCAGCAGACCGCGCGGGGCAGTGCGGGCGGGATCATGATCCGTACCACGCCCGGCGTACCGGACTCCGTGGACATCATGTTCTTCGACGGGAACGGTGCCGACCTGTCGCAGGGCAGTCAGCGGAAGCTGGACCGGGTGTTCGCGCGGCAGGAGTACCGTCGGGCCTTCCCTGGTGAGATCGGGGATCTGCACTTCCCGGCCAGCGTCTTCGACTCGTACACCGGGTCGTTGCTGCGGAACGTCGACACGACGGGCATCTCCGAGTCCGGGCTGAAGGTCGTCGTGGACGCGTCCAACGGCAGCGCGGGACTCGTTCTGCCGTCTCTGCTCGGGAAGCTCGGTGTCGACTCGTTGACGATCAATCCCGGTCTGGACGAATCCAGGCCGACGGAGACGGCCGACATGCGGCGGTCGGGGATGGTGCGGCTCGGGGAGATCGTGGCGTCCTCCGGTGCCGCCTTCGGGGTGCGGTTCGACCCGGTCGGTGAGCGGCTGTCCCTCGTCGACGAGAAGGGGCGCATCATCGAGGACGACCGGGCGCTCCTCGTGATGCTGGACCTCGTGGCCGCCGAGCGGCGTAGCGGCAGGGTCGCGCTCCCGGTGACCACGACCCGGATCGCCGAGCAGGTGGCGGCCTACCACGGGACCCAGGTCGAGTGGACGACGACCTCTCCTGACGACCTCACGCGCGTCGGTGGCGAGGAAGGGACGATCTTCGGTGGTGACGGCAAGGGCGGCTTCATCGTCCCCGAGTTCAGCAGCGTGTACGACGCCACCGCGGCCTTCGTACGGCTCATCGGGCTGGTGGCCCGGACGCAGCTCACGCTCAGCCAGATCGACGCCCGGATCCCGCGGGCGCACGTCCTGAAGCGGGACCTGGCGACCCCGTGGGCAGTCAAGGGTCTCGTGATGCGCCGGGTCGTCGAAGAGGCCGGAGATCGCTTCGTGGACACCACCGACGGCGTGCGTGTGGTGGAGACCGACGGGCGCTGGGTGATGGTGCTGCCCGATCCGGCGGAGGCGGTCACCCACCTGTGGGCCGAGGGGCCGGACGACGCCTCCGCGCAGGCCCTGCTGGACGAGTGGTCGGCGGTCGTGGACAGCGCCGGCCGGTAGAGCGAGCTGCACGCGTGCGTGCCGGACAAGTGTCCCCAACGGGGCCTGTCCGGCACGCCGGTGGGGCCGTTCGGAGGTAGTGGCCGCGACGTGCGACGATGTGCGGCATGCCGCAGCAACCCCCCGTTCGGAGCACACCGACGCGGCCCCGGCGCCCGGATGCGTCCATGTCGTTGCTCACCAACGTCATGGACCACAGCCTCGACGACGGATATGCCGAGGCCGCCGAGCGGAAGAAGGCCGCGGGCGACGCCGGCATGCCGAAGACCCTCAGGGCGAAGTTGGGGCTCGCGGCGGGTCTGGTGCTCGCGGCCCTGGTCGTGACCGTCGGAGCGGCACAGGCGCGGGTCGCCGCACCGGTCGTCGCCAAGGAGCGGGAAGAGCTGGTCGACCGCATCGACCGGGAGAGCGAGGCGGCGGACAAGCTGGAGGACTCCGTCGACGAGCTGCGCGCGGACGTGAGCGCCCGGCAGCGCGAGGCGCTGAAGCACAGTGGCAGCGCCGGCTCCGATCTGGTGGGCATCATGTCGGGCGCCGCGGCGGTGCACGGTCCCGGCGTGAAGCTCGTGGTGAACGACGCCAAGGACACCGGTGCGGGCGGTGACGGCGACCCGCGTGAGGCCTCCGGGTTCTCGGACACCGGCCGGGTGCGTGACCGGGACATGCAGCGCGTGGTCAACGGGCTGTGGGAGTCGGGCGCCGAGGCCGTCTCCATCAACGGGCAGCGGCTGACGGCGCTGTCCGCGATCAGGGCCGCGGGGGACGCGATACTGGTCGACAACAAACCGCTGGTGCCGCCGTACACGGTGCTCGCGGTGGGGGACGGGCAGCGGCTGAGCACGCGGTTCCAGAACAGCGCGGACGGGTTGTATCTGAACGCGCTCCAGGAGAGCTACGGCGTCAGGACAGCGATCTCCGCGGAGGACGACCTCCGGCTGCCCGCCGCACCGAGTGTGATCGTACGTACAGCACAGCCGAGCACTGAGAAAAGCGGGAAGGGCACATCGTGATCGCCGTACTGGGCCTCGTCGTGGGAGTCGTGGCCGGCCTGTTGGTCCGGCCTGAGGTTCCGGCGGTGGTCGAGCCTTATCTGCCGATCGCCGTCGTGGCGGCGCTCGACGCCGTCTTCGGCGGTCTGCGCGCCATGCTCGACGGCATCTTCGACGACAAGGTCTTCGTGGTGTCGTTCCTGTCGAACGTGGTCGTGGCCGCGTTGATCGTGTTCCTGGGCGACAAGCTGGGCGTGGGTGCCCAGCTGTCCACCGGTGTGGTGGTCGTCCTCGGTATCCGGATCTTCTCGAACGCCGCGGCGATCCGCCGGCACGTGTTCCGGGCGTGAGGCCGATGAGCGAGAACGACGAGAAGCGCGCCGAGGAGAACGGCGACACGGGCGCTGAGCAGCGCGACGGGACTGGCGAGTCCGGGAACCGGTTCCGCAAGGAGCTGCCCCAGGAAGTGGCCGCCGCGGAGCCTGCCACCCAGGACACCCCGGAGCCTGAGCCTGCGCCTGACCCGGCGCCTGTTCCGGACCCGGAGCCGGAGGTGGCACCCGAGCCGCGGCTGACCGGTCGGCAGCGGCTGGTGCAGGGATTGTGGCCGCCTCGGGTCAGCCGGGCCCAACTCATCGTCGCGCTGCTGCTGTTCGGCCTGGGCTTCGGGCTGGCCGTGCAGGTGGCCTCGAACAGCGACAGTGACAGCGCCCTGCGCGGTGCGCGCCAGGAAGATCTTGTCCGCATCCTCGATGAACTGGATGACCGTACCCAGCGTCTTGAGGACGAGAAGCAGGGCCTCGAGAAGCAGCGCGACGAGCTGGAGAACAGCTCGGACCAGGCCGAGGAGGCCCGGAAGCAGACGATCGAGAAGGAGCGGCAACTCGGCATCCTGGCGGGCACGGTGGCCGCGCAGGGGCCCGGCATCACCATGACCATCGAGGACACGAAGGGGACGGTCGAGTCTGACATGCTGCTCGACGCGGTCCAGGAGCTGCGTGCGGCGGGTGCCGAGGCGATCCAGGTGAACGGCGTACGGGTCGTCGCAGGCACGTATCTCACGGACTCCGGCAAGGGTGTGAGCGTCGACGGGAACAAGATCAACGCGCCCTATCGTTTCAAGGTCATCGGCAAGTCGCAGGACCTCGAGCCGGCGCTCAACATCCCCGGAGGCGTGGTGCAGACTCTCGAGAAGGAACAGGCGATCGTGACCGTGGAGCGGTCGACCAAGATCGTCGTGGACGCCTTGCGAGCAGCGAAGCGGCCTGACTACGCTCGGTCGTCCTCCCAGTGAACCGGCGGTGCATGGGCGGCGTCCGGCGAGGGCATGAGGTTGCGGGGGGTCGGCGCACCGAATGGGTGGTGCGTGGTGGAAACTGTCTGGTGCAGACGGACGTTGTCAGGATGTCCGGGTCGGCCAGAGTGTTCAGTCAGGGTTCGTCCTGCCCCACGGGCGGGTCTGTTTCGGTCAAGGGGAATCGCCCGTGAAGTTGTTTGCGAAGTTGTTCGGCAAGAGCCCGCGAGAGGGCAGCGACAATGCGACCGCCCGTCATCGCGCACAGCCTGACGCGGAGGGTCAGCGGCCGCTGTTCCGGGACCAGGTCGGCGGTCCGGGCGGAGACGTTCCCGGAGGTCAGGGCGCGCCGTCGGTTGACCCTGCGCAGCCTGGCGGCATAGGTTTCGGACAACCCTCAAGTGCGGGTGGAGGGTTTTCCGACCCGTATGCGTCCAATGCTCCCGGTGGGCAGCCGCGGCAGGAGGATCCCATGTCGGCCCTGGTGTGTACGAGGTGCGGCAACCGCAACGCGGAGAACAGTCGCTTCTGTTCCAACTGCGGCGCACCGCTGCGGGCGGGCGCGACGCCGGAGCGTCCGTCAGAGACGACTTCCACGATCTCCATCTCCGGACTCGAGGCCTACGACGCCGAGGCCACCGGCCAGACGCCCACGCCGACGTTGTCTCCCGAGGCGCAGGCGGCCGTGGACGCGCTGCCGCTGGGTTCCGCGCTCCTGGTCGTGCGCCGTGGGCCGAACTCGGGCAGCCGCTTCCTGCTGGACGGTGATCTGACCACGGCCGGCCGTCATCCGCAGAGCGACATCTTCCTGGACGACGTCACGGTCTCCCGGCGGCACGTGGAGTTCCGTCGCGGTCAGGACGGCTCGTTCACGGTGGCCGACGTGGGCAGCCTGAACGGCACGTACGTGAACCGCGAGCGGATCGACCAGGTCGCCGTGAGCAACGGCGACGAGGTGCAGATCGGCAAGTACCGGCTGGTCTTCTACGCCAGCCAGCGGGGCTACTGACCCGGACTGTATCCGGGGCACCCCAGCGAAGGTCCGTCCGTCAGGGAAGGTCCATGCTTCATACACCGAGCGGCGGTGCCGGGCACGGCGCCGCCGCCACGGACAGTGGGCTGATGAGCATCGGCACGGTGCTGAACGCGCTGCGCGACGAGTTCCCCGAAGTCACCATCTCCAAGATCCGCTTCCTGGAGTCGGAGGGGCTCATCGAGCCACAGCGGACCCCTTCGGGGTATCGCAAGTTCAGCGCCCGTGACGTCGAGCGCCTGGGGCATGTCCTGAGGATGCAGCGGGACCACTATCTGCCCCTGAAGGTGATTCGTGAGCACCTGGAGGCCATGGAGCGCGGTGAGGCCGTCCCGCTGCCGACCGTGGGCCGTCAGCGTGAGGGCGATTCCGCCCCTGAGCCTCCCGAGGGGCCGCCCACGGCCGCCAGGGTCGGTCGCGAGGAGCTGCTCGCCGCCGCCGGGGTGGACGAGGAGGAGCTCAGGGAGTGGGAGTCGTACGGGCTGGTCACTCCACTGGAGGACGGGGCCTACGAGGCGGAGGCGGTCACGGTGGCGGCGCTCGTCGCCGAGCTGGGGCGGTTCGGGATCGAGCCGCGGCACCTGCGGGTGATGAAGGCCGCCGCCGACCGCGAGGCCGGGCTCGTGGACCAGGTGGTGGCCCCGCTGAGGCGGCACCGGAACCCGCAGACCAGGGCTCATGCGGAGGCCCGTACGAAGGAGCTGGCGGGTCTCACGGTGAAGCTGCACGCCGCTCTGGTGCAGACGGCGCTCGGGGTGCGGCTGCCATGAGGTGGCCGCACGCGTGGGGGCCGGATCAGGCGCCCGATCTCTGCCCGACTACCCAAACGTCCCGAGCACGGCCTAGGGTTGCTGTGTGAACGAGCTCGATGTCGTAGGTGTCCGGGTCGAGATGCCCTCCAACCAACCGATCGTGCTGCTGCGCGAAGTGGGAGGCGACCGTTACCTCCCCATCTGGATCGGGCCGGGCGAGGCGACGGCGATCGCCTTCGCCCAGCAGGGCATGGCTCCGGCGCGGCCGCTGACCCACGACCTGTTCAAGGACGTGCTGGAAGCCGTCGGCCAGGAGCTCACGGAAGTGCGTATCACGGACCTGCGTGAGGGCGTCTTCTACGCGGAGCTGGTCTTCGCCAGCGGCGTCGAGGTGAGCGCCCGCCCGTCCGACGCCATAGCGCTGGCTTTGCGCACCGGGACGCCGATCTACGGGAGTGACACGGTGCTCGACGACGCCGGTATCGCGATCCCGGACGAGCAGGAGGACGAGGTGGAGAAGTTCCGCGAGTTCCTCGACCAGATCTCCCCGGAGGACTTCGGCAGCAGCAGCCAGTGAGCTTCGGAGGCCGGTGAGTGCCGGCCGGGCAGGGAGCGGCAGCGGTCGTGAGACGCGTGGGCGGCCCGGTGGACGATGAGTCCGCGGCAGGGCCGCCGCCGTATGTGTGACGGGTGAATTGCCCGCATGTGCCGGTGGCGAGTGAGAGCGTCACACGACCCGCGCCGAAGGCATTCGGCTAGCCTTTCCCCGCGGTGGGGCACGGGAAACCACTCTTAGGGTGATTATCACTCGGCGTGGCGAGTGTGGCGATCGTTGACGCACCCCGGGTGACTGCCTACCGTCGAGAAGGCAGGTCAAGGACGGAGGTCGGCGTGAGAAGCAGCGGCGACGGTACGGCTGGGGGCGGCCCCGAGCGCAGTCTCAGGGCGAGTGGTCCGTACGCTCCCCCCGGCTCTCGGCTCCTTTCGGGTGGCGGGTGTCCCCAGCCCGACGATGTGACCGAGCACGCTCCGCAGCGACCGTCGGTGGTGCCGAGCAGCGGAGGGACGACGTCCATGGCGTCCGAGCAGATCGGCTATCGCGGCCCCACGGCCTGCGCCGCCGCCGGTATCACTTACCGGCAGCTGGACTACTGGGCCCGCACCGGTCTCGTCGAGCCGAGTGTGCGCCCCGCCTACGGGTCCGGGACACAGCGGTTGTACAGCTTCCGGGACGTCGTCGTCCTGAAGATCGTCAAGCGGTTCCTCGACACCGGGGTGTCGCTGCAGAACATCCGCACAGCGGTCCAGCACCTCAGGGAACGCGGTTTCCGCGATCTGGAGCGGATGACGCTGATGAGTGACGGTGCGACGGTCTACGAGTGCACCTCGCCGGACGAGGTCCACGCCCTGCTCCAAGGGGGGCAGGGCATCTTCGGGATCGCCGTGGGTGTGGTGTGGCGGGACGTCGAGAGCGCGCTGTCCCAGCTGCACGGGGAGCGGATCGACACCGGCGAGACCCTGGTCGGGCCCAATCCGGCGGACGAGCTGGCGCGGCGGCGGAATCGGGCTGTCTGACCCGCTGGACGGTGCGGTATGCGTGCGGCCGCGGTAGGAGGGACGTTTCCGCGCCGGCCGCAAGCGGTATCCGCCGCAGTGGTGGGGACGGTTCGGCACGGCGGTGTCGGTGCGTTGTCAGTGGCGTAGGGCAACATCGGAGTTGTGAGAACCGCGCCCACGATCCTGCATCTCGACATGGATGCCTTCTTCGCCTCGGTGGAGCAGGCGTCCAAGCCGAGCCTGCGCGGGAAGGCTGTGATCGTGGGCGGACTCGGGCCGCGGGGTGTGGTCGCGACCGCGTCGTACGAGGCCCGGGTCTTCGGGGTGCACTCGGCGCTGCCCATGGCGCAGGCCCGGCGGCTCGCGCCCAACGCCGCGTATCTCGTGCCGCGCTTCGGGTTCTACCGGGCGATCAGCGAGCGGGTGATGGAGCTGCTGCGGGAGCTGTCGCCGCTGGTGGAGCCGTTGAGCCTGGACGAGGCCTTCGTGGACCTGGAGGCCGGAGGGGCGGCCTGGGACGAGCGGTCGGCGCGGCTGGCCGGGGTGAAACTGCGTGCGGACATCCGAGCCGTCACGGGTCTCACGGGGTCGGTGGGGCTGGCCGCGTCCAAGATGCTCGCGAAGATCGCCTCGGAGCAGGCCAAGCCCGACGGGCTGGTGATGATCGAGCCGGGGACGGAGCGGGCCATGCTGGGGCCGATGTCGGTGCGGACCCTGCCGGGAGTCGGGCCGGCGACGGGCGACCATCTTCGGCGGGCCGGGATCACCACGGTCGAGGAGATCGCCGAGGCCGGTGAGGACGAGCTGGTCCGGCTGCTGGGGAAGGCGCACGGGCACGGGCTCTACGCCATGGCCCTGGCGCGGGACGACCGGCCCGTGGTGGCCGAGCGGGAAGCGAAGTCGGTGTCGGTCGAGGACACCTATGACGTGGACATCCACGACCGGCTGCGGGTCGGGCTGGAGGTGCAGCGGCTCGCCGACCGCTGTGTGCGGAGGCTGCGCGAGGCCGGGCTGTCCGGGCGGACCATCGTGCTGAAGGTGCGGCGGTACGACTTCTCGACGCTCACCCGGTCCGAGACGCTGCGCGGGCCGACGGACGATCCCGGGGTGATCCGTGAGGCGGCGGCCAGACTGCTGGACTCGGTCGACACGACGGGCGGCGTGCGGCTGCTCGGAGTGGGCGTCAGCGGGCTCGCCGACTACACGCAGGAGGACCTGTTCGCGCAGGCGGCCGGTCAGCGAGCGGTCGCGGAGGGCCCGGCCGAGGAGCACGCCGCGGCGCCGGTCGAGGAGCAGCCCGTGCCGGCCGAGCGGCGTTGGCCCGCCGGGCATGACGTGCGGCACGCCGGGTTCGGGCACGGGTGGGTGCAGGGCAGCGGCCTGGGGCGGGTCACCGTACGGTTCGAGACGCCCGACTCCGAGCCAGGGCGTGTGCGGACCTTCCGGGTCGACGATCCGGAGCTGGAGCCGGCGGATCCGCTGCCGCTGGTGTTACGAGAGTCTGAGGGGGTCGATGGGCCGGATGGTGACTCCGGGGGTGTGGGGCTGCGCTCCGTTGCTCCTTAGGCGGCTCGCGGAGGGCTTCAGGCCGTCTCGTCCGTGCCTGCCAGTTTGCCGAAGTCGTGGTCCTGGAGCGGGGGAGGGGCGGCGACGTCGAGGCCGTAGTGGTGGTAGAGCTGGAGTTCCTGCTCCGGGGAGAGGTGGCGGCCCACGCCGAAGTCGGGGGCGTCCTTGATGAGGGCGCGGTCGAAGGGCACGTGGAGGGCGCCGTCGATCAGTTCGCTGGGCTCGAGGGGGACGAAGGCGTCCCGGCTGAACAGGCCGGTCCGTATGGCCGCCCACTCAGGCACGCCGGTGGCGTCGTCGAGGTACACCTCGTCGATCGTGCCGATCCTGGTTCCGTTGCGGTCGAACGCCTTGCGGCCGATCAGGTTGCGCGGATCGATATCGGTTCGCACGGGCCCTCCACATGGTCGCAACTCATCCGTAACCACTACAAAACGGCACAATCGAGGAGGCGGCCACTCGAAGGTTCGTGCGCTGACCGCGCTGGTAGGCTGACAACGGCTGCTGACCCCGTGCGGGAGAGTCCTCCAGACACCATCGGAGGCGCCGAAGGAGCAAATCCTCCCCGGAATCTCTCAGGCTCACGTACCGCACGGACGAGGTCACTCTGGAAAGCAGGGCGGATGTCACGGCTTCCGCCCTCACCGACGGTGAAAGCCGGAGGCCTTCGGGCGATCCGGTGAAGCTCTCAGGTTGACATGACAGAGGGGGAGGCCGTCCGGGTACCCGTGCCGTGGTGCCCCTCGAAGGTCGTGTCAGACCAGGAGGCCTCCGCATATGACCGCCCATCGCATTCCGCTCTCCGACCTCGAAGAGGCAGTCCCCTTCGAGCAGCGCCACATCGGCCCCGACCACGAGGCCTGCGCCAAGATGCTCGCGCAGGTCGGCTACGGCTCGCTGGACGAGCTGACGACCGCCGCTGTTCCGGCTGTGATCAAGAGCGCCGAGGCGCTGGACCTGCCGGGCGCCCGCAGCGAGGCCGAGGTGATCGCCGAGCTGCGCTCCCTCGCCGACCGCAACCAGGTCCTCGGCTCCATGATCGGGCTCGGCTACTACGGCACGTTCACGCCGCCGGTCGTCATGCGCAACGTCATGGAGAACCCTTCCTGGTACACGGCCTACACGCCGTACCAGCCGGAGATCTCGCAGGGCCGGCTCGAGGCGCTGCTCAACTTCCAGACCATGGTCGCCGACCTGACCGGACTGCCGACCTCCGGCGCGTCCCTGCTCGACGAGGGCACCGCGGCGGCCGAGGCCATGGCGCTGTCGCGGCGGCTGGGCAAGAACAAGAAGGGCCTGTTCCTGGTCGACGCGGACGCGCTGCCGCAGACCATCGCCGTGATCCAGACCCGCGCCGAGCCGACCGGAGTCGAGGTCGTCGTCGCGGACCTGAGCGACGGCATCCCCGCCGGGATCGCCGAGCGCGAGATCAACGGCGTGCTGATCCAGTACCCGGGCGCCTCCGGTGCCGTGCGGGACATCAAGCCGGTCATCGACCAGGCGCACGAGCTCGGGGCGCTCGTCACCGTCGCCGCCGATCTGCTGGCGCTGACCCTGCTGAAGTCGCCCGGTGAACTCGGTGCGGACATCGCGGTCGGCACGACACAGCGGTTCGGTGTGCCGATGGGCTTCGGCGGACCGCACGCCGGTTACATGGCCGTCGGTGAGAAGATGGCACGCAGCCTGCCCGGGCGGCTCGTCGGCGTGTCCGTGGACGCCGACGGGAACAAGGCCTACCGGCTGGCGCTGCAGACGCGTGAGCAGCACATCCGCCGTGAGAAGGCCACCAGCAACATCTGCACCGCCCAGGTGCTGCTCGCCGTGATGGCCGGCATGTACGCCGTCTACCACGGGCCCGAGGGCCTGAAGAGCATCGCGCGGCGCACCCACCGGTACGCCACGGTCCTCGCCGCCGGGCTCGCGAACGGCGGTGTGGAGGTCGTGCACGGGGCCTACTTCGACACCGTGACCGTGCGCGTCGAGGGCCGGGCCGCCGAGGTCGTGGCCGCCGCGGAGCGGAACGGGATCAACCTGCGTCTCGTCGACGCCGACCACGTCTCGATCGCCTGCGACGAGACCACCACGCGGGCCCAGTTGCGTGCCGTGTGGGCCGCGTTCGGGGTCGAGGGTGTCGTCGAGGCGCTGGACGCCGCCACGGAGGACGGGCTTGCGGGTGCCCTGCTGCGGTCCGACGAGTACATGGCCCACCCGGTCTTCCACCAGTACCGCTCCGAGACCGCCATGCTCCGCTACCTGCGGCGGCTGGCCGACCGCGACTACGCGCTCGACCGCGGCATGATCCCGCTGGGCTCCTGCACCATGAAGCTCAACGCGACCACGGAGATGGAGCCGGTCACCTGGCCCGAGTTCGGGCAGCTGCACCCCTTCGCGCCCGCGGCGCAGGCTGAGGGCTACCTCACGCTCATCCACGAGCTGGAGGAGCGTCTCGCCGAGGTCACCGGGTACGACAAGGTGTCCCTCCAGCCGAACGCCGGGTCGCAGGGCGAGCTCGCCGGTCTGCTCGCTGTCCGCGGGTACCACCGGGCCAACGGGGACGAGCAGCGCACCGTGTGCCTGATCCCGTCCTCCGCGCACGGGACCAACGCCGCGAGCGCGGTGATGGCGGGCATGAAGGTCGTCGTCGTGAAGACCGCCGAGGACGGCGAGATCGACGTCGAGGACCTGCGGGCGAAGATCGAGCAGCACCGTGACGAGCTGGCCGTGCTGATGATCACCTACCCGTCCACGCACGGCGTGTTCGAGGAGCACGTCTCCGAGATCTGCGGCCAGGTGCACGAGGCGGGCGGGCAGGTCTACGTCGACGGGGCCAACCTCAACGCGCTCGTGGGGCTCGCCAAGCCGGGGCACTTCGGCGGTGACGTCTCGCACCTCAACCTGCACAAGACCTTCTGCATCCCGCACGGCGGCGGCGGGCCCGGCGTCGGTCCGGTGGCGGTGCGTGAGCACCTCGCGCCGTATCTGCCGAACCATCCGCTGCAGCCCGAGGCGGGGCCGGAGACCGGGGTCGGCCCCATCTCCGCGGCGCCGTGGGGCTCGGCCGGCATCCTGCCGATCTCGTGGGCGTACGTGCGGCTGATGGGCGGCGAGGGACTGAAGCGTGCCACGCAGGTGGCGGTGCTCAGCGCCAACTACATCGCCAAGCGGCTCGAGCCGCACTACCCGGTGCTCTACACCGGCCCCGGTGGGCTCGTCGCGCACGAGTGCATCATCGACCTGCGGCCGCTGACCAAGGCCACCGGAGTGAGCGTCGACGACGTCGCCAAGCGGCTGATCGACTACGGCTTCCACGCGCCGACGATGTCGTTCCCGGTGGCCGGGACGCTGATGATCGAGCCGACCGAGTCGGAGGACCTGGCCGAGCTGGACCGGTTCTGCGAGGCGATGATCGCCATCCGCGCCGAGATCGAGAAGGTCGGATCCGGCGAGTGGCCCGCCGACGACAACCCGCTGCGGGGTGCCCCGCACACCGCCGGCGCGCTCGCCGGGGAGTGGGAGCACGCCTACAGCCGTGAGGAGGCCGTCTTCCCGGCCGGAGTCGCGGCCTCCGACAAGTACTGGCCGCCGGTGCGGCGCATCGACCAGGCCTTCGGTGACCGGAACCTGGTGTGCTCCTGCCCGCCGCTGGACGCGTACGAGGACTGATCGACCGACCGGTCAGGGTGAGGGGCTTCGCCGCGTGCGGGGCCCCTCCGTCGTACGGCGGCGCTCCGTCATGCGACGGCGAGTGACACCTCGGTCGACTTGATCAGGACGATGACGGGGGTTCCGGCCGACAGGCGGAGATCGTCCGCGGCGTCCTTGGTGATCGCCGCCGTCAGTTCGCCGCCCTCCACGGTGATCCGGACGGAGGCCATCGCGTCGCCGGCCGCGATACCCGTGACCGTGCCGGGGAGCCGGTTGCGGATGGACAGTCCCTCGACGGGGGCGGTGGCCAGCGCGACCTCCGTCGACTTCACCAGCGCGCGCACGGCGCTGCCGGCTGTGAGACCGAGGTCGTCGGCGGCCTCGCGGGTGATCGCGGCGGTGAGGTCCTGGCCGCCGGTGAGGCGGACCCTGACCGTCGCCATGGCCTCGCCCGGCGTGACGGCGGTGACGGTGCCGGGGAGCTGGTTGCGGATGCTCAGGCTCATGGGTGCACGGTAGCCCGGTATGGGCCTTATGCCGGGTACGCGTGCGTCTGCGTCGCCTTGACCGTCGCCCAGACCGGTGCCCCGGGGTGCAGATCGAGTTCGGCCGCGGCGACCGTGGTGAGGTCGGCCGTCAGCGGCAGTTCGCCGGCGAGGTCCGCGCGGATCTGGTCGCCGTGCGTCTCCAGGCCGGCGACCTCGCAGCGCCACAGGTTGCGGGCGCTGGAGCCGCTGGGGCGTTCCCGGTACAGCGTCACCGCGCCGGGCGGGAACGCCACGAAGGCCGGGCCGGAGAGTTCCTCCGTGGTCGTGATGGCCGGACCCGTGTCGAGCCGGACCGTGTGGCCATCGGACTGTCCCCGGTACAGGTTGAGGCCGACGAGCCGGGCGATGTAGTCCGTGCGGGGGTGGCGGGCGATGTCGGAGGGCGTGCCCTCCTGGACGACGTGGCCGTGCTCGACGACGACCAGGCGGTCGGCCAGCACCATGGCGTCCAGCGGGTCGTGTGTGACGAGGACGGCGACGGCCTCGAACTCGGCGAGGTGACGCCGGAGCTGGGCACGTACCTCCAGGCGGGTGCGGGCGTCGAGGGCGGCGAGGGGTTCGTCCAGGAGCAGCAGCCGGGGCCGGGTGGCCAGGGCCCGGGCCAGGGCCACGCGCTGGGCCTGGCCGCCGGAGAGACGGCGGGGCTTGGCGCCGGCGTGGTCGGCCAGGCCCATCCGGTCCAGCCACTCGGCGGCCTGGGCACGGGCCTCGGCCTTGCCGGCGCCCCGGCAGCGCGGCCCGAAGGCGACATTGTCCAGGGCGGTCAGATGCGGGAAGAGCAGATAGTCCTGGAAGACGACGCCGACCGGGCGGGACTCGGGCGGTGTACCGTCCAGCCGCCTGCCGTCCAGGGCCAGATGGCCCGACGTGAGAGCTGCGAGGCCCGCGAGTGCGCGCAGGGCTGTGGTCTTGCCCGCGCCGTTGGGGCCGAGCAGCGCGACGACGTCGCCGGGGGCGGCAGCGAGCGTGACATCGAGGCGGAAGGCGCCGCGGTCGACGACGAGGCGGGCGTCGAGGCCTTCGGCCAAGAGGCCGGATGGGCCGGATGGGCCGGGTGGGCCGGATGGGCCGGGTGGCGGGTTCTCGCGGTCGGTCGTCTCGGTCATCAGATGTACGTCCAGGGGGTCAGGAGGCCGTCATCCAGCGGTCGCGCAGGGCCGCGAGGACCGCGATGGACACGGCCAGCAGCACCAGGCTGAGGGCGATCGCGGCGGCCGGGTCGTTCTGGAGGGCGAGGTAGACCGCGAGCGGCATGGTCTGGGTGCGGCCCGGGAAGTTGCCCGCGAAGGTGATCGTCGCGCCGAACTCGCCGAGCGCCCGGGCCCAGGCCAGCACGGCGCCGGCCGCGATGCCCGGCGCGATCAGCGGCAGGGTGACGCGGCGGAACGCGGTGAAGCGGGAGGCGCCCAGGGTGGTGGCGGCCTCCTCGTAGCGCGGGTCGGCGGCCCGCAGGGTGCCCTCCACGCTGATCACGAGGAACGGCATCGCCACGAAGGTCTCGGCGAGGATCACACCCGTCGTGGTGAAGGGCAGGGTGATCCCGAACCAGGAGTCGAGCCACTGCCCGATCACCCCGTTGCGCCCGAAGGCCAGCAGCAGGGCCACACCGCCCACGACCGGCGGCAGCACCAGGGGCAGGGTCACCAGGGCCCGGACGAAACCGCGCCCCGGGAACCGCGTGCGGGCCAGCAGCCAGGCCAGGGGCACGCCGACCACCAGGCTCAGACCCGTCGCCGCCGTGGCGCAGACGAGGGAGAGCCTCAGCGCCTCCCACACCTCGGCGCTGGTCAGCTGCTCGGGCAGGTTGCGCCAGGGCGCCCGCACGAGCAGGGCGATCAGGGGCAGCAGCAGGAAGGCCAGCCCGGCCAGGGCGGGCACCAGCAGGGGCACCGGCACCGTGCGGCTCCGCCGGCCGGGGCGGTAGCGGCGGGGCCTGCTCTCCACGGTGTCGGTACGCGTCATGGCTTGAGGAACCCGGCCCTGGACAGCACCTTCTGGCCCTCGGCGGACCTCACCAGTGCCATGAAGGCCTTGGCGGTATCAGGGTTGGGGGCGTTCTTGAGCAGGGTGATCGGATAGTCGTTGACGGCCTTCGCGGACTCGGGGAACTCCACGCCCTCCACCTTGTCACCTGCCGCGCGTACGTCGGTCTTGTAGACGACGGCTGCGTCGGCCTCCTTCAGCTCGACCTTGGTCAGGGCGCTCTTGACGTCCTGTTCGTACGAGACGGGGGTGAGCTTCAGGCCGGCGGCATCGAGCGCCTTCTGGGCCGCCGCGCCGCACGGGACCGTCTTGTCGCACAGGACGACCTTCAGACCGGACTCGGTGAGGTCCTTCAGGGAGGAGATCCGGTCGGGGTTGCCGGGCAGTGTGGCGATCTCCAGCTGGTTGCGGACGAAGGTGGCCGGCGTGCCCGCCACGTCCTCCTTGTCCGTCACGATCGCCATGGTCTTGGTACTGGCGGCGGCGAAGACATCGGCCGGGGCGCCGCTGGTGATGCTCGCCGCGAGGGTGTCGCTGCCGCCGAAGTTGAAGGTGACCTTGGTGCCCGGGTGGTCCTTCTCGAACTTTTCGCCCAGCGTCGTGAAGCTCTCCTTGAGGGAAGCGGCGGCGAAGACGGTGACCTCGCCGGAGAGCTTCGGCGACGAGGACGCCGAAGCACCCTTGTCCGAACCCGAGTCGGAGGACGAGCAGGCGCTCAGGGACATCAGCGCCGCGGCGGACACACCGGCGACCTGGAGCATCCGGCGGGTCCGGTGCGCGGAACGGGTCATCTCGGGGCCACTCCCTCTGTGTGCCGGAGGAAGAGCCCGCCGGACCCTTCCGCTACGTCGATCATACTGACGCATCTGCGAGGCAGAAGTCTCCTGTCGATTCGCATGAGCGAGGTTGGATGACCCTGGGGGTGTGTATGTGCGTTCGCACGGGGTGGGGCTCAGACGCGGTCGATGTGGACGTTCGTCGACTTCACGCGGGCCGTCGCCTCCATGCCCACCTCAAGGCCCAGCTCCTCCACGGCCTCGCGAGTGAGCAGGGAGACGAGCCGGTGCGGGCCGGCCTGGATCTCCACCTGGGCGGCGACGTCTCCGAGTTTGATCGCGGTGACGATGCCGGGGAAGGCGTTGCGGGCCGAGGTGTACGGGGCCTCCTCCTCGGAGGTGCCGGACCTGGCGAGTTCGACCGAGAAGGCGGCCAGGTCCCGTCCGTCGACGAGCCGTCGCCCGGTCTCGTCGCGGTGGGTGGTGATGCGGCCGGCGTCCGCCCAGCGTCGGGCGGTGTCGGGGCTCACGCCGAGCAGTCGTGCTGCCTGGCCGATCGTGTAGGACTGCATGCCGGTCACGATAGGGGCGGGACGGGGTGACTGCGGGCCTCGCATGCGGATCGGGACCGGATCGTGGACGTGCTGCGTGTCGCCGCGGCCGCCGGGCGGCTGACCATGGAGGAACTCGACGAGCGGCTGGAGGCCCCGCTGTCCGCTCGTACGGTCGGCGAGCTGGCTGTGCTGACGACGGATCTGCCCGAGGTGGTGGGGGAGACCCCCGTCGAGGCCGAGGATGTCGTCCGGATCGAGCAGCAGGGGGCCTCGGCCCGGCGCGGTGACGCCTGGGTGGTGCCGCGGCGCCTGGAGATCCGTTCGTCGTTCGGCGAGGTGACGCTCGACTTCACCGACGCGGTGTTCACCGAGGACACGCTCCACATCGACCTGGAGATGGGCGGCGGTGCCCTGAAGCTGGTGACCCGCCCGGGTGTCGTGGTGGACACCGGCTCGCTGGTGCGCCGGCCTCGGAGAGGCTTCGGCAGGAGCAGATCCGGCGGCTGAGGCCGGTGCCGGTCAGCCGACGTGCACCCTCGGGCGTCGCTTCCGGTCGCGTTCCGCCTCGCGCAGGACCTCTCGGGTCACGGGGGCGACCTCGCCCTGGCCGAACAGGAAGAAGCGCAGGAGATTGGTGAACGGTCCGCCCTCGGTCCACTCGAAGTAGATGTGCGGGGTGCAGCCGGTCAGGTCGCGGGCATGCAGGAGCAGGGCGGCCAGCGCGTTGGGGACGGAGGAGGACTCCAGGGTCAGGACACGGTAGCGGCCGTGGAGCACATCGCCGCGTACGGTCAGGCTCGCCTCGAACTCCGACGGGTCGGTGACCGTCACCTCGACGAAGACGAAGTCCTCCGGCTCGGGCACATCGTTGTCCTGCCGGATCTGCTCGATCTTGTCCCGGTACTCCGCGATGTCGCGCCGGTCGGGCTCGTTGGCGATGAACCGCATCCTGCGGCTGGCCATGTCCCGGACGAAGCGTTCCGCCATGGCGTCCAGCGACACGCTGGTCACGCGCAGCTCGAACGCCCGGGCCAGCCGCGACAGCAGGGAGACGAGGATGATCCCGGCGATGAAACAGGCACCGATCTTCACGCCGTCCGGGCGTTCGATGACGTTGAGCACGGTCGTGTAGAGGAACACCGCGGAGATGACCGCGAAGCCGATGGTCCAGTTCCGCTGCCGGGCCTTGCGGGCGGCGATGGTCACCGCGATCGCGGCGGAGCTGATGAGGACCAGCACGCCGGTGGCGTAGGCGCCGCCCTGCGCGTCGACATCGGCGTCGAAGATCCAGGTGACCAGGAAGGCGATCAGGGTGAAGACGATGACCATGGGGCGTACGGCGCGGGCCCAGTGCGGGGCCATGCCGTAGCGGGGGAGGTAGCGGGGCATCAGGTTGAGCAGGCCGGCCATCGCGGAGGCGCCGGCGAACCACAGGATGGCGATCGTCGAGACGTCGTAGACGGTGCCGAAGGCGTTGCCCAGGTAGTCGTGCGCCAGATAGGCCAGGGCGCGTCCGTTGGCCTGGCCGCCCGTCTCGAACTCCTTCTCCGGGATGAGGAGGGTGGTGATGAAGCTGGTGGTGATCAGGAAGACGCTCATGATGAGAGCGGCCGTGGTGAGCAGCTTCTTCGTGTCCCGGATGCGGCCCTTCGGGTTCTCCTCCGTGTCGCCGTCGTCGCCCTTGACGTGCGGCATCACGGCGACGCCGGTCTCGAAGCCGGACAGGCCGAGGGCCAGCTTCGGGAAGACGAGCAGGGCGACGCCGATCATGACGAATATGTTGCTGTGCTGGGTGGTGAGCGCGCTGGACCAGTCGGTGACCACATGACCGGCGGTGACCACGTGGTAGAGGCCGACGACCACCACGACCGCGTTCAGCGCGAGGTAGGCGCCCACCAGGGCGACCGCGACGCCGATGGCCTCCAGGAAGCCCTTGAGGAACACCGCGCCGAGCAGTGCGACCAGGATCAGGGTGATCAGCAGCTGCTTGTCGTGCAGGGCGCTGTTCAGGTGCGGGTTCTCCACCAGGTGGGTGGAGGCGTCGGCGGCCGACAGGGTGATGGTGATCAGGAAATCGGTGGCGGCGAAGCCCAGCAGGGTCAGCACGAACAGCTTGCCCTGCCAGAAGGACAGCAGCCGCTCCAGCATCGCGATCGAGCCTTCGCCGTGGGGGCTCTCCTCGGCCACCCGGCGGTAGACCGGCAGGGCGCCCGCCAGCGTGACGATCACCAGCACGATCGTCGCGATCGGGGAGAGCAGTCCGGCGGCGAGGGCCGCGATGCCCGGCTGATAGCCGAGCGTGGAGAAGTAGTCGACACCGGTCAGGCACATCACCCGCCACCAGGGCTGGCCCTTGTGCGGGGGCTCCGGTTCGGCGTGGGGTCCGGTGTGGCCGCCGCCCTTGCCCATGTCGGACAGGCCCTCCAGCATCCAGGCCCGCAGGCGACTGGGCGGGGTGGGCTCCGTACGGCTCGGTGGCAGGTGCTCAGTGGTGGCCATCGAAGGTGCTCCCGAGAGGCGGCGCAGGGTAATTCCGGCCATCACTGGACGGCCCGATCAGCGTAAGCGGAGCGTGATGTCGTGGCCCTCGGATGAGAGGGCTGAGCGCGTCAAGCTTCCGTTAAGACTCGGCGCCGGACGACGCCGGTCCGGCTGCTGAGGGTGTGAAACGCGAGCTGAGGACGGGTGGGACGGCAGTCGAGCCGTCCTTCCGTGTACCGGCGCGGTGTCCGTGGCCGCCGGTATCCGAACACCCTCCGTGATCGCAGGCCGGTCGTTTCCGTAAGGTTCGTTGAGTAGATCGAATGTTTCGCCCCCATCTCCCACCGATGGCTCGAGGAGCGATTCAGCGTGCACAAGGGGTTGTCACCCTTTGGCCGCTGTCTCTAGGGTGCGGCAACGACGCAGCTTTCTGGAGTTCATCCGAAACTTTCGAGGAGCATGATGGGCGACCCGGCACTGTCCCGCCGCGGCTTCCTGGCGGCCTCCGCCGCGGCCGGTCTGGGGATGGCGGCACTGACCGCATGCGGCGGGGACTCGGACGGAGGGTCGTCGGGGACGACCACGATCGAATGGTGGAACATCTCCACCACCGAGCCGGCGAAGGGTGTCTGGGCCGCCCTCGCCCGCAAGTTCGAAGCACAGAACCCGAAGGTCAAGATAAAGATCGTCCAGCTGGAGAACGACGCCTACAAGTCGAAGATGACGGCCCTGACCTCCTCCGGGAAGCTGCCCGACATCTTTCACACCTGGGGCGGCGGCGTGCTGAAACAGCAGGTCGACGCAGGACTCGTCGAGAACCTCACGGACAGCACCAAGCCGTGGGGCGACGCCCTGCTCCCGGTCGCCAGGGAGCCGTACCTCCTCGACGACCAGGTCTACGGCATCCCGTTCGACATCGGCATGATCGGCTTCTGGTACAACAAGGCCCTCTTCGAGAAGGCCGGCATCAGCGCGCCCCCGACCACGTGGACCGGCTTCCTCGACGCCGTACGGAAGCTGAAGTCCGCCGAGGTCACGCCTCTCGCCCTGGCAGGCAAGGAGAAGTGGCCCGGCATGTACTACTGGGCCTACCTCGCGATGCGCACCGCCGGCGCCGAGGCGCTGCAGAAGGCCTACGAGGCCAAGGACTTCACCGGCGCCCCCTTCGTCGAGGCGGGAGAGCACCTCGACGAACTCGTCGGCCTCCAGCCGTTCCAGAAGGGCTTCCTCGGCGCTGCCTACTCCACGCCCACCGGCCAGGCCGCCACCGTCGGCAACGGCAAGGCCGCCATGGAGCTCATGGGGCAGTGGGCCCCAGTGGTGCAGGCCGACGCGGGCAAGGGGCTCGGCAAGGACCTCGGCTTCTTCCCGTTCCCCGCGGTCGAGGGCGGCAAGGGCGCCCTCACCGAGGTGTTCGGCGGAGGCGGCGGGCACGCGCTGCGCCGGGGCGCCCCGCAGGCGGCCGTCGACTTCCTGAAGTTCTTCGCGTCCGAGGCCACCGACCTGGAACTGGTCAAGAAGACCGGGGTCCTCCCCGTGGTCCCGGCGGCCGAGAGCGCCATCGCCGACGCCAACATCAAGGCCGTACAGGAGCAGTTGAAGAAGGCCACCGGCTTCCAGCTCTACCTCGACCAGGCGTACGCGCCCGCCGTCGGCCAGGAGGTCAACGACAGCGTCGCCGCGCTCATCGCCGGTTCCAAGTCCCCCGGGCAGGTCGCCCAGTCGATCACCAGGACCGTGAAGGAAGAGCAGTAGCCGGCGATGACCTCCACGTTCCTGCCGGACAAACGGACCGGCCCCGGCGTCGGCCTTCCGCCCCCGGCCGCGGGCCGGACCCGGAGCCGGGCCCGCAGACGCGCGCTGAACTGGCTGACCGCGACCGGCTTCCAGTTGCCCGCCCTGGTGCTGTTCATGGGGCTCGTGCTGCTGCCGATGCTGTTCGCCCTGTACGCCGCGTTCTTCCGCTGGGGCGGCTTCGGCATGCCCTCCGACTACATCGGCGGCGAGAACTTCACCCGGCTCTTCCAGGACGAGGTCTTCCTGGGCGACCTGTGGCGCTGTCTGGTCCTCGTGGTGCTGTCGCTCGTCCTCCAGCTGCCGTTCGCGCTCGCCATGGCCGTCCTGCTCAACCAGCGGATGCGCGGCCGGGCGGTCTACCGGATGCTGTTCTTCGCTCCGTACGTCCTGTCCGAGGCGATCACCGGGATCCTGTTCGGCATGATCTTCGCCCCGGACGACGGCTTCGCCGACCAAGTCCTGGGCAGGGTCGGGCTGGAGGGGCTGGGCGGGGAGTGGTTCGCCGACCCGTCCATGGTCATGGCGACCCTGTTCCTGGTCATGACCTGGAAGTACTTCGGCTTCCACATGATGCTGTACCTCGCCGGACTCCAGGCCGTTCCGAAGGAGCTCACCGAGGCGGCGCTCATCGACGGGGCCGGTCCCTGGCAGCGCTTCCGCAGCGTGACGCTGCCGCTGCTCGCGCCGACCCTGCGCATCAGCGTCTTCCTGTCGGTCATCGGGGCCATCCAGCTCTTCGACCTGGTGTGGGTGACCACCGCGGGCGGTCCCGACCACCACTCCGAGACCATGGCCGTGACCATGTTCCAGTACGGCTTCAAGCGCTACCAGGTCGGCTACGCCAGCGCGATCAGCGTGGTCATGTTCGGCATCAGCCTCGTCTTCGCCCTCGCCTACCAGCGGTTCGTGCTCCGGCGCGATCTGGAAGGGGCCACCACGACCATGCGGGGTGATGGAAAGTGACGATCAGCCGGAAGTCCCGCAGGGGCGGGAGCGTGCCTCTGCACCTCGTCCTGGTCGTCGTCGGCGCGGTCATGGCCGTCCCCCTGCTCTACGCCGCGCTGTCCGGTTTCAAGTCCACCGACGAGCTGTCGCGCAACCCGGTCGGTCTGCCCGAGTCGTGGGTGACCTCCAACTACACCCAGATCCTCGGCTCGGGGGACTTCTGGCGGCTGATCGGCAACAGCACGCTGATCGCGGTGGGCACGACCGTCCTGGTCGTCGCGGTCTCCGCGCTGTCGGCCTTCTCCTTCGCGCGATTCGCCTTCCGTGGCAGGGAGGTGCTGTTCACGCTGTTCACGATGGGGCTGATGTTCCCCTTCGCGGTGGCTGCCCTGCCTCTGTTCCTGCTGCTGCGCTCGCTGGGCCTGCTGGACAACCCTCTCGGTGTGATCCTTCCGCAGGCGGCCTTCGGACTGCCGATGACCATCATCATCCTGCGTGGCTTCTTCCGGCAGATCCCTGGTGAGCTGGAGGAGGCGGCCACGCTCGACGGGTGCAGTTCGTTCGGCTTCTTCTGGCGGGTGCTGCTGCCCATGGCGCGGCCCGCGCTCGGCACGGTCTCGGTGCTGGCCGTCGTCACCAGCTGGAACAACTTCTTCCTGCCGCTGCTGGTGTTCACCGACGCGCAGTGGTGGACGCTGCCGATCGGCGTGCAGCAGTTCCAGGGGCAGTACTCCGCGGAGTACGCCAAGGTCTTCGCCTATCTGGTGCTGGCCATGGTCCCCGCACTCGCCGTCTACTCGGTCGCCGAGCGGCAGCTCGTCGGTGGCCTCACCGCGGGCGCGACGAAGGGCTGACGCGCGCCGCGGACGTACGGCTCATCCACCCACCTGATCCGATCCGAATGGATCGCGAATCGTGAGGAGTCGACCATGCGCAGGACCGCCATACGGCTCAGACTCGCCGGGGCGCTGGCCGCCGTGCTGGTGGCCGGAGGCATCGCCACCGGCCCGGCGGCACAGGCCGGCGAGGAGTACGGCAAGGAACCCACGCTCGCCGACCTCGCCCAGCGGCACGGCCGCTACTTCGGCAGCGCGACGGACAACCCCGAGCTCGTCGACGCGCCGTACAAGGCACTGCTCGGCAGTGAGTTCGACCAGATCACGCCCGGCAACGGCATGAAGTGGTACGCGACCGAGCCCCAGCAGGGGGTGTTCGACTTCTCCAAGGGCGACGAGATCGTGAACTTCGCCCGTGCCAACCGGCAGAAGGTGCGCGGCCACACCCTGGTGTGGCACAGCCAGCTGCCCGGGTGGCTCACGGGGCGGGAGTGGACGGCGCCGGAGCTGAGGGCCGTGCTGAAGAAGCACGTCCAGGCGGAGGTTCGGCACTACAGGGGCAAGGTGTTCGCCTGGGACGTCGTCAACGAGGCGTTCAACGAGGACGGTACGTACCGTGAGTCGGTCTTCTACAAGACGCTCGGTCCCGAGTACATCGCCGACGCGCTGCGCTGGGCGCACCAGGCCGATCCGCGCGTGAAGCTGTACCTCAACGACTACAACATCGAGGGGATCGGCCCGAAGAGCGACGCGTACTACAAGCTGGCCAAGGAGCTGAAGGCCAAGGGCGTCCCGCTGCACGGCATCGGCCTCCAGGCCCACCTCGCCCTCCAGTACGGCTATCCCACCACCCTGGAGGACAACCTCCGCCGCTTCTCCCGGCTCGGCCTCGACACGGCCCTCACCGAGGTCGACGTACGGATGCTGCTGCCCGCGACCGAGGAGAAGCTGGCACAGCAGGCCGAGTGGTACCGGGACCTGACCGAGGCGTGCCTTGCGGTACGCCGGTGCGTCGGCATCACCCTCTGGGACTACACCGACAAGTACTCCTGGATCCCGCCGTTCTTCCCCGGCGAGGGCGCGGCCCTGCCGTGGGACGAGCAGCTCGAGCCGAAGCCGGCGTACTTCGCGCTGCGTGAGGCGCTCGGGGGGAAGTAGCCGGCTCTCCTGCCGGACCGGATACCCGGGCCGTCAGGCTCGCTCCGGCGGTGGCATCGTGCTGGACCGGACCACCAGGTCCGTTCCCAGTTCCACCCGAGGGGAGTCCGGTTGTTCGTCGCGGGTCAGGCGAAGGACCGTGCGGGCGGCCAGTTTGCCCATGTCGGCCAGGGGCTGGCGGATCGTGGTCAGTGGGGGAGCCGACCAGCGGACTTCCGGAAGGTCGTCGAAACCGACCACGCTCATGTCCTGCGGCACCCGTAGCCCGCGCCGCCGCAGTGCCTCGATCGCGCCGAGTGCCATCTGGTCGCTGGCCGCGAACACGGCGGTCGGCGGCTCGGGCAGGCCGAGCAGGGTGTCGCAGGCGGTGAAGCCGGACTCGGGGCGGAAGTCGCCGGGGACGACGAGGGACGCGTCCATGGCGACACCGGCGCCTTCGAGGGCCGCTCGATAGCCGTCCAGCCGGGCCCGGGAGCACAGCAGGCGCGGCGGGCCGGCGATCAGGCCGATCCGGCGGTGGCCGAGGGACAGCAGATGCTCGGTGGCGGCCATGCCGCCCGACCAGTTCGCGGCGCCGATCGTGGGCGCGTCCAGGGCGGGGGAGCCCGCCGGGTCGACGACGACCAGCGGGACGCCGAGGATCCGCAGCTCCTCGTGGAGCATCGGCTCCAGCGCCGATGTGACCAGGATGACGCCGTCGGAGGCGCGGGCCCGGAGGTTGCGCATCCACTCGCGGGCGTCGCCCGAACGTCCGTGGATGGCCGACACCACCGTGCCGACCCCGGCCGCGTGCGCGACCTCCTCCACCCCGCGGATGATCTCCACGGCCCAGGGACTGTCGAGGTTGTTGAAGACCAGGTCGAGCAGGGCCGCACGGGTGCCCGGGGCCGCGGGGCGCTTGCGGTAGCCGTGCCGGCGGAGCAGTTCCTCGACCCGGGCCCGGGTCTGCGGCGACACGTCGGAACGGCCGTTGACGACCCGGGACACGGTCGGCACGGACACGCCGGCCTGCCGGGCGATCTCCGTGATCGTGACCTTGCCCTCGGCGTCGGCCTCACCTGCTGCCACTTGCCCCACCTCCGTCGACGGGTGACCGAAACTTCCAGGAGTCTTCCGGAAAGCGGGCATCCGTGGGAAGGCGTACGAGCCAGGAACGGGAAGTCGCGGCGGGTGACGGGGAGTGACGACCCCCGGACATGCGTCGGGGCCGGTTCGCAGGGTCTCCTGCGGCCGGCCCCTCATATCTGCGGGCGGGTCGTCACCCCGCCCGGCGGCCCTCAGGCAGCCGTCATCACCTGGCTGCTGGCCAGCGGACGGTGCGGGGCGATGACCCGGCCGTCCGGCAGAAGCTCACCGGTGTCCTCGAAGAGCACCACACCGTTGCACAGCAGGCTCCAGCCCTGCTCCGGGTGGTGCGCCATGAGACGGGCGGACTCCCGGTCGGCGGATTCGGCTGACGGGCATGGTGTCTGGTGCTGGCACATGGGTGGGATCTTTCGCTCTGTCGTGATGGATGAGATGACTGAGTTGTCTGAGTCGGTCGTCGTGTCTGTTCCGCGGCTAGAAGTGTCGTTCATGGCCGCCCCCCGTGATAAGTGGTCGGAACCCAGTGTTGCCCCACGGGCGTCATTCCGCAGGGATTTCGCGGCACCGCTTCTCATAGATTCAGGACGCGTCACCCGCGCGGACGGTTCATCCCAACTGGGCTGTCACTTCGGGTGGTTCGCAGTGGCCGGGAAGGGCTAGTCACGTCGGGTCGGGGGCCATTCTCGGCTCGTACGAGCTATTGGGTGCTCGTACGAGCGATAAAAAGCCCGCACCCCGTCGCCGGGAATTCGGTGACGGGGCGCCGGAGCTTCACGTGGGGTGTTTCAGGCGGTGCGTTTCAGGCGGGTGAGCCGAGCAGTCGTGTGGGAGTCGCCCGGTGGGTCAGCACCGGGAGGAGTTCGGCGACGCGGTGCGGGCGGTGTGCCGCGATGCCGGGAGGCGCGGGGGCCAGCGGGACGAGCAGGTCGGTGGCGGCGGGGTGGCCGGCGGCACCGTCCGCGGTGCAGTCCTCGTGCAGCCAGAGCGTCAGCATGTAGAGGCTCGGCACCGACAGCAGGCGGGGCTGGTACGGCTGCGGCATCGTCTCGGCCTGGCGCAGGGCACGCTCGGTCGAGGTGATGTACGGGCCTTCGAAGAAGTGGGAGAAGGCCCAGCCGTCGGGGGTCAGCATGGTCTCCGCAGCGGCCACGGCCCGCTCGCCGCAGCGGATCAGGAAGCGCCACCCGGCCAGCCGGGTGGCCGACACGCCCTCGGCCGTGACCCGGTCGAGGACGTGGACGGGCAGCGGGAGCTCGGCTGCGACAGGCCCCTGGGCGCGGAGCAGGGAGGGGGTTCGGGCCTCCCGGACCGCGGTGGGCGAGGAGAGCGCGGTCAGGACGGAACGGAGTGCGGGCGCGGGAGCCGGGGGGACATGCAGCGGCATGGTGGGTCGCCTCTCATTCAAAGGCACGGTGGCACGAGGGCGGGGGCGGACGGCGCTGTCTGCTCACGAGGGGTCGGCAGAGGCAGGGCCGGGTCTCATGAGCGAGAGGGGGGTGGGGTCCGCCGATCATCGATTCGACGGCAGGACCCATCGACCGTGGGCGCCAACCTTCTGCCTTGTCGCGGAGTTTATACGACACGGGATCAGACTGTGTTTCGCCTAGCCGTTTCCGGTGAGTAGAACAAGGGTACATTCGGTCGGCGATACGCGAGAATTATCCCGATTTCAGGCGGGGGTGCGAGGTGATGACCTCGGGGAATGTCCGTGAACCGGTCGGCCCATTCTCGTCGGCGTTTTTCACGAGTTCGTGGACACCGAGCGGACACCGAAACCAGGCCTGTGCGACATGCCGAGTGAATGTGCCACTGGTCACACGCGTCCAGCGTAGCGGTCGGCGGGCCCGTCCGGGACGTTATCGATCGCTTTCGCTGGGCATCCTCCACCTGACCGTGACCCCGGCGGCCGGATCTTCGGCCCGCATCATCCGAGGAGGGACGCATCGATGGGGGAGAAGGTCGTGGCAGGACGGTTCGACCTGTCCGATCGCCAGCGCTACCGCGACAAGCTCCGTCGGTGTCTGACGGGCCTGGAGCGGCTCCTGGCGGAGAAGCGGTTCGATCGCCCGAAGAATCTCATGGGGCTGGAGATCGAATTGAATCTCACGGGCGCCGACGGCATGCCGAAAATGTTGAATGCGCAAGTCCTGGAACGTATCGCGAGTCGGGACTTCCAAACAGAACTCGCCATGTTCAACCTGGAAGTGAACATTCCTCCACACCGTCTGGAGGGCCGGGTATTCGACCGGCTCGGGGAGGAACTCCGTACGTCACTGGCATATGCCGACCGGAAAGCGGGCGAGGTCGACGCGGGAATCGTGATGATCGGCATTCTGCCGACCCTCGACCGGGACGACCTGGTGTCGTCGAACCTCTCCGACGTCGACCGCTACACCCTCCTCAACGACCAGATCGTGGCCGCGCGGGGCGAGGAGTTCACCCTCGACATCGCCGGCGTGGAGCACCTCACCTGCACCTCGAAGTCCATCGCACCGGAAGCCGCCTGCACCTCCGTGCAGCTGCACCTCCAGGTCACCCCGGGCCGGTTCGCCGATGTGTGGAACGCTGCCCAGGCGGTCGCCGCCGCGCAGATCGCCGTCGGCGCCAACTCGCCCTTCCTGTTCGGACGCGAGCTGTGGCGCGAGTCGCGGCCCCCGCTGTTCCAGCAGTCCACCGACACCCGCCCGCCGGAGCTCCAGGCCCAGGGCGTCCGGCCGCGCACCTGGTTCGGCGAGCGCTGGGTCACCTCGGCGTACGACCTCTTCGAGGAGAACCTCCGCTACTATCCGGCCCTGCTGCCGATCTGCGACGGCGAGGACCCGCTCGAGGTGCTCGACCAGGGCGGCACGCCCTCGCTCGCCGAACTCGTCCTGCACAACGGCACGATCTACCGCTGGAACCGCCCGGTCTACGGCATCGCCGACGGCGTCCCGCACCTGCGCGTGGAGAACCGCGTCCTGCCCGCCGGGCCCACCGTCACCGACGTCGTCGCCAACGCGGCGTTCTTCTACGGTGTCGTCCGCGCCCTCGCCGAGGAGCCCCGGCCGGTGTGGACCCGGCTGCCGTTCGAGGCGGCCGCCGCCAACTTCGACGCCGCCTGCAAGGACGGCATCGACGCCCGCTTCACCTGGCCCCGGCGCGGCCGGTACGGCGGCACCACTCAGGTCGACGCGGTGAGCCTGGTACGGGACGAGCTGCTGCCGCTCGCAGAGGCCGGGCTGGACGCGTGGGGTGTCGAGCCGGCCGACCGCGACCTGTACCTGGGCGTGATCGAGGAACGGTGCCGGCGTCGGGTGAACGGGGCGAGCTGGCAGGCCGCGACCTTCCACAAGGCGCTGGACGCGGGCCACACACGGGAGGCAGCGCTGGCCGCCACCACCCGGCGCTACCGCGAGCTGATGCACCAGGGCGATCCGGTGCACACCTGGCCGGTGGGGCTGCCGGAGCCGGTGCCGCTGGGCTGACGCGCCGCCGGGGTGACATCCTGCTGCCTTCATACTGATCCGGCAGATCGATTGCGACAGATCGTTTACGAAGGTCGTTTACGACAGTCGTTCTCGGCAGGCCGGTGAAGTGGAGGCAGGTGTGCAGGCGGAGGCGAGCCCGGTGGCCGACGATTCCATTCCCCAGCAGGGGCTCTCGCGGCGGATGCTCCGCAACGAGACCCTGCTCGTGCTGGCGCTCTCGCTGGGCGCGAGCGGAGTCTCCGCCCTGATCAGCTTCATCGGCTCGGTCACCAAGCCCGGCGGGCTCAAGGACCAGGCGGCCACGATGAACGCCTCGGCCGCGCCCGGCCGTCCCTGGCTCGACCTCGCCTGGCAGCTCTTCGGGATCACCACGGCGCTCGTGCCCGTCGCCCTCGTCGCGCACTTCCTGCTGCGCGAGGGCGCGAGCCTGCGCACCATCGGCTTCGACCGCACCCGCCCCTGGCCGGACCTCGGCCGCGGCGCGGCGATCGCGGCGGTCATCGGCAGCACCGGCATCGCCTTCTACCTGGCGGCCCGCGGCCTCGGCTTCAACCTCACCGTGGTGCCGGAGGCACTGCCCGGCGTGTGGTGGAAGTACCCGGTGCTGATCCTCTCCGCCATCCAGAACGCGGTGCTGGAGGAAGTGATCGTCGTCGGCTATCTGCTGCGCCGCCTGGGGCAGCTGGGCTGGACCCCGATGGCCGCGCTGGTCGGCAGCTCGGTGCTGCGCGGCTCTTACCACCTCTACCAGGGCATCGGCGGCTTCATCGGGAACCTGGCCATGGGCGTCGTCTTCGTCTACCTGTACCGCCGCTGGGGCCGGGTCGGTCCGCTCGTGGTGGCGCACTCGCTGCTCGACATCGGGGCGTTCGTCGGATACGCGCTGCTGGCGGGCAAGGTGGGGTGGCTCCCGACGGCGTGAAGGACAGCTCCGTCGTCTCAGGCCAGCAGCTCGCCCTCGATGACCGTGACCGCCCGGCCCGTCAGCAGGGTGCGCCCGCCGCGCAGTTCCGTGCGGACGCGGCCGGAGCGGCGTGAGGCCTGGAGGCCGGTGAGGCCGGGGCGGCCCAGGCGCTCGGACCAGAACGGGGCGAGCGCGGTGTGGGCGCTGCCGGTCACCGGGTCCTCGTCGATGCCGACGTTCGGGAAGAAGCAGCGCGAGACGAAGTCGTAGCCCCGGGCCGGGTCTTCCGCGCGGGCCGTGGCGATGACCCCGCGCGCGGAGTGGGCGGCGAGGGCCTTGAGGTCGGGGGCGAGGCCGTGCACCGTCTTCTCGTCGGCGAGCTCGACGAGAAGATCGCCGACGTTCGGGCCGGTGTCGAGGACCGTCAGCGGCTCGGCTCCCAGGGCCTCGGCGAGACCGCGGGGCGGGTCGACCGGGGTGAGCGGAGCCGTCGGGAAGTCCAGCGTGACGGATCCGTCGTCCGTGGGCGTGGCGATGAGGACGCCACTGCGGGTCGCGAAGCGCACCGGGCCTTCGCGGGCGCCGGTGGTGTGCAGGACATGGGCGGTGGCGAGGGTCGCGTGGCCGCACATCGCGACCTCGGCGGCCGGCGTGAACCAGCGCAGCGCCCAGTCGGCCTCGCCGCCCTCGGGAAGAGGATGGGCGAAGGCCGTCTCGGCGTGGTTGACCTCCAGGGCGATGCTCTGCAGCCGGCTGTCGTCCGGGAAGGCGTCCGCGTCGTTCAGGAGCATGACCCCGGCCGGGTTGCCGGCGAAGGGACGGTCGGTGAAGGCATCGACGATTCGAATCCGCATGCCCCGACGCTAGAGGCCCCTCCAGGCCGTGGACCAAGGCCAATTCACGAGTCCTGGCCCCATTCACGTGCCCTGGCCGCCCCGCTCGGCCCGCAGCGGCTCCCTCGGCGTGGCTCCGCTTGACCTTGACACGGTGACAAGGTCTTCACTGTGGCCGAGGAGGTGGTTGCGATGACCACGGCAAGACAGGACACGCACCCGGTGCGGGCTCTCCAGGGGCTGGAGAACAGCGACTCGTCGGTCCGGCTGCGGGCAGCGCTGACGGCCGGCACGACACCGGATCCCCGGTTCGTCGAACCGCTCGTCGAACGCTGCGCGATCGAGCCCGAGTTCCACGTGCGCGACATGCTCACGTGGGCGCTCACCCGCCACGCGTCGTCCCTCACGGTCCCCAGGCTCGTCGACGAACTCCGCGCGGAGCGTCCGCAGGCACGCAGCCAGGCGTTGCACACGCTGTCCAAGATCGGGGACCGGCGAGCATGGCCGGCGATCACCCGGGCGCTGCTGACCGACCCCGACGACGAGGTGGCGCGGACTGCCTGGCGAGCGGCGGTCGTCCTCGTGCCCGAAGGCGAAGAAGCCGGGCTGGCCGGAGTGCTGGCGGCACAGCTCGGACGCGGCGAGCGCGAGACGAGGCTGAGCCTCAGCCGGGCGTTGATCGCGCTCGGAGAGGTGATCACACCAGCCCTGCGCGCCGCGACGACGGATTCCGACCCCCGCGTGCGTGAGCACGCGATCGCCACGGAACGGCTGTGGCGCGACCCGGACACCGGCTTCGGGTTCGCGGTCGAGGAGGCGAAGCGCGTCGTGGCCCTCGGCCCGACCGGCCGGGAGGGATGACGGACCGTGTTGATCGGTGAGGTGGCACGACGCTCCGGGGTCAGCGCCCGCATGCTCAGGCACTACGAGTCGCTCGGCCTGGTGCGGCCGACGGGGCGTACCGACGCCGGCTATCGCGCCTACTCCGGCGAGGACATCCGGCGGATCTTCCACATCGAGAGCCTGCGCTCCCTGGGGCTGTCGCTGCGTGAGGTCGGGCGCGCGCTGGACGATCCCGGCTTCCGCCCCTCGGAACTCGTCGACGACCTCGTCCGCCGGACGCGAGAACGCATCGCGCGTGAGACGGAGTTGCTCACGCGACTGCGGCGGATCGGTGCCGCGGGACCCGCCGGCTGGGAGGACGTCCTCCAGATCGTCGGTCTCCTCCACGCGTTGGGATCGAAGAGCGCCGGGACGCGCCAACGCGCGGCCCTGTCCTCGGCCGAAGAGGTCGCGTGGCCGGTGGAAGCCCTGGTCGAGGCGGCGTTGGGCGAGACGGACCCGAACGTCGCGGGAGCCCTTCGATGGGCTCTGGCGCAATCGGGCGACGGTGGATCGGCCCTGCTCGCCGAGGGCCTCGGCTCACCCGTGGCCGAGGTCCGGAAACGGGCCGTCCAGTCCCTCGTCGAGATGCCGGACGCCGCGGCGACCGCACTGCTGAAGGACGCCCTCGCGCATCCCGACATCGTGGTCCGCGGATACGCGGCGCTGGAGCTCGGGGCGCGTGGGGTGGCCGACGCGGTGCCGACGCTCATCGACATGGTCGTCGAGGAGACGAACGACGTCGACGCGGCCGACGCGCTGAGCGCGCTGGCGAGTGATCCCGCCTCGGCGGACCGGATCGCCACCGGTCTCGTCGACCGCCTCGCCCACGACACCGCCGAACCGTCGGCGCGTCGGCGGCTGGCCCAGGCGCTCGCGGACATCCCGGGCCCCACGGCGTCCCGTGCCCTCGCGGATCTGGCACATGACGACGACCGCGCCGTCGCCCTGACGGCCACCTACATTCTCGGGATTCGGGACGCACGCTGAATCCGCTGACCTGTCTCAACGAAGTCGGTCGGCCGCGTTCCGCTGACCTGCGTGGACTGGACTGGGTGAGACGCGTGGACTCGGTTCGCTGAGACAAACGGCAGGTCTCGGGGTGAGATGGGTTGGCGGCGCGCTTATCCCGATCTGCTGATGACGTGGTCGATCGCGGAGGCTACGTCGGCAGCGACCCGGGTGGGCCGGTAGGAGTCGTGGGTCCAGACACGTCCGTCCGTCACCCACACGCTTTGAAGCCCGAGCGCGCAGGCGCCTGCGATGTCGGCATGGGGTGAATCGCCGATGACCCACGCACCCGGGAGCGGGACACCGACGGCATCGGCGGCCGCTTGGAAGATCTCCGGTTCTGGTTTCTTGTGGCCGACTGCTTCGGAGATGACCCAGCCCTGGACGAGTCGGTCGAGTCCGGTCTTCCGGATCTTCGCCTCCTGCTGGACGGTGCGGCCGTTGGTGACGATGACGCAAGTCCAGCCGTCCGCCTGCGCTTTGCCCAGCGCCTCGCGGGCCGGCTGAGCCAGGGCGACGCGGTCGGCGGCTCCGCTGTCGAGAAGGGCACGGACGGCGGCGGTTGGCACCAGCTCGCCGTATCGATCGGTGAGGGCTGCGGCGACTTCGTGGCGCGCGGTGTAGCCGCTTGCGTCGATGGCCATCGCCCAGGTGAGGTCCGAGTCGGGCAGGTCGTGCTCGGCAAGGAAGTCGGCGACGGCGGCGCGGAAGGCCGCATCCCGGTCGACAAGGGTGTTGTCGAGATCCAGCAGCAACAACGGCATGACCGGGAGTAGATCATGGCACCCGCTGCGGGGCAGGTCGGTTTCCGGCTGTCAGCAGCGGTAGTAGGGGTGCAATGGGCTCCACCGCGTTTCGGCGTCGGTTTCATCGGGTGGGTGCCGGTAGCGCGACAGCCACCCCAGCCGGGTACAGCCATCCAGCGCCCCCAACACGGCAGGACAAATCCGCTCGGTCGGCAGGGTCTTGCCATACGAACGCTACCGATATATCGTTGAGGCATCGCGACAGATCAACGATGGAATGGAGAGTGGTTGCGATGCGTACCCACGGTTACGAGCACGGACATGGCCACGGCGGACCGCGTCACGGCCGGGGCGGCTTCGAGGGGCTGCGTGCGGCCTTCGGCCCGTTCGGGCCCGGCGGTCCTGGTGGTCCCGGCTGGGGAGGGCCCGGTGGTCCGGGCTTCGGCCCCGGCCCCTGGGGCGGACGAGGACGCGGCGGGCCGAGGGGAAGGGCGCGGCGCGGTGACGTGCGGGCCTCGATCCTCGCCCTGCTGAAGGACCGGCCCATGCACGGCTACGAGATGATCCAGGAGATCGCCGAGCGCAGCGGCGGGGCGTGGAAGCCCAGCCCGGGTTCGGTGTACCCCACCCTTCAGCTGCTGGAGGACGAGGGTCTGATCATCAGCGAGTCCGAGGGCGGCAAGAAGCTGTTCTCGCTCACCGAGGCGGGCCGCACGGCGGCCGGGGAGGGGCCCGAGGCTCCCTGGGAGGAAGCCTCCCGCGGGGTCGACTGGGAGGCCCTCGGCGAGATCCGGCAGGCCGGCTTCGGGCTGATGGAGGCCTTCGGCCAGGTCTGGAAGACCGGCAACAAGGAGCAGAAGGAGAAGGCGCTCGGCGTCATCAACGAGGCCCGCAAGAAGCTCTACCTGATCCTCGCCGACGAGGACTGAGGGACGGCTACTCGCGGCACAGGCGCCCCCCGGAGTGATCCGGGGGGCGCTTCCTCGTGTCGGGGCGTCGGGTCACCAGTCCGTCCAGCTTGCGCAGCGACTCGTTCAGGGCCGCCGTCGCCGAGTCCCTGAGCTTGCCCGCCATCAACGACACGGCCGCACCCGTGAACTCGCCGTCGACGCGGACCGTCGTCGCGTCGCCGTCCGGTGTGAGGGTGTAGCGCGTCGCGACGGTCACGCCCATCGGGCCCTGGCCGCGGATGGCGAGGAGCCTGGCCGGTTCGAGTTCCTCGACGGTCCACTCCACCTCGGCCGGGAAGTTCATCAGTCGCATGTTCTCCTGGAAGGTCGCGCCCACTTCCAGGCTCTTGGGGCCGCCCGACGGGAAGCTGGTGTGGGTCGCGTTCCACTCGCCGTACGCGGACCAGTCCGTGAGCCTGGCCCACACCTTCTCGGCCGGGGCCCCGATGCGTGCCTCCGCGCTGACTTCGGCCATGCGACCACCTCTTCGTGTCGGGTGTCGCGGAACGTAGCCGTGAGGGCCGCAATGTTCAATACTGACGAACAGTCAGGCATGGTGGGTCGGGCAAAACAGCCTGATGTCCTCCGTAAGGAGGAGATTCCGGCCAGTGGAGTCCACTTCCCGTGGGACGCGAAAATGCTCCCCTTCGCGGATGCCCCGGGCCCGCGGGGCTGATGGGGTAGGGGATGTGCAACCCCGTATCCCCCGGCAGTCGGCCCCTGAGCACGGCATCCACCGCGCAGTGAACGATGCCAGGCTCAGTGACGAGCTGGCGTCGGTGATCGGCGGTGCCCGTCGCCGTGCGGTCAGGGACGGGGACCGGCAGATCGACACCGCCCATCTGCTCCACTCGCTGCTGGACTCCGACCCCGAGGCGCGTGCCGTCTTCGGCGACGGACCGCGGATCGCGCGACTGCTGGGCTACCTCGTCCAGCGCAGCATCGGCTACGGCCTGCGCTGGCAGAACGGCGTCGAGGACTCCGGCGCCGTCCCCGTGGTGACGGAGAGCGCGGGCTTCTCGCCGCTGGCCGCGGCATCGATGGAGTACGCCTGTGAACGCGCCGCACGCCGCGGCGGACCGGCCCGCGGCATCGACCTGCTCGCGGCGATCGTCGTCGACTCCCAGGCGCGCGCGGTCGAGGTGCTCGCACGTGCCGGGATCGACCCGCACGAGGTGCTCGCCCGGCTCGACGACCGGTCCGCCAGGCCTGGCGACTGGCCTGGCACGTTCGACGGCTGGTCCGGCCGGCCAGGTGAGTGGGCCGGAGGCGGCGGGACCGCGCACTGACCGGTCCTGCCCGAAGCGTTCACCCCGTCCAGGCTGTGAGACAGGTGTCATAAGGGATGACGCTCCTGTCAGGGCCTGTCATCATGTGCCGGTGCGTACCTCTGAGAGCAGTCCGATCAAGCGCGGCAGGGGCATGGGGCTCGGCCTCGCGCTGCTGTCCGCGGTCGCCTTCGGCGGATCCGGAGTCGCGGCCAAGCCACTGATCGAGGCGGGCCTCGACCCGCTGCACGTGGTGTGGCTGCGCGTGACCGGGGCCGCCCTGGTGATGCTGCCGCTCGCCGTACGCCATCGCGCGCTGCTGCGCCGCCGCCCCGCACTCCTCGCCGGATTCGGGCTGCTGGCCGTCGCCGGTGTCCAGGCCTGCTACTTCGCCGCGCTCTCCCGGATCCCCGTCGGAGTGGCGCTGCTCATCGAGTACCTGGCGCCCGCCCTCGTGCTCGGCTGGGTGCGGTTCGTGCAGCGGCGGCCGGTGACACGTGCCGCGGCGGTCGGTGTCGTCCTCGCGGTCGGAGGACTCGCGTGCGTCGTCGAGGTGTGGTCGGGCCTCGGCTTCGACGCCCTGGGGCTGCTGCTCGCGCTCGGCGCGGCCTGCTGTCAGGTCGGCTACTTCGTCCTCTCCGACCAGGGCAGCGACGCCGGCGACGAGGCGCCCGACCCGCTCGGCGTCATCGCCTACGGCCTGCTCGTCGGCGCGGCCGTGCTGACCGTCGTCGCCCGGCCCTGGACCATGGACCGGTCCGTGCTCACGGGCACCGCGCACATGGACGGCACACCTGTCGCCGCCGTCGTCCTGCTGGCCTGGATCGTCCTGGTCGCCACGGTCGTCGCGTACGTCACCGGCGTGGTCTCCGTGCGCCGGCTCTCCCCGCAGGTCGCCGGCGTCGTGGCCTGTCTCGAAGCGGTCATCGCGACCGTCCTGGCCTGGGTCCTGCTCGGCGAGCACCTCTCGGCGCCGCAGATCGCCGGTGGCGTCATCGTGCTGGTGGGCGCGCTCATCGCGCAGTCCTCGACGCCCACGAAGGGCTCCGAACAGCCGGTGGCCGGCGGCGGCCCGGAACGGGAGTTGTCCACGCCGGGAACGGCCGCATAGGGTGCCGATCATGCCTTCGACGCTCGTTCTTCCGCCTCCGGCCGCCTGAGGCGGGCCCTCCGGAAACCGCGCTCGGCGCGCAGCCGCCGGGCCGAACGGTGCTGCCCGCAGACGAAGTCAGAGGACCCTCGCTGATCCGGGGTCCTTCCCGAACTTCCGCGCACCCGCCGCCGCTCGTTCCGCGTGGCGCGCCGTGCGCGTCTGCGGAGAGAACACGTGTCGAACACTGACTTTGGCCTGCCCATCGGGCGAGGCCTCCTCTATCTGATCGTCGCCGGTGTCGCCTGGGGCACCGCGGGCGCGGCCGCCTCCCTGGTCTACCGGGCCAGTGACATGGGGCCCGTCGCCCTCTCCTTCTGGCGCTGCGCGGCCGGTCTGGTGCTGCTGCTCGCCGTCCGCCTCCTGCGGCCGCGCCCCAGGAAAGCCGTACGCGAGCCGTTCGGCCGTTGGGCGCTACGGGCCGGGGTCACCGGGCTCGGGCTCGCGGTCTTCCAGACGGCCTACTTCGCGGCCGTCTCGGCCACCGGCCTAGCCGTCGCCACCGTCGTCACCCTCGGCTCCGGTCCCGTGCTCATCACGCTCGGCGCCCGGCTGACCCTGGCCGAACGCCTGGGCCGGGGCGGAACCGTCGCCGTCGCGGGTGCCCTGGCGGGGCTCGCGGTCCTCGTCCTCGGCGGCGGAGGCACGGCCGTACGTCCGCGGGGTGTGCTGCTCGCGCTGCTGTCCGCGGCCGGGTACAGCGCGATGACGCTGCTCACCCGCCGGTGGGGACGCGACGGCGAGGCCGACGCGTCCCGCACGACCGTCGGGGCCTTCGCCGTCACGAGCCTGTGTCTGCTGCCGTTCGCCTGGGCGGAAGGGCTGCTGCCGCACACGGAGGAGCCCGGGCGGCTTCTGGTGCTGCTGGTGTACGTCGCCGCCGTGCCCACGGCCCTCGCCTACGGCCTCTACTTCGCCGGGGCGGCAGTGGTGCGGTCGGCCACCGTCTCGGTGATCATGTTGCTCGAGCCGGTGAGTGCGGCGGTGCTGGCCGTTGTGTTGCTCGGGGAGCGGCTCACGGTCGCGACAGTGGCTGGAACCCTGCTGTTGTTGGGCTCCGTGTCGGGGCTCGCGGTAGGGGAGGCGCGGACGCCCAAGGAGCGGGCAGTGCTTGTGTGATGGCGGCTGCGGGGTGTGCGTGGTTGATCGCGCAGTTCCCCGCGCCCCCGAGGGTCAGTTGCCCTTCAGGTAGTCAGGAAGCTCTGTGCCCGGCGCCAAGCCCGGGTCGGGGATCGGTGTGCCGTAGGTCTTCGCGACCGGGACCACTCCGGCCCAGTGCGGGAGGTCGAGGTCCTCCGGTTCGTCGTTCACTCCGCCCGTGCGGAGCTTGGCGGAGACCTCGGCCAGGTCCAGGCGGAGCACGGCGGTGGCGGCCAGTTCCTTCTTGTTGGCCGGGCGGGAGTCCGCGGCGCGGCCCGGCACGACGTGGTCGACCAGCGCGTCCAGGGCCTGCCGCTTCTCCTCGGGGTCCGTCACGTCGTGGGCGACGCCGTGCACCACCACGGAGCGGTAGTTGATCGAGTGGTGGAAGGCCGAGCGGGCCAGGACCAGTCCGTCGACGTGCGTGACGGTCAGGCAGACCGGGAGGCCCGGGTCTGCCTGACCGGCGGCCCGCAGCGGGCGCGAGCCCGTCGAGCCGTGCACGTAGAGCCGCTCGCCGGCCCGGGCGAACAACGTGGGCAGCACGACCGGCGCGCCGTCCCGGACGAACCCGAGGTGGCAGACGTAGGCCTCGTCGAGTATCGAGTGCACCAGTTCCCTGTCGTACGAGGCCCGGTCCGGGGAGCGCGTGGGGACGGTGCGGTCGGTCGGGGCGTAGGCGGTGGCGGGCTGCGACGGCGTCCGGGCGGTCCCCTGCATTGGCATTCTCCATTGCACTAGTGCATAATCTGCTTTGTGCTAGGAGAGTATCCGATCAGCGGGCGCCGTGCAGCGGACATTTCCGCGAGCGTCGAGCGGGCGGTGGGGACCGGTGAGCTGCGGCCGGGCCAACTGCTGCCGCCCATGCGGGAGTTGGCTGAGCGATTGGGGGTGAATCCCAATACGGTCGCGGCCGCTTACCGGACCCTGCGTGAGCGCGGGGTCATCGAGACCGCGGGCCGGCGTGGCAGCCGCGTGCGGCCGGCGCCGGCCACGACCGGGCGGGACCAGATCAGGGTGGACGTCCCCGAAGGTGTGCGTGATGTGGCGGCCGGCAATCCGGACCCGGCGTTGCTCCCGCCGCTCGCGGCCGCGTTCGCGGCGGCGGCCGCCGAGGCCGACCGTGCGCCCGTGCTCTATGGAGAGTTTGCCGTGGAGCCGGAGCTGGCCCGGATCGCGCGGGCCGGTCTCGACGCCGACGGGGTGCCGGACGGGCCGCTCGCGGTGGTCTCCGGGGCACTCGACGGCGTCGAACGCGTGCTGGCGGCCCACCTCAAACCCGGCGACACCGTCGCCGTCGAGGACCCCGGCTGGGGCCGCACCCTCGACCTCGTACCGGCGCTCGGGCTCAGGACCGTCCCCGTCGGCGTCGACGACGACGGACCGTACGCCGAGGACGTGCGCCGGGCGCTGGAGGCCGGGGCGCGAGGCCTGATCGTCACGGACCGGGCGCAGAACCCGACCGGCGCCGCGGTGAGCGCCACGCGCGCGCGTGCCCTGCGGTCCGTGCTCCGGGAGCACCCGGAGACCCTGCTGATCGAGGACGACCACGGCCACGGCATCGTCGACCTCCCCCTCCACCCCCTGGCCGGCGTCACCCGGCACTGGGCCTTCGTGCGCTCGGCCGCCAAGGCCTACGGCCCCGACCTGCGCCTCGCCCTGCTCACCGGCGACGCGGTCACCGTCGACCGGGTCCGTGGCCGGCAGCGCCTCGGGCCGGGCTGGGTGAGCCGGCTGACGCAGCGGGCGCTGGTGCGGCTGTGGGCCGACGGGGCGGTGGACACGCGCGCGGTGGCGGCGTCGTACGGGCGGCGCCGGGACGCGCTCATCGCAGCGCTCGGCCGACGTGGTGTCACGGCACACGGGCGCAGCGGAATGAATGTGTGGGTGCCCGTGCCGGACGAGACCGGAGCCGTCGCCCGGCTGCAGCACGCCGGCTGGGCGGTCGCCCCGGGCGCCCGCTTCCGGATGAGCGCACCGCCCGGCATCCGGATCACCGTCTCGACCATCGCCGAGGACGGGAAGGACAGCGAGATCGAGACGCTGGCCGACGCCATCGCCTCGGCCCTCGGCCCGGCCCCCGCGCGGAGTTACGTCTGAGGCCCCGGCCGTGTCCGGGGCTTCGGCCGGACCTGCGTGAGGGCCGCTCCCGTCAGGACGATCACCGCGCCGACCGGTGTCGACCAGGTGAGCGACTCGCCGAGGAGTGCGACGCCCGCGGCCGTGGCGATGACCGGGATGAAGTAGGTGACCATCTGGGCCGTCGTCGGGCCGACCTCCGCGACCAGGCCGTACTGGAGGAGCACGGCGAGGCCCGTGCCCAGGGCGCCCAGGGCCGCGATCGCCAGCAGCGGCACGAGGGGCACAGCGCTGGGCAGGGTGGTGAACAGCGGGGTGACGACGGCCAGTTGGACCGTCGCGAGCAGCAGCTGTGCGCCGGTCATCGACAGGTGCGAGTGGCTCGTCCCGGCCAGGGTGCGGCGGACGTGGATCCAGCCGATCGGGTAGCTGAGGGAGGCCAGCAGCGCCAGTGCCGTGCCGGTGGTGTCCAGGCCCTGGAAGCCCTGCCAGGCACCCAGCACCGTGAGCACCCCCAGGAAGCCCAGCCCGAGTCCCGCGACCCGCACCCGGGTCGGGCGGTCCTCCGAGAGGGCGACCAGGGACAGCGCCATGCCCCACAGCGGGGAGGTCGCGTTGCAGATGCCTGCCAGGGTGGACGGGATGGTCAGCTCGGCGTACGCGAACAGCGAGAACGGCAGGGCGTTGAGCAGGAACGCGGCGACCGCCAGATGCCCCCAGGTGCGCGCCCCGCGCGGCAGCCGCTCGCGGCGCACCGCCATCGCGGCGGCCAGCACCGCCGTACCGAACACCAGCCGGCCCAGTGTGACCTGGAACGGCGCGTACCCCTGGGTGCCCACCTTGATGAGCAGGAAGCTGAAGCCCCAGATCAAGGACAGCGCGGCGAAGCGGAGACGCCAGTCCAGACGGCACCGCGGTCGGCCGGGCGAGGCCGTGGCGGACCGGCCGGGTGTGGTGGTGACGGTGGTCATGGCAGCCACGATGCTGGAGCGTAACCTCGTAGCACAATCGAGATTTCGCACGCGATATTGCGTAGCATCGCTTATATGTTGAACCTGGAGCGCCTGCGCACCCTCGACGCCCTCGCGCGGCACGGCTCGGTCAGCGGCGCGGCCGCCGGCCTGCACATCACGACCTCGGCCGTCTCCCAGCAGATGTCCAAGCTGGAGCGGGAGGTCGGCCGGCAACTCCTCGCCAAGAACGGCCGGGGCGTACGTCTCACCGACGCGGGCCGGCTGCTCGCCGAGCACGCCGCGCGCATCCTGTCCCAGGTCGAACTCGCCCGGTCCGACCTGGAGGCGCAGCGTGGGGAGGTCGTCGGCGAGCTCAGGCTGTCGGCGTTCCCGACGGCCGCCCGCGGTCTGTTCCCGCGCGCGCTGTCCGCGCTGCGCGAGCGGCATCCCGCGCTCCGGTTGCGCTCCTGTGAGCTTGAACCGGAGCGCGGCATCGCCGGAGTCGTGCGCGGCGACCTCGACCTCGCCGTGGTGCTCGACTGGTACAACAAGCCGATGGCGCTGCCCGACGGCCTGGTCAAGGCGCCGATCCTGGACGACCCCGCGGATGTCGCCATGCCGGTAGCCCACCGGCTCGCGGGGCGGGACGAGGTGGACCTCGCCGAGTTCGCCGAAGACGAGTGGATCACCTGGGGCGAGGGCGAGTTCTGCCACGAGTGGCTGATGTTCACGCTCCGCTCGAAGGGCATCGAGCCGATCGTCGGCCATCGCGCCGCCGAGACCCACACACAGCTCGGGCTGGTCGCCGCCGGCCTCGGGGTGTGCATCGCCCCGCTGCTCGGCCGCCACCCGGTGCCCGACGGGGTCGTGACCGTCCCGGTCAGGCAGCGGGTCCGGCGGCATGTGTACGTCGTCTGGCGTGCGGACGCCGACCGCCGCCCGTCGATCCGGGCGGCGGTCAAGGCCCTGCGGGTGGCGGGGGAGAGCGTCGCCTGAGTCCGTGCGGGCTACCGCGCCCCTCAGGCGGGCCCGAGCTTGCGGAAGTCCCAGGAGACGATCTTCTGCGGTGTCAGACGCACCCAGGCGTGCCGGCCGTCGTGCGGCATCTCCTCCAGGCCGAAGTTCTTCCGGGCGAACAGCGTCTCGGGGACGTCGAGTTCGGCGCGCAGCTCCCCGGTGCGCGGTATCTCGCCCACGAACTCGACGGCGCCCGACAGCTCGGCGCCGCGCAGCTCGTCGTACTCCTCACCGGTGTCCACCACGATCGCCACCCGGGGGTCGCGCCTCAGGTCGGTCCACCGCTTGCTGCGGACGACGGAGTAAAGCCACATCGAGGCGCCGTCCCAGGCGAACCACAGTGTGCTCACGTGCGGAGCGCCGTCGGCCGAGATCGTGGCGACCCGGCAGGTGCGCTGCGTGGTGAGGAAATCGTCCAGCTCGCCGGGCGTCATCATGATCTTCCGGCCCCTGCGCTGCTGCGTGACGGTCATGCTCCCCCTCTTTCTTCTTCTCACGTCGTGTCAGAGGAGATCCTCTGACATCACGTCAGAAAAGAATGAGTGCTCTTCCGTCCGTTAGCAACGGTGGCTACGCTCGCCCGACCCGCCGCCGGCGCCCAGGGGGAACCGTGCCCTCGTACGAAGAACTCAGCGAACTCCTCGATCCGCGGACCACCGTGCTGCTCACCGTCGAGTGCCAGGAGGGCGTCGTCGGAACGGACAGCGCACTGCCCGAACTCGCCGCCGAGGCCCGCTCCGGCGGTGTGCTCGCCAATGTCGCCCGCCTGGTGGCCGCCGCCCACGAAGGCGGCGTCCAGGTCGTCCACGCCGTCGCCGAGCGCCGCCCCGATGGACGCGGCGCCAACCGCAACGCCCGCCTCTTCCGGGCCGCCGCACGCCTGCCCGTCCAGCAGCTGACCGGCACGCCGGCGGTGCGGGTAGCCGCCCCGATCGAGGTCGCCGGAGAGGACCTCGTCGTACGGCGCCTGCACGGGCTGTCGCCCCTCCAGGGCACCGATGTCGACCCCCTGCTGCGCAACCTCGGCTGCCGCACCCTGATCGTCACCGGCGTATCGGCCAACGTGGCCGTGCCCAACGCCGTGTTCGACGCCGTGAACCGCGGCTACACCGCCGTGGTCCCGACGGACGCCATCGCGGGAGTGCCGTCCGACTACACCCCCGCGATGATCCGCCACACCCTCGCGTTGGTCGCCACGGTCGCGACCACGGACGAGGTGCTGACGTGTCTGAAGCGTGCGCGTGAGGTCAGGCGAGCGTGATGGAGTCGCCGTTCACGGTCACCTGCTTCGCCTCCAGCGGCTTGACGGCGGGTCCCTTCTTCACACTGCCGTCGAGGACGGAGAACTGGCTGCCGTGGCAGGTGCAGGAGATGATGTCGTCCTTGAGGTCCACCATCGGACAGTTCTGGTGGGTGCAGATCGTCGAGAAGGCCTTGTAGTCGCCCGCGGCCGGCTGGGAGACCACGACCTTCTCGTCCTTGAAGATCTTGCCGCTTCCCTCCGGGATGTCGGCGGTCTTCGCGAGTGCCGCGCCACCGGCCCCCGCCTCGGGGGACGAGCCGCCGCCCTCGTTCGTCGCGCCGCCCCCGCCGGCACCCTGTTCGGTCGACGAGTCGGACGCCTTGTCGTCCGAGCCGCACGCCGTCAGCGCGACGGTGAGCCCCGCCGCGCCAGCTGCCGCCACAACAGCACGGCGGCTCGGTCCGGACATCGGCTGAACTGATTCGCTGGTCATGCTGACGTTCCTTCCGGGGATTCGTGATCTGCGGAGAGGTACGGCCCTTGAGGACCGGCTGTTCAGACAATGCCGAGATCCTGACTCGTTCGCGGAAGGGCATGGGTAAAGCGGAGCTGTCGGTTCGCTGTCGGGTTCCGGGCCCGCCGCCGCCAGGCCGTCGCCTGCGCCGCCGTCCGCGTCAGTAACCTGGGGCGATGCTCAAGGAAGTGATCGCGACCCGTTTCATCGCGCCGCTGCGCGAGGGCGGTTCGCTGCCGGGACTCGTCGAGGCCGACGACCAGGGGATGTACGTCCTGAAGTTCAGCGGCGCCGGGCAGGGCCGCAAGACGCTCGTCGCCGAGGTGGTCTGCGGGGAGCTCGCCCGCCGGCTGGGGCTGCGGGTGCCGCGCCTGGTCACGGTCGAACTCGACCCGGAGTTGGGGCTGGGCGAGCCCGACCAGGAGGTGCAGAACCTGCTCAGGTCCAGCGGCGGCACCAACCTCGGCATGGACTTCCTCTCCGGCGCGCTCGGCTTCGACCCGCTCGCGTTCCGGGTGAGCCCCGAGGAGGCCGGGCGGATCGTCTGGTTCGACGCGCTGGTCAACAACGTCGACCGGTCCTGGCGCAACCCCAACCTGCTGATGTGGCGGGGCGAGGTGTGGCTCGTCGACCACGGCGCGACCATGATCTGGCACCACAACTGGCCCGGCGCGCAGGCCTCGGCGGCCCGCCCCTACGACGCCTCCGACCACGCGCTGGCGCCCTTCGCGCCCGATGTCACCGCCGCCGCGGCCGAGTTGGCTCCCCTGGTCACCGAGGACCTGCTCGCCGATGTCACCGCGCGGATCCCGGACGCCTGGCTGGCCGGCGAGCCCGGCTTCGACACGCCGGACGATCTCAGGCAGGCCTACGCGCGGCCGCTGCTCGCGCGGGCCGCCGTCATCCACGACCGCATCCAGGGGACCAAGTGAGCGACCGGCACATCATCAGGGGCGGTACACGGGACCGCCAGATCTACGAGTACGCCGTCCTGCGCGTCTTCCCGCGCGTCGAGCGCGGCGAGTGCATCAACGCCGGGGTTCTCGTCTACTGCCGTGCCGAGTCCTACATCGGCGCGCGCACCCACCTCGACGAGGCACGGCTGCTGGCGCTCGACCCCCAGGCGGACGTGGCCGGCGTCCGGGCCGCGCTGCGCGCCGTGGAGGGCATCTGCGCCGGCGGCCCCGCGGCCGGCCAGGCCGCGACGGACGAGCCGGGCCGCCGTTTCCGCTGGCTCATCGCCCCCCGCTCGACGATCGTCCAGCCCGGTCCCGTGCACACCGGGCTGACCACGGATCCGGCTGCGGAGACGGAGCGTTTGCTGGACTTGCTGGTCAGGTAAGGGATCACACGCCCCGCCCGGCTGTCAGTACCAGCGGCGTTTCACCAGGTAACCGGCCGAGAGCGCGGCGCCCGCCGTAAAGGTGAGACCGATGCCGAGGTCCCAGGCGCTCGGCCCTGAGGCCACCGCGCCCCCGAGTCCGCCGCGTACACCCTGGGACGGGGCGGTGGTGGGCGCAGTGGTCACGGGAGCGGACGGGGCGGCGGAGGTGGCCGGGGAGATGACACCACGGCGGGGCAATGCCTCACACGCGATGCCGTCGTCCGGGCCCTGGTCCTCGTCGAGTCTGCTGGGATCGCTCGGATCGGTGTCGAAGACGGCCTGCGCGTCCTCCTGGAAGGAGAAGTCGCGGCAGTCCAGGTCCTGCCGGGCGTGTGCGGTGTCGGCCAAGGGCACGATCGCGGCGATCGCGAACAGCGCGCCTATGGCACCGGTGCGACGGAGCATGAAGCGCCTCCCTTCCGGCCACGAGTGGTTTGTGCTTCGACGCTAGGGTCCGAGGACCGCGGCGGCGCGCAGCCGTAGGCCGATCGGGTGTCCGGGGGCGTGCCACCGGGCCGGGTGGGCTCGGGTAATGGATCACATGCCCCGCCTGGCCGTTGACACCGCGTGCCAGGGCTTCTAGCGTCACACCCACTGAAGGTACTAAGCGGTCGCTCACCTGAGGAGAAGCAGCCATGTCCACCACTGAGCAGCGGGTCGCGGTAGTCACCGGTGCCGCGCGCGGTATCGGCGCCGCCACCGCCGTACGACTGGCCGCCGAGGGCCGTGCGGTCGCCGTGATCGACCTCGACGAGGCCGCCTGCAAGGACACCGTCGAGAAGATCACCGCCGCCGGTGGCAAGGCCATCGCGGTCGGCGCCGACGTCTCCGACGAGGCCCAGGTCGAGGCCGCGATCGCCCGTGTCGCCGCGGAGCTCGGCGCGCCGACGATCCTGGTCAACAACGCGGGCGTGCTGCGCGACAACCTGCTGTTCAAGATGAGCGTCTCCGACTGGGACACCGTCATGAACGTGCACCTGCGCGGCGCCTTCCTGATGTCCAAGGCATGTCAGAAGCACATGGTGGACGCCGGCTTCGGCCGGATCGTCAACCTGTCCTCGTCCTCCGCGCTCGGCAACCGCGGCCAGGTGAACTACTCCGCGGCCAAGGCGGGTCTGCAGGGCTTCACCAAGACCCTCGCCAAGGAGCTCGGCAAGTTCGGCGTGACCGCCAACGCCGTCGCCCCCGGCTTCATCGCCACCGAGATGACCAAGGCCACCGCCGACCGCGTCGGCATGGGCTTCGAGGACTTCAAGGCCGCCGCCGCCACCCAGATCCCGGTCGCGCGGGTCGGTGAGCCGGACGACATCGCGAACGCCATCGCCTTCTTCACGGGCGAGGCGGCCGGATTTGTCTCCGGCCAGGTGCTGTACGTGGCCGGCGGACCGCTCGACTAGAGGACGACAGACATGACTTCCGTGGAACTCTCCGGCAAGGTCGCCCTGGTCACGGGCGGCAGCCGTGGCATCGGCTACGGCGTCGCCGAGGCGCTCGTCGCGCGCGGCGACCGCGTGTGCCTCACCGGCCGCAACGAGGACTCCCTCAAGGAGGCCGTCGAGCAGCTCGGCGCCGACCGCGCGATCTACGCCGCGGGCAAGGCGCACGACGAGGCCCACCAGGCCGTCGCCGTCGAGCGCACGATGGAGGCCTTCGGCCGCGTCGACTTCCTGGTCAACAACGCCGGCACCAACCCGGTGTTCGGGCCGATCGCCGATCTCGACCTGGACGTCGCGCGCAAGGTCTTCGAGACCAACGTGGTCTCCGCGCTCGGCTTCGCCCAGAAGACCTGGCACGCCTGGCAGAAGGACAACGGCGGCGCCATCGTCAACATCGCCTCGGTCGCCGGCCTCTCGCCCTCGCCGTTCATCGGCGCCTACGGCATCAGCAAGGCGGCGATGATCAACCTGACGGTGCAGCTCGCGCACGAGTACGCGCCCAAGGTGCGGGTCAACGCGATCGCCCCGGCCGTGGTGAAGACCAAGTTCGCGAAGGCCCTGTACGAGGGCCGGGAGGAGGAGGCCGCCGCGGCCTACCCGCTCGGCCGGCTCGGCGTGCCCTCCGACATCGGCGGCGCTGCCGCGTTCCTCACCTCCGGCCAGTCCGACTGGGTCACTGGCCAGACGCTCGTCGTGGACGGCGGCATCTTCCTCAACGCCGGCACGGGCTGACGTACGAGCCTCGGCACGGGCGCCCGTGGACACGAGCGGCGCCCGTGCCGACGTAAAACCCTCGCAAAGGGCGATGACAACGTCGTCAAAGGTTTATCGATCAAGGAGTCATGTACCGGGGAGGGCCAGCGGGCCGGGCACTGCGGTATGGTCTGCCGACCCTTGGTATGGCAGATCGAGGAGCGTGCGCGTGTTCAACCGGAACCGATGCCTGCGGCAGGTGGCGGCCATCGCGTCCATATCGTCCCTTCTCGCCGGGTGTGGCGTGTTGTCGTCCGACACCCCGGAGGACGAGGGGCCGATCGTCGTGGGCACCACCAGTGCGCCCAGCACGCTCGATCCCGCAGCGTCGTGGGACAGCTCCTGGGAGCTCTTCCGCAACATCTACCAGACGCTGCTGAGCTATCCGACGGGCGCGAGCGAGCCCCAGCCGGACGCCGCCGAGCAGTGCGGCTTCAGCGACTCCTCGAACCAGGTGTACCGCTGCGAGCTGCGCGAGGGCCTGAAGTTCTCCAACGGCGACGCGCTGGACGCCCAGGCGGTCAAGTACTCCTTCGACCGGATCCGCAAGATCAACGTCAACGGCGGCCCCGCCGGTCTGCTGGGCAGCCTCGAGCGGGTCCAGGCGCCGAACGATCGTGAGGTGATCTTCCACCTCAACAAGCCCGACGCCACCTTCCCGTTCGTGCTCGCCACCCCCGCCATGTCGATCGTCTCCCCGCAGGCCTATCCGGAGAACTCCCTGCGCAAGGGCGGCGACGCCATCGGATCCGGGCCCTACACGCTCGACTCGTACAGCGACGGCAAGGAAGCCGTCCTCGTCCGCAACGACGGCTACAAGGGCTACGCGGAGCGCCGGAACGACGCGGTGACCATCCGCTACTTCCAGGACTCGGGCGCCATGGTCAAGGCCCTGCGCGACGAGCAGATCGACGTGACCTACCGCGGTCTGGCCGCCGGCGACGTCGTCGACCTCCAGAGCAAGACCTCCAACGAGGAGGAGATCCAGCTCGTCGAGGGCTCGGGCACGGACATCAACTACCTGGTGTTCAACCCGAAGGACTCCTGGGCCAAGCGCAAGCCCGTGCGCCAGGCCATCGCGCAGGTCGTCGACCGGGCGGCGATCACCCACAAGGTCTACAAGGACACCGTCGACCCGCTGTACTCCATGGTCCCCAAGGGCCTCACGGGCCACACCACGGGCTTCTTCGACGACTACGGCGACCCCGACGTCGACAAGGCCCGCGGGATCCTCAACGGCGCCGGCATCAACCAGCGGGTCCCGCTCACCTTCTGGTACACGAGCGACCGCTACGGCTCCGAGACCGCCGAGGAGTTCAAGGAGCTCAAGCGCCAGCTCGAGGCCTCCGGCCTCTTCACGATCAGCCTGAAGAGCCGCCCCTGGAAGACCTACGTCGAGGGCTACCAGAAGGGCGAGTACCCGGTGTTCGGGCGTGGCTGGTTCCCCGACTTCCCGGACGCCGAGAACTTCATCGCGCCGTTCGTCGGCGAGCAGAACGCCCTCGGTACGCCCTACCCGGCCCCCGAGATCACCGGCGACCTGCTGCCCCGGTCGCGCCGGGAGAGCGACCGCGCGAACGTGGAGAAGGAGTTCGAGGAGGCCCAGCGGATCCTGGTGGACGACGCGCGGCTGCTGCCGCTGTGGCAGGGCAGGCAGTACGTGGCCGCGAGCCGGGACGTCTCGGGCGCGGAGCGCGCCCTGGACCCGTCGACGATCATGATGCTGTGGGAGCTGCACCGCAAGACCGCCTGGTAGACGGGTCGGCGGCGGGCTTTCGCGGGCACGTTGTCAGCGGTCGCCTGTAGGTTCTGAGGCCTGGAAGTGACCGCACATCGTGAGGACGTTGACGTGACCGACACCGCCATGCTGCCCGAGTCCTGGCGCGGGGTTCTGGGCGACGAACTGCAGCAGCCCTATTTCAAGGAGCTGACGGAGTTCGTCGAGGAGGAGCGGGCGAAGGGTCCGGTGTATCCGCCGCGCGAGGAGGTCTTCGCCGCGCTGGACGCCACGCCGTACGAGAAGGTGAAGGTCCTGATCCTCGGTCAGGACCCGTACCACGGCGAGGGCCAGGGGCACGGGCTGTGCTTCTCGGTCCGGCCCGGTGTGCGCACCCCGCCCTCCCTGCGGAACATCTACAAGGAGATGCACGAGGAGCTGGGCGCGCCGATCCCGGACAACGGCTATCTGATGCCGTGGGCCGAGCAGGGCGTCCTGCTGCTCAACGCGGTGCTCACGGTCCGGGCCGGCGAGGCCAACTCGCACAAGGGCCGGGGCTGGGAGAGGTTCACCGACGCGGTGATCCGCGCGGTCGCCGGGCGGCCCGACCCGGCGGTGTTCGTGCTGTGGGGGAACTACGCGCAGAAGAAGCTCCCGCTGATCGACGAGTCGCGGCACGTGGTGGTCAAGGGCGCTCACCCGTCGCCGCTGTCGGCGAAGAAGTTCTTCGGCTCGCGTCCGTTCACGCAGATCGACGAGGCGGTGGCGGCGCAGGGGCACGAGCCGATCGACTGGACGATTCCGAACCTGGGCTGAGGCCGGGGCGGCGCACAGCGGGGGTCTTCCTCCCGGAAGACCCCGTGCGTACGGACCGGCCTGAGCCGGATCGCCTCCCTCTCCGGTTAGCGTCGGAAGATCAGCCGGCGAGTGCGCGGAGGGTGTGGCGATGGAGCGACAGGAGCAGACGGCGCCGGACACCGTGGCTACGCGGATCGGGCAGGTCGTCATGCTGCACCACGCGGGGGACCGGGAGGAGGCCCGGCACCGGTTCCTGGACCTGTGGGCGGAGATCGGGGAGCACGGCGACCCGCTGCACCGCTGCACCCTCGCGCACTACCTGGCCGACACACAGGACGACCCCGGGGACGAACTGGCCTGGGACCTGCGCGCGTTGACCGCCGCGGAGGAGATCTGCGAGGACGGGCTCGCCTCGGGCGAGGCGGTGCGCGCGTTCTACCCCTCCCTCCACCTGAACCTGGCCGACGACTACCTCAAGCTCGGCCAGTGCGACGCGGCCCGCACGCATCTGCGGCGGGCCAGGAGAGCCGCCGTCGCCCTCGCCGACGACAGGTACGGCGAGGGCGTGCGGGCCGCCATCGAACGGCTGGAATCCCGGCTGGGAGAAGGCGGCGGGACGTGGACGCCGCCGAGGCAGCGGCCCTGAGGGAGCCGTCAACGCCGGTACGTGTCACGGCAGATGGTCGCCTCGGGGCTGTCCGCCCGCCACCCGCCGTAGCGCCTGCCGAGCGCGCACACGTCCGCGTTCTTCGGGACGTTCTGGTGGACGTCCTGCCGTACCGACTCCGAGACGTCGGGAAGGCCGGCGGGTGGCCGCTGCGGGCTGCGCGGGGCGGGTGCCCGGCGTTCCGGGCGGGCGGGGCGGGGGCGGGCCTCCCGGGTGCCGGACGGCGGCTGCCCCCGCTCCGGTGAGACCGCCGGGGGCGTGGCCGGCCGGGACACGGACGCGGTCGGCTCCGGACGGCGGGACCCCTCGATGAGTTCCAGGGCCTCCCGGGCCGGGGCCTGCACGACCTGCTCCTCGGGCCGTGGCGCCGGCGGCCGGGACGGTGCCGCCGGGGGGCCGGGAACGGGGGGATCCTGGACCGTCACACAGCCCGAGAGGGCCGAGACCGCCACGGTCACCAGGAGCGTCGCTGTGGTCGTCGTTCGATGCACCCGCGCAACTCTGGTGCGTCCGGCCCCTGGTGGGACAGCGGACGGACGGAGGATGCCCCGCACGGGTGATGTCCCGCCCCGTACGGAGGTCGCCGGCGGGTCGTGGGTGACGTCAGTCGCCGGTCGAGCCGTCGAGGCGCTCGCGGATCAGGTCGGCGTGGCCGTTGTGCCGCGCGTACTCCTCGATCATGTGGGTGTAGATCCACCGCAGGTTGAACCGTTCGCCGGTGCGGCGGTGCTTGCCCTCGGAGATGCCGTCCAGGGCGAAGCGGGCGGCGTTGCGCCGGGCGGTCTCGATCTCGGCCTGCCAGGTGGCGTACGCCTCCTGATAGGTGTCGGCCTCGGTCAGGTGGAACTCGCCGTCCCGGTCCTCGTCGCTGTAGTAGATCGGCGGCGCGTCCTCGTTCGTCAGCACCTTGCGGAACCAGCCCCGCTCCACATCCGCCATGTGCCGCACCAGCCCCATCAGGGACAGTACGGAGGGCTCTACGGAGGCCGTCCTGAGCTGCTCGTCGCTCAGGCCTTCGCACTTCCAGGCGAGGGTCTGCCGGTGGTAGTCGAGCCAGCCTTCCAGCATGGCGCGTTCGGCGGCGTCGGTGGCGGGTTCGGTGCGCTCGATGGTCATGTCCGCATCCTTTCCCCACTCGCCCGGACTGCCCAGGCGTTTTCAGCCGTCCAGCATCCCCGCGAGCAGCTCCCGCAGCCCGGTCCGTACCTCCTCCAGGCTCGGTGACCCGGGCCCGAACGAGCCCGCGACGCAGCTGAACATCAGCCCGTCCGCCCAGGCGATCAGCGACAGCGTGTGCCGGGCCGGGTCCGTCGAGCCCATCCCCGTGACCAGGGCGGTGAGCTGGTCACGGAAGCGGGCGCCCGTCGCGTCGAAGTAGGCCCGCAGTTCGGGGCGGCGGGTCGCCTCCAGGGCCAGTTCGTAGCGGGCGAGCGTGAGGGCGCGGTTGCCCGTCAGGGCACGGTGGGTCGCCAGGGCCAGGGCGTTCGCGAGGGAGTCGGTCCCGGACCGCGGGTCCGGCATCTCGTGCAGTGCCAGCACCCGGGCCTCGCGGTCGGCCAGGCGCCGCACCGCCAGTTCCAGCAGGGCCTGCCGGGTCCGAGCGAGGTTCGACGTCGAGCCCTGGGGGAGTCCGGCCGTCTCGTCGACCGCCCGGTGCGTGAGGCCCCGCATCCCGCGCTCGGCGAGCAGGGCGAGGGCGGTGTCGGCGACGAGGTCGGCGCGGGAAGGGCCGGGGGTGTGTACGGACATGGGCTCACGCTACCCGTCTCACTACAGCTGTAGTAAGGTCGACAATGCACTACAGGTGTAGTCGACGCGGTTTCGAGGAGGAGCCATGGCACAGGCGAGGCGGGCCGTCGTGATCGGCGGTGGTATCGGAGGTCTGACCGCGGCGGCCGCGCTGCACCGTCGCGGCTGGCGTGTCACGGTGCTGGAGCGGGCCCGCTCGCTGGAGCCGGCCGGCGCCGCCATCTCCCTCGCTCCCAACTCCCTGCGCGCGCTGGACGTCATCGGCCTCGGCGACGAGATCCGCGGCCTCGCCGCCTGGGCGGGGGACGGCGGGCTGCGCACACCGTCCGGGCGCTGGCTCTCGCGCTCCTCCGCCGACGCCGCCGCCGAGCGCTTCGGCGGCCCGCTCGTGCTGCTGCACCGCGCCACCCTCGTCGAGCACCTGGCCGCACAGCTCCCGCGCGACGCCGTCCGTACGGCCGCCTCAGCGACCCTGGCCGACAGCGGCGACACCGGCCGGCCCGCCCGGGTCGTCACCGCGGACGGAGAGCTGGAGGCCGACCTGGTGGTGGGCGCCGACGGCGTCCGGTCCGCCGTACGCCGGGCGCTCTTTCCCGGACACCCGGGGACGGTGTACTCGGGGTTCACCACCTGGCGGGTCGTGATCCCCGTCCCCGGTGCCGAGTTCGCCTCGCACGAGACCTGGGGGAGGGGCCGCATCTGGGGCACGCACCCGCTCAAGGACGGCCGCGTCTACGCCTACGCCGCCGCCGTGGCACCCGCCGGCGGACACGCGCCCGACGACGAGAAGGCCGAGCTGCTCCGCCGCTTCGGCGACTGGCACGACCCGATTCCCGCCGTGCTCGCCGCCGCCCGTCCCGACGACGTCCTGCGCCACGACGTCCACCACATCGCCGAGTCCCTGCCCGCCCACCACCGCGGCCGGGTCGCCCTCGTCGGCGACGCCGCGCACGCCATGCCCCCGACCCTCGGCCAGGGCGGCAATCAGGCCATCGAGGACGCGGTCGTCCTGGCCCACCACTGCGACGACCTCCCCGCCTACACCGCGGCCCGGCTGCCCCGTACGACCGCCGTCGCACGGAAGGCCGTGAAGGTGGCCCGCCTCAACCTCATGACCAGCCGCGCCGGGATCGCAGTACGCGATACGGCCGTGGCCGCGCTGTCGAAGGCCGGACCAGCCCTGTTCCTGCGCGGCTTCGACGGCATCGCCGACTGGCGGCCTCCCGGGCCGCCGTATGCTTCCGAGCAGACCCAGGCAGGAAACCGTTAGAGGAGATCATCCCGTGAAGGTCGGCTGCATCGGACTCGGCGACATCGCGCAGAAGGCCTACCTCCCGGTCCTCGCCTTCCGGTCCGGGATCGAACTGCACCTGCAGACCCGTACGCCCGCCACGCTCGACCGGGTCGCCGACGGCCTCCACGTCCCGCGGGAGCGGCGGCACACCACCCTCGACTCCCTCCTGGACCAGGGTCTCGACGCCGCCTTCGTGCACGCGCCCACGCTCGTCCACCCGGAGATCGTGACGCGGCTGCTGGAAGCGGGCGTACCGACGTACGTCGACAAGCCGCTGGCCTACGAACTCGGCGACTCCGCGCGGCTGGTGGCGCTCGCCGAGGAGCGGGACGTGAGCCTCGCCGTCGGGTTCAACCGGCGCTACGCCCCCGGCTACGCGCAGTGCGCCGACCATCCGCGCGAGCTGATCCTGATGCAGAAGAACCGCATCGGGCTGCCGGAGGAACCGCGCACGATGGTCCTCGACGACTTCATCCACGTCGTCGACACCCTCCGGTTCCTGGCGCCCGGCGAGATCGACGACGTGACCGTGCGCGCCCGCGTCCAGGACGGGCTGCTGCACCACCTCGTGCTCCAGCTCGCCGGGGACGGCTTCACCGCGCTGGGCGTGATGAACCGGCTCAGCGGGTCGGCCGAGGAGATCCTCGAGGTGTCCGGACAGGACACCAAGCGGCAGGTGATCAACCTCGCCGAGGTGGTCGACCACAAGGGGCAGCCGACCGTCAGGCGGCGCGGGGACTGGGTGCCGGTGGCCCGGCAGCGCGGGATCGAGCAGGCGGTGCTGGCGTTCCTGGAGGCGGTCCGCGCGGGCAAGGTGCTCAGCGCCCGGGACGCGCTGGAGACCCATGAACTGTGCGAGCGGGTCGTACGCGCGGTTCAGGACCGGACCCCCTGAGCCGCAGGATGCGTACGCCCTCGCCGGCGGCCCAGGCGGCGAGGATCAGCAGCGCCGCGTGCACCGTCCAGTCGCCGATGCGGACGTACGGCGTCGTGCCGTGGGCGAGGGGGAGCTCGTAGACCTGCGCGGTGGAGGCGTCCGTCCCGAGCCACGGCCCGATCCGCTGTCCGCTCGGACCGTAGACGGCCGAGACACCCGTCAGCGTCGCGTGGACCATCGGTCGGCCGGTCTCGGCGGCGCGCAGCGCGGCCAGTGAGGCGTGCTGCTCGGGCGCCCAGCTCCGCTGGAAGGTGGACGTCGACGACTGGCCGACCAGCACATCGGTGCCTTCCCGGGTGAGGTGGCGGGTCATGTCGGGGAAGGCGGTCTCGAAGCACACCATCGGGCCGGCCCGCAGTCCGTTCCCCACGTTCATCACGACCGGCTGGGAGCCGCGCCTGCGGTCCTCGCCCGCCGCCTTGCCGACGGAGGTGGCCCAGCCGAGCAGGGAGCGGGCTGGGACGTACTCGCCGAACGGCACGAGCCGCATCTTGTCGTAGCGCTCGCCGGTCAGGCCGTCCGGGCCGACCAGGATCGAGCTCTTGTAGATGCCGGGCCTGTCGGAGCGCTGGGCGTCCACGTTGACCAGGATGCCGGCGTCCGTCGCGCGGGACAGCGCCGCGAGCCGCCGGGCGAGGTCGGGCCGGTCCCCGAGATCGAAGCCGACGCTGCTCTCGCCCCAGACGATCAGGTCGACGTCCTGCCCGGCGAGTCGGCGGGTGAGCTGTTCCTCCCGGTCGAAACGGCGGTCCGCGCTCTTGCCGCCGTCGATGACGCCCGGCTGGACCACGGCGATCCTGACCTCGCCGTCGACGTCCGGGCGGGGCGAGAAGGCCCAGGCCGCCGAGGTGGCGGCGGCCGTGGCGACGAGTCCGGCCACGGCGGGCACCCGGGCCCGGCGGATCGCCACCAGGACGGCGACGGCGACGTTGACGGCGACGATCAGGAAGCTCAGCAGCCACACGCCGCCGACCGAGGCGAGCCGTAGAGCCGGTTCCACCTGCCACTGGCTGGAGCCGAGCATGCCCCAGGGGCCGCCGAGACCCTGCCAGGAGCGGACCAGCTCGATGGCCAGCCAGCCGGACGGCAGGACGAGGAGCGCGACCGCGATCCGCCGCCGCGAGGGCGCGCCCGCCAGCAGCCGGTGTGCGAGCCGGCCCCACAGAGCCCACAGGGCGCCGAGCAGCGCGGCGATGACGAACGTGAAGACGTGCAGGAAGGGCAGCAGCCAGTGGTGCATCGCCAGCATGAAGCCGAAGCCGCCGCACCAGCCGTCGAACGCCGCGCGCTTCCCGGTCGGCGCGCTGCGCAGCAGCAGGAGCCACGGGACCAGGGCGACCCAGGCGCACCACCACAGGGACGGGGCGGGGTAGGCGAGTACGGGAAGGGCGCCCGCGATCACGGCGGCGGCCGAGCGCCGCCACGGGGAGGCGAGCCAGTGGCTGAGCGTCTTCATAGGCGCCTCCTACCCCGCGGGTGCCTCCAGTGTGCGCCCTGCGGACGATCTAGGACAGAGGACGCCGGGTCAGTTGATCACAGGTGTCTTCTGCCGCTCGGGAAGGCGCCGCCACTTCTCCTGGACGACCACCGCGCTCAGCCGCCAGCCGTCGTCCGTGCGCAGCAGGGCGAAGGCGTACCGGCCACCGCACACGAAGTCGGGTGCCGGGCCCGCGGTGGCCATGGGGTTGACGTAGTCGGCCTGGACCTGGGCCGTGTCGCCGGTGTCCTGTTCCCAGATGCCGAAGCGCACCCGCCGGTTGACGATCAGGTGCTGCCGCATGGTGAACAGCCGCATGCTCTCGGCGAGCCAGGCGGCGACCGCCGTGGCCTCCCCCTCGATGCCGCCGGCCGAGCGGTAGTCCGCCCGCCCCTCCGGGGCGAACAGGCCCCGGTACGCCTCCCAGTCGCCGTCGTCGACCGCCACCGCGTAGTCGGTGATCAGCCCGTCGACGGCCAGCCGGTCCCTCACGGTAGCGAGCTCCACGCGCTGCGTCATCGGCTCAGTGTTGGGCATCGAGGGTGTGGAGCCAAGAGGTGTGACGCAAAGGGGTGGTTGAGGAGGGCAGGCGAGGACAGGCGAGACGAGGCCGGGGGCGGTCAGGCCGCTTCGACGACCTCGCCGCGGATCGCGGCCGCCCACTCGACGACCAGGAACTCGTACTCGGCGCGCTCCTCGGCGGACAGCTTGCCGCCCGTGCGCCGCCAGAGCGCACGGATCTCCTCGTTGACCTCGGCGGCGGACCGCACGGAACCAGGGGTCGAGAAATCGGGGGACATGCGGGCAAGCCTAGGGGCACCCACTGACAGCCCGCTACCGGACGGCTACGGAAGCCCTATGCGGTTGGTCACGAGACGCGGCTCACAGGGCGGCGGCTCAGCCGGCGGACTCGGCCGCGTGCGGGCTCAGCGCGCCCATCGACACCAGGACGATGATGAGGATGCCGAGGGCGATGCGGTAGTAGACGAACGGCATGAAGCTCTTGGTCGTAATGAACTTCATGAACCACGCGATCACGGCGTAGCCGACCGCGAAGGCGATGATCGTCGCGAAGACCGTCGGCCCCCACGAGACATGGCCGCCCTCCGTCGCGTCCTTGAGCTCGAACAAGCCGGAGGCGAGCACCGCCGGGATGGCGAGCAGGAAGGAGTAGCGGGCCGCGGCCTCGCGCGTGTAGCCCATGAAGAGGCCGCCGCTGATGGTGGCGCCGGAGCGGGAGACGCCCGGGATCAGGGCCATGGCCTGGCAGGCGCCGTAGATCAGTCCGTCCCGGACGCCCAGGTCCTCCAGGGCCTTGCGCTGCTTGGGCGCGCGGTGGCGGCCGCTCTTCTCGTCCCGGGCGGCGAGCCGGTCGGCGACGCCCAGGACGATGCCCATGCCGATCAGCATTGTCGCGGTGATCCGCAGATCGCGGAACGGGCCCTCGATCTGGTCCTTCAGCGTCACGCCCAGCACGCCGATCGGGATCGAGCCGACGATGACGAGCCAGCCCATCCGGGCGTCGGGGTCACTGCGCAGCGCCTTGTTGGTCAGCGAGCGCGTCCACGCGGACAGGATCCGTCCGATGTCCTTGCGGAAGTAGATCAGCACGGCGGCTTCCGTGCCGATCTGGGTGATCGCGGTGAAGGCCGCGCCCGGGTCCTCCCAGCCCGAGAAGGCCGCGGTCAGCCGCAGATGCGCGCTGGAGGAGACGGGGAGGAACTCGGTCAGCCCCTGGACGAGTCCGAGGATGAGTGATTCGAACCAAGACATGAGGTAGCGGAGTCCAAGTGCCGATGTGGGACGGACGACGGGCGCACCGGGCCGCCGTATGAGATGACGGTGCGATCAGGTGTGCCGAGGGGGAAGCGTAGCGTCCCCGGATGACCCCTGGGACACAGGGGTTTGGAAGGCGGTCCGCAGGGAGGCCGGATCAGGCCGCCGTCGGGCCGGTCACCGTCCAGCCGGGCGTCTGGGGGCGGGCCGTGAGGTCCTCATGGCGCACCTCGTCCCCGCAGGCCCGGCAGGTGACGGCCGGGGCGAGTGCCCGGCCGCAGGAGTGCTCGAGGATCATCGGGCGGTCGCCGTCCGTCCGCAGATGGCGGTCGCCCCACGCCATGAGGGTCACCAGTACGGGCTCCAGCTCCAGTCCGGCCTGAGTGGGCCGGTACTCGAAGCGCTGCGGGCGCTCGCTGTAGGGCTGCTTGGTCAGGATCCCGGCGTCGACGAGGCGGCGCAGCCGCGTGGCGAGGATGTCGCGCGGGGCGCCGATGTTGCGCACCAGCTGGTCGAAACGGCCGTTGCCGAGGCACACCTCCCGCAGTACGAGCAGGGAGTACTTCTCGCCCACGAGCGCGAGGGTGTCGGCGATGGAGCAGGGGCGCGGGTCTTTGCTGGCGGCCATGAAGCTCAGTCTAGAAGAGGGTTGGTTTTTCCAACTCACCGGGCTACGGTGAGTTCGGATTTCCTACTCACTGGTAGACCCTGATGGTTCCCGGCAGCCATGGAGGCCCGCACCATGCGTGACGCAGTCATCGTCGAAGCCGTACGCACCCCGATCGGCAAGGGCAAGGAGAACGGTGCCCTCGCGCACGTCCACCCCGTGGAACTGCTCGCCCATACCCTGCGCACCCTCGTCGGGCGGTCCGGCGTCGACCCGGCGCTGATCGACGACGTCATCGGCGGCACCGTCGACCAGGTCGGCGAGCAGGCCATGAACACCACCCGCTACGCCGTCCTCTCGGCGGGCTTCCCGGAGTCGGTGCCCGCGACCACCGTGGACCGCCAGTGCGGCTCCTCGCAGCAGGCCGTGCACTTCGCGGCGCAGGGCGTGCTCTCGGGCGCCTACGACCTCGTCGTGGCCTGCGGGGTCGAGTCGATGAGCCGGGTGCCGATGTGGTCGAACGTGCCCGCCGGCAAGGATCCCTTCGGCCCGGGCGTGGCCGAGCGGTACCCCGAAGGGCTCGTCCCGCAGGGCGTCAGCGCCGAGCTGATCGCCGCCAAGTGGTCGCTCGGGCGCGAGCGGATGGACGCCTTCGCGGTCTCCTCCCATCGGAAGGCAGCCGCGGCCTGGGAGAACGGGCTCTTCGACGCCGAGACCGCGCCGCTGGAGGGCATCACGCGCGACGAGTGCGTACGGCCCGGCAGCACCACCGAGATCCTCGCCGGGCTCAAGCCCGCCTACTACGACCCCGGTTTCGCCGAACGCTTCCCGCAGATCGAGTGGAACGTCACGGCGGGCAACGCCAGCCCGGTCAACGACGGCGCATCGGCGGTGCTCATCACGTCGAGCGAGACGGCCGCCCGGCTCGGTCTGCGCCCGCTGGCCCGGCTGCACAGCTTCGCCGTCACCGGCTCCGACCCGCTGCTGATGCTGACCGGCGTCGTGCCGGCGACCGAGAAGGTGCTGCGCAAGGCGTCACTGACCCTCGACGACATCGACCTGTTCGAGGTCAACGAGGCGTTCGCCGCCGTCGTACTGGCCTGGCAGCAGGAGACCGGCGCCGACCTCGCCCGGGTCAATGTGCACGGCGGCGCCATCGCGCTCGGTCATCCCCTCGGCGCGAGCGGGACCCGTCTGACGACGACGCTCGTGCACGCGATGCGGGAACGGGGCGCCCGGTACGGGCTTCAGACGATGTGCGAGGCGGGCGGGCTCGCCAACGCCATGGTGCTCGAACGGGTGTGACCGGGGCCGCGCCCCGGTCACACCCGGCCCAACGGTTCGTCAGAGCTGGCGCAGCTGGTGCCGCTTGCGCCACGCCACCACCACGCCCACCAGCGCGGGCACGGCGATGCACGCCAGGGCGATCAGGAAGGCGGGCGACGTCGGCGTGGAGGCGCGGGCTCCGGCGACGACGTACGCGGCGGTGTTCGGGATCGAGCCGAGGCCCGTCGCCAGCAGGAACGGCAGCAGGCCCATACGGGAGAAGGAGGCGCAGTAGTTCGCGGCCCAGAACGGCACACCGGGGAACAGCCGCACCGCCAGCATCGAGCGGAAGCCGTGCCGGCTGAGCTGGCCGTCCACGGCCTTCAGCCAGCGCCCGCGCAGCAACGGCCGCAGGGCGTCCTGGCCCAGCGCCCGTCCCAGGCAGAAGGCGATGCCGGCACCCAGCACCGTGCCCGCCAGAGCGGTGCCGGTGCCCAGCTGGGAACCGAACAGCGCTCCCGCCGCGAGGTTCAGCAGCGGCCTCGGCACGAACGCCACCGTGCACACGCCGTACGCCACCGCGAACACCACCGCCGCCGCGGCTCCGCCGAGCTGTGGTGGCCAGCCCTCCGTCAGCAGCCGCTGCGGCTCGAACAGCAGCACCGCGCAGGCGCCTCCGGCGAGCAGGGCGACGAGCAGGGACAGCCGCGACCACGGGGAGAGCAGCACTCTCGTGCAGCGAGCGGCGAAATGGGTCGGTACGACGGGCGAGGCGGTCGCTGCCGGGGAAGCGGCGACGGCGAGCTCCGCGGTGCTGGCCCGGGGAGAGGCCGTGGCGGTGCCCCCAGAGCGGGTGGTGGCATCGGGCATCCGGCGACACTAACCGACACATGTGTGTGATCGCCGTATGGTTCGTCTCACGAGCGTCACAGGCAGTTGAACGCTTTCTTGCGTGCGGCCCCCCGAAAACCATTCGACGTGCGGTAAAGCGTCGGCAAGGATCGACGTCATGTTCCGGCAGACCTTCACCCTCGCGACATCCGTGGTCACGGATGCGCCGAAGGCTGCCGTCGTAGCTCCCACAGCCGTTGCAGACGGCGCCCGAAGCTGACCCTCTCCGGTTCGTCCGGTCGGACCCCGCAAGGGGAGGGTCGGGCAGGTCCTCGGGGTCCCACTTCATGACTAGACGCTTCGAGGTACAGCCATGTCCAAGACGGCCTACGTCCGTACGAAACCGCATCTCAACATCGGCACGATGGGTCATGTCGACCACGGCAAGACCACCCTGACCGCCGCCATCACCAAGGTCCTCGCCGACCGCGGCAGCGGCGCGTTCGTGCCCTTCGACCGGATCGACCGGGCGCCCGAGGAGGCGGCCCGCGGCATCACCATCAACATCGCGCACGTGGAGTACGAGACCGACACACGGCACTACGCGCACGTCGACATGCCGGGCCATGCCGACTACGTCAAGAACATGGTCACCGGTGCCGCGCAGCTCGACGGGGCGATCCTCGTCGTCTCCGCGCTCGACGGGATCATGCCGCAGACCGCCGAACACGTACTGCTCGCCCGGCAGGTGGGCGTCGACCACATCGTCGTCGCCCTCAACAAGGCCGACGCGGGGGACGAGGAGCTGACCGACCTGGTCGAGCTGGAGGTGCGCGACCTGCTCACCGCGCACGGCTACGGCGGTGACTCCGTACCCGTCGTACGCGTCTCGGGCCTGAAGGCGCTGGCGGGGGACCCGCGCTGGACGGCGTCCGTCGAGGCGCTGCTCGACGCGGTCGACACTTATGTGCCGATGCCGGAGCGGTATCTGGACGCGCCGTTCCTGCTGTCCGTGGAGAACGTGCTGACCATCACCGGGCGGGGGACCGTGGTGACCGGTGCGGTGGAGCGGGGCACGGTGCGGGTCGGGGACCGGGTCGAGGTGCTCGGGGCCTCGGTCGAGACGGTGGTCACGGGGCTTGAGACCTTCGGCAGGCCGATGGAGGAGGCGCAGGCCGGGGACAGCGTGGCGTTGCTGCTGCGCGGAGTGGCGCGGGATGTCGTCCGGCGGGGGCATGTGGTCGCCGCGCCGGGGAGTGTGGTGCCCAGCCGACGCTTCACCGCGCAGGTGTATGTGCTGTCCGCGCGGGAGGGCGGGCGTACGACCGCGGTTTCCAGTGGGTACCGGCCGCAGTTCTATATCCGCACGGCGGATGTCGTGGGGGACGTCGACCTCGGTGAGGTCGCTGTCGCGCGGCCCGGTGACACGGTTGTCATGACGGTGGAGCTGGGGCGGGAGGTGCCGTTGGAGGCGGGGCTCGGATTTGCCATTCGTGAGGGTGGCAGGACTGTCGGGGCGGGGACCGTGACCGTGGTGGGTTGAGGCTGGTGGGGGACTGCGGGCCGGCTGTGGCTGGTCGCGCAGTTCCCCGCGCCCCTGGAGGTGCGTGGCCCCACCGCACAATGGAGGGGTGAACGAAGCCATTCCCGTTGCCCGATCCGTCGATCGCGGATTCGCCAAGCTCATGCCCGATATCGACCGGGAGAGCGCCTGGTTGCTTACCGTCGACGGGGCGCCTCAGTCCTATGTCGATCTGGACGATCCGGCGCATCTGGAGTTCGAGTACACGCGGCGGCTCGGGCATGTGCTGGATGTCGTGGCGGAGCCGGGGCGGGTGCTGGACGTGGTGCATCTCGGGGGTGGGGCGCTCACGCTGCCCCGGTACGTGGCCGCGACCCGGCCCGGATCACGGCAGGACGTCGTCGAGGCGGACAGGGGGCTGCTGGAGCTGGTGGCCGAGCATCTGCCGTTGCCGGAGGGCGCCCGGGTCGCGTCGCACGCGGCGGACGCGCGGGACTGGCTGGAGAAGGCCGAGGCGGACTCGGCCGATGTGATCGTCGCCGATGTGTTCGGCGGTTCCCGGGTGCCGGCGCACCTCACGTCCGTTCCCTATGTCCGCGAGGCCGCGCGGGTGCTGCGGAACGGCGGGGTCTATCTCGCCAATCTCCCCGACGCGGCGCCGTTCGCCTTCCTGCGGTCCCAGCTCGCGACCCTGGCGACGGCGTTCGAGGAGCTCGTACTGATCGCCGAGCCGGGGGTGCTGCGGGGGCGGCGGTTCGGGAACGCGGTGCTCGTGGCGGGACACCACGAGATCGACCTGACCGCTCTGGCGCGACGCACGGCCGCCGACGCCTTTCCGGCACGGGTCGAACACGGCGCTGCTCTGCGGCGGTTCATCGGGGGCGCGCCGGCGGTGCGGGACGAGGATGCCGTGCCGTCACCCGAGCCCCCCGACGGGGCGTTCGGTATCGGCTGACGCGGGCTCCATGCCGCCCTGGGCCACCGCAGTGGTCCGGCGTCGCAGGTTACGTACGTCCGGTACGCACAGCGCGCCGGCCGTGACCAGGACGACCAGGCCCGCGCAGCCCCACAGCGCCGTCGTACGGCCGAACGCCTCCTCCGCCGGGCCCGCCCCGGCCGTGGCGAGCGGTGACAGCGCGATGGAGCCGAACCAGTCGTACGCCGAGACACGGGAGAGCTTGTCCTCGGGGATCTCCTGGTGCAGGGCCGTCATCCAGGAGACGCCGAACACCTCCACGGTCGCGCCCGCGACGAACATCACCCCGAACAGGACCCCGATGGGGACCGGGACGGCGAGTGCGGCCGCGGGCAGGGCCAGGGGAAACACGCACAGGGTGCCCGCGAGGAGCAGCCGGCGCGGTTTCCAGCGGGTCATCAGCAGGGCGCCGGCGACCGTGCCCGCCCCGAACGCCGCCAGGGCGAGACCCCAGGGGCCCGCCCCGCCGAGGTGGTCGCGGGCGACGAGCGGGCCGTACACCGCTTCGGCGGCGGCGACCACGGCGTTGGCGATCGAGAACTGAAGGACGATCGCCCACAGCCACGGCCGGCCGGCGAACTCCCGCCAGCCCTCCCGCAGATCGGCGAGCATCCCGCCGCCCGGTGCCCGCGGCGCGATATGGCCGACGTCGAGGAAGGCGCGGAGCGCCCCGGCGAGCGCGAAGGCCGCGGCGTCCGCCGCGAGCACCCAGCCGGGCCCGATCGCGGCGACCATGGCCCCGCCGAGCGCGGCACCGCCCAGAGCCGCTCCCTGCATCGCCATCCGGAACACCGCGAACGCGCGGCCCGCCTGCTCGCCGTCGACCGAGGACATCAGCATGCCCTCGGCGGCCGGACCGAAGAACGCCTGGCCGGTCCCGCCCAGGGCGGCGAGCAGCATCATCTGCCACAGCAAAGGCTCCCCGGCCAGCACGAGAGCGGCGAAGGCGGCCTGCGAAAGGCAGTTCAGGGCATTGGCCGCGACCATCACGTGGTGCCGCGGCAGCCGGTCCGCGACGGCGCCGCCGATCAGCAGGAACAGCACCAGCGGGAGCGTCCGCGCCGCCGCGACCAGGCCGACGTCACCGCTGTCACCCCCCGTTTCGAGAACGGCGAACGCCGCCGCGACCAGGGCGCCGTGGCTGCCCAGATTGGTGACGACCGCGGCGGCGGTCAGCAGGGAGTAGTTGCGCCCCGCCCAGGCGGGGGGACGCTTGGTGGTCGGCACCCCGTGACTATCGCGGGGGCCCGGCCGCCGTGCCAAACGATTTGTCGCGGCTCCGGTCGCGGCTCCGGCCGGTCACGCCCCCTGGGGCCCGTCCTTGGTGAGCCGCACGGTGCTGAGGATCTTCTGGATGGTCGCCTCGGCCAGTTCGCCCTTGACGCCCTTGGCGCCGTACAGGTTCCAGGTGACGAAGTCGCCCGCGCCGTTCTTGAAGGCGAAGGTGATCGCCTTGCCGTCGCTGTCGCACTTGCCGTTCTGCGGGGTGTTCTCCGAGTGCGCCGTGGCGACGCTGCCCTTGATGCCCGACTTGGTGGTGTACGGCTTGGGCTTGGTGAACTTCACGCTCTTCTTGTCCGGCTGGGTGTAGCCGCCGAAGATCCACCACGGCACGCGCGTCTCGGCCGCCTCGTCCGTGTTCTTCGCGCCGTCCTCACCGCGGGTGCCGACGGTGGCCAGGGCGGTGTCGTCCTCGCGGCCGTCCTTGTCGTCGTCGCTCGTGCACCACTTGGACTTCAGATAGGCGGGGGCGGTGACGCTGGTGCGATCCATCTCACCGTCCTTCTTCTCCCACTCGAAGCCCACGCTCGTACCGGGAGTCTCGATCTCCCAGTCGGCGGGGACGTCGAACTGGGTGCCGAAGCGCGTGTTGACGACGACCTTCCAGCCGGGGATGGTCGCCTTCTCCTCCGCACCGCCGCGCGGGTTGTCCTCGGAGGCGGAGGCGCTCGGCTCCGTGGAGGCTTCCTTGGAAGCGGCCTTGGACGGCTTCTTGTCCTTACCGTCAGCGGTGTCGTCCTTGTCGCCGCCGAGCACCAGGAAGCCGGTGACGCCGGCCGCCACGACCACCGCCGTGGCCGCGACGATGGCGACCAGCTTCGTCCGGTTGCCGCCGCCACCGCCCTGCGGTGGCTGGGGCGCGCCGGCCGGCGCCGGGGCGCCCCACTGCGGCTGCTGCCCGTAGGCCGGCTGTTGCTGATAGCCCGGCTGCTGGTACGGATTCGGCTGCTGGTACCCCGGCTGCTGGTACGGGTTGTTCGCTTGCGGGTTCTGCTCGCCCCCGGGCGGCTGCTGTCCTGGCCACATGGGCAGTCACCCTAGCCGCGCTCCGGACACGATTCGGTCACCGCCTGTGGACGGAGACGTAGCAACGCGGGGACGATGCGGCGCGAATCGCCGTGCAGTGGACTGATGCGGCGGTCGTCACACGGCCTGGTCAGGGCCTGGCCAGGCGTCTCTACTCATGAGTAACATGCGGGCATGAGCGCAGACCAGATGTCCATCGGCGAGATGCTCGCCGCCACGGTGCCCATGGCCCGGACCCTGAACCTCGAGTTCCTCGAGACCACGCCGGAGCGGGCGGTGGTGTCCCTGCCGGACCAGAGCGACTACCACAACCACGTGGGCGGGCCGCACGCCGGAGCGATGTTCACGCTCGGCGAGTCCGCGAGCGGGGCGATCGTGCTGGCCGCGTTCGGGGACCAGCTCTCGCGTGCCGTGCCGCTCGCCGTCAGTGCCGAGATCGCCTACAAGAAGCTGGCGATGGGCGCGGTCACGGCGACCGCCACCCTCGGCCGCCCGGCCACCGAGGTCGTCGCCGAACTGGACGCCGGCGGGCGCCCCGAGTTTCCGGTGGCCATCGCCATCCAGCGGGCCGACGGTGCCGTGACCGGTGAGATGACGGTCGTCTGGACGCTGCGTCCCAACGGCTGAGCACGCTGTCGCGCGACTGAGGCCCCGGCCGGCGGGTGAACCCCGGGCCGGGGCCCTCGCGTTGCCTCAGGCCGCGATGTGCCGGCGCGCGGGGGACGTCGGGTGCGCACCGTCCAGCTGCGCGACGAACCCCTTGAGCCATGCCACGAACTCCGGCCCCAGGTCGGGCCGGTCGCAGGCCAGCCGGACCACCGTGCGCAGGTAGTCCGCCCTGTCGCCGGTGTCGTAGCGCAGGCCCTTGAAGACGACCCCGTGCACCGTGCCGCCCGCGGCCAGCTCCTGGAGGGCGTCGGTCAGCTGGATCTCCCCGCCCCGGCCCGGCGGGGTGCGCTCCAGGACGCCGAAGACGGCCGGGTCGAGGACGTAGCGCCCGATGACGGCGTAACGGCTCGGAGCGTCCTGCCGGGCCGGCTTCTCGACCAGGCCGGTGACACGGACGACGTCCTCCTCGCCGGTCGGTTCGACGGCGGCACAGCCGTAGAGGTGGATCTGCTCCGGCGGGACCTCCAGCAGGGCGACCACGCTGCCGAGACGTCGGTCGCGGACGTCGAGCATCCGGCTGAGCAGCGTCTCGCGCGGGTCGATCAGGTCGTCGCCGAGGAGGACCGCGAAGGGCTGGTCGCCGACGTGCCGGCGGGCGCACAGGACGGCGTGGCCGAGGCCGAGCGGGTCGCCCTGCCGGATGTGATGGATGCTCGCCAGCCGGCCCGGGTCGCGCACCGCGTCGAGCCGTACGGTGTCGCCCTTGGCGGCGAGGGCCTGCTCCAGTTCGAAGGCGTGGTCGAAGTGGTCCTCGATGGCCCGCTTGTGCCGGCCGGTGACCATCAGGACGTCGTCGAGTCCGGCCGCTGCCGCCTCCTCGACGACGTACTGGATGGCCGGCTTGTCGACGACCGGCAGCATCTCCTTGGGCGTCGCCTTCGTGGCGGGCAGGAAGCGGGTGCCGAGTCCTGCGGCCGGGACGACCGCCTTGCGGACGGTGCGAGTGGTGCGGCCGGGTGTGACCGGGGTGGAAGGGTGGGGGGCGATCATGCGGCCCATGCTGACCCGCCGAGCTGAGAGCGCGCCGAGAGTCACATGGGAGTGCGCTGTGCAGTTGGAGATTTCGTGTGCCAACCGCCTTTGCGCGCACACAACTTGAGGCTCTCCGCGGTGCGGTTATCGAATGCTGGTGCGGATACCGCCGGTAACATATCTGAATTGCCGGCGTTTTGAACTCGAGTCATCCGAACTCCTTGTTACCTGTGAGTCGCATGTGCGAAAGTGAGCCGCCTCACACCCAAGTCCGCGGCTGACGCGGCATAGGTATGCACCAATCACGCACCTGCTTTCCGACGGACGCGCAATTCGCATGCCGTCCTGCGGCTGGAAGGAAATGGTTCAGTGCAATCCCCGTACCCCCCACGCCCGCCGTACCCGCCACGACCCGGAGCGGGGCCCGCGGAGTCCGACCGCAATCTTCTCGCCCGGGTCGGCGAACCCGGTGAAGGTCCGCGCGCCGTCGCGCTGTTGCTCTCGCGGCACTGGCGGGCCGTCTACGAATACGCCGTGATCTGTCTGGCTTCCTCGGCGGATTCGGCGTCCATGGCGGCCGCGGCCGCTTTCCGCCGGGAACTCGCCGGGCCGGGCGGCGGTGCCCTGCGTCCGCGCCTGCTCGCGGCCGTGCGGGACACGGTCGGGGAGTGGGCCGCCGACGACGGTATTTCCGTCGTGCTGCCGGAACTCCGCAAAACCGTCGGTGCCCGCGGGCTGCGCGCCGCCCGGTCCATGACGCCCGAAAGGCGACGCCTCGCCGAACGCGCGTTCCGGGCCCTTCCCGGAGCTTCCCAATGCCTGCTCTGGCACACGGAGGTCGAGGCCGAGCCCATATCCGTACCGGCCGGTCTGCTGGGCGTGGACCCACGCACCGCGTCGGCCGCTCTGGAGCAGGCGCGCGAGCAATTCCGGGCGGGTTGCGTACGGGCGCACCGGGAACTCGCGCCGACGCGGGAATGCCGGTACTACAACCGCTTGCTGGACGTTCCCATGCGCCGGGGCGGGGCGCTGCTGCCCGATGTGCAACGGCATCTCATGGCCTGCCGCTACTGCCGCCACGCCGCCGAGCAACTCAGCCATTTCGAGGGCGGTCTGGAGGACCTGCTCGTCGAGACCGTGCTCGGCTGGGGCGCCCGCCGCTACCTCCAATCGCGGCCGGGCCCGAGCGCCCTTCCCGCACACCCCGCCGGTGGCCGCCACCGCCTGCGGGCCCACGCCCTGCCTGCGGGCGGCCGGCTCGGGCCCCCGAGGAAACACACGAAGGCGCTGACCGCCGCTGTCGGACTCACCTCCCTCGTGCTGCTCGCGACCCTGCTCGCCGCCCGGGGCTGGTCGGAGGAGGGCGGTACCGCCAGTCCTCAGGCCACCTGGGGAGCGGTCAGCGGCCACTCCGTCGCCCCGGACGGTGCGGGATCCCCGTCCACGGAGTCCTCCCCGGCCGGCGCCCCGTCGGCCGCCTCGGCCGGCAACCCCGCCGAAGTGGCCCGAGGGCGGCTGCGCAACCTCGACGCCGGACTGTGCCTCGACGTCCGGGGCGGCCGGGTCCGGGCCGACGCCCGTATCGTGCTGACCGCCTGCTCCGACGGGTCCCCGCAGTGGTCGTACCAGGACGACGGCCTGCTGCGCAGCGCCGCCGACCCGACGCTCTGCCTCGGTTCCGACACCGGCGAGGGGGCGGTCGGCCTGGCAGGGTGTCTCGTGCACTCCGGGGTGGTGCGCTACGACCTGACCGTGCGCGGCGAACTCCTGCCCCGCGGCGGCAAGGGGCTGGCCGTCGCCCCCGGAAAGGGCCGGCACGTGATCGTCACCGGGCGCGACGGATCCGCGGAGCAACGCTGGGCGATGGAACCGGCGGTCGCCCGCGAGGAGGCGGGGGAGTCCCGGAAGGAGCGGTCCCAGGACTCCCCGGTCGTGCCACGAAAGAAGGCCCAGGAGAAGAACGAGAAGAACGTCCAGGAGAAGAAGGGGCCTTACGCCGATGCCCCCTCGGCACACCCGCCCGAGTCCCCACGGGTCGAGTCCGAGCAGCTGCCCCCGCCGGACCGCTACGAGCCCCGTATCGCCCAGGTGGGCTGCTGCGGCGAACCCGACCCGGGCCCGGCGCTCGACGACACGGCCGCCGCCGGCCCCGACGTACTGGGGAGAGTGACCGCCGGCGTGGCGAGGACCGCGCTGACACCGCACGCCGCGACGCTTCCGTAGGGCCGGGGGCACCGGCCCGCTCACCCGGCCGGGTGACCCCGGCGTCGGTTCTCGGTGAGAGGTTCGCGGGCCTGGCGCATAGTGCGTTCATGACCGACACCGTCTCCCGGTTCCCCCGGCGGTCCGCCCTCCGTCTGCTCGGTGGAGCCGTCGCCGTGGTCGCGGCGGCCACCGGCGGTTTCGCCCCCGTTTCCCGTGCTCACGCGAGGGACGGACGCGGCCAGGGCGCGGGCGCCCGGGTCGAGGGGCTGCTCGCCCGGCTCACCCTCGACGAGAAGATCTCCCTGCTGCACGGCGCCACCGACCCGCGCCCGCTCGGGCAGGCGGGCTACGTCCCCGGAGTGGCACGGCTCGGCATTCCGCCGCTGCGCCTGGCCGACGGCCCGGCCGGTGTCCGCGTCACCCGGCACGCCACCGCCCTGCCCGCCCCCGTCCTGCTGGCCTCCGCCTTCGACCCCGACCTGGCCAGGCGCTACGGCCAGGTCATCGGACGGGAGGGCCGCGCCCTCGGCCAGGACGTGCTGCTGTCCCCGATGGTCAACCTCATCCGCACCCCGTACGCCGGCCGCAACTTCGAGACCTTCAGCGAGGACCCGCTGCTCTCCGCCCACCTGGTCGCCGCCGAGATCGAGGGCATCCAGGCCGAGGGGCTCATCGCGACCGTCAAGCACTTCGCGCTCAACAACCAGGAGCGCGACCGCACCTCGGTCGACGTGCGCGTCGACGAACGGACCCTGCACGAGACCGAGCTGCGCGGCTTCGAAGCGGCCGTCGCGGCGGGCACCGGCGCGGTGATGGGCGCGTACAACAAGGTCAACGGCACCTTCGCCTGCGAGAACGAGGAACTGCTCACCGGCGTCCTGCGCGAGCGCTGGGGCTTCACCGGCTGGGTGATGACCGACTGGTCCGCCGCGCACAGCACGCGCAAGGCGCTCATGGCGGGCCTCGACATGGAGATGCCCGACGCCACCCACTTCGGCACGCCCCTGGCCTCGGCCGTGCGGGACGGCGGCGTGCCCGAACGGTACGTCGACCGGGCCGTGCGGCGCGTCCTGACCGTCATGGACCGCTTCGGGCTGCTCGGCGGAACCGTCCCGCCCCGCCCGGACCGTGACGCGAAGGCCGGCGCGGCCGTCGCGCGCGAGGTCGCCGAGGCGGGCGCCACCCTGCTGCGCAACGCACACGGCACCCTGCCCCTGGCCGACGGCGGGAGCGTGGCGGTGATCGGGCCGACCGGCGCCCGGCCCCTGGTCAGCGGCGGCGGCAGCGCCCACGTCGTGCCCGAGCACGCCGACAGCCCCCTTGACGTCATCCGGTCGCGCGCCGCCCGGGTGACCTACGCGCTCGGCGAGGACGCCTTCGGCAAGCCACTCCCGGCGAGCGCGCTCGACCCCGCCTTCGACACCGAGGCCCAGCGCGTCGACGCCGGCCGGACCTGGACGTACGACGGCACCCTCACGGTGCCCGACGCCGAAGCCGGCGACGACTGGACGTTCGTCCTCCACTACTCCGGCACGCCCCCGCTCCGCCCGAAGGTCTTCCTCGACGGCGAGGAACTGTTCCCGCTGGTGCCCGGCTGGGACGAGTACTTCATGGGCGGCCTGCTCACCCACGCGGCCGACGGCCTGTCCGTGCGCCGCAAGACCCTGAAACCGGCCAGGGGACCGCACCGGCTGTCGGTCACCGCACAGGGCGGAGACACCGGCCAGGTGTTCCGGCTGCGCCGCATCACCTCCGCGACCCGCGCCCAGGACGTCGCGGAGGCCGTACGGGCCGCCCGTTCCGCCCGGGACGTCGTCCTGTTCGCCTACGAAGACGCCATCGAGGGCCAGGACCGTACGACCATCGCCCTCCCCGGCAACCAGGAACGGCTCATCGAGGCCGTGACGGCGGCCAACCCGCGCACCACCGTCGTGCTCAACACCTCGTCCGCCACCTCGATGCCGTGGCTGGAACGCACCGGCGCCGTCCTCCAGATGTACTACCCGGGCCAGGAGGGCGCGGCCGCCACCGCCGCCGTCCTGTTCGGTGACCGCGATCCCGGCGGCCGCCTCACCCAGAGCTTCCCCGTCGACGACGACCACCACCCCGTCGCCGGGGATCCCCGCCGCTACCCCGGGGTGGACGGCACCGAGCAGTACACGGAGGGCGTCCACGCCGGCCACCGCTGGTACGACGCCGAGGACGTGGCGCCGCTGTTCCCCTTCGGCCACGGACTGTCGTACACGACCTTCGCCTACGGGGACCCGGACGCGCGCTGGACGGCCGGCGGACTCGACGTCGCCTTCACCGTCCGCAACACCGGCCCCCGCGACGGCGTGGCCGTGCCGCAGGTGTACGCGGGACCGGCCCCGGACCTCCGGCTCGACCAGCCGGTACGCGTCCTGGCCGGGTACCGGCGGCTCTTCCTGCGGGCGGGCGAACAGCGGCGGGTCACCGTACGCGTCGAGCCGCGCACCCTGTCCTCCTGGGACCCGAAGGTGCACGACTGGGTGCTCGGCAACGGCTTGCGCACCCTGTGGGTCGGGGCGTCCTCACGCGACCTGCGGCTGCGGACGAGCGTACGGGTGGGCGGCTGAAACCCGGCGGGTACCGAGCGGCCCGCACCACCTGGCCGACAGGCGCCTGGCATCGAACCGGAACAGACTGGTACTCCTCCTGAGGCCGCCCGCAGAACCCAGGGAGTCACTCATGCCCGAGGCCCCGCGCCAGGACAGCAGGACCGCACCGACCGACGAGGAGCTGCGCAGGCTGGACACCCACTGGCGGGCCGCCAACTACCTGGCGGCCGGTCAGATCTATCTGCTGGCGAACCCCCTGCTGACCGAGCCGCTGCGACCCGAGCACATCAAGCCCCGGCTGCTGGGGCACTGGGGCACCTCACCCGGGCTCAACCTCGTCCACACCCACCTCAACCGCGTGATCAAGAACCGCGGGCTGGACGCCCTGTGCGTCTGGGGGCCGGGCCACGGCGGGCCCTCGGTGCTGGCCAACTCCTGGCTGGAGGGCAGCTACCGCGAGAAGTACCCGGACGTGACGCGGGACGCGCCGGGCATGGAGCTGCTGATGAGGCAGTTCTCATTCCCCGGCGGCGTGCCGAGCCACGTCGCCCCGGAGGTCCCCGGCTCGATCCACGAGGGCGGCGAACTCGGCTACTCCCTCGCCCACGCCTACGGCGCCGCCCTCGACAACCCGGGCCTGCTGGTCGCCTGCGTGATCGGCGACGGCGAGGCGGAGACCGGCCCGCTCGCCGGTTCCTGGCACGCCAACAAGTTCCTGGACCCTGTCCACGACGGCGCCGTCCTGCCCGTCCTCCACCTCAACGGCTACAAGATCGCCAACCCGACCGTGCTGTCCCGCCTCCCGCAGACGGAACTCGACGCGCTCCTGCGCGGCTACGGCCACGAGCCGATCCACGTCGCCGGCGATGAACCGGCCTCCGTCCACCGCGCGATGGCCGAGGCGATGGACACCGCGCTCGACCGGATCGCCGACGCCCAGCGCGCCGCCCGCGAGGAGGGCGTCACCGAGCGCCCGCGCTGGCCGGTGATCGTGCTGCGCACCCCGAAGGGCTGGACCGGCCCGGCCGAGGTCGACGGCGAGCCGGTCGAGAACACCTGGCGTTCCCACCAGGTGCCGCTGGCCGGTGTCCGCGACAACCCGGACCACCTGCGGCAACTGGAGGCCTGGCTGCGCTCGTACCGGCCCGAGGAACTGTTCGACGCCGAGGGCCGCCCGGTCGCGGACGTCCTCGACTGCGTCCCCGAGGGCACCAGGCGGCTCGGCGCCACGCCGTACGCCAACGGCGGACTGCTGCTCCGCGATCTGCCGGTCCCGTCCCTGGACGACTTCGCCGTCCCGGTCGACAAACCGGGCACGACCACGCACGAGCCCACCCGGGTCCTGGGCGACCTCCTCGCCCAGGTCATGCGGGACACCGCCGACCGCCGCGACTTCCGCCTGGTCGGCCCGGACGAGACCGCCTCCAACCGGCTCCAGGCCGTCTTCGAGGCCAGCGGCAAGACCTGGCAGGCCGGGACGCTGCCCGTCGACGAGCACCTGGACCGGCACGGCCGGGTGATGGAGATCCTCTCCGAACACCTCTGCCAGGGCTGGCTGGAGGGCTATCTGCTCACCGGGCGGCACGGGCTGTTCTCCTGCTACGAGGCGTTCGTGCACATCGTCGACTCGATGGTCAACCAGCACATCAAGTGGCTGCGCACCTCCCGCCGGCTGCCGTGGCGCGCCCCCATCGCCTCCCTCAACTACCTGCTGACCTCGCACGTGTGGCGGCAGGACCACAACGGCTTCTCCCACCAGGACCCCGGCTTCGTCGACCACATCCTCAACAAGAGCCCCGAGGTCGTCCGGGTCTACCTGCCGCCGGACGCCAACACCCTGCTGTCCGTCGCGGACCACGCCCTGCGCAGCCGTGACTACGTCAACGTCGTCGTGGCCGGCAAGCAGCCCTGCTTCGACTGGCTGTCGATGGACGAGGCCCGGGTGCACTGCGCCCGTGGCGCCGGCATCTGGGAGTGGGCGGGCACCGAGGACGGCCTCCGGGAACCCGACGTGGTGCTGGCCTGCGCCGGTGACGTCCCCACCCAGGAGACCCTGGCCGCCGCTCACCTGCTGCGCCGGCACCTGCCCGACCTGGCGGTCCGCGTGGTGAACGTCGTCGACCTGGCCCGGCTGCTGCCCCGCGAGGAGCATCCGCACGGCATGGGTGACTTCGAGTACGACGGCCTGTTCACCACCGGCAAGCCGGTGATCTTCGCTTACCACGGCTACCCGTGGCTGATCCACCGACTGGCCTACCGCCGCACGGGGCACCAGAACCTGCACGTGCGCGGCTACAAGGAGTCCGGCACCACGACCACCCCCTTCGACATGGTCGTCCGCAACGACCTCGACCGCTACCGCCTGGTGATGGACGTCATCGACCGCGTCCCCGGCCTCGCGGTGCGCGCCACGGCCGTACGCCAGAGGATGGCCGACGCCCGCACCCGCCACCACGCCTGGATCCGCGAGCACGGCACCGACCTGCCCGAAGTCGCCGAGTGGACGTGGAACGCCTGAGCCACGGAGCACGTCCTGCAACCCGGTAGGCTTCCCGTGCCCGCAGGGAAGCTCAGGGAAAGGAACCCGCGTTGCACGTCCAGGAGTGGCTCGAAACCGTACCCGCCGTCGCCGTCTACGCGCTGGTGGGAGTGGTCATCGGCCTGGAAAGCCTGGGCATCCCGCTGCCGGGCGAGATCATCCTGGTCTCCTCCGCGCTGCTCGCCTCCCAGCACGGCGACATCGACCCCGTCGTCCTCGGCGCCTGCGCCACGGCCGGCGCGATCATCGGCGACTCCATCGGTTACGCCATCGGCCGCAAGGGCGGCCGCCCCCTGCTGGCCTGGCTGGGCAAGAAGTTCCCCAGGCACTTCAGCGAGGGCCACATCGCCACCGCCGAGCGCTCCTTCGAGAAGTGGGGCATGTGGGCCGTCTTCTTCGGCCGCTTCGTCGCCCTCCTCCGCATCTTCGCGGGGCCCCTCGCCGGCGTGCTCCGCATGCCGTACTGGAAGTTCCTCATCGCCAACGTCCTCGGCGGCATCGTCTGGGCCGGCGGCACGACGGCGGTCATCTACTACGTCGGCATCGTCGCCGAGTCCTGGCTGAAGCGCTTCTCGTGGCTGGGCCTGGTGGCGGCGGTCCTGGTCGGCCTCACGTCCATGCTGGTGATCAAGCGCAAGGCGAAGAAGGCAGGCCAGAACCGGGAAGCGGCGCAGCCGCAGGTTCTTTAGGGGCGCGGGGAACTGCGCGATCAGCCCCCACCGCGCCGCACCCGCCGGTCGACCTACGCGTGCACATCCCGATGCGCCTTGGCCAACTCGGCGTACATCGTGCCGTTGAGGGTCACCCCCTGCTTCTCCTCTTCCGTCAACGGTCGCTTGACCTTGGCCGGCACCCCGGCGACGAGGGAGCCGGGCGGCACGATCATCCCCTGCGGCACCAGCGCCTGCGCGGCGACCAGGGACCCGGCCCCGATCACGGCCCCGTTCAGCACGGTCGCCCCCATGCCGACCAGACAGTCGTCCTCGACGGTCGCCCCGTGCACCACGGCGTTGTGCCCGATGGACACCCGCTCACCCACCGTCACGGGAAACCCCGGGTCGGCGTGGAGCGTGCAGTTGTCCTGCACGTTGCTGCTGGCGCCGACCGAGATCGACTCGACGTCACCGCGCAGCACGGCCCCGTACCAGACACTCGCCCCCGCACCCAGCGTCACGCCCCCGATCACCGAGGCCGTCGGCGCCACGAACGCCTCCGGATCGATCTGCGGCTCCCTGCCGCCTATCCCCGTGATCATCGCCCGCTGCGCCATGTCCGCCTCCAGAAACGTCGTAGACAACGCGCAAACCGTACGACACCCGGTGGGGCGAAGATCACAGGCCTCCGACGCCGCGCGTGGAGCTACCGCTGAGTACCGTGACCTCGTGCCGAAGCGCAAGAACACGTTCTCATCCTGGCGGCGGGGCCTCGCGCAGCGCGCCGTCCACGCGGGCTGGGCCTGGGCGCAGCGCACGGGCTCCGTCACCGCCGAGCACCCGGGGCGCTACCGCTTCGGCGCGATGGGAACCGGTACCAGGCTGGCCTTCCCGCTCGGCACCGTCTTCGGCGAACCCTGGATCCACCTCGGCGCCCACTGCATCATCGGCGAGCAGGTCACCCTCACGGCGGGCCTGATGCCCGACCTGGACCTCGGCCCCGACCCGATCCTGCGCCTCGGCGACGGCGTCGTCCTCGGCCGCGGCAGCCATGTCATCGCGGACACGACGGTCACCATCGGCAGCGACTGCTACTTCGGTCCGTATGTGTACGTCACGTCCACGAACCACTCCTACGACGACCCGCACGAGCCCATCGGCAGGCAGTGGCCGCGGATGGAGCCGGTGGAGATCGGGCCCGGCTGCTGGATCGGCACCGGGGCGGTGATCCTGCCGGGTGCCCGGATCGGGCGGAACGTGGTGGTGGCCGCGGGCGCGGTCGTGCGGGGCGCGGTGCCCGACCACGCCGTGGTGGCGGGCGCGCCGGCCCGCGTCGTACGGCGCTGGACGCCCGCCGACGGCTGGCAGCCGCCGCTGCGCACCCCGCCGCCGGTGCCGATACCGGAGGGCGTCACGCCCGAGCAGTTGCGCGCGCTCTCGGACCTGGACGAGGAGACGGCGGCCCGGCTGGCCGAGCTGGACGAGGAGGCGGCGGCCGGCCTCGCGGAGCTGGAACCGGGGTCCTGACCTCAGCCGGATGCCAGGAGGACGGTCCCCACCAGGGCGAGCCCAGCGCCCGCGGCCTGCACCGCCCGCAGCCTTTCCCGGAGCAGCCCCCGCGCGGCAACGGCCGTCACCACCGGGTAGAGGGAGGCGAGTACGGCCGCGACGGTGACCGGGCCGTGCTGTGCGGCGATCGAGTAGGTGCCGTTCGCCGCGACGTCGGCCAGGCCGACGAAGGCGAGCGCGGGCAGCGAGCGCCAGGGGAAGCCGTCCGCCGCGAGGGCCGGCGATCCGCGCCGCACCGACACCAGCAGCGCGAGTCCGCCGGCGGTCACATTCGTCACCCGCTGCACGAACAGCGCGAGGAAGAGCCCTGTGAGCGTGGTCGACGCCTCGGCGATCAGGGCCATCACCGCGCCGAAGCCGAACGCCGCGAGGAGGGTCAGGGCGATGGCCTGACGCTGCACGGGGGCGCCGCGGAACTGGGGACCACCGGCCAGACAGACACCGGCGACGGCGACCAGGATGCCGACGAACTGCACCAGGCCGGGGCGCTCGCCCAGCACCAGGCCGACGCCGACCGGTACGGCCACGCCGATCGAACCCAGCGGTGAGACCACGCCCATCGGGCCCAGCGCGAGCGCCTTGTAGAAGGCGAGCATCGCCACCGGCCCGACGAGTCCGGCCGCCACGGCGAACCACAGCTGAGGCCCCGCCTCGCTCCAGCCACCGGTCGCCACCACGACCGCGCCGAGCACGACCACCGCGATCGACTGCGAGACCACGACCACCGTCAGCGCGGGCGTGCGCCGGGTCAGCAGTCCGCCGCCGAAGTCGGCCAGTCCCCACAGCAGGCTGGTGGCCAGGGCGAAGAGCGCTGTCATGGTGCGGAAGCCTCGCAGTACAGTTCAGTGAACGATCAGGTCAACCACACCATAGTGCAACTGGCTGCACTGTGTCATACAAAATATTGGACGGAATGTGTCGGACCTCGAGCTGCTGACCCAGTCCCTGGCGCGCAGCGTCAAGCACTGGCGCGCGGTGCGCGGCTTCACCCTGGACGTGCTCGCCGCCCGGGCGGGCGTCAGTCGCGGCATGCTCATCCAGATCGAGCAGGCCCGCACCAATCCCAGCCTCGGAACCGTCGTCAAGATCGGCGACGCGCTCGGCATCAGCATCACGACCCTGCTCGACTACGAGAAGGGCCCGAACGTCCACATCGTCCCCGCCGAACAGACCGTACGGCTGTGGCACACCGAGGCCGGCAGCTACAACCGGCTGCTCGCGGGCACCGAGGCGCCCGGCCCGCTGGAGATGTGGGACTGGCGGCTCATGCCGGGCGAGAGCAGCCCCTCGGACCCGCACCCCGCCGGCACGACCGAACTGCTCCACGTCACGGCGGGGGAGCTGACGCTCACCGCCGACGGCGTCGAGTACCGGGTACCCGCAGGATCGAGCGTCCACTTCGAGGCCAACGTCCCGCACACGTACGGCAACACCGGCGACGTACCGATGCAGATGATCATGGCCGTCTCGGTGCCGCCCGTCTCCTGAGACGCCCGGCCGAAGGCGGTCCGCTGTTGTTAGCGTGCGCTCATGCACGCACCCATCGGACACTTCGACGAGGCCCGTCCGGCCCCGGCCTGCCTGGACGAACTCACCGGCCCGGTGGCCGGCGCCGTACGTCACTGGCAGGGGAGTGTCCCCGCCGACCAGATCCTCTACGTCGACACCGACCCGGAGTGGGCCGACACCGCCGTCTTCGTGGAGCACTACGGACGGGACCTGCTGGAGCGTTCCGCGAACTGCGTGGTGGTGGCGGGCAAGCGCGCCGGCGAGACCACGCTCGCCGCGTGCGTCGTACTGTCCACCACCCGGGTCGACGTGAACGGCGTCGTGCGCCGTCAACTGGGCGCCCGCAAGGCCTCGTTCGCCAGCATGGACACGGCGACCGGCGAGACCGGCATGGAGTACGGCGGCATCACCCCGCTCGGACTGCCGGACGGCTGGCCCGTGCTGGTGGACGCGGCCGTCGTCGACCTGCCGTACGTGCTGGTCGGCAGCGGCCGACGGCGCGGCAAACTGCTGGTCCCGGGCAAGGCGTTCGCGGAACTGCCGGGGGCCGTGGTGCTGGAGGGGCTCGGGATCTCCTGAGCTACGCCGGCGTGTGGTGGGCCAGCACGAGATGCGGGTCGGTCTCGCCCGGGACCGGTGCCGGGTCGGCGTGGACCAGGGCGGCGGTGAGGCGGGGCACGGCGTGCAGCAGCGCGTGCTCGGCGTCGACGGCGATGCGGTGGGCCTCGCGGACCGTCACGGCGCCGTCCACCACCACCGCGACCTCGGCGCGCAGCCGGTGCCCGATCCAGCGCAGCCGCAGTTCACCCACCGCGCGCACCCCGGGGACCTCGGCCAGGGCGGCTTCGGCCCGGTCCACCAGGGCCGGGTCGACCGCGTCCATCACCCGCCGGAACACCTCCCGTGCCGCGTCCCGCAGCACCAGCGCGATCGCCGCCGTGATCGCCAGCCCCACGATCGGGTCCGCCAGTTGCCAGCCCAGGGCCGAGCCGCCGGCGCCCAGCAGCACGGCCAGTGAGGTGAAGCCGTCGGTGCGGGCGTGCAGTCCGTCGGCGACCAGCGCGGCCGAGCCGATCGCGCGGCCGACCCGGATGCGGTAGCGCGCCACCCACTCGTTGCCCGCGAACCCTACGAGGGCCGCCACGGCGACCGCCGGGACGTGCTGGACCGGACGCGGATCGAGGAGGCGGTCGATCGCGGTCCACCCCGCGAAGGCCGCGGACGCGGCGATCGTCAGCACGATTACGAGCCCCGCCAGATCCTCGGCCCGCCCGTAGCCGTAGGTGAAGCGGCGCGTGGCCGCCCGCCGTCCCAGCACGAAGGCGATCCCGAGCGGTACGGCGGTCAGGGCGTCCGCGGTGTTGTGCACGGTGTCCCCGAGCAGCGCCACCGAGCCGGAGACGGCCACCACGAGCGCCTGGGCCAGGGCCGTCACGCCGAGCACCGCGAGCGAGACCCACAGCGCCCGCATTCCCCGGGCCGAGGACTCCAGGGCGGAGTCGACCTTGTCGGCCGTCTCGTGGGAGTGGGGGGTGAGGAGGTGGGACAGCCGGTGGCGCAGGCCGTGCCGGTGGTGGTGAGGGTGGGAGTGCTCGTGCCGGTCGCTCACGTGGGTCCCCTTCCGGTGCGCGGGAGTGGACGTGCACACGCCCACAGGGCCATTATGTGCGTATGAGCGCACGCATGCACCTGTCACCTGCGCACGATGCGCATCCGCGCAGCCCCGGCGAGGAACAGTTCGCGCTCGCCGCCGAACTCCTCGCCCTCCTGGGCGACCGGACCCGGCTCGCCCTGCTGCACGCGCTGACCGGGGGAGAGGCCGACGTCACGACGCTCACGGAAGCGTGCGGGGCGGCCCGGCCCGCCGTCAGTCAGCATCTGGCGCGGTTGCGTCTCGCGGGCCTGGTGGACACCCGTAAAGAAGGCCGCCGCGTGATCTACTCACTCCGCGACGGCCATCTGCGCCGGCTCGTGGACGAGGCGCTGAACGTGGCCGACCACCGTCTCAGCGACCGCCCTCCGCACGACTGAGTCAGTACCGCGCGGCCGTCCCCAGATACTGCTCGGCGAAGGCCGCGGCCGCCGCGGGCGAGGTGAACAGGCGGCGCAGCCGGGCGAGCGTGGTGCCCGCGCGGAACGGGTCGCCCGCCGCCGTGCCGTGGTACACCTCGGACAGCCACTGCGAGAACTCCTGGTAGTCCCACACACGCCGCAGGCAGGCCTCCGCATAGCCGGCCAGACCGCTGTCGTCACCCGTCGTCAGGCGCACCACCAGGGCGTCGCCGAGCAGGAAGGCGTCGTGCAGGGCGAGGTTCATGCCCTTGGCGGCGATGGGGGCGACCAGATGCGCCGCGTCGCCCGCGAGGTACAGCCGGCCGTGCGCCATCGGCTCGACCACGTAGTCGTGCATGTCCAGCACGCGCTTCTCGATCAGCCGCCCCTCCGTCAGCGGTGGCGCTCCGGCCGCCCCGAGCCGCTGCCGCAGCTCCGCCCAGACGCGCTCGTGCGGCCAGTTCTCCGGGTCGTCACCCGGCGGGCACTGGAGGTAGTAGCGGGTCACCTCCGGGCTGCGGGGCATCTGGCCCGCGAAGCCGTTCGCGTGACAGCCGAACAGCACGCAGTCGGCGGACGGCGGCGCCTCGGCGAGCAGCGCCAGCCAGCCGATGCCGTAGTCGTGCCGCGCGACCCGGACCCGCTCGGGCGGCAGTGCGGCCCGCGTCACTCCGCGCGCCCCGTCGCAGCCGGCCACGAAGTCGCAGTGCACGACCCGCCGTTCACCCGTCTCCGGGCAGGTGTACGACACGGACGGCCGGTCGGTCTCGAGGTCGTGCAGCTCCACGTCCCGGATCCCGAAGCGGATCTCCCCGCCCCGCACATCGGCGTACTCGCGCACCAGGTCCGTCACGAGCAAGGGCTGCGGGTAGACGAAGTGGTGACTGCCCGTCATCTCGCCGTAGTGGAACCGGTACCGCTCCCCGTCGAAGCGGAACTCGCACGCGGTGTGCAGCTCCGCGCGGTCCAGCAGGTTCCGGGCGAGGCCCCGCTTCTCCAGACCGCGTACGGCCCACTCCTCGATGACCCCGGCCCGGGGCCGCTGTTCGATGAACTCCCGGGTCTCGGTCTCCAGCACCAGGCAGTCCACGGCGGCGGCCCGCAGGATGTTGCCGACGGTCAGCCCGGCGGGACCGGCACCCACGACGACGACCGGGAAACGTCCGGCGGAGCCTGTGTCCGCGGGCGGGGAGGCGTGGGTCATGCGCTCATTATGGAGGGGGCGCGACCGTCGTGACCCTTACCCGAGCCGCGGGATCTCGATCGCCGGGCACCGGTCCATCACCATCTCCAGGCCCGCGGCCCGGGTGCGGTCGTACGCCGCCGCGTCGATGACGCCGAGCTGGAACCACACCGCCCCGGCGCCCTTGGCGACCGCCTCGTCCGCGACCGCTCCGGCGAGGTCGCTGTTCACGAACACGTCCACGACGTCCACGTCGAAGGGGATGTCCGCCAGACTCGCGTACCCCTGCTCGCCGTGCACGGTCTCCGCCTTGGGGTGCACGGGCACGACGCGCTTGCCGTAGCGCTGGAGCACCGCGGCGACGCCGTACGCCGCGCGCTGCCGGTTCGACGACAGGCCGACCACGGCCCAGGTGTCGCCGAGCTCGGTGAGGATCCTGCGGACCGTTGCGTCGTCGCCGTACACCGGCGGCCTCCTCGGGAGTCGCGGAAGAGCTGCTGTCCGGGCAACGACGCGGGGCGCGCGGTGATTCCCCGATGCCCACCGTGATAGCTTGCCGAGGCCAGTCGAACCCATGTACGTGGGTCAGGGAATCCGGTGCGAATCCGGAACTGACGCGCAGCGGTGAGGGGGACGGGCGGGGCCGCGGCCACTGTACGGCTGGACGTCGTACGGGAAGGCGCCCCGCACCGGGTGAACCCGAGTCCGAAGACCTGCTGGCGGCCCCCGCGGCCGGCCGGCGGTGGGGGAGCACCGTACGACCGGGCTCCGCGATCGGGCCCTCGACGCCTGAGGACTGGTTTCCTTGCCCCTCGCCCGACCCGCCCGTGCCGCCGTCCTGCTCGCGGCCGGCTCCCTGCTCCTGACCGGCTGCGGGGACTCGAAGCCCACCACGACGAAGGCCGCCGTCACACTCGACAACTGCGGCCGGAAGGTCCGGGTCGACAAGGCGCCCCGGCACGCCGTCTCCCTCAACCAGGGCACCACCGAGATCCTGCTCTCCCTCGGTCTCGCCGACCGGCTAGCGGGTACCGCGACCTGGACCGACCCCGTGATGAAGGGGCTGGAGAAGGCCAACGCGAAGGTGCCGCGCATCGCCGAGAACAACCCCTCCTTCGAACGGGTCCTGGACTCCGAGCCCGACTTCGTCGCGGCGTCCTTCGTCTCCACCCTCGGCAAGGGCGGCGTCGCCACCCGCGAGCAGTTCGAGAAGCTCGGCGTGCCCACGTACGTCTCCCCGTCCGACTGCGCCGGCAAGGACAACTCGGGCGGCGGCGACGGCAAGCGCGACAAGGCGCTGGGCATCGACACCGTCTACGGCGAGGTGCGGGACCTCGCGACCGTCTTCGGAGTGAAGGACCGCGGCGACAAGCTCGTGGCATCCCTCCAGCAGCGGATGAGGAAGGCCACGCGGGGCGTCGACGCCTCGGACGTCTCCCTTCTGTACTGGTTCGCCAACTCCGAGTCGCCCTATCTGGCCGGCTGCTGCGGAGCGCCCGGGATCATGACCCGCGCCCTCGGCGCGAAGAACGTCTTCGACGACACGCACGAGGAGTGGCCGCAGGTCAACTGGGAGACGGTCGCCGACCGGAACCCGGACGTCCTCGTGATCGGCGACCTGACCCGCGACTCGGAGACCGCCGAGTCGGCGAAGCGGAAGATCGCCTTCTTGGAGTCCAACCCCGTCACCAAGAACATGGACGCGGTCAAGCACAAGCGGTACGTGCTGCTCAGCGGGCAGGCCATGAACCCGACCATCCGCACGGTCGAGGGCGTGGAGAAGGTCGCGGCCGGACTGCGTGAGTTCGGGCTCGTGAAGTGACCGTGCGCGGACCGGCGCTCGCCGTCGGGGGCGCCCTGCTGCTGGTGGTCTCCGTCGCCCTGGCGATCACCATCGGACCGGCCGACATCCGGGTCGGGGACGTGTGGTCCGTCGTCGCGTCCCACCTGGGGGTCGGCAGCTCCGGCCTGACGCCGATCCGGGACGGGATCGTCTGGCAGCTGCGCCTGCCGCGCACCCTGCTCGCGGCCGTGTGCGGGGCGGGACTCGCCGTGTGCGGGGCCGTGATGCAGTCGCTGCTGCGCAATCCGCTGGCCGACCCGTTCGTGCTCGGGGTGTCCTCGGGCGCCTCCACCGGCGCGGTCGTCATCGTCGTGCTGGGCGTGGGCGGCGGTGCCGTCTCGGTGTCCGCGGGCGCCTTCCTCGGCGCCCTGGTCTCCTTCGCGCTGGTCCTGCTGCTCAGCCACACCCTCGGCGACACCACCGACCGGGTCGTCCTCGCGGGCGTCGCCGCCATGCAGCTCTTCTCCGCGCTGACCTCCTTCGTCGTGCTGACCGCCGCCGACGCCGAGACCACCCGGGGCGTGCTGTTCTGGCTTCTGGGCTCACTCGGCGGGGCCGGCTGGACCGACGTGTGGCTGTGCTTCGCCGTCCTGGCCGTGGCACTGGTGGTGTGCCTGTCGTACGCCCGCACCCTCGACGCCTTCGCCTTCGGGCAGGACGCGGCGGCCGCGCTCGGGGTGTCCGTGGCCCGCACCCGTCTGGTGCTGCTGTGCGTCACGGCCCTGCTCACGGCCGCGCTGGTCAGCTCGGCCGGGGCGATCGGCTTCGTCGGGCTGGTCCTGCCGCACGCCGCCCGGGCCCTGGCCGGACCCGGGCACGTCCGGCTGCTGCCGGTCACCGCCCTCGCCGGGGCGGTGTTCCTGGTGTGGGTCGACACCCTGGCCCGGACGGTCCTGGATCCCCAGGAGGTGCCGGTGGGGGTCGTGACCTCGCTGATCGGGGTGCCGGCGTTCGTGGCGGTGCTCTACCGGACGCGGAGGGTGCGGTGACGGAGACACACGCCGGTGATACGGAAGCGCGGGTGCGGGCCGGGCTCCGGGCGGACCGGGTCAGCCGCCGTGCCGACGGGCGCCTCATCCTCGACGGCGTCGTCCTCGCGCCCGAACCCGGCTCCACCGTCGGCGTCCTCGGCCCGAACGGCTCCGGCAAGTCCACACTGCTGCGGCTGCTCGCCGGGCTGCTCACGCCGACCGCCGGAGTAGTCACCCTCGACAACACCCCGCTGGGCGACCTGCCCCGCCGTACCGTCGCCCGCCGGCTCGCCATGGTCGAGCAACAGGCGGACACACAGGTCGAGCTGACCGTGCTGGACGTGGTACGGCTGGGCCGCGTACCGCACCGCCGGGCCTGGGCACCCGCCTCGGCGCACGACGAGCGGGCGATACACGCGGCCCTGGAACGCACCGGCCTCGCCGCCCGGGCCGGCCAGCTCTGGCACACCCTGTCCGGCGGCGAACGCCAGCGTGTGCAGATCGCCCGCGCGCTCGCGCAGGAACCCCGGGAGCTCCTCCTGGACGAGCCCACCAACCACCTCGACATCCACCACCAGCTGGACCTGCTCGCCCTGGTCACCGGCCTGCCGGTCACCACCGTCGTCGCGCTGCACGACCTCAACCTCGCGGCGATGTACTGCGACCGGGTCGTCGTCCTGCGCGAGGGAAGGGTCGTGGCGGGCGGTGCTCCGGGGGAGGTCCTCACGGAGGAGCTCATCGCGGACGTGTACGGAGTGCGGGCCGCCGTCAGCCGCGACGGGCCCGAACAGCGGCCCCATGTGCGCTTCCTGGGCACGCTGGCCTGAGGGCCTCGGGGCGGCCCGGGCGCACCGGCCCGAGGCCTGCCACTCCCGGCGCCGGGTACGCCGTCCGTCGGAGCGGACCTCGCCACGGTGGCCGGGAAACGCCGAACATGCCCGCGTGTGCCCGTCCGCACGCCTACGCTCGCCTCGTGCTGCGCATCATCGACGCCCGTACCGGCCGGCCGGTCGACGCCGCCCCCGCCCGCCGGGGCCTGACCCGTGTCGAGGTGCACGCGCCCGGCTCCGACACGACGAACCTGCGGGTGCTGCTCGTCGCGGACCTGCTCGTCCGGGCCCTGGAAATCGGCGGCACCCCGGTGTGGGCGCTGCTGACCGGGGGACGACGACAGGCCGAGCTGCAGGCGGAGGCCACCGCCCTCGGCATCCGGCCGTTCGAGGACAGCCATGACGTGAGTGCCGGGCTGGGCGAGGCCCAGGTCATCCATGTGGCCGTCGAGGGCGGGGCGGCGACCGGCGGTGTGCGGATCGAGGTCGCCCCCGCGCACATCGACGGTGCCCCCGCGCATCCCGGGAACCTGGGCACGCCCGACGACCTCGGCACCGGCATCGACCCCGGTGTCCTGCGTCTCGCCCTCCTCGCCCGGCACCACGGCGCCCCCGCCCGGCTGGACGCGGCCGTGCTCGACGAGGCCCGGGGCACCCTCGCCCGGTGGCGCGGTGCGGTCGCCCATTGGGCCCGGCGGCCCTCACGGCCCGTCCCCGACGAGGTGCGCGGGCGGTTGCGCGACGCCTGGGAGGATGACCTGGACACGCCCCGGGTACTGGACGTCCTGCACCATGTCGAGAGCGAGCCGGAGCTGCCCGACGGCGCGCGCTTCGAGACGTACGCGTACGCCGACCGGCTCCTCGGCCTCGACCTCACCCGCGACCTGGGATCCCCGTCATGATCGAGCGCGCCGGAGCCGGCCCACTGCGCCGCTTGGTCGTCCTGCGGCACGCCAAGTCCGCCTGGCCCGTGGACGTCGCCGATCACGAACGCCCCCTCGCCCCGCGCGGCCGCCGGGACGCCCCCGCGGCCGGGCGCGCCCTGGCCGCGGCCGACTGCCTGCCGGACCTCGCGCTGTGCTCCACCGCCGTACGCGCGCGCCGGACCTGGGACCTGGCCGCCGGCCAGTGGGGCACGCCCCCGCCGGTCCGCCACGACCGGCGGCTGTACGCCGCAGGCCCCTCCGGCCTGCTCGCCGTCGCGCACGAGGTGCCCGCCGAGGTCGAGACGCTGCTGCTGATCGGGCACAACCCCGGCCTGGAGGAACTGGTCCTGGCGCTCGCCGCCGACGGCCTCGACGACACCCTGGAGCGGGTGCGTACGAAGTTCCCCACCTCGGCGATCGCCGTCCTGTCCTGGCGCGGCACGACCTGGCGGTCCCTCGCCCCCGGCACCGCGCTGCTCACGTCCGTGATCGTGCCCCGGGGCCGCAAGGACAAGTAGCCGCGGACCGGTCCGGGCCGCTCCCGGGCACCCGCATAGGCTGGCCTGATGCAGGACGAATACCGCACGGTCGCCCGCGCGGGCGTGCACGAGACCGAGGTCAACCGCTCCCGCTTCCTGTGCGCCCTCGCCCCGGCGGCCACCGAGCAGGAGGCCCAGGACTTCATCGCCGCGGTCCGCAAGGAGCACGCCGCCGCCAGCCACAACTGCTGGGCCTACGTCATCGGCGCGGACGCCTCGGTCCAGAAGGCGAGCGACGACGGCGAACCCGGCGGCACCGCCGGGGTCCCCATGCTCCAGATGCTGCTGCGCCGCGACATGCGGTACGTCGTCGCCGTCGTCACCCGCTACTACGGCGGCGTCAAGCTCGGCGCCGGCGGCCTCATCCGGGCGTACGGCGGAGCGGTCGGCGAGGCCCTGGACACCCTGGGATCGCGCACCCGCCGCAGATTCCGCCTGGCCACCGTCACCGTCGACCACCAGCGGGCGGGCAAACTGGAGAACGACCTGCGCACCACCGGCCGCGAGGTGCGGGACGTGCGCTACGGCGAGGCGGTCACGATCGAACTCGCCCTCCCGGACGCCGAGGTGGACGCCTTCCGGGCATGGCTCGCCGACACGACCGCCGGGACCGCCGGGTTCGAGCCGGGCGGGGAGGCGTACGGCGACGCCTGACACGCGGTCAGCCACCGGCTGCCGCAGGCTCGCCGCCCGGTTCGGCATCAGTACGACATCGCACCGGAATGACGACACCGCGGTCTGAGTACGGATATATCCGCTGAATCGCCGCGGAAGGCAGTGGCATGCCGAGGTTCGTGGTGGACCAGGGGTCCGCACGCGTTAGCGTGGTGGGTCTGACAGCGAGCCGTCCTGGCTCGCGCTGGTCGTGGAACGGTAGCGGGGAGAGGCATGCGGGTCGGAGCGGTGTCGTGAGACTGCTGCACACATCCGACTGGCACCTCGGCCGGTCGTTCCACCGGGTGAACATGCTCGGTGCCCAGGCCGAGTTCATCGGCCACCTCGTCGCGACCGTGCGGGAGCGGGCCGTGGACGCGGTGGTCGTGTCGGGGGACGTCTACGACCGGGCGGTTCCGCCGCTCGCCGCGGTGGAGCTGTTCGACGACGCCCTGCACCGGCTGGCCGACCTCGGCGTGCCGACCGTGATGATCTCCGGGAACCACGACTCGGCCCGCCGTCTGGGCGTCGGCGCGGGCCTGATCGGGCGGGCCGGCATCCATCTGCGGACCGAGCCGTCGGCGGCCGGTATCCCCGTGGTGCTGGCCGACGCCCACGGCGACGTCGCCTTCTACGGGCTCCCGTATCTCGAACCGGCCCTGGTGAAGGACGAGTTCGGCGTGGAGAAGGCCGGACACGAGGCCGTGCTCGCCGCCGCCATGGACCGCGTCCGCGCCGACCTCGCCACCCGTGCGCCCGGCACCCGCTCCGTCGTCCTCGCGCACGCCTTCGTCACCGGCGGCGAGCCCAGCGACAGCGAGCGGGACATCACCGTCGGCGGCGTGGCCGCGGTGCCAGCCGGCGTGTTCGACGGCGTCGACTACGTGGCGCTCGGGCATCTGCACGGCTGCCAGACCCTCACCGAGCGCGTCCGCTACTCCGGCTCCCCGCTGCCCTACTCCTTCTCCGAAGCCGGCCACCGCAAGAGCATGTGGCTCGTCGACCTGGGCGCCGACGGGCCGGTCGGCGCCGAGCGCGTCGACTGCCCAGTGCCGCGCCCCCTGGCCCGGATCCGGGGCACGCTGGACGACCTGCTCGCCGACCCGGGACAGGCACGGCACGAGGAGTCGTGGGTCGAGGCGACGCTCACCGACCCGGTCCGCCCGGCCGACCCGATGGCCCGGCTCACCGAGCGCTTCCCGCACACGCTCAGCCTCGTCTTCGACCCCGACCGCACCGAGGACGACCCCGACGTGTCGTACGCCCGTCGCCTCGCCGGCCGCAGCGACCAGCAGATCGCGGAGGACTTCGTCGCCCATGTGCGCGGCGCCGGACCCGACGCGCACGAACAGGGCGTGCTGCGGGACGCGTTCGACGCGGTCCGCGCCGACGAGACCGTGCGGGAGGTGGCCCGTTGAGGCTCCACCGGCTGACGGTCACCGCCTTCGGCCCCTTCGGAGGCACCCAGACCGTCGACTTCGACGAGCTGTCGGCTGCCGGGCTGTTCCTGCTGCACGGACCGACCGGCGCCGGCAAGACGTCCGTCCTCGACGCCGTGTGCTACGCCCTGTACGGCTCGGTGCCGGGCGCCAGGCAGGGCGGCGGCCAGGGCGCGACCCTGCGCAGCGACCACGCCGCACCCGCGACCCGCACCGAGGTCAGCCTCGAACTCACCGTCGCCGGACGCAGGCTGGAGGTCACCCGCCAGCCGCCCTGGGAACGCCCCAAGAAGCGCGGGACCGGCACGACGGTCGACAAGGCCCAGACCTGGCTCCGCGAGTACGACGCGACGGCCGCGGCCTGGAAGGACCTCAGCCGCTCCCACCAGGAGATCGGCGAGGAGATCACCCAGCTGCTCGGCATGAGCCGGGAGCAGTTCTGCCAGGTCGTGCTGTTGCCGCAGGGCGACTTCGCCCGGTTCCTGCGCGCCGACGCCGAGGCCCGGGGCAAGCTGCTCGGCCGGCTCTTCGACACCCGTCGCTTCGCCGACGTCGAGAAGCGTCTCGCCGAGCGGCGCCGGGCCACCGAGGCCCAGGTGCGGGACGGGGACGCCGAACTGCTGGCCGACGCCCACCGTATGCAGCAGGCCGCAGGCGACGCCATGGAGCTCCCGGAGCTGGCCCCGGGCGAACCGGGACTCGCCGAGGCCGTGCTGGCCGCCGCCGCCATCGCCCGCAGCACCGCCCGGGAACAGCTCACGGTCGCCGACCGCACGCTCACCGCCGCCGAGTCCGCCCGGGCCGCGGCCGGGCGCGCCCTGGACGACGTGCGCGAACTCGCCCGGCTCCAGCGGCGGTTCGCCGAGGCGCGCGAGCGGGCGGCGCGCCTGGAGGAGGGCGCCGAGGCCTTCCGGGAGGCGCAGTCGCGCATGGAGCGCTCCCGCAAGGCCGAGAAGGTCGCGCCCGCCCTGGACCTGCGGGAGTCCGCCGACGCCGATCACCGACGGGCCGCCGCCGCCGAGGCACGCGCGCGAGCCCTGCTGCCCGAGGGCTTCGCCGACGCGGGCGCGGCCGGACTCGCGACGGCCGCACGCCGGGCCGCCGAGGAACTGGGCGGGCTGGACTCGGCCCGCCGCGCCGAGCGCCGGCTGGCCGAACTCCGCGACGAACGCGCCGGCCTGGACCGCCAGGAGCGTGCCGACGCGGAGATCCTGCGGGAGGCGGAGGACTGGCTCGACGGCTGGGAGGAGACTCGCGCCGGCCTCCAGACCCGGGTGGATGCAGCCCAGCAGGCCGCGTCCCTCGCCGAACAGCTCGCCGTACGGCGCGAGCCCGCGCGGCAGCGCCTGAAGGCGGCCCGGCTGCGCGACCAGCTCGCCAAGGACACCGACCAGGCCGCCGACCGGGTCCGCGACGTGCGCGAGCGGGCACTGCGGGCCAAGCAGCACTGGCTCGACCTCAAGGAACAGCGCCTGACCGGCATCGCCGCCGAACTGGCCGCGCACCTCACCGACGGCGAGCCCTGCGCCGTCTGCGGTGCCACCGAACACCCCGCCCCCGCCCGCAAGGTCGCCGGGCACGTCGACCGCGAGGCCGAGGAACACGCCCTGGCCGCCTACCAGCGCGCCGACGAACAGCGCACCGCGGACGAACAGCGGCTGGGCGACGTACGGGAGGCACTGGCGGCGGCCACCGCCGAAGCCGGAGACTCTCCCACCGGGCAGCTCGCCGATGAGGCCGAGGAGCTGGAGGAGCAGTACGAGCAGGCCCGCCGTGCCGTCGCCGAGCTGCACTCCGCGCGGGAACGGCTGCGGCAGGCCGGGCACGAGCAGGAACGGCGCGTCGCCGCCCGGCAGGAGGCCGCCGTGCGGACCGCCGCCCGGGTCGGGCACCGGGAGCGGCTGGACCGGGAACGGGCCGGCCTGGAGGAGGAACTGGACCGGGCGAGGGGCACCTCGAACAGCGTCGCCGAGCGGGCCGCGCAACTGGAGCGGCGGACCGCGCTGCTCACGGACGCCGCCGACACCGCCCGCGCCGCCGAGGACACCGCCCAGCGGCTCAAGGACGCCGACGCCCGGCTCGCCGACGCCGCCTTCCGCGCGGGTTTCGAGACCCCGCAGGCCGCGGCCGACGCGCTCCTCGACGACGCCGTCCACCGCGAGCTGCAACGGCGGCTGGACGCCTGGCAGACGGAGGAGGCCGCCGCACGGGCCGTCCTCGCCGAGGCCGACACCGCGGCCGCCGCACGGCAGCGGCCCGCCGACCTGGAGGCCGCGGAGCAGGCCGCCTCCGCCGCGGACCGGCGGACCCGCGACGCCGCCTCCGCCCATGACGCCGCCACCAGGCGCTGCGCCGAACTCGACCGGCTGTCCGCCCGGGCGACCGCCTCGGTGCGCCGGCTGGCGCCGCTGCGCGAGGAGTACGACCGGGTCGCCCGCATGGCCGGCCTCACCGCCGGCACCTCGGCCGACAACGAACGCCGGATGCGCCTGGAGTCGTACGTCCTCGCGGCCCGGCTGGAACAGGTCGCCGCCGCGGCGACCGTACGGCTGCGGCGCATGTCGTCCGGCCGCTACACCCTCGTCCACTCCGACGACCGCACCGGGCGCGGGCGCAGCGGACTCGGACTGCATGTCGTCGACGCGTGGACCGGCCGCGAGCGGGACACGGCGACGCTGTCGGGCGGTGAGACGTTCTTCGCCTCCCTCGCCCTCGCCCTCGGCCTCGCGGACGTCGTCACGGACGAGGCGGGCGGCGTGCGGCTTGACACCCTCTTCATCGACGAGGGCTTCGGCAGCCTCGACGACCAGACCCTCGACGAGGTCCTCGACGTCCTCGACTCCCTGCGCGAACGCGACCGCAGCGTCGGCATCGTCAGCCATGTGCCCGATCTGCGACGGCGGATCCACGCGCAGCTGGAGGTCGTCAAGGGCCGGTCCGGATCGGTGCTGAGGCAGCGCGGGACTTAGGGGGTTTTGTGGGGGAGGCCCTAACCCCGGGCCCGGTGATGCGGGTTGGCGTTGTAGGTTCTTGCCCCATGGTGCGATACGCGGAGCCGGGCACGGTGGAGTGGGTGGAGTCGGGCGGCGGACCGCTGATAGCGGTGCCCGAGACGGTTCTGTCCTTCTGGGCGGGTGCCGACGGCGAGGAGACGGCGTCGGACTACGACCGGGCCTGTGAGGTGGACGGAGACGTCGGGCTGCTGCCGGTCGGCGACTGCACGGCACTGGTGCTGGGCGACGAGCCGGCCTCGACCGCCTATCTGCCCGACCAGGGCGTCTTCGTGCGGTGGTGCGCGGGCGATTCCGAGGGCGAGCTGCTGGCGAGTGTGCCGGGGGCTGTCGCGACGGCGCGGTGGGAGCCGGAGGTCAGCTGGGACGTGCCCGGGCCGGTGCTGCTGTTCGACGCGGCATGGCCTGGAGGCGAGCCGGTGGGGAGCGACCGTGTGCGGGTCGTTCTGGAGCCGGGGCGGTATGCGGTTCGGGCGGCTCGAGTGCAGCCGGGGGCTGAGACGTGGCTGGGGTTGGTCCAGCTTCGGTTGTTGGCGCCGAGGTAGCCAGGGGTTGTCGGCCGTCGGCGTGTGCGGGTTGTCCGTGGCTGGTCGCAGTTCCCCGCGCCCCCAAGAAGCCCGATATTCGCGTGCGTCGTTCGAATGGCCCGGCCACGATGACCGTATGCCGCGACTTCCGCATCCCAGCCCCGAAGAACTGCGCCGTGACCCCCTGCCCCTGCGTGGCCGTACCGCCCTGGTGACCGGTGCCAGTCGGCGCGCCGGCATCGGGCATGCCGTGGCACGTCGGCTCGCCGCCTATGGGGCGAGTGTCTTTCTTCATCACCATGTGCCGCACGATGCCGGCATGCCCTGGGGCGCCGACCGGCCCGAGGACGTCGTGGCGTCCGTGCGTGACGCACTCGGGGACCCCGAGGCACGGGTCGTCGCCGGACCCGGTGACCTGGCCGACCCGGCTGTGCCCGCCGAACTGATCAGCACGGCCGCCGACGCGCTCGGCGGGCGGCTCGACATCCTCGTCGCCAACCACGCGCAGAGCGGATTCGACGGCTCTCTGGGCGAGATCGACGTTGCGATGCTCGACAGGCACTGGGCGGTCGACACCCGCTCGGTCCTGCTGCTCGTCCAGGCGCACGCCCGGCTGCGGCCACCCGGCCCCGGAGGCCGCGTCATGATGTTGACCTCCGGCCAGGACATCGCGGGCGGTATGCCCGGCGAGATCGCCTACGCCCTCCAGAAGGGCGCCCTCGCCTCGATGACCCGCTCCCTGTCGACCACCCTCGTCGAACAGGGAATCACGGTGAACACCGTCAACCCCGGTCCTGTCGACACCGATTACCTGACCGGGGAGGCGTACGAGGCCGTGGCGGCCGGCTTCCCCGCCGGACGGTGGGGCATGCCCGACGATCCGGCCCGCCTCATCGCCTGGCTCGCGACGGACGAGGCGGGCTGGATCACCGGTGAGGTCATCAGCTCCGAAGGCGGATTCCGGCGCTGATCAGAGGGCGGACAGCTCGTCCACCAGGTCGTCCAGGCCCAGGGAACCCTGCGAGAGGGCCGCCATGTGCCAGGCCTTCGGGTCGAAGGCGTCGCCGTGCCGGGCGCGGGCGTTCTCACGGCCCAGCAGCCAGGCCCGCTCGCCGAGCTTGTAGCCGATGGCCTGGCCCGGCATGGACAGATAGCGCGTCAGCTCGCTCTCCACGAAGTCCGCGGGGCGGCTGCTGTGCGAGCCGAAGAACTCCTGCGCCAGCGCGGGCGTCCAGCGCTCCCCGGGGTGGAAGGGGGAGTCGTCCGGGATGGTCAGCTCCAGGTGCATGCCGATGTCGATGATGACGCGCACGGCCCGCATCATCTGCGCGTCCAGATAGCCCAGCCGGCGCTCCGGGTCCGTCAGGAAGCCCAGCTCGTCCATCAGCCGCTCCGCGTACAGCGCCCAGCCCTCGGCATTGGCGCTCACCATGCCGACACCGGCCTGGTAGCGGGAGAGGTCCTGCGCCACGTGCTTCCACTGGGCCAGCTGGAGGTGGTGGCCGGGGACGCCCTCGTGGTACCAGGTCGAGACCAGGTCGTAGACCGGGAAACGCGTCTTGCCCATGGTCGGCAGCCAGGTGCAGCCCGGTCGCGAGAAGTCGTCCGACGGCTCCGTGTAGTAGGGGGCCGCGGCGCTGCCCGGAGGGGCGATGCGTGACTCCACCCGGCGCACCCGCTCGGCCAGGTCGAAGTGGGTGCCGTCGAGCGCGTCGATCGCCTCGTCCATCAGGGACTGGAGCCACTGACGCACCTCGTCGACGCCCTCGATGTGCGTGCCGTGCTCGTCCAGGTGCGCCAGCGCCACCCACGGGGTGGCCGCGCCCGGCAGGATCTTCTCGGCCTCGGTCTTCATCTCGCCGAGGAGGCGGTGGTACTCGGACCAGCCGTAGGCGTACGCCTCGTCCAGGTCGAGGTCCGTGCCGTTGAAGTAGCGCACCCAGCGCGCGTACCGCTCCCGGCCCACCACGTCCGGCGCGCCCTCGATCGCCGGTGCGTACACGTCCCGCATCCAGTCGCGCAGCCGCAGGACGGCCTCGGTGGCCGAGCGGGCGGCGGTGTCCAGCTCGGACCGCAGCGACTCCGGGCCCGCGGCCGCGAACTGCTCGAACCAGCCCTGCCCCGTGCCGTCCGCGTCGGCCCACTCACCGAGCTGCTCCACGAACGTGGCCGTGGCGCGGGGCCCGCCGTGCAGCTTCCGCTCCAGGCCGAGCGCCAGGGACTCTTGGTACCCCTCCAGCGCGGCCGGGACCGCGCGCAGCCGCTCCGCGATCGCCGTCCAGTCCTCCTCCGTCTGCGCCGGCGTCACGGTGAACACCTGCCGCACCGCATGGGCGACCGAGCTCAGGTTGCTGACGGAACGCAGGCTCTCCTCGGCCTCGTGCACGGCGAGTTCGGCGCTCAGCCGCTCGCGCAGCAGCCGTCCGCAGCGGCGTTCGATCTCACTCTCCGCGCCGGGCAGCCGTTCGGCCTCGTCCAGCCGGGCCAGCGTCCGGCGCGCCAGCTCCGCGGACGCCTCCTGGCCCGCGGGCGAGGTGTCGGGCAGCCTGCTCGAACTCTCCTTCACGCCGAGGAACGTGCCGGTGATCGGGTCGAGGGCGACGAGCTCGTCGACGTAGGCGTCGGCGACCTCACGGGGCAGCGGGCTCTTGATCTCAGACATGCGGCCATCCTCGTACGACGGCAGGCGCACGTCATCCGGATTGAGCCGAGGGCGAAGGCGGCAGCAGCGGCCCGCACTCCCACTGCTGGAAGATCAGCCGGGTCTCCACACGCGCCACCTCACGCCGCGAGGTGAACTCGTCCAGCACGAGCCGCTGGAGGTCGGTCATGTCGGCGACCGCGACGTGGACGAGGTAGTCGTCCGGCCCGGTCAGATGGAACACGGTCCGCGACTCCGGCAGGGCCCGGATCCGCTCCACGAACGGCCCCACCAGCTCCCTGCGGTGCGGCCTGACCTGCACCGACAGCAGGGCCTCCAGGCCACGCCCCAGCTTGGCCGGATCGAGCTCCAGCCGGTGCCCGAGAATCACTCCCGAGCGGCGCAGCCGGGTCACCCGGTCCAGACAGGTCGACGGCGCCACGCCGACCTGCGCGGCGAGATCCCGGTACGTCGCCCGGGCGTCGTTCTGCAACAAACGCAGAAGGTGGAGATCCACCGGGTCCAGTACGACAGATTCGGCCATCGGCCGAACGTAACACGGCGTTCTTCCGCACAGAACCGGTCAGTGTTCACTCTCCCCTCATGAATATGGGCATGGACATGAACCCGGGTACCGCACCGAGAGCTCTCGCCACCGAGGCCGTGCACGCCGGGCGGGACGACCTCGCCCGGCAGGGGCTGCACGCCCCGCCGATCGACCTGTCCACCACCTACCCGTCGTACGACAGCCGCGGCGAAGCGGCCCGGATCGACGCGTTCGCCGCTACCGGCACCGAGCCGGAAGGCCCGCCCGTCTACGGACGGCTGGGCAATCCGACCGTCGCCCGCTTCGAGACCGCGCTGGCCCGCCTGGAGGGAACCGAGGCGGCGGTCGCGTTCGCCAGCGGCATGGCCGCCCTGAGCGCCGTCCTGCTCGTCCGCGCCTCGATGGGGCTGCGGCACGTAGTGGCCGTACGCCCCCTCTACGGTTGCAGCGACCATCTGCTGACCGCCGGGCTGCTGGGCTCGGAGGTGACCTGGACCGACCCGGCCGGCATCGCCGACGCGCTGCGCCCGGACACCGGGCTGGTCCTGGTGGAGTCCCCGGCCAACCCCACGCTCGCCGAGGTCGACCTGCGGGCCGTCGCCCACGCCTGCGGTTCGGTGCCGCTGCTCGTGGACAACACCTTCGCCACACCGGTCCTCCAGCGCCCGGCCGAGCAGGGCGCGCGGCTGGTGCTGCACAGTGCCACCAAGTACCTCGGCGGTCACGGGGACGTGCTGGCGGGCGTGATCGCCTGCGACGAGGAGTTCGCGGGCAGGCTGCGCCAGGTGCGGTTCGCCACGGGCGGTGTGCTGCACCCGCTGGCCGGCTACCTGCTGCTGCGCGGCCTTTCCACCCTCCCCGTACGGGTCCGGGCCGCCTCCGCCACCGCCGCCGAACTCGCCCGCCGCCTGGCCGCCGACCCGCGAGTGGCGCGTGTCCACTACCCGCGCATCGGCGGCGCGATGGTCTCCTTCGAGGTGCACGGCGACCCGCACGAGGTCATCGCCGGCGTCCGCCTGATCACCCCCGCCGTCAGCCTCGGCAGCGTCGACACCCTCATCCAGCACCCGGCGTCCATCAGCCATCGCATCGTGGACGCGGAAGACCGACAGGACGCCGGGGTGAGCGACAGCTTGCTGAGGATGTCGGTGGGCTTGGAGGACGTCGAGGACCTCTGGAGGGACCTGGACAGGTCCCTCCTAGGGGCGCGGGGAACTGCGCGACAAGCCACAACGGACCCGCACACGCCAACCGCCGAAAGCTCCTACGGCGCTGAGGCATTCCCCAATTCACCCGCACTCGACGCAACGGGCTCACCCAGCCGCGCCGTGATGACCAGCGTCCCTTCCTCGACCTGATAGTCGAGAGGAAGCCCCATCCCCCGCATCGCCGCGACCATGCCGGTGTTCGACGCCTGCGTCACGGCATACACACTCCCGCACCCGGCATCCACCGCCATCGCCACCAGCCTGCGCAGCAACTCGGCACCCACACCCCGCCGCTGCCAGGCATCCTCGACGAGCAGCGCGACCTCCGTCTCGTCCCCGTCCCACAGCAGATGCCCGAGCCCGACGACGCGCCCCGACGCGGTCTGCACGGCGAGCGTACGGCCGAAGCGCGGGCTGAGCAGATGGTTCAGATACCGGTCGGCATCCCCGACCGGGCCGTGGTAGCGAAGCCTCAGCGTGCGGTCCGAGCACCGCTCGTGCATCTCCCGGGCCGACTCCAGATCGCGGGTGTCGGCCCGGCGCACGGTGATGTCGGCGCCCTCGGCGAGGGTGAGGGTGTCCCGGCCGTGCGGGACGCGCGGGCCCAGCCGGGCGTCCAGTTCCACCAGGGCCCTGGCCCGGGCGAACTCGGTCGGGGTGAACGGCAGGTACGGCCGCTCCACGGTGATCACTCCGCCTTCCGGGGCGCGCAGGCGCAGCACGGTGCCGTCGAGGGCCCCCTCCACCGGTACGCCGCCGGGCGCCCGGTCGCCGCCGGCCGGTGCCGGCTGGGAACGGATCGTGCAGCGGCCCAGCAACTGGCGCAGGGCCAGCGGCAGTTCCGCGGCGTCCAGGGCGGTGCGGGCGGCGAGCCCCAGGACCCGGGTCGGCGCGTCCACCAGGTCGTGGGCATCGGCCCGTTCGATCCAGGTGTCGGTGCCGCCGGCCGTCCGGACGGCCGTGGCGATCCCGGACCCCGGCAGCTCGCCAGGGGCCCGCAGCAGGAACTCGTCCACCGTGCCGTCGGCGAGGGGGTGGGTCTGCAGGCTCAGGATGTCGACGCGCTGCCCGGCGAGGGCCGTGCACAGCGCCGCCAGCGACCCCGGCTCGTCCCGCACCGTGGTCCGCATCCGCCACAGCGTGCTCGCCCCCGGCACCGGCTCCGGTGCCGGGGACTCGGTATGGTCCGTCGGCGGCGCGTTCTCGTGACGTCGTGTCCGCCAGGCCCGGAACGCCGTGGTGAACCGCCGCATCGGGGTGGCGGGGCGGCAGTTGTTGTTCGAGTGCGTCGCTTCAGTCACTTTTCGCGTCATGCACCCACTGTGACGGAACGGTGTTGCGTGATCGCGAACTCTTTGTGTCTGGCGGGTAAAGGGGGCAGTTTGCCCCCTTTATCGACGCTTCAAACATTGCGCTCCGTACTTGCCGGACCCACCGGAATCTACTGGCCGACCCGGCCCGGCTGGAGCACCTGCGTGAACAGCACGGTGCCGTCCTGCTCGCGCAGACGGACCGTCAGCTCGCCGCTTCCGCCGTCGATGTCGACCTCGCCGAAGAACTGGTAGCCGCCGGCGGGCGAGACGTTGGCCGTCGTCGGCGCCTTGATGAACACGCGGTCCGGACCGAAGGTGCCGTCGAGCGTGTTCGCAGGGAAAGCACCGGCGTTGAGCGGGCCAGACACGAACTCCCAGAAGGGCTCGAAGTCGGTGAAGGCGGCCTTCGAGGGCTGGTAGTGCTGCGCCGAGGTGTAGTGCACATCGGCCGTCAGCCACACCGTGCCCGTGATCCGCCGGTGCTTGATGAACCGCAGCAGCTCGGCGATCTGCAGTTCGCGGCCGAGCGGCTTGCCGGGGTCGCCCTGCGCGACCGCCTCGATGTTCGGCTTGCCGTCACCGGTGTCCGGGACGACCAGGCCGATCGGCATGTCCGAGGCGATCACCTTCCACACCGCGCGGGAGCGGGACAGCTCGCGCTTGAGCCACTCCAGCTGCTCGCGGCCGAGGATGCCCTGCGCGTCGGTGGGCTGGTCGTCCGTCGAGTTGGCGTTGCGGTAGGTGCGCATGTCCAGGACGAAGACGTCCAGCAGCGGGCCGTGGTGCTGCACGCGGTACACCCGGCCACCGGGACGGCGCAGCGTCGAGATCGGGAAGTACTCCGAGAACGCCTGGCGGGCACGGGAGGCGAGCACGTCCACGTTCTTCTCGGTGTAGCGCGCGTCGCCGAGGATCTCGCCCGGGTACCAGTTGTTGGTGACCTCGTGGTCGTCCCACTGGATGATGGACGGGACCCGGGCGTTGAAGGCGCGCAGGTTCTCGTCCAGGAGGTTGTAACGGAAGTTGCCGCGGAACTCGGCCAGGGTCTCGGCGACCTTCGCCTTCTCCTCGGTGGTGATGTTCCGCCAGGTCCGCCCGTCGGGCAGGGCCACGGTCTCGGTAAGAGGGCCGTCGGCGTAGATGTTGTCGCCGCTGCAGAGGAAGAAGTCCGGGTCCAGGGCGCCCATCGCCTCGTAGATCCGGTAGCCGCCGAGGTCCGGGTTGATGCCCCAGCCCTGCCCGGCCAGGTCACCGGACCAGACGAACCGCACCCCGTCGCGGCGCTTGGCGGACGCGGTGCGGAAGGAACCGGTGACCGGCTCGCCGGTGCGGCGCGGGTCGTCCGGGTCGGCGAGCAGCACCCGGTAGTGGATCTGCTCGCCGGACGGCAGCCCGCGCAGCGGGGTCGTGCCGGTGAAGTCGGTGCCCGGGCCCAGCAGCGGGCCGTGCCATCTGCGCGGGTTGCGGAACGACTCGGTCGCCGACGTCTCGACGATCATCCGGGCGGGCCGGTCGGACCGCACCCACACCAGCCCGGAGTCGCAGGTCACGTCTCCCGCCTGCACACCCCACCCCGCCTTCGGACGCCCGGACCGGGCGAAGGCCGGCGCCGCTCCGAGAGCGGTGGGCAGGGACAGGGCCGCCGACGCGGCGAGGGAGCCCCGCAGGACGCTACGGCGCCCGGGGAACGGACGGTGTGACATGGATACGCCTCCAGGGACGGGATCCGGCCAGTGTGCAGAGCCACAACTACTGGCACGCCGCAGCGCACACACGAACCCCAAGTGAACAACTGACCGCAGGGGCGGGGGAACCGGCACGCAGGGGCGATCCCGGCGGAGTCACCCGGTGGCCGCCCGCGCCATCAGGCGTACGCCCTCGGCGATCCGGGCGGGCGGCACATGGGCGTACCCCAGGACGAGCCGCACCTTCTTCGTCTCGGCGCTCTCGGCCCGCGGGTGGGAGCAGGACGACAGCGGGCGTACCGCCACCCCGGCCTCCGCCACGCGCGCGAGGAACCGATCCTCGGGGCCGTACCGCTCCGGCAGCGTGGCGATCACATGCAGGCCCGCCGCGATCCCGGACACCTCCGAACCGGGGAAGTGCTCGTCCAGGGCGGCGACCAGCGCGTCACGCCGCTCGCGGTAGGCGCGCTGGCAGCGGCGCAGCTGGCGGTCGTAGTCGCCGCGTTCCAGGAAACGGGCGAACAGGGCCTGGTCGAGGGCCGGGTGGCCGAGGTCCATGGTGCGCTTGCGTTCGACGATCTCCTCCGTCCAGGACTCGGGCACCAGCAGCCAGCCCAGCCGCAGCCCGGGGGCGAGGGACTTGCTGACGGAACCCGTGTAGGCGACACGGTCCGGGTCGAGGCCCTGGAGCGCGCCGACGGGGGCGCGGTCGTAGCGGAAGTCGCCGTCGTAGTCGTCCTCCAGGACGATGCCGTCCACCTCACGTGCCCAGTCCAGCAGCCCGGCCCGGCGGTCGGCCGAGTAGGCGATGCCGGTGGGGAACTGATGGGCCGGAGTCGTCACCACGGCCCGCACGCCCGACGCCCGCAGCGACTCCAGGGCGATCCCCTCGCCGTCCACGGGCACCGGCACGACCGTGACCCCGGCCGAGGCGTACAGCGCGTCGTGCTGGGGACTGCCGGGGTCCTCCACACCGACGGTACGCACCCCGCGCGCGTGCAGCGCGAAACCGAGCAGGGCCGTCGCCTGGGCGACCCCGGAGACCACCACGATCCGCTCCGGGTCGGCCACCACGCCCCGCCGCCGGGCGAGCAGTCCGGCCAGCGCGGTACGCAGCCGGGGCAGCCCGCGCGGGTCGGGGTAGCCCAGGTCCTGGTGCGGCAGTTCCGCCAGTACGTCGCGGTGCGCGGCGGCCCACGCCGAGCGCGGGAACAGCGACAGGTCCGGCGTGCCGGGCACGAAGTCCGCGCGGGAGCCGGGGGAGCGCGGGGCGAGGTCCCGCGCCCGGGGCCGGGCGGCCCGTGTGGCCGCGCCCACCCAGGTACCGGCTCCCCGGCCGCTGCGCAGATAGCCCTCGGCCGTCAGCTGCTCGTACGCCTCCGTGACCAGGCCCCGCGACACCCCCAGGTCCGCCGCGAGATCCCGGCTCGACGGCAACCGCGTGCCCGGCGCAAGCCGGCCCGAGCGAACCGCCTCGCGCAGCGCCGCCTGGAGGGACCGGCCACGCGTGCGTGCCGGTGCCGCGGCGGCGGGGAGCAGCAGCTCCCAGGCGGCGGACGCGGCACCGGTGCCCGGGGCGCTCTGGGGTGGCTTCATGAAGGGAGACCTTAGAGGCTTGTCGCCCCGCGCGAGCCTCGGTACGGGTCAGCGGCTGCCGTCGAGGACGACCCTCGCGACCAGTGCCGGGTCGTCGTTCATCGGGACGTGGCCGCAGCCCGGCAGCCGTACCAGCCGGGCCCCGGGGATGACGCCCTTGGCCCGCACGCCCTGGCGGGGGACGAGTAGCCGGTCCCGGCTGCCCCAGGCCACGGTGACCGGGGTGCCCACGATGTCGTCGGTGAACTGCACGGTCCGGCCGGAGCGGAGGGTCTCGGAGAAGCCCTGGGCGCCGGCCAGTGCCAGCGTCTCGGCGATCACGGCTTCGGGCGAACGACGGCCCGGGCGGGCGTAGATGGTGCTCGTCAGCAGCGTCCGGCCGATCGCCGGGCGCGCCAGCCGTTCGACGACGGAGCGGGGCATCCGCTGGGCGATCTGCCGCATCGTCATCAGCACGGCGAAGGCGTAGCGGCGCTCGGCCTCGTTCCAGAACCCGGCGGGGGACAGCGCGGTGACGGAGCGGACGAGCCGCGCCCGGGCCAGGTCCAGGGCCAGCAGGCCGCCCAGCGAGTTGCCCGCCACATGCGGCTTTTCGATCTCCAGCGCCTCGCACAGGGCCACCAGGACGGTGTTCATCGTCGGCAGGTCGTGCGCCATGCCGTCCGGCAGCGCCGGCGACTCGCCGCACCCGGGCAGGTCCACCGCGATCACATCGCGCTCGGCCGCCAGCGCCGGGATCACCGGGTCCCACACCTGCCGGTGGTGGCCGATGCCATGCAGCAGGAGCAACGGGGCGCCGCTGCCCCGGCGCGTGTAGGACAGGGTGACGTTCTGCTCGCCGTGCGCGGAGGCGACTTTGAAGGAGACGGTGGCGGACATGGGGTGCTCCTCGGCTGTACTCGCTGACGGACGCTGTAGACAGCTTGTCAGCAATTGCTACCGACGGGTAGCCCCGAGGTGTCGTCACCTTCACGGCCTCGGGCCGCTCAACGGGCCCGGCGCAGCTCCAGGTTGAAGTCCGCGTGCCCGAACTTCTGCATCAGGCCGACCCACAGCGGCAGCCACATCTCCACGGCGCGCGCCGCCCGGATGCCACCGAGGTCGAGCACCCGCTCCCGCGGCCAGCCGAACTCCCCGAGCAGGGCCGTCACCTGTTCCTTGGCGCGCGCGTCGTCCCCGCAGACGAACACGTTGTGCTCGCCCGGCACCCGCCCGGGGTCCACCATCACCCGGCAGTTGACGGTGTTGAGCGTCTTCACCACGCGCGCGTTCGGGAAAGCCCGCTGGATCTGCTCGCCCACGCTGTCCGACTCGACGGGGGACAGCCGTAGCTCGCCCTCCTCGAACCCCAGCGGGTTGGAGACGTCCACGAGGATCTTCCCGTCGAGGTCCTCCGGCCTCACCGCGTCCAGCGCCGCGAGCGCGACCCGCCCGCCGACCGCGTTCACCACGACCTCGCCGAACGCCGCCGCCTCCGCGAACGTTCCCGCGTCCGCACCGGCGCCCGCGGCGGAGGCCCACTCCACGGCGGCCGGGTTGTCCCTCGTCCGGGAGCCGAGCCGCACCTCGTGCCCCAGCTCCACCAGCCGGGCGCCGAGGGTGCGCCCGACGTCTCCCGTGCCCAGAACCGCGTACCGCATCGCCACCTCCGGGAACCCTGCCGGCGATCACCGGCGTCCTGTCGCCCATTCTGTCCGGGAAGGGGTGATTCCGCCTGGACAGGGCCGCACCGGTGGGCTGGGATGGAGCCGTGACCACCGAGACCGCGACCGACGTCTTCGAAGCGCACCGCCCCGTCCTGCTGGGCGTCGCCTACCGCATGCTGGGCCGCGTGGCCGACGCGGAGGACGTGGTCCAGGAGGCCTGGCTGCGCTGGGCGGGCAGCGACCGCGGAGACGTGCGCGAACCGCGCGGCTACCTCGTACGGATCACGACCCGCCTCGCCATCGACCGGCTGCGCCAGATCAAGTCCCGCGGGGAGACCTACGTGGGCCCATGGCTGCCCGAGCCGTATGTCACCGACTTCGGCGACACCGTGCCGGACACCGCCGAGCGGGCCGTGCTCGCCGACTCCGTCTCCCTCGCCGTCCTCGTCGTGCTGGAGTCGCTGTCACCGCTGGAGCGCGCCGTGTTCGTGCTGCGCGAGGCCTTCGGCTTTCCGTACGCCGACATCGCCGCCATGCTCGACCGCGGGGAACCGGCGGTGCGCCAGCTGGCCGGACGGGCCCGCAAGCACGTCGAGGAGCGGCGGCCCCGCTACGAGGTCGACCCCGCCCAGCGCCGTGACCTCACCGAACGGTTCCTCGCCGCGGCGGCCGACGGCGACCTCGAAGGACTGATGGCGCTGCTCGCCCCGGACGTCCGTCTCGTCGGCGACAGCGGCGGCAAGGCGCGGGCGCCGCTGCGGGTCCTTGAGACGGCGGACAAGGTGGGCCGCTTCCTCGTCGGCGCCGCGCGGAAGGGAGACGTCCCGGACTTCTCCGTGCGTCTCCTGGAGCTCAACGGCGGTCCGGCCGTGCTGGTCCTGTCCGGTGACAAGCCCGACTCCGTCTTCCAGCTCGATGTCGCCGAGGGACAGGTCCAAGCGGTCTACATCGTCCGGAACCCCGACAAGCTCCGGTCGCTGACCGCCGGGTAGGCGGTGCCCCAGCGGCCCCGGGGACCTCGCACGAGACGCCCCGTGAACGTTCCCGGCCATTGGTCTTGACCAAGGATCAGGGCCGCCCTATGGTCGCAGAGAAGTGAAACAACCTTTAAAAAACAAGGGCGCTAAAACGCCGCCGACCACGGCGATCGCGGAGGACAGGGTGGGGACCACGCAGCTGGAATCGGTGCCGGAACCGAAGTACTGGCAGCTCAAGACCGTGCTCAGTGAAGCGCTCGACTCGGAGTTCTCGGTGGGGGAGATCCTGCCCAACGAGCGCGACCTCGCGGCCCGGTTCGGCGTCGCCCGCGCCACCCTCCGCCAGGCCCTGGAACAGCTCGAACTGGAAGGCAGGCTGCAGCGCCGCCGCGGTGTCGGCACGACCGTCGCCCCGCCGCGCATGGGCGTCTCCCTCGGTACCGGCCCGCACACCTGGCCCGGCGGGTCCGAGGACGCCTGGCAACCCGTCGACTGCCTGGCGGCGGTACCGCCCGCGGCGGTCGCCGAGGCGCTGGAGACCGGCCGTGACGAGGCCGTCCATGTCGTGCGCCGCTCCCGTGTGTCGAACGGCCGGCCGGTGGCAGCGGAACTGCTTTACATCCCCGAGTTCTCGGTGCCCGAGCTCTCCGGCATAGACGCGCCGTCCGGAGCGGCCCGTGCGCGAGCGGTGCTGCGCGAGTTGCAGCGGCTGGAGCTGGGGCGGCAGGAGAACGCGGTGGAGCTCGGCTCTGCCGGGGCCGATGATGCCAAGGAGCTGGATCGGCTGCCTGGGGCTCCTGTTCTGGTGGTGACGACGCGGTTCGTCGCCGGGGGGCGTACGGCTGCGCTGTCGGTCGCTACGTATCGCGCTGACACGTGCCGGTTGACCTTCGGTGACTCGGGTGGGGTGGAGATTCATGACGGGCCGGAGCGGCAGGCGTCCTGACCGTCGCGCCGTGGGGGTGTCGTGAGTGGGGGACTGCGGGTGCGTTGTGGCTTGTCGCGCAGTTCCCCGCGCCCCTGAAGGGACGCTGCCTGAAGGGACGCTACCTGAAGGGGCGTTGTTCCACCGCGAAGAGTTGTTCCTCCACGTGGTCCAGGGCCAGGCGTAGGGCGCCTGTCGCCACTGCCGCGTCTCCGAGGCGGGAGAGGGTGACCTCAGGGGGGCGCAGGCAGTAGCGGGAGAGTTCTTGGCGGAGGGGGCCCAGGACACCGTCCAGGCCCGCTGCCCAGCCGCCGATGACGACCAGTTCCGGGTCCAGGGCCAGGACGAGGGCCGCCACGTCGTGGACCAGGCGCTGGAGGAAGCGGTCCACTGCCGCGCGGGCCCGCTGGTCGCCCTCGCGGGCCTGTGCGAACACCTCGGCGACCGCCTGCTCGTCGAGGGGGTGCAGGGGTTCGTCGGTGGTGGAGAGCAGGGTCTCCGGCGTGACCTCCCGGCCCAGCAGATGCAGCGCGCCGATCTCGCCGGCCGCCCCGCCGTAGCCCCGGTGCAGCCGCCCCCCGATCAGCGCACCGGCACCCGGGCTGAGCCCCGCCAGCACGAACACCACGTCGTCCGACTCGGTGGCCGCGCCCTTCCAGTGCTCGGCGACGGCAGCCGCGTTGGCGTCGTTCTCGACCAGGACCGGGCACTTGAAGGACCGGCTCAGCCGCTCGCCCAGCCGCAGCCCCGTCCACCCCGGCAGCGCGGTGCCCAGCCGCACGGTGCCGTCCGCCTCGACGATCCCGGGAGTCGCCACGCCGACGGCCCGCAGTGAGCCCCGTGCGACACCGGCTCGCCGCAGCAGCTCGGCGACCGCCCCGCGCAGCCGCTCCAGCCGCTCGTCGGCCCCCGCTGTCTCGGACACGTCCTTGGCCTGGGCGCCGATCACCCGCCCGTCCAGGTCGGACAGCATGGCCGCCACCCGGTGTGCCCCGATCTCCAGCCCCAGCAGATGCCCGGCCTCCGCCCGGAACCGGAACCGCCGCGCCGGGCGCCCCTGCCGCCGTGCGGCACCCTCCTCGGCTGCCTTCTCGACCACGAGCCCGGCCTCGATGAGCCCTTCGACGACGCCCTCGACGGTCGGCCGGGACAGCCCCGTCACCCGGGTGATCTCGGTCAGCGTCGCGCAGTCCGTGGCACGCAGCGCGTGCAGCACCACCGCGGAATTGATCCTTCGCAGCAGCGAGGGATCCCCGCCGGTCAGCCGCCCCACCGTCCGTCCTCCCAGGTCGCGCGCGTGTTGGCCGGATCGTACTCGGCGCGCAGCGCCCCGGCGAGGGCCCGGCACCGGCCTCCGCTGATCAGCCCGGTGCCACGAAGCCCGACTCGTACGCGGCGATCACCGCCTGGGTCCGGTCCCGCGCCCCCAACTTCGCCAGCACCGCGCTCACATGCGACTTCACGGTCTCCGTCCCGACGACCAGCCGGGCGGCGATCTCCGCGTTCGACAGCCCCCGCGCCATCAGCCGCAGCACCTCGGCCTCGCGCTCGGTCAGCTGGGCCCGCTCCAGCACGGCTCGCGCCGCGCGGTTCCCGCCGTCGTCGCCGTACTCGGCGGCGAGCTGCCGCACCGAGGCCGGGAACAGCAGCGACTCGCCCTCGGCGATCAACCGCACCGCGTGCACGATCTCGGCCGGCCGGGCCCGCTTGAGCAGAAACCCGTCGGCCCCGGCCCGCAGTGCCTCGTACACGTACTCGTCGTTCTCGAAGGTCGTCACCACCAGGATCCGCGGTGGTTCGTCGACCGTCCGCAGCAGCGCCCGGGTGGCCTCGATGCCGTCCAGCAGCGGCATCCGTACGTCCATGGCGACCACGTCGGGCCGCAGCCGCCGCACGAGCGGGATCACCGACGCCCCGTCCGCCGCCTCCCCGACGACCTCGATGTCGGGCTGTGCCTCCAGCACGGCCCGCAGGCCCGCGCGTACGAGGGGTTCGTCGTCGACGAGGAGAACGGTGACCGGCATCCGGACAGCGTAGATCAACTCAACGGCAGTTCGACATGAACCTGCCAGTCGCCTTCGTCAGGGCCGGTTCTGGCCCGTCCGCCGAGCAACGCCGCTCGCTCGCCTATGCCGCGAAGGCCGCTGCCGCGTCCGGGGCCAGGGCCGGGTATCGGCTCGGGCAGCGGGTTGCGTATCGCGAGGACGAGGGTGGCGTCGGTGACGTGCACGCGTACGTGTGCCGGGACCGCGCCCGCGTGTCGCAGCACATTGGTCAGCGCCTCCTGGAGGATCCGGTAGCCCTCCCGCGACACCGGCCCGGGCACGGCGTCCACGGGCCCGGTCACCTCGGCGTCGACCTTCGCCCCGGAAGCGCGCGCCGAATCCAGCAACCGGTCGGCGTCCGCCAGCGTCGGTCTGCTGCTCACGGGCTTCTGAGACTCGCGCAGGACGCCCAGCACACGCTCCAGGTCCTCCAGGGCGGCGCGGCCGGTCTCCTCGATGGCGCTCAGCGCCCGGTCCGTGAACTCCGGGTCGCCGGCCGCCCGCGCCGCCCCCGCCTGCACCACGGCGACCGTGAGCGCGTGCCCGATGGAGTCGTGCAACTCGCGGGCGATACGCGTGCGTTCCAGCAACTGTTCGGTGCGTTCCTCCAGCGCCGCCATCCGCTCGGCGGATGACGGGCCGAGGAGTCGCTTGGCCAGCGCGGTGACGAAGTGGCCCGACCACACCACGACTACGGCGGCCAGAGCCAACGGCACGAGTGCCAGCGGGGCGTGCCACCAGCGGTTCTCCTCGACGGTCACGAAGCCGTCGGCAAGGGGCCCAAGGCCGAGACCCGTCGTCAGCAGGTCGACCGCGAGCAGGGGCAACTGGACGGAGAGGTGGGCCACGACCCAGCCGAAGGCCAGCCGCGCCTCCAGCCACACCACCGTCCGCCCGCGATCGGCCCATGTGACCGACGGCGTGGTCACGATCTCGCCGCTGTCACCGCCGTCCTGCCGCTGGCCGGTCAGCAGCAGCCTGGCCTGGAATCCCTCCACGACCCGCGTGACGGGCACGAGGCCCGCGAGTCCCAGCAGCACGGCGGCCGTGACCTGGGTCCACCACGCCTCCTCGACGAACAGCCACAACGACGGCCACACGATGGCCACCATGATGTGCAGCCACCGCTTGTACGTCACCGCCCGCGTGAACGGGCGCAGCATGCGGGCCATTGCGTCATCGTGCCAGCCGCCACTGACAACGGACCTCCCCCGCACGGGGGAGGTGATCTCCACCGCCGGGGGAGGCCCGCACCCCGCACGACCGGCCAGGCTGCTGCCATGACCAGCATCGACGTCCAGTCCCTCACCAAGGAGTTCGGCACCAGGCGCGCTGTCGACGACCTCACGTTCCGCGTGCTGCCCGGCCGCGTCACCGGCTTCCTCGGCCCCAACGGCGCCGGAAAGTCCACCACCATGCGGCTGGTGCTCGGCCTCGACCGGCCGACCGCCGGTACCGCCACCATCGGCGGCCGCGCCTACGCGGCCCTGCGCGAACCCCTGCGCCACGTCGGCGCCCTGCTCGACGCGCAGGCCGCCCACGGCTCCCGTACCGCTCGCGACCACCTCCGGGTCCTGGCGGTGAGCAACCGCATCCCGGACCGCCGGGTGGACGAGGTACTGGAGGAGACGGGCCTGGCCTCGGTTGCCCGGCGCCGCGTGCGGACGTACTCCCTGGGCATGCGCCAGCGACTCGGCATCGGCGCCGCCCTGCTGGGCGACCCCGAGGTGGTCATGCTGGACGAGCCGTCCAACGGCCTCGATCCCGAAGGCATCGTGTGGATCAGGGAGTTGCTGCGACGGCTCGCGGGGGAGGGGCGGACGGTCCTGGTCTCCAGCCACCTGATGAACGAGACCGCGTCCTTCGCGGACCACCTCGTCGTCCTCGGGCGGGGCCGGCTGCTGGCCGACACCGCGATGCGCGACTTCATCCACGCACGCGTGCGGCCGCGCGTACGCATCCGCACGAGCGACCCCACCGCGCTGAAGAGCGTCCTGGCCCGGCACGGCCACGAGGCCGAGGAGCACGTGGACGGTCACTGGACCGTGCACCACGCACGCGTGGACGACATCGGCCGCATCGCCTCGGCAGGGGGTGTACCGGTCCTGGAACTCGCCGCCGAGGAGGGCACCTTGGAGCAGGCCTACTTCGACCTCACCTCCGCCGAGACCGAGTTCACCGCACAGCCCCAGGAGGCCTGAACCATGGAACTCACGCCCGTACTCCGCTCCGAGTGGCTGAAGATCCGTACGCTCCGCTCACTGCCGGGAGCCCTGCTGGCCCTGTTCGCAGCGACCACGGCGTTCTCCGCGATCGCCGGTGTCTCCGAGACGTCGGACCCGGGGTTCGACCCGCTGTTCACGGCCCTGTCCGGTGTTCTGCCCGGCCAGATCGCGGTCATCGCCTTCGGTGCCATGGCCGTGTCGTCGGAGTTCCACCCGGGGGCGCTGCGGCTCTCGCTGGCCGCGGTACCCAGGCGCGGCCGGTGGTTCGCGGCCAAGGCGGCCGTCATCGCCGTACCGGCCCTCCTGGTGGGACTGGTGACCGCCGTCGCCGCCCTCATGGTCGCGCGGGCGGGGCTCGGCCCGGCCGCGGACGGGCTCAGCACCGGCGAGCAGGTGCGGGGTGTCGTGGGCTGCGGCGTCTACCTCATGCTGATGGCCCTGTTCGCCGCCGGGCTGGCCGCCCTGCTGCGCAGCGGTGTGGCCACCCTGTCGCTGCTGATCCCGTTCATCCTCGTCGTAGGGTTCGTGATCGGCGACGCCACGGGCAGCGTCGCCGACTTCCTGCCCGACAAGGCGGGGCAGCTGGTCCTCAAGGAGACCTACGACGGCACCCTCGGGCCGTGGTCCGGGCTCGCGGTGACCGCGCTCTGGACGGCCGCCGCACTGGTGGCGGGAGCATGGAGCGTGCGGCGCCGGGACGCCTGACCGACAACGGGCTTGATGCCCCGCCAAGTGTCAGTGGTGGCGGGTTTACTGGACTCATGCACATCGCGCAGCACATCGCCCTCATCGACGAGCTGTGCTACCGCCCCTTTCCGGCGGAGCACGGCCCGTCGGATGTCGGCTCCTCGGGCCCCGGCTACCACGTGGCGGTGTTAGAGAGCGAGCCCGACGGCGACCCCGCGATCCGGGCGGTGACGATCGACCAGTTCGAGAAGGACCGCGACGCCGTCTGTGAACTCCTCGCCTCACGTTGGGGGGACGCACCCCCCTACAACCTGCGGACCGTCCTGCTGCGCACCGGAGAGGAGGAGCTCCCCCGGCCGTGGACCGAGTTGAGCGAGCGCGCGAGCGTCGCGTACCTGTGGGAGGTGGAGGGCTCCGGCCGCTGGGTCGCCGTGGCGGTCGCGGACCGGGACGGGGCGGACGTGGTTCAGCTGCTGGCCCTGATCACAGAGGCGGATCCGCCGTAGCGGATCAGCCCCCGGCGGCTTCCCGCAGCCGTCCGAACTCCTCCGCCATCGTCTCGGCCGTCCAGTGCGCGTTCAGCCCGCTCGGGTTGGGCAGCACCCACACGCGTGTGTCCCCGAGCGTCCGCGACTGAGGCCCGACCTGAGCCTTCCGGTCGTCGAAAGCGGCGCGGTACGCGGTCACACCCACCACCGCCAGCCAGCCCGGCCGCAGCCGCTCCGCCTTCAGCGCGAGCAACCGCCCGCCCTCCCGGTACTCCTCGGCGCTCAGCTCGTCGGCCCGGGCGGTCGGCCGCGCCACGACATTGGTGATGCCGAGCCCGTACGACAGCAACTCCCGCTGTTCGGACGGCTTAAGGAGCCGGGGTGTGAAGCCGGACCTGTGCAGTACCGGCCAGAAGCGGTTGCCGGGGCGGGCGAAGTGATGGCCCGTCGCGGCCGTCATCAGCCCGGGGTTGATCCCGCAGAACAGCACCCGCAGACCGTCCGCGACCACGTCCGGCACGACTCGGTCGCGGGCGGCCTCCAGCTCCTCGGGCGTGAAGCGCGCCATGCGGTGCGTCAGAGAATCGCGCCGGGCGTGTAGCCCGCGGCCTGGGGGTGCTGCTTCACGATCTCCTCGACCCGGGCGACCACGGTGGCCACCTGGTCGCCCGCGGCACCCGTGAAGGACAGCTTGTCGGCCATCAGCGCGTCCAGCTGGGCGCGGTCGAGCGGAATGCGCGCGTCGGCGGCCAGCTTGTCGAGCAGCTCGTTGCGCTCGGCGCCCTGCTCGCGCATCGCCAGCGCGGAGGCGACGGCGTTCTCCTTGATCGCCTCGTGCGCGAGCTCCCGGCCCACGCCCGCGCGCACGGAACCCATCAGCACCTTGGTGGTGGCGAGGAACGGCAGGTACCGGTCCAGCTCCCGGGCCACGACCGCCGGGAACGCGCCGAACTCGTCGAGCACCGTCAGGAACGTCTCCAGCAGACCGTCCAGCGCGAAGAACGCGTCCGGCAGCGCGACCCGGCGTACCACCGAGCAGGACACGTCGCCCTCGTTCCACTGGTCGCCCGCCAGCTCGCCCGTCATCGAGGCGTAGCCGCGCAGGATCACCATCAGGCCGTTGACGCGCTCGCAGGAGCGGGTGTTCATCTTGTGCGGCATCGCCGAGGAGCCGACCTGGCCCGGCTTGAAGCCCTCGGTGACCAGCTCGTGCCCGGCCATCAGCCGGACCGTCTTCGCCAGCGACGACGGCGCCGCCGCCAGCTGCACCAGCGTCGTCACGACCTCGTAGTCCAGGGAGCGCGGGTAGACCTGGCCGACCGAGGTGAAGGCCTGCGAGAAGCCCAGGTGGGTGGCGATCCGCTGCTCCAGCTCCGCGAGCTTCGCGGCGTCTCCGCCCAGCAGGTCCAGCATGTCCTGCGCGGTGCCGACCGGGCCCTTGATGCCGCGCAGCGGATAGCGGCCCAGCAGCTCCTCGACGCGGCCGTAGGCCACCAGCAGCTCGTCGGTGGCGGTCGCGAAGCGCTTGCCGAGGGTGGTGGCCTGCGCGGCGACGTTGTGCGAGCGGCCGGCCATGACCAGCTCGCCGTACTCGCCGGCCAGCTTGCCCAGCCGCGCCAGGACGGCGACCGCGCGGTCGCGCATCAGCTCCAGCGAGAGCCGGACCTGCAGCTGCTCGACGTTCTCGGTGAGGTCGCGGGAGGTCATGCCCTTGTGCACGTGCTCGTGCCCGGCGAGGTCGTTGAACTCCTCGATCCGCGCCTTCACGTCGTGCCGGGTGACCTTCTCGCGCTCGGCGATGGAGGCCAGGTCGACGGTGTCGAGAACACGCTCGTAGTCGGCGAGCGCCGCGTCCGGCACCTCGATCCCGAGGTCCTTCTGGGCGCGCAGCACAGCGAGCCAGAGCTGCCGCTCCAGCCTCACCTTCTGCTCGGGGGACCAGAGCGTGGCGAGCTCGGCGGAGGCGTACCGTCCGGCGAGGACGTTCGGGATGCGGGGCTTGGCGGGAGCGGAAGTCACGTGGACGGATTCTACTGGCGATTCGTGCAGGCCAGCGCACGGGCCTTTTCGTCGGAACCTACGAGAGCCTGCGAGAACCTACGAGTGGAGCTCGGCGAGCTCGGCCCGCGGGTCCGAGCTCCAGCCGTGGGCCGAAGTCGTGCGGCCGGCCCCTGACGTTGATCACGCGGGTGTTCACGAGGTCCTACAGCTCGTAAGGCAGCAGTTCGGGGCGCTTCGGCGGCAGGCCGTCGCCCGAGGAGCGGCCCGTCAGGCGGCGGCCTATCCAGGGCAGCAGGTACTGCCGGGCGAACCGCACGTCCGCCGCGCGGCGCATGACCCAGCCCGGCGGCAGCGTCGTCGGCATCGGCGTGCGCCACTCGGTGTCCTCGGGCTCGTAGCCGAGCGTCTGCCACACCGCCTCGGCGACCCGGCGGTGGCCCTCGGCCGTCAGATGCAGCCGGTCCACGTCCCACAGCCGGGGGTCGCCGAGCGAGGGGGCGCCGTACAGGTCGACGACGAGCGCGCCGTGCCGGTCGGCGAGCTCGTCGACGCAGGCGAACAGCTCCTCCATGCGCGGCCGGAACCGCTCCAGGACAGGGCCCCGCCGGCCCGGGCTGCGCATCAGCACCAGCTGCTTGCACGACGGGGCCAGCCGCTCGACGGCCTCCTCCAGGAGGGCGCGCACCCGGCCCATGTCGCACTTGGGCCGCAGTGTGTCGTTGAGCCCGCCGACCAGGGTGATCACATCGGGCTGCATGGCCGCCGCCACGTCCACCTGCTCGTCGACGATCTGCTGGATCAGCTTGCCGCGCACCGCGAGGTTGGCGTAGCGGAAGCCGGGTGTGCCGGCCGCCATCCGCGCGGCGAGCAGGTCGGCCCAGCCGCGGTAGGTGCCGTCGGGCAACAGGTCCGACATGCCCTCGGTGAAGGAGTCGCCGACCGCGACGAGGCTGCTGTGGGTGGGGTTCGTGTGCATGGCGACGGAAATAATATCCCGTGCACATACCCAGCAGTCGGTCGGCCGGCGAGAGTCCGCTCACGTCCGCTGGCCGAACAGCTCCCGCAGTACGTCCTCCATGGTCACGAGCCCGGCCAGCCGGCCGTCCGCCCCGAGAACCGCCGCGAGATGCGTACGGCTGCCGCGCATGGCGGTGAGAACGTCGTCCAGCGGTGTGTGCTCCCGCACGCGTGCGATGGGCCGCATGTCCCGCAGCCGGAACGGCACCTCGCGCCCGAGGGCCTCCAGGGCGTCCTTCACATGCAGATAGCCGACGATCCGCCGCCCCTCGTCCACCACCGGGAAGCGGGAGAACCCGGACTCCGCCGTGAGCTGCTCCAGCTCGTCCGGAGTGACGCCCACGCTCGCGTACACCACCCTCTCCAGCGGCAGCACCACGTCCCGCACCGGGCGGCGGCCCAGCTCCAGCGCGTCGTGCAGCCGCTCCTGGGCGCGGTCGTCGATCAGGCCGGCCTCACTGGAGTCCTTCACGATCTGCGCTATCTCCGCGTCCGAGTAGGAGGCGGCGACCTCCTCCCTGGCCTCCACGCGCAGCAGCTTCAGCAGTGTGTTGGCGAAGGCGTTGATCGTGAAGATCACCGGGCGCAGCGCCCGGGACAGCGCCACCAGGGGCGGGCCGAGCGCCAGCGCGCTGCGCACCGGCTCGGCGAGCGCGATGTTCTTCGGCACCATCTCGCCGAGCAGCATGTGCAGATACGTGGCCAGAGCCAACGCGATCACGAACGATATTGCGTGCCCCGCCCCCTCGGGGACGCCCGCCGCGTGGAACAGCGGCTCCAGCAGATGCGCGATCGCCGGCTCGGCCACCACGCCCAGCACCAGCGTGCACAGCGTGATGCCGAGCTGCGCGGCCGCCATCAGCGCCGACACGTGCTCCAGGCCCCACAGCACGCTCTTGGCGCGCCGGTCGCCCCGGTCGGCGTAGGGCTCGATCTGGCTGCGGCGCACCGAGATCAGCGCGAACTCGGCGCCGACGAAGAAGGCGTTGACGACGAGCGTCGCCAGACCGATCAGCAGTTGTACGGCGGTCACAGCTCGGCTCCCTTCTCGTCGGGCTTCTCGTCGTCGAGCGGCGCCCGCAGCCGGACACGCGCCGCCCGGCGGCCCGCCGCGTCCAGGACCTCCATCCGCCAGCCGGCGACCTCGAGGGTGTCACCTGCGGCCGGTATCCGGCCGAGCACCGTCGCCACCAGCCCGGCGAGCGTCTCGTACGGACCCTCCGGCGCACGCAGGCCGACCCGCTCCAGGTGGTCCACGCGCGCGGAGCCGTCGGCCGAGTACAGGGCGTGGCCGGCCTCGTCCGTGCCGGCCGGGGCGAGATCGGGCAGCTCGTGCGGGTCGTGCTCGTCGCGCACCTCGCCGACCACCTCCTCGACGATGTCCTCCAGGGTGGCCACGCCCGCCGTACCGCCGTACTCGTCGATCACGACGGCCATCGTGCGCTTGCCGGAGAGCCGGTCCAGGAGCCGGTCGACGGTGAGCGTCTCCGGGACCAGCAGCGGTTCGCGCATCAGCTCGGAGACGAAGATCCGGGTCCGGCGCTCGGCCGGTACCGCCAGTACGTCCTTGACGTGCGCGGTGCCGACGACCGAGTCGAGGGTGCCGCGGTAGACGGGGAACCGCGAAAGACCGGTCGCCCGGGTCGCGTTCGCCACGTCCTCCAGGGTGGCCTGCACCTCCAGGGCGACGACCTGGACCCGGGGCGTCATCACGTTCTCGGCGGTCAGGTCGGCGAGGTTCAGCGTCCGCACGAACAGCTCGGCGGTGTCGGCCTCCAGCGCCCCTTCCTTGGCCGAGTGGCGGGCCAGCGCCGCGAGCTCCTGCGGCCCGCGGGCCGACGCCAGCTCCTCGGCGGGCTCCACACCGATCCGGCGCACCACCCGGTTCGCCGTGTTGTTGAGGTGGGTGATGAAGGGCCGGAACGCGGCGCTGAACCAGCGCTGGGCGTTGCCCACGGTCTTGGCGACGGTCAGCGGGGAGGAGATCGCCCAGTTCTTGGGAACCAGCTCGCCGACCACCATCAGGAACACCGTCGAAGCGGCCGTGCCGAGCACCAGCGCGAGGGTGTGCGACGCCGAGCGCGAGACGCCCACGTCCTCCAGCGGTCCGGCGATCAGCGCCGCGATCGACGGCTCGGCGAGCATGCCGACGACCAGGTTCGTGACGGTGATGCCGAGCTGCGCCCCGGACAGCTGGAACGTCAGGCTCCGTACGGCCTTCAGCGCGCCCTGCGCGCCTCGCTCGCCGCGCTCCACCGCCCGCTCCAGCTCGGCGCGCTCGACCGTGGTGAGGGAGAACTCGGCGGCCACGAAGGCGCCGCAGGCGAGCGAGAGCAGGATCGCCGCCAGGAGGAGGAGCACTTCGGTCATCGGTTCACCCCCGTTCCATGGTTCTCCAGGACGGGGCGGAACGCGCGGTGTCGCGAACTGGGAGGCACGCCCATGGGCGGACGCTCACAACCTTTCATGCAGAACCGAGTGGCCATCCAAGGGTAAAGGATGGGCAAAGTCCTTCCGCGGGGTTGCTCAGGGCGAGTCGGCGGGGGCGGGCGCGAGCCGGTAGGCGCCCTCGTGGGCGACGACCCGGCCGGCGGTGGGCGGCGCGAAGTGGGTGCCCAGGAGGAGGGTGTCCGTACCGGCCAGGGAGTCAAGCAGCCCCCGGCGCGAGGTCTCGGACTGCCCGGGGGCGATGTCGACACAGGCTCCGATGCCGGGGTGGGCGAGCTGGACGGGGTGGTGGACGCAGTCGCCGGTGATCAGCGCCCTCCGTCCATGACTGGTCAGTTCTACGGCGAGGTGGCCGGGGGTGTGCCCCGGAGTCGGGATCAGGCGCAGGCCCTGGGCGACTTCGAGGCCCTCGGCGGGGACGTCGACGAGATCGAGCCGCCCCGCTTCCTCCACCGGGATCACGGAGTCGCGGAACATCTGCGCGCGGGCCTCGTCCATGGCGTACCCGGCCCAGAACTCCCGCTCGACGCGGGAGGTCAGGTAGCGGGCGTGCGGGAAGGTGGGCACCCAGGTGCCGTTCACCTCCCGGGTGTTCCAGCCGACGTGGTCGGCGTGCAGATGGGTGAGGATCACCAAGTCCACCGAGTCCGGGGGGAATCCGGCGGCGATGAGGCGTCGCAGGTAGTCGGTGTCGAGGTCGTGCCAGGCGGGATCGGCCCGCTGCTTGCCGTTGCCGATGCCCGTGTCGACCAGGACGCGCAACCCGCCGGCGGTGAACGCGAAGCTGTGGCTGTCCAGGCGCAGGACGCCGTCGTCGTCCGCGAAGTGGGGGTGCAGCCAGTCCTGCCCCGCCACGACGTCCGGTGTGGCGTCGGGCAGCAGCCACGGTCCGGTGGCGGGCGGCAGCAGGACCTCGTCGATGCGGTGGATGGTGAGGTCGCCCACGGCCCATGTGGTCATCGGTGTCTCCTCGAGCGCTTGCAGCGAGCTGTTAAAGCAATCGGTTTGTGTTAAGCCGACCGTAGGTCCTACAGTCCACTAACGCAAACAGTTAGCTTTTATCGCTCACAGGGGAGCTCATGGCCCGCACCGAACTCACACCCCCGGAAGCAGCCCGCTGGGCCCACCGCGCCGGGCTCGTCCTGCCGGCCGACCGGCACGCCGCGGTCGCTGCCACCGCCGACCACATCCACTCCGTGGTCGCCGTCCTGCGCGAGCTCGACTTCGGCGACACCCCGCCCGCCCCCGCCTATCGCGCGGCACAGGAGGCTCACGATGCAGCCGTATGAACTGACCCTCGGCGCCGCCGCCGACCAGATCCGGGCGCGGCGGCTGTCCCCCGTCGAGCTGGCGGACTCCGTGCTGGAGCGCGTCGAAGAGGTGGAGCCGCGGCTCGGGGCCTATGTCACCGTCACCGCCGAGCACGCCCGCCGGGCCGCGCTCGAAGCCGAGCAGGACATCGCGGCCGGCCGGCACCGCGGTCCGCTGCACGGCATCCCGATGGGGCTGAAGGACCTGATCGACACGGCCGGACTGGCGACGTCGGCCAGTTCCCGGGTCAGGGCCGGCCATCGCGCGCACACCGACAGCACCGTCGCCGCCCGTCTGTCCGCGGCCGGAGCCGTCCTGGTCGGCAAGACCCACACCCACGAGTTCGCCTACGGGCTGACCACCCCGCAGACCGGCAACGCCTGGGACCGCGACCGGGTCGCCGGCGGCTCCAGCGGCGGATCCGCGGTCGCCGTCGCCGCGGGCACCGCCACCTTCGCCCTGGGCACCGACACCGGCGGATCCATCCGCGTCCCCGCCGCTCTCAACGGGGTCGTCGGCCTCAAGCCGACCTACGGCCTCGTCCCGCGCCACGGCGTCACCTCGCTGTCCTGGTCCCTGGACCACGTCGGCCCGATCACCCGCACCGTCGAGGACGCGGGCCTGGTCCTCGACGCCCTGGCCGGCCACGACCCCCGTGACCCCGCCTCCCTGACCACACCCCCGGCGGACCACCGGCCGGCCGAGGGCACCGACCTGACCGGACTGCGCATCGGCGTGCCGCGCACCTGGTACTTCGACCACGTCGACGCGGAGGTGGAAGCCGCCGTCCGCAACGCGATCGACCGGCTCCGGGATCTCGGCGCCCGGCTCGTCGACGTCCAGATCCCCATGACCCGCTACATCCAGGCCACCCAGTGGGGCCTGATGGTGCCCGAGGCCACCGCCTACCACGAGAGCACCCTGCGCACGGTCCCCGAGCTCTACCAGGCCGATGTCCGCATCCTCCTGGAGGCCGGGGAACTGATGCCCGCCGGCGACTACTTGCGGGCCCAGCGCTCCCGCACCCTCATGCGGCGGGAGTGGGCGAGCATGCTGCGCGACGTCGACCTGATCGCCGCCCCCACCCTCCCCGCGACCGCGGTCCCGGCCGGCCAGGAGACGATCACCTGGGCCGACGGCACCGTCGAGGGCGTCTCGGACGCCTATGTGCGGCTCTCCGCCCCCGCCAACATCACCGGCGTGCCGTCCCTGTCCGTACCGGTCGGCCATGACTCCGAGGGCCTGCCGATCGGCATGCAACTCCTCGGCCGGCCGCTCGCGGAGAAGCTGCTCCTGCGGGTCGGCCACGCCTACGAACAGACCCGGCCTGCCCGCCGGCTCGCGCCCGCGGCCTGAACGAGAACCGCACCAGACGCAAAGGGTTCGCTTTAAGGTGGGTGCCGTGAGCAGACAGATGGTGCGCCCCGGCGGCCGCAGCGCCCGGGTCCAGGCATCGGTGCACGCCGCCGTGCGCGAACTCGCCTCGGAGCTGGGCCGGGACGCCCTGACGGTGCCGCTGGTCGCCCAGCGCGCGGGCGTGACACCGTCGACGATCTACCGCCGCTGGGGCGACCTGACGGCACTGCTGTCGGACGTGGCGGTCGAGCGCCTGCGGCCCGACACCACGCCCGGCGACCACGGCACCCTGCCGGCCGACCTGACGGCCTGGGCCGAGCAGTTCCTCGACGAGATGGCCTCGCCCGCCGGCCGCGCCTACATCCGCGACGCCCTGCTCGGCGACCCGGACGGCGGCAACGCCGGCCAGTGCTCGGCCTACGCCGCCGAGCAGATCGGCCTCGTCCTCGCCCGCGCGGCCGGACGCGGGGAGCGGACACCCGACGTCGAGACGGTGATCGACCGGGTCGTCGCACCCGTGATGTACCGCATCCTCTTCCGCCCGGACGGCCTCGACGCCGCGTACGCCCAGCGGCTGGTGGCCGGGGTCCTCGGCCCGGCCGGAGACACTCCCTAGCCGATGAGGGGCTTGACCCAGCGCCGCCAGTGGTCCTCGCGCCGGTAGCCGGCCGCGGCCCAGGTGTGATGGGCCTGTTCGTTGGCCTCCAGGACCATGGCGTCGACGCGTCGCCCGCCCAGGGCGGCGAAGCGCTGTTCGGCGGCTTCCAGGAGGGCGGTGGCGATACCTTGCCGGCGGTGGTCCGGGTGCACGGCGAGTCGGTAGGCGGAGCATCGCCATCCGTCGAAGCCGGCTATGACGGTGCCGGTGAGGAGACCGTCGCGCTCGGCGAGGAGCAGGGCTTCGGGGTCTCGTGTGATGAGGCGGGCCACTCCGTCGTGGTCGTCGCTGATGCTGGTTCCTTCCGCGGCTTCGCGCCAGAACCGCAGCACGGTGTCGATGTCCGAGAGGGTCGCGCAGCGGATGTGAAGATCGCTCATGGGGCGAGCCAAGCAGACGGCCGGCCTGTCTGGCGAACCGGTTTCCGTACCGGTGAACCGCCCGTTGGTTAGGGTGGACACCGGAGACTGGCGGCGCCCGCGCGGGCAGAGTCGGACACGACGGGGGGCTCGTTCGTGGGGAGTTGGCGCCCAATTGTGATGGGGGCCCACCGGTCGGCGCCCGCGGTGCTGCCTGCGGCACCGCGCGGGTGGCTCGGGCTGATCGCGACCCTCGCCGCGCTGGTGGTCGTCGCGCTCGGGGCCCTGTACGCCGGGCACAGCGAGCCCGGCACCGTGGACGGGTGGATCCAGCCGGCGGTGGACGGTGCGCGGCCGCCGTGGCGGTACTTCGCTCTGGCCACGGACTTCCTGGCGGAGCCCTTGGGAGCGGCGGCGCTGGTCGTGGCCACCGTGACAGGCTGTCTGCTGCTTCGGCACCCTCGCGCGGCGGCGTTCGTCGTCGCGGGCACAGGCTTGACCGTGGGGGCGACGAAGCTGCTCAAGCCTCTGGTGGGACGCACCATTCACGGCGCCGACAACCTGTCCTACCCGAGCGGGCACACCGCCTTCCTCACCGCGCTCGCCCTCGTGGCGGCGCTGCTCGCGACCGGCCGGCTCGGCCTCGGCAGGACGGCCGGCACGGTGCTCGTGCTCGCCGCGGCGCTCGTCGCCGGGGTCGCCATGGGCTGGGCGCAGGTCGCCCTCGGCGCGCACTACCCGACCGACGTCCTCGGCGGCTGGTGCACCGCGCTGGCGGTGGTACCGGCGACCGCGTGGCTGGTCGACCGGGTGGCCGACGCCGGTCGACGGGACCGTCATTGATGCCGCGTCAAGCGGGACCGTCATTGATGCCGCGTCACGTTCATACCGAGCGGCGGAACACCGGCTTCACCGGCCGCCCGGCCAGCCAGGGGGTGGGGTCGGCGGCGTCCAGTGCCTTCCGGTACACCGCACACGCCTGGGCCACCACGTCGACGGTGTGATCGATGTCGTCATCGTCGAGCGCGCTGCTCACCACGAACGACGGGGCCAGCACCCCGCCCGCGAGGAGCCGGCGCAGGAACAGGGTGCGGTACTCCTGCGACGGCTGCCGGTTCTCGTCGAGGGTGGCGAAGACCAGGTTGCTGGCCCGGCCCCGGACGACGACGTGGTCGCCGACGCCCATGCTCGCCGCGGCCTCGCGGACACCGGCCGCCAACCGTTCGCCGAGCGCGTGCAGCCGGGCGGTGATCCCCTCTTCGACGTAGGTGGCCTGCACGGCCATCGCGGCCGCCAGGGAGTGCGTTTCCGCGCCGTGCGTGGTGGACAGCAGGAACACCCGGTCGCCGGAGTGCCGCAGCCCGCCCCGCTCCATCAGCTCGCGGCGCCCGGCCAGCGCGGAGACGGCGAACCCGTTGCCCAGCGCCTTGCCGAACGTGGAGAGGTCGGGGACGACGCCGTACAGGCCCTGGGCACCCGCCTCGGACCAGCGGAGGCCGGTGATCATCTCGTCGAAGACCAGTACGCAGCCGTGCCGGTCGGCCAGCGCGCGCAGGCCGGCGAGGTAGCCGGGTGGCGGCTCGGTGTGGGTGGCCGGTTCGAGGATCAGGCAGGCGACCTCCCCCTGATACCGGGTGAGCAGCTCCTCTGTGGCGGCCAGGTCGCCGTAGGGGAACGCCACGGTGAGGTCGGTGGTGGCCGCCGGGATGCCGGCGGACATCGGCGTGGTGCCGATGAACCAGTCGTCGACGGAGAAGAACGGATGGTCGGCGCAGACGGCCACCCGCGGGCGCCCGGTGGCGGCGCGGGCGAGACGCACCGCGGCGGTGGTGGCGTCGGAGCCGTTCTTCGCGAACTTCACCATCTCGGCGGTCGGCACCGTGGCCAGGAAGCGTTCCGCGGCCTCGACCTCCACGACGGACGGCCGGACGAAGTTGCTGCCGCGGTCGATCTCCCGCCGCACCGCCTCGGTCACGCGCGGGTGGGCGTGGCCGAGGCTGACCGACCGCAGGCCGGACCCGTACTCGACGTAGCGGTTGCCGTCGACGTCCCACACATGGGCACCGCGGCCGTGGCTGATGACCGGGGCCAGGTTCTCGGGGTACTGGTCGTCGCCCTTGGCGTAGGTGTGCGCGCCCCCGGGGACCAGGGCGTGCAGCCGCTCGTTCGCCGCCCGCGACCGGGGCAGGAGGAACTCCTCAGTGTCCACGCTGACTTCAGCTCTCTCTCTGCTTCAGGACCTCGGCGAGGCTCGGGGCCTCCCGGTCCCGCTGGGACATCGATGTGGCCGGCAGCGGCCAGCGGATCGCGAGCTCCGGGTCGTCGAAGGCGATCGTCACGTCCTCGGCCGGATCGTGCGGGCGGTCGATCCGGTACGAGGTGTCGGCGGTCTCGGTCAGCGCCTGGAAGCCGTGCGCGCACCCCGCCGGGATGTACAGGGTCGTCTGCGTCTCGCCGGACAGCTCGAAGGTGGCCACGTTGCGGTAGGTCGGTGAGTCCGTGCGCAGGTCCACGACGACGTCGAAGATCCTCCCGTACGAGCACCGCACCAGCTTGGCCTCGCCCTTGCCGGAGCGCAGGTGCAGGCCGCGCAGCACGCCCCGGACCGAGCGGGACACGCTGTCCTGGACGAAGGCGTCCGGGTCGAGGCCCACCGAGCGGATCACGTCGGCGTCGAAGGTGCGGCAGAAGAAGCCGCGTTCGTCGGCGTAGGGAGTCGGCTCGAAGAGGAACGCGCCCGACACCTCCGGGACTTCGGTCGCCTTCATGGAGTCTCCTTCGCTGGGAACAGGGCTGCCGTCAAGGCGGTGAAGTGGACTGCGAGTTGCCGGGCGGCGGCCTGGTTCCGCTCCGCCAGGGTCTGCCGTAGCTCCGCCGAGCGCTTCTCCAGCGCACGGAACTGCTCCAGCAGCCGGTCGGCGTCGACCGCACGGGCCGGATGGCAGTACGCGGCAAGGCCCATCCGGTCCATGAGGGCGTCGCTCTTCGCCGCGTAGGTGAGGGCGAGGGTCGGCGTTCCGGTCTTCAGCGCGCAGACCAGGTTGTGATACCGGGTCGCCACCACGGTGTCGGCCGCCGCCGTCTCCTTCATCAGGTCGGCCAGCGAGGCCGCCTCCGCGGCCGTGACCAGCGGCGAGTCCACCGCGTCGAGGATCGCGGCGACCACCGACGCGTCGCACGCGTCGCCGGTGAGCAGCCGCACCGGCCTGCCGTCCTCGACCAGCGCGCGGACGAAGCGCGTTGTGCCGTCGAGGTAGCGGCGGTGGATCTCCTCGGCACGGGCACGGTCGTCGTTGGCGCCGTGGAAGTCCATGACGCCGACGCAGACCAGGCCCGGCGGGCCCGACGGCCCGCTCGCCGGGGGCGCCGGCAGGGCGAACGCGAGGTCCGGGTGGACCTCGTCGCGCGCGGTGTCCACGCCCATCTCCCGCATCGCGTCGCGGGACAGGGTGTCACGGTACGACCGGTAGGCGGCCAGCCGCGCCGACCGGCGCACCAGGGCCCGGGTCGCCCGGTCGCGGATCGGGGCGGCGCCGGCGCCGACCAGCGCGACCTTGGTGCCGAACAGCCGGCCGGTCGCGCAGAGCAGGAACAGCGAGTACGGGAAGCCCCACGGCCGCAGCGGCAACGTGGCCTCGAGGACGCCCATGCCCGGCACGATCACCACGTCGTGCCGGCGCACCCAGGCGGCGGTGCGGACGACGTCGACGAGTTTGCCCAGCCCCTTGCCCACGATCGCGCCCGCACGGGACGCGGTCCGGTACTCCCCGCGGTACCAGTGCAGCCGCGTCGCGGCGATCCCGTACCGGGCCGTGACGACCTCGGGTCCGCCGCACAGCGCGTCCACGACCGCGTCCGGATGCTCGGCGCGGAGGTACCCGAGTACGGCTTCGAGCGACCCGTCGTTGCCGAGGTTGCCGGAGCCGAGCAGGCCGAACACCCCGACGTGTACGGGAGTTCTCATGGCCGCCGCCCCTCGCGTCCTGCGACGAGGTCGTCGACGGAGACGGTGAGCCTGGCCGGGTCGACCGGGGCGCGGTCCTCCACCCGCTCGCCCGCCCCCGGCCGGACCCGGCTGGTCATCCACGCGGCCAAGTGGCGGTAGCAGGCGCGCCGGTCGGCCGCGGACAGCGGCGCCCGCCGGATCGCCGAGACAAAGCCCCCGACGTACTCGGCGAGCAGCCGGGGCGTCGGGTGCAGCCGGCCCGCCCGGCGCGGGTCCAGGTTGACGCACCGGGAGCGCTTGGAAGGGTTCGCCCGCTCGGCGCGGGTGGGGTGGTCGCGGCGGAAGTACATGACCTCCGGCACCTGGTGGAAGGGCCCGTGCAGGACGATCTCGGCGACGAACGTGCGGTCCGCGTGGTGATAGCTGTCGTGCGGCTTCACCCGGCGCAGCGTGTCGGCGCGCATCACCCCGTAGAAGTCGTCGCCACCGGGCTCGAACAGGAAGCTGCGGAAGCGCTCCGGCGCGTGCGGGGAAGCGGTGGCGAGCCCGTACTCGTAGGGGACCGTCACCTGTCCTTCGCCGTCGATGACCGCCTGGTCGGAGTGCGCGAGGACCACGTCCGGCCGCGCGTCCAGCGCCTCCACGCAGCGCCGCAGCAGGTCCCGGGCGTAGAGGTCGTCGTGCGAGGCCCATTTGAACAGCTCGCCGCGGCACTCGGTGAACACGTAGTTGTGGTTCGGCGCGGCGCCGATGTTCCGAAGCAGCCGGATGTACCGGACGCGTGAGTCCTGCGCCGCGTACTTGCGGCAGATGTCCTCGGTCCCGTCGGTCGAGGCGTTGTCGGAGATGACCAGCTCGAAGTCCTCGTAGGTCTGGCCGAGCAGGGCGTCGAGCGATTCGGCCAAGTACTCCTCGCCGTTGTACACGGGCAGGCCGATGCTCAGCCGGGGATGGGCGGTCATGACGTCCTCACTTCAGGGATGGGTTCCTTCAGGTGCTCGCGCAGGGCGGACCGCAACTGCAGCCACCACACGGCCGAACCGGCGAGGGTCGCGGCGGCGACGCCCCAGGCCGAGCCGACCGTGCCGGCCAGGGCCGCTCCGCCGAGCCCGCCGACGACGTAGCAGGCGGAGGCGAAGAGCTGGCAGCGCAGGCTGCGCCGGGCCGCGGCGAGCGCGCGCAGCCCGGCCGCCGCGCCGGTGCCGAGGCCGGCGCCCGCGACGCCGAGGGTGACCGGCACGATGAGCTGTGCGGCCAAGTGCCAGACGTCGCCGAGCACGAGCTCGCCGAGCCGGTCCGGCATCAGCAGCAGCGCCCCGCCCCACAGCAGCGCGGCGACGGCCTGCCCACCGCCCAGCAGGAGGCAGAACCTGCCGAGGCGGTGCGGGGCCCGCCGCAGCACCCGTGCCGCCTCCGCGACGGTGACCAGCGACAGCCCCATCAGCACGGCGAGGAAAGGGCCGAGCAGGAGCTCGGCGCCCCGGACCGCGCCCACCGCGCCGACCCCGGCGATCACGCCGAGCCCGTACGCACGCAGCTGGCTCGCGCCGCTGAGGCTGACGTTCTCGACGAGGTACCGGTAGCCGAGGTCGCGTTGCTCGCGCAGCCAGGCGCGTGCCCGGGCCGTCCGGGGCAGGATGCCGGACTGGACGTAGCCGTACGCGGCGGCCACCGTGGCGGACGCGCCCCAGGCGAGCACGAAGGCGGCCACGCTGCCCACGCGGGCCGCCACCACCATGGCCGGGACGAGCGCGACGCCCCACACGACGTCGTTGACGAACGCCTTCCGCCCGGTGCCCGCGGCGAAGAACGCGTACCGCCAGGAATCCTGGAGCAGCAGCCCCGGCAGCATGACGCCCAGGCAGGCGAACGCGGGCCCCACGCGCCCGCCGAGCGCGAGACCGACCACCAGACAGGCCGCGCCGATGGCGGCACCGACGCCGAGGGCGGTACCCGACGACCGGGCCACCGCCCCCCGCCAGGACGCGTCGGACACGCCGCTGAAGCGCACCACGAGCGGATCGGTGGCCAGCCCGCGGGAGACGTTGAGCACCACTCCGTACGTCACCCAGGCGAGGCTGAACACGCCGAACGCGGTCACGCCCAGCGAGCGGGCCACACAGATCCCCACCGCGAAGTTGCTGATGCTGGAGGCCGCCTGGTCGGCCAGTCCCCAGGACAGCCGGCCGGCGAAGGCCCGCCGGGCGGATCCCGCCGGTGCCGTCGCCTTCTCCTCCTCGGTGGCCATCCGGGTCATGCCTTGATCAGACCGGCGCCGTGCAGGGCGTCGGCCGCGGCGGCGACGGTGTCGAACGGCAGCCCGGACCGCTCGGTGACGTCCAGCAGGCTGTGCTCGCCGTCGGAGAGGCTGAGCACCCAGAGCATGGCCATCTGGGCCTGCTTGGTGTCGCTGCGCCCGCCGAGCGCGTCGTACAACCCGCGCCGGCCGAGCTGCGGTTCGCCGTAGGGGCTGAGGTTGAGGTACCTCCGGTTGCGGTCGAGGACGGCGAACGCCTCACGGCAGACGGCGAGCGTGTCCGCCATCGTCTCGGGGGAGACGAAGCCGGGGTTGTCCGCGGAGGTGTGGTACTCGGGGTAGCCCGCGTACGGCGTGCGGCTGAGCGAGCCCACGCCGAGGTCGAACCCGGGCGAGCAGAACTGCCGCTCGTCGTAGCCGTACGGAGTGAACTCGTTGATGCTGTGCGGGCGTTCGGAGGCGGCCAGCACATGCCGCAGCACTCGGTCGATCTCCGCGTCGCCGCGCCTGCTCCGCTTGTACGTCAGCTGTCCCGAGTCGCCCGCGCAGGCGAGCACGAGGCCGTGTTTGACCCGCTCGATCCGCTCCGCGTTGCGGGCCAGCCAGGTGATCGCCCCGATGGTGCCGGGCGCGTAGATGAACCGGTAGGTGTAGTGCGGCTTCTCCTCCGCCAGCGCCCGGGCCAGGAACGTCGCCACCGCGATGCCGGCCAGGTTGTCGTTGGCCAGCGACGGGTGGCAGACATGGCAGGAGACGATCACCTCGTCGGCGACGTGGCCGGGGACCACGTGCTCGGCGTAGGTGAGATGGCCGTCGGCGAGGGTGGAGTCGATCCGTACCTCGTAATCGCCCTCCGGCAGCGCGTCCAAGGTCTCCTGGGCCAGGCAGAAGCCCCATTGCGGCTTGTAATAGCTGGTGCGGTAGGGCACCCACGCCGGGTGTTCCGGCAGGGTGTGCAGGTGTTCGCGCAGCTCGGCGAGCGGCATGGCCGTCGACACCGGCACGCTGTAGCCGAGCACGTGCAGGCTGGACGCGGCGAAGTCGACGACCCGGTTGCCGGCGGAGTCGGCGATGTACGCGTCCCGGATGTTCCACTCCTGCGGCACCGTCCAGTCGAGCACCTGCGTCCCGGTCGGCACCTCGTGCACCTGGAGCGGGACGTACTCGCCGACGATGTCCAGGGTGGCGCGCACACCGTCGCCGGTGATGCTCCGGCAGAGCGGGTACAGCCGCTCCACCAGCGCGTGCATCTCCTCGCCGACCGCTGTCACCGGCGCCACCGCAGGGTGTCGTCGACGGTGCCGGCGCCGGACGCCGCGCGCAGCACGGCGAGACGGGTGAAGCGCTGCTCGAAGTTCTCCCGGGTCAGGTCGAACTTCCGGTAGGCGTCGGCGAGTTCGAGCGCGCCCTGCTTGACCGACCACTCGCAGTCGAAACCGGGGATCGCGGCGCGGAACCGGGAGAAGTCCACGCGGTACGAGCGCGGGTCGGCGCCGTTCTCCCCGGTGATCCTCACCTTCGCGCCGGACACCGCCTCGGCGACCTGTTCGGCGATCTCGGCGACGGTGACGTTGTTGGTCTCGCTGCCGATGTTGAACGCCCGGTCGTGCACCGCCTCGCGTGGCGCCGTCAGAGCGGCCGTGAAGGCCCGTGCGATGTCGGCGGCGTGCACCAGCGGGCGCCATGGGGTGCCGTCGGAGAGCACCAGCACCTCACCGGACAGCAGCGCGTGGCCCACCAGGTTGTTCAGCACGATGTCGGCGCGCAGCCTGGGGGAGTAGCCGAAAGCGGTGGCGTTGCGCATGTACACCGGGCTGAAGTCGCCGTCGGCCAGCGCGTGCAGGTCGTCCTCCACCCGCACCTTGGACTCCGCGTACGGCGTCACCGGGCGCAGCGGGGCGTCCTCGCCCACCAAGTTCGACAAGTCGGGGTCGCCTGCCGCCCCGTAGACCGAGCAGGTCGACGCGTACAGGAAGCGCCGCACCCCGGCGTCGCGGGCCAGCCGCGCGAGGCGCACGGACGCGTGGTGGTTGATGTCGTAGGTGAGCTCCGGCGCCAGCGAGCCCAACGGGTCGTTGGACAGCGCGGCCAGGTGGATCACGGCGTCGACCCCGGCCACGTGTTCGGCCGTGACATCGCGCAGGTCCACCCGGTGCCCCGAAGGGTCCGCGGGCGGCTCGCCCAGCACGCAGTCGGCGAACAGGCCGGCGTCAAGACCGACGACATCGTGTCCGGCGGCCGCGAGGACCGGGGCCATCACGGTGCCCAGGTAGCCCTGGTGTCCGGTCAGCAGTACGCGCATGGTTCATCCCCCCAGATGGAGCGTGAGTTTGGTGACGGCGAACGCCTCGGCGTAGCGCGCCTGGCATTCGATGCCGCGGATCCGGGCCAGCCCGAGGAAGGCCTCCCGGTCGTACCAGGGCCGGTGCCGCTGCGAGGGGTAGTGCTCCTGCAGCAGCCGCACCTTCCGCTCGGCGATCTCCGGCGCCAGCGGCTGGTACGCGGACGGACGGCCGAGGTCGCCGTCCCACTTGACGATCTCGTAGCCGAGCACGAGGTGATCGCGGAACGCGGTGGGTATGAGCCGCGCCAGGCCGCGGTGGTCCTGGTGCGCGTCATCGGTGCGCGGGGCCAGGATCAGATCCGGCTCGGTCTGTCCGCGCAGTTCCTGGACCGCGGCCTTCGCCTCCTCCCAGTACGCGGGCAGCCGGCCGTCCGGCAGCTTGTGCACGGTGAGCCGCAGGTCGGCGCCCGGGCAGAAGGCGGCGAGCGCGGCCCGCTCCTCCTGCTCCCGGTCGGTACCGCCGCCGGAGAGCACCAGCGCGTCGACACGCAGGCCAGGCCGCGCGAGGCACATCGCGAGCAGCGTGCCGCCCGCGCCGATGGCGATGTCGTCGCAGTGCGCGCCCACCGCGACGATCCGGTCCAGGGGCCCGGCCCCGAGCCGGATCACGCCCCGGCTCCGACGCCGTCCTGCTCCCACACGGCCCACGGACGGTCGCCCCGGGCGTAGGCGTCGTCGAGCGCGGCCCGTTCCTTCACGGTGTCGGTCGGCTTCCAGAAGCCGCGGTGCTGGTGCGCCACCAGCCGCCCCCGTTTGGCCAGTTGGGCGCACCCGTCGGCGACCAGGTCCCCGTTCTCCGGGATGTGGTCGAAGACCTCCTGGCGGAGCACGAAGTAGCCGCCGTTCTCCCACAGCGGCATGTCGCTCACCGCGGTGATGCCCCCGACCAGGCCGTCCTCGCCCAGGTCCACGCAGTGGAACGAGGACTGCGGCGGCACCACCATCATCGACGCACCCGCGTCGCGCTGCGCGAACCGGTCGATCATCTCCGGCAGTGGGGCGTCGGTGAGGACGTCGGCGTAGTTGGCGAGGAACATCTCGTCGCCGTCCAGGTGGTGCCGCACCCGGCGCAGCCGCTCCCCGATGGGTGACTCGATGCCGGTCTGCGCGAACGTGATCGTCCAGTCGGCGATGTCGGTGGACAGCAGCTCGGTCCGCCCGCCCCGCAGCACGAAGTCGTTGGACGTCGTCTCCTCGTAGTTGAGGAAAAAGTCCTTGATGTGGTGGGCGCCGTACCCGAGGCACAGGATGAACTCCGTGTGCCCGTAGTGCGCGTAGTAGCGCATGACGTGCCAGATCAGCGGTCTGGGGCCGACCATCGCCATCGGCTTGGGCACGTCGTCCGCGGCACCGCTGCGCATCCGCATCCCGTAACCGCCGCAGAACAGTACGACCTTCATGCCTTGACCTCGACAATGCTCAGTTCCGGGATGGGGAAGACCAGCCGGCCGCCCCAGTCCTGCACGAAGGACAGCTGCTCGACCAGCTCGGCCCGCAGGTTCCAGGGGAGGACGAGCACGTAGTCCGGTTTGTCGGCGGCTATCCGCTCGGGCGGCAGGATCGGGATGCGGGTGCCCGGTGTGAACCGGCCGTGCTTGTACGGGTTCCGGTCGACCGTGTACGCGAGCAGGTCGGGACGGATGCCGCAGTGGTTGAGCAGCGTGTTGCCCTTGCCCGGGGCGCCGTAGCCGACGACCGTCTCGCCGCGTTCGGCCGCCTCGATGAGGAACTTGAGCAGGTCCCGGCGCACCTTGGCCACCCGGGCCGAGAACTCGGCGTACCCGGACAGTTCCTGCAGCCCGGCGGCCTTCTCCCGGGCCAGCACGTCCGCCACCCGCCGCGCCGGCTCGCCGGCCACCTCGGCCGGCCGGGCCCACAGCCGGATGGAGCCGCCGTGCGTGGGCAGCAACTCGACGTCCACGAGGGTGAGTCCGCCGCTCGCCAGCGCCCGGGTCGCGGACGCTACCGTGTAGTACTGGAAGTGCTCGTGGTAGATCGTGTCGTACTGGTTCTCCTCGATCAGGGTCAGCAGGTGCTGCACCTCGATGGAGACCCAGCCGTCGTCGGCGACCAGGGCCCGAAGCCCCTGGGTGAACCCGACGACGTCGGGGATGTGCGCGTACACGTTGTTGGCCACGACCAGGTCCGCCGGGCCGTGCTCTTCGCGGACCGCCGAGCCGGTGTCCGGGCTCAGGAACTCCGTGAGCGTGGGCACACCCGCGTCCCGCGCCGCGGCGCCGACGTTCACCGACGGCTCGATGCCCAGGCAGCGGATCCCCCGGTCCACCACGTGCTTCAGCAGGTACCCGTCGTTGCTGGCGACCTCCACGACGAAGGCGTCGGGGCCGAGATCCACCCGCCGCACGGCGTCGGCGACGAAGGTGCGCGCGTGCTCCACCCAGGAGGTCGAAAAAGAGGAGAAGTACGCGTACTCCTCGAACGTCTCCTCCGGCGTGATCAGCGGCGGGATCTGCGCCAGCCAGCAGTCGGTGCAGACCCGCAGGTGCAGCGGGTACGCCGGCTCCGGCCGGTCCAGCTGGTCCGCGGCGAGAAAGCTCTCGCACGGCGGTGTCGCCCCGAGATCGACGACGCTCGCCAGCGCCGCCGAGCCGCAGAGTCGGCATCGTGTCATTTACTGCCCCCCATTGATTCGGTCCCCGATCGATTCCGTCCGCCCCGCGATCGCGGAGCGGTACCCCTCCACCAGGCGCTCCAGGCCGACGGCCGGGCTGAAGCCCTGCTCGTAGCGGCGCCGGGCCGCCCGGCCCATCTCCCGGTTGCGGGCTCGCTCCGCCGTGATCCGGCGCAGGCGATCCGCGAGCGAGGCGGGGTCACCCGGCTCGTGCAGCAGCCCGGTGACCCCGTCCTCGACGAGTTCGACGAAGGCACCGTGGCCGGCGGCGACGGTCGGGACCCCCGCCGCCATCGCCTCCACGACCACCAGGCCGAACGCCTCCAGCCATGTCGAAGGAGCCACCACGGCGACGGCGCGCGCGACGGCCTCCCGGCACTCCGCCGTGTCGTACAGGCCGACGTAGCGCACGTCGTCCCGGTCCGCCGCCCAGGCGGTCACCTCCGGCTCCAGTGGCCCCGAGCCGGCGATCACGAGCGGAACGCCCACACCGCCGTTCGCCGCGATCTCGTCCCACGCGGCCATGAGCAGCCGCACGCCCTTGGCCTCCGCGAGCCGGCCGAGATAGAGCAGATGTTCGCCCGCGCCCTCTCGGCAAGTGCCGGGGTCGGGCACGAAGTTGTGCTTCACCGCCAGCCGCCCGGGCGGCATGCCGGCCCGCACCAGGACGTCGCGCTGTGCCGCGGAGATGCAGAAGAACCGCTCCACGCCGGACCACCAGCGCCGCCGGTTGACCGACAGGCTGACCGCGAGCGGCACCGTCGCAAGGCGGGAGCCGCGGTAGCAGCCGTGCCGGACGGCGGGCAGCGGCGTCGCCCCGACGCACTCGGTGCACGGCCGGCCGTCCCGCTGCAGCGTTCCGGGCGGGCAGACCTGGGTGTAGTTGTGCAGCGTGGCGACGGCCGGCACACCGGCGTCGGCGCAGGCGGCCAGCACCGCCGGTGACAGGAGCGGGAAGACGTTGTGCACGTGCACCACGTCCGGCCGCCCGGCGCGCAGCATGGCGGCGAGCTCCGTACGCACCGCCGGGTTCCACGGCACGAGGAGTGGCACAGCGGCCTTGGCCAGGAGGGACCGGTCGGCGATGGTGTCGCTGCGCCGCTCGAACACCTCGACCCGGTGCCCGGCCCCGCGCAGCAGCGCCACCTCCTGGTCGACGACCTTGTTCTCCCCGCTCGGCTGTGCCGAGGCGTAGCGGTTGTGCACCACGAGGACGTGCATGCTCAGGTCACCTCCGATGTCCGGGCCCAGCGCGGGGTACGTCGTACGGGGACTTCGGGCGTCGAGGGAGGGGTCTCGGCAGGTGCCGCCAGCAGTGAGGCCGCCACGGCCAGATGCAGCAGATACGGCGAGGCGTCGCCCAGCCCGGCCTCGGTGTACGACGCGATCGCGCAGTAGCTGATCAGGAAGATCGCGCAGGCCCTCTGCAGCGACGGCGGCCGCAGCAACGCGACCCCGCCCAGCACGATGATGATCGCCGCCACCAGGACCACACCGGTCATCCCCTGCTCGTGGTAGACGGCCAGCCAGCTGTTGTCGATCGGCAGCCCGCCGAACGACTTGTCGCCCAGACCCGCGCCGAACAGGAACTCCGAGGTCGACCGGGGCGCCGCCAGCAGGGCGTCCCAGACCTTGGCCCGGCCCGTGAGGCTGGTGAAGTTCTCCTGGCTCTGGCCCCGCAGGAACCAGGCCTGCAGCGCGGAGGAGAACCCCACCGCGGCCACGGCGGCGCACAGCACCGCCCAGGCGAAGAACCGGCGGGCGGCGGCACTGGTCAGGACGAGCGAGCCGATCGCCAACGCCAGCCCGGTGAACAGGCCGAGAGTGGCCGTCCGGGTATGGGTCAGCGCGAGCAGGACCAGTGCCGGCACGACGACCACCGCCGCGCTGCCCCTGTCGGTCCGGCGGCCCAGCACGAGCAGCACGGCGAGTCCGGTGATCACCGCGGCGTACTGGCCGATCTGAGGCGGGGTGAGCGGCCACAACGCGCCGACCAGCCGCCCGCCGTAGAGCTCGGGCAGGGCCGCGCCCGGTGAGATGACCAGGCCCGCGGCCACCGACCCGAGCACCGCGAAGTACATCCGGATGTGATGCCGGACGAAGGTCAGGCCGCCGTCCCACCAGCGGCTGAGCAGCCACAGCGTGCCGACGAAGAGCGCCAGCCGGGCGCAGCGGAACAGCGCCCCAAAGCCGGACTCCAGGTTGGCGCTGGAGATCACGCTCGGTACCAGCAGCAGGGTGAGCAGGAACACGAAGGCACTGGCCCGGATGCGCAGCCGGAGGTTGACGGCGAGCGCCAGCGCGAACGCGGCGACCAGCGCGCCCATGGTGACCATCTGGATGAGGGAGCGCGGCAGCGGGACGATGGTCTTCGCCCCGGCTGAGCCGAGCGTGTTGAGGATCAGCAGCCCCCAGGCCGTACCGACGATCCTCGACCTGTGGTCCGTGTGGTCCGTGTGGTCCGTGTGGTCCGGGCTCATCTCAACCACCGTCCCGCGCGCGGAAGGTGCTGCCCGCGTCCTGCTGGTACGGCGCGCCCTGCCACTGCCCGAAGTCGAGCACCCGGCTCGGGTCGTGGGCGACGAACTTCCAAGGCCCGACGTAGAAGTTGTCGTGCCAGCGGTTGCGCTGCTCGCGAGTGATCGCCTCCGCCACCCGCTCGCCCTTGTAGGGCGACCAGTCCGGATAGGTGCCGTAGTTGGCCAGCACCGCCATGCGGTCGCACTTCACCGTGCACCCGACGACGGAGGTGTCCAGCACGAAGCGGTTGTGGTGGATGTCCACCCGCTGGGTCTTCCACCGGCAGTCGGCGTAGAGCGGTGCCGAGGCGATCGCCGGCCGCGCGCAGCGGTCGGTGTCCTTCACCAGCAGGGTGCAGTCACCGGAGGAGGTGTTGGCCGGGCTGTTGCAGAACCGGTCGGCGTTCTCCCAGAGGGTGATCCCGGACCAGTTGTCCTCCAGCACGTTCCGGTAGATCTCGATCTTGTCCGTGCGGGCCCGGATCCGTGGTTCGCCGCCGGACTCGGAGAGATAGACGGTCGCGAACGGGAAGGTGTCGCCGCGATCGGCTGATCTGCGGCCCTCGACCCGGTTGTTCCGGCGGATCGTGTTCTTCCGGATGACCGCGTTGTAGCTGGTCTCGTAGATCAGCGCGGCACCGTCGTTGGCCTCGAGCACGTTGCCCTCGATGCGGAAGTCGTTGTTGTTGGTGTCCGCCCACAACCCGGCTCCGCGGTTGTCGTGCACCCAGTTGCCGCGCACGTCGGCGCCGTCGACGGCCCAGAACTTGACGCCTCCGGTGCAGCCGCAGCCCTGCCGCCGCCGCTCCCAGTCGTCGGTGTTGTTGCCCACGATCTCGTTGCCCTCGACCACCAGGCCGCTGAGACGGCCACCGGTCTTGTACGCGTTCATTCCGTACTGCCCGTTGCCGCGCAGGCAGCTGGCGCGGACCCGCTGGCGGGCACCGGCCATCAGCCCGGCGCCGGAGTTGTTCTGGATCGTCGCGTGCTCGATCACCCACCCGTCGGCCGAGTCGTGGTTGACCACGCCCTCGTTGTGCGGCGCGACGAAACCCTGCACGGTCAGGTGGCGGACGGTGACGTCGCGGGCGGTGCCGCCGAACGCGTACTGGTTGGTCTTCCGGCCGTCGAGCACCGCCCCCGGCGCGCCGAGGTAGCTGTTCCCCTTCTTGGGGACGACCTGGGCGTAGCGGTCCGGCTCGAGCTGGTGCTTGCCCGGCCTCAGCCAGAACGTGGTGTTCTCGGGGTTGCTCTTCGTCTTCGCGGCCAGGTCACCGACCACCGCGGGGTCGACCGTCACCGCGCCCGCCGGCGCCTTCGCCGGCCCGGCCGCGGGCTCGGCGCACACCCGGGCCACGGGCGTGGTCGACGGCGCGGCGGCCGGCTTCGCCCCGGCGCCCGACGGGCTGTCACAGCCGGTCGCCGCCAGCAGGGCCAGGGCCAGCGGTGCCGCCGATAACGCCCGGAGCCGCCACTTGATCACCACGAGCCCCCCTAGCGGCGGAACGTGAGTACGGTGGTGAACCCTTCCGCGCCGTCGGCGAAGCCGGTGCCGACCAGCGTGGTGGCGGGTTCCTTGCGTCCGAAGCCGGCCGAGTACCAGCCGAGCGGCGGGTCGGTCTCGCCGCGGTGCGCCCGCCAGGTCAGCCGCCCGGGCAGGTCGAGGACGGCGGAGCGGTCCTCGCCGTCCCGGGTCCAGGTGAGCACGGCCCGGTCTCCCTCCAGGTCCGCGGTGATCGCCGGGCCGAGGTGGAACGCGAGACGCACGGCCCGGCGGCCGCCCCGGACCTCGTCGACCACCCGCAGCTCCTGGCTCGCGGCCGTCAGCTCCACCCGGCGGCTGTGCACGGAGCCCTGGTAGCCGTCGTGCTCGGCGCTCCAGCGGGCCACGCCCTCGCCGGAGGTGCGGGCGTCCAGGACGCGGGTCTCGGCGTGCCGGGTCCACAGGAACGGACCGCCGGAGACGGACTGGTCGGCGCCGTCCAGTTGGAGGGTGTTGTGGCCGAGGGTCGACCGGAAGTACCGCCGCCACTCGGGCTGCCCGTGGTAGCAGTACGTCCCCGGGTCGGCGAGCACATCGACCCCGTCGTGCCGGACCTCCACGGACAGCGCGTCCGCGTGGGCGTGCGCGGCGATGGACAGGAACCCGTGCGGACCACCGTCGCAGCGGCACCAGATCTCCCCGGGACCGCGCAGGATGGTCATGCCCGCATCCGCGAAGTGGGCAGGTCGGCTCACCGGGCGGGACACGGCAGGTTCAGTGGGCCTGATGAGCGCGGCCAGCAGCGGGGTGCGCACATCGGTGCCGGTCACCGCGGGCCACCAGTCGAGCCGGCCGAACACCGCGTCCCCGGTGGCCAGCAGCGAGGCCCAGCGGTCGGTGCCCGCCCCGTCCACGACCAGGCCGTGCCCGTCGTCCGCGTCCCCCTGGCGCGGCGGCCGCAGCCGGTTGTCCACGACGGCCGCGAGGGCGTCGGTCATCCGCAGCAGCACGAGGCGGACGGTCGCGGGGACCGGCACACCCGCGGCATCGGCTTCTGCCACCGCGGCCAGGCCGAGCTCCAGCACCAGTCCGTGGTACTCGCTGGCCAGCTCGCGGTTGAGGCCGGAGTGGAAGGTGTTGCTTCGCAGGTGCCGCTCCAGCGACCGCAGCGCGTCGGTCCGCCAGCGCGCCGAGGAGGGGAACCAGCCGAACGCGCAGGCCGCCGCGAACTGCCCGGCGGCTTCGGCGATGACGTGGTTGTTCGCCGACGACCCCCTGCTGGGGAAGGCGGCCAGCCAGCGCTGGTGGTGCCAGATCTGGTTCAGCGCCACCGGGTTGCCCTCGAACAGCCCGGCCGCGCCGGGCCAGCCGTCGAGGAGCCGGCGGATCCACACCCAGGACAGCAGCCGGATGCCCAGCTCGATGCCGCTGACCCAGTGCACCCCGCGCAACGGGGGGTTGGCCGCCCACCATGACCGCAGGTGCGCGGCCACGCGGTCGGCGTACCGCTCGTCCCCGGTGATCGCGTAGGCGGCGGCCAGCACGGTGAGGTACTGGTGCCGGGACGGCTCCCAGATCTGCTTGATGTCCCCGACCGCGTCCTCGCTGCGGTACGGCACGTCGAAGGCGTAGCCCGACGGGGCCCGGCGCCCGGTCTTCGGGTCGTACCACCAGTCCGGGTCGGCCAGGTCGTCGCGGGCCACTCCGAAGAACTCGGCGTGCCCGGCCATCAGCCGGTCCGCCTCGGCGACGAGACGTTTCGCGGCGTCCGGTGGCACCGCGTCGAGCGTCCCCGCGGGCAGGACCGCGGTGAAACGGGCGCCGGTCACGCTCGGGCAGTCCGGCGGCGCCGACCGCCACCGCCGCCTGCGCACCGCGTCGCCCACCCGGCCGCCGACCTCCCGCGGTCCCATCCGGGACAGCCGACGTAAGTACCAACCCGCACTCATGGTCATCGCGACGCCGCCAACGTCACCGGGGCACCGGCTGCCAGGCCGGCCCGCACCGCGAGGGTGGCCGACGTGGTGGCGACCAGCGACTCCAGCGGCACCGGCATCGGCCCGCCGCTGCGCACAGCCCTGACGAACGCGGCCAGTTCGGCGTTCTGTCCCTTGTCCCGGGCCTGGGGCAGCCGCGAACTGACCCATCGCTTGCGGCCGTGGACCGAGGCACGGACGAAGTCGTCGAGCCGCAGCGCCTTGCCGTCGGCGACCAGGTCCAGCGTCTCCTTGGGGAAGCCCGGCGCGCCGTTGGTGACGTAGCTGATGGTGGCGGTGGACCCGTCCGGATAGCGCAGCACCACCTGAAGGTCCTCGTTGCCGGACGTGGCGACCGCGTACACCGAGACCGGGTCGGCCTCGAGCAGCCAGCTCGCCGTATCGATGAAGTGCCCGCCCTCGCCGGCGAACCGAGAGCCCTCGGTGCCCTGCCGGAGGTACCAGCTGCCGTGCTGCAGCCGGCCCGCGTTGACCAGATAGCGCAGGCTCGCCGGACCGGTCCGGGCGCCGAACCGCTTCCGGGCCTCCTGGAGCAGCGGCGCGAACCGGCGGTTGAAGCCGACCTGCAGCCGGTCGTTGCCGGACTCCTCCACCGCGGCGAGCACGCCGGCCAGCTCGTCCTCGGTGAGGGCCAGCGGCTTCTCCACGAACACCGCCTTGCCGGCCAGCAGCGCCTTGCGGGTCAGGTCGGCGTGCGAGCTGTGCCGGGTGACCACGAACACCGCGTCGATGGACTCGTCGCCGAGCACCGCGTCCAGGTCGGTGGTCGCCTCGGCGAAGCCGAACTTCCGCTGCGCGTTGGCCCCGGACAGCGCAGTCGTGGTGACGACCGTGGACAGCTCGACGCCGTCGCGTCCGGCCAGGTGCGGCAGGAGCATCGACGTGGCGTAGTTCCCGGCGCCGACGAACGCCAGCCGCACCGGCGTCCCGGCGGCCCGGGCCGGACTCCGTTTCACGTCCACCGAGGGAACGGCCACCGCCGGAGCCTCGGCTTCCACCGCGTGTTCGGGGTACCGGAACAGCACGGCCACGGCCTTCAGCTCGCCGTCCTTCAGACTCCGGTACGTCTCGACGGCGTCGTCGAAGTCGGCGATGTGGGAGATCAGCGGGTCCACGTCGACCCGGCCGCGGGCGACGAGATCGAGGAAGCACGCCAGGTTGCGCCGCTCGGTCCAGCGCACATAGCCGATCGGGTAGTCCCGGCCCTCCAGCTCGTACTCCGGGTCGTAGCGCCCGGGGCCGTAACTGCGGGAGAACCGGACGTCGAGCTCCTTCTCGTAGTACGCGTTCCACGGCAGGTCCAGACGGCACTTGCCGATGTCGACGACCCGGCCACGGTCCCGGCACAGCCGGGCGGCCAGCTCGACGGGCTGGTTGCTTCCGCCGCCGGCGGCCAGATACACCTGGTCCACGCCGTGGCCGTCGGTGAGTTCGGCGACGGCGGCTTCCACGGCCGCCGACTCGGGATCGCCGCAGGCCGCGGCGCCCAGGCGCTCGGCGAGCTCGCAGCGGACCGGGTCGGGGTCGACGCCGACCACGCGCACTCCCGAGGCGACCAGTAGCTGCACCACCAGCTGCCCGATCAGCCCGAGTCCGATGACCAGGGCCACCTCGCCGAGCTGCGGCTCGCCCTGGCGGACGCCCTGCATCGCGATCGAGCCGACGGTGCCGAAGGCCGCGTGCCGCGGTTCGAGGCCACCCGGCACCGGGACGTAGAGGTTCTTCGGCACCCAGTTCAGCTCGGCGTGCAGCGCGTGCTCGTTGCCGGCGCAGGCCACCAGGTCGCCGGCCTTCACATCGTCGATCCCGGCGCCGACCTGCTCGACCACCCCGCACAGCGAATAGCCCAGCGGCGTGTAGGAGTCCAGCTTGCCCATCACCTTGCGGTAGGTGGCGGGCACCCCGTTGGTGGCCACGCTCTGCATGACCTTGGCCACCTGGTCCGGGCGGGAGCGGGCCTTGCCCAGCATCGACATGCCGGCCTCGGACACCTTCATCAGCTCGGTCCCGGTGGAGATCAGCGAGTAGGCGGTGCGGACCAGCACACCGCCCGGCTTGCACCCCGGCACCGGCACGTCGAGCACCGCCAGCTCGCCGCTCTTGTAGTTCTGTACGACCTGCTTCACTCAAACTCCCCAGAAGTCGCGCCGCGGTACCAGTACTCGAGGGTCAGCACATGCCATAGATGCTTGGAGAAGTCCTGCTGCCCGGCGGTGTCCTCGGCGACCATGCGCCGCAGCGCGTCCCGGCGCAGGAACCCGGAGCGGACGAGCTCGCCGTCGTTGATCACCTCGCGCACCAGCGGCGCGAGATCCCGGCTCATCCAGGCCCGCAGCGGGGCGCTGAACAGGCCCTTGGGCCGGTAGACGATCTCAGTGGGCAGGATCGAGGTGGCCGCCTCCTTCAGCACGGCCTTGCCCTGCCGGCCGACGATCTTGCGATCGCCGGGAAAGGCGAAGGCGGCCTTCACCACCTCGACGTCCACGTACGGCACCCGCACTTCGGTCGACGCGGCCATGCTCGACCGGTCGGTGTAGGTGAGGTTCAGGCCCGGCAGGAACATCCGGGCATCGCCCAGGCACATGCGGTTCACGAAGTCGTCGAGGTGGTTGTCCTCGTAGATGTCCCGGTGCTCGGTGAGCACGTCGTCGACCGTGCCTGCCAGATCCGGGTTGATCAGGCCGAGCAGCTCGTCCCGGTCGTACATGGTGTAGCTGCGCCGGAACGCGGTCTCCTCCGGCAGATCGGCGAAGGACAGGAATCGCTTCGCGAACCGCACAGAACGCAGCCCCCTGCGGCTGGTGGCGACCGGCAGCCGGCCGACGGCCGCGTACACCCCGCGCCGAACCGGCCGCGGAACCCGCTGATAACGCAGCGCGAGCAGATTGGCCAGGTGCTTGCGGTACCCGGCGAACAGCTCGTCGGCGCCCATCCCCGAGAGCATCACCTTGACCCCGGCCTCCCGGGCGGCCTGGCAGATCAGGAACGTGTTGATCGCGGCGGGGTCGCCGATCGGCTCGTCCAAGTGGTACGTCATCCGCGGCAGCAGGTCGAGCACGTTCGGGGCGATCTCGATCTCCCGCAGGTCGACGCCGAACCGCCCGGCCACCTGCCGGGCGTAGCGCAGGTCGTCCGGCATCGCCTCGAACTTGGCGTCCTCGGCGCGGAATCCGATCGTGTAGGCGGAGATCCCGGGCTGGTGGCGGGCCGCCAGGGCGGTCAGCCAGCTGGAGTCGAGACCGCCGGAGAGGAACGTCGCCACGGGTACGTCGGAGAGCAGGTGCCGGCGGGTCGACTCCTCGACGATGGCGGCCAGGTCGGGCCGTTCACCGCTGCGGGCCCGCTCCCGGCCCTCGGCGGCGACGTCCTTCAGGTGCCAGTAACGGCCGCGCTCCACCCGGCCGTCGGGCCGGATCCGCAGCCAGCTCCCCGGTGGCAGCTTCTCCGCTTCGCGGTACGCGCACCGTGAGTCCGGCACCCAGTAGTAGAGGAGCGAGGCCACCAGCGCCGCATGGTCCACCTCGAGTGCCCCGCCGGTGGCGGCGGCGAGGGCCTTGAGCTCGGAGGCGAACACCAGCCCCTCGCCGCGCCGGAGCAGGAACAGCGGCTTGATGCCCAACTGGTCGCGGGCGAGGACCAGTTCACCGGTGCGCTCGTCGAAGATCCCGAACGCGAACATGCCGCGCAGCCGGGGCAGGCAGTCCGTGCCCCAGCGCCGCCAGGCCTCCAGCAGCACCTCGGTGTCGGAGGTACCGCGGAAGCGCACCCCGCTAGCCGCCAGTTCGGCCCGCAGCTCGGGCGCGTTGTACAGCTCGCCGTTGTACGTCAGGACGAGGCCGCCCGAGACCATGGGCTGGGCGCCGGTCCCGGACAGGTCGATGATGGCCAGCCGGCGGTGCCCGAGGTGCACTTCGCCGTCACCGGCGGCGTGGCTGTACCGGCCCGCCCCGTCCGGACCGCGGTGGGCGAGGGTGTCGGTGAGCCGGTCGGTCACGACCTTCCCGTCCGGCCATCGGTAAGTACCCGCTATGCCACACATGTCCTACCGTGCCTCCTGGTCGTTGTCCGGCCCCCGCGAGGCCCACACCGGCAGCCGCCCGTCCTCCCCCACTGCCTGAACGGCGTGGGAGGTACCCCCACCGTTCCGCCGGACCGGTTTCTCGCCGCGGACGCGCAGCGCCGTGTGCGGCCCGTCCCACAGCGTGCCGTCGGTCCGGTCACGCGGATCGGGGTCGATCAGCACCACGCCGAGCACCTGAACGCGCTGGTCCGCGAGTTGCCGGGCCACGGTGTGCAGCCATGCCGTGCTGCCGTGCCCGGCACGCACGACGAGCACGGTCCGCGTGCCGAGATACGGGAGGTCGGTCCACGCCGTGCCGGGTGCCACCGAGCCGACCCCGAGCCGGAGTTCCTGATGCGGCACGGCCGGGGCGCGCTCGCCGCCGCTGACCACGGTCGGGTCTCCCGGCTTCGGGCGACGGCCTGAGAGCTGCCGGCCGGGCAGGCCGTCGACGATCACCACCGGCCCCTCCGCCGCCAATGCCCCGGCGAGGTCCAGGGCGATCACGCTCGTGCTGCGCGCACACCCCAGTTCCAGCAGCGACACCGGTTCCGCGGAGCCGCGCACGGTGCGGGCCAGGGACGCGGTGAGCCTTGTCCGCGCCGCCCGTAGCCGCCGGCGCCGCCACGGTCCGGCGGACCGGCGGGGGAGCTCCGCGATGACCGAGGCGCCGAGGTTCGCCGCGATGTCCCGGCGCAGCACGGGGCGGTCCGCCACCACCGTGCCGACCGCGGCCACCGCGAGCCCGAGGACGAGCCCGAGGACGAGCCCGATCGCGGCGTCGGTGGCAGCGGCCCTGGGCAGGGAGTGCCGCACCGCGTGCGGGGCGTCCACGATCTGTGTGCCGGCGATGAGCTGGGGCGTGCCGATGCGCGCCTCCGCGGCGCGCTGGCCGAAGTCGGTGAGACGCGAGGTGAGTTCGGCCCGGCGGGCGAAGAGCGACTCCATGTCGGCCGACGCCTTCGGGTCGCTGTCCGGCGGTCCGTCTCCGATCGCCTTGTTGACCTGGGCGAGTTCGTCCCGCATGCGGTCACGCTGGTCGAGCAGGGTCTTGGCCTCGGCGTCCGCGGCTTCCCGTATCCGCTTCACATGGTCCGCGACGAACGCGTCGGCCAGCGCCTTGGCGCGGGCCACCGCTTCCGCGTCGCTGTCACCTGTCGCATCGATCCGCAGCAGATTGTTGGTCAGGCCGGTCCCCGTGTAGTCCCGCATGAAGTCCTCCGGTTTCTCCGGGGACCCGAGGGACCGCAGGGCCTGGCCGGCGATCCGTGTGGTTCGCAGCAGCTCGACGTCGGTGCGGATCAGCGTTCCGGGGTCGTTCGGCTGGTCCTCCTGATGCGCGACCAGCACCTTGGTCACCGCGGTCGGCGGTGGCGGCAGCAGGATCGCCACCGCCGCGCCGACGAGCAGCCCCAGCAGCGCCATGGAGCACCACAGGCGCCGCCGTCTGCGCACCGCCACCACCAGCGCCTGGAGGTCCAGCAGCGGAGCGGCGGCCGACTGCTCCGACGTCGTACTCGTCGTCACCGCGAACCTCCCGCCGCGTTGTCGCCGACCGCGAGCGCCGGAGCGGCGGTGTCCCGGGGACGGCCGGCGGGCCGCGCCGGCCGGGCCTGGACCGCGCCGGCGAGGACGATGCCGACGACCTCCTGCCGTGCGTCGGCACACGCCTCGGCGATGCCGGTGAGTTCCCCCGCGGTCCAGCGGCCCGCGCTGACCACGACCAGGGCACCGGACTCGTGGTCGCGGTCCGGCACCATCGGCCGGTCCACCGAAATCCGCACCACCCGCAGCAGCGGATCGCTCTCGGTCTCGGCGGCGAGCTGCCCGGCGGCCCGGTGGGCGATGTCGTCACCGTCCGGGACGACGACCAGCAGCCGCCGGGGGGCCGGCAGCCTCTCCCGGAGGCGGGCGCACACCCGCCGGTAGCGGATCCGCCTTCCGGCCTCGTCGCCGGACGTCTGCGGACTCGGTACGTCCCAACGGACGTCGACGCCCAGCAGCCGGCGGATCCGGGCCCGCTGGCCGCCGTCCTCCGTCCGGTGCGCGGGCGGTTCACCGGGTACGTCGACGGCGCCCAGCGACTCCGAGCCCAGTGCCGCGGCGATCTCCGGTTCGGTGCGCGGCCGGCGGCTCATCCGCGCGGCGGTGAGATGGCCGATGACCGCGAGCAGGAAGAACAGCAGGGCCCCGCCGGCGACGAGCTGCGTCCTCGTCGGCGGTGCCTCGCCGGCCGGCCGGGCCGCGGGGCCCATGACGACCATGCCGGCCTTGTCGGCGGCCGGGTCGGCCTCGTCCAGCTTCTTCACGGCCTCCTGCAGCGTGGTGCGCAGCTTGGCCAGCTCGGTGCGGGTCTGCACGCTCTCCACGGTCTGCCCCGGATCGGCCGCATCGGCCAGCTCGGTGATGCGGCGGCTGGTCCGCACCACCAGCTGCCGCAGTGCCTCGGGCCGCTCCGCCGCTTCGGGGTCGGTGTCGTCGCCCGCGATCCGCGCGGCGAATGCGACGAACTGCCGGGCGACCTGGTCGGAGAGCCGCTGGGCGCGCTCCGGGGTGCCGGCCGTGCCCGAGATCTTGATGATGTTCCCGTCTGCGGCCTGGGCGCTCACCCGATCCCGCAGGTCGCCGCCGCTGACTCCGCTCCAGCCCAGCGTTGCGGCAGCGCGGTCGACCACCACCGAACTGCTCGCGATCTCCGCCTGGGTCAGCAGCTCGCGCTCCTCCCACGCCCCCGGCAGCAGAACCGATGCCGACGTCGTGTAGTGCGGAGGAAACAGCAGGGAGGTGCCGTAGCCGACGAGGGCACCCAGCACGGCGAGGATGGTGAGCAGCCGCCCGCGCCGGCGGATGATCCGCCCGATCGTGACCAGGCGTATTGTTTCATCGCTCAACAGTGCGGCCTCTTCCCTGCCTGGTACGGGTCGCCCTCGACACCGGAGCGTGGTCACGGCAGGCAGCGGCGTAGGCGGCGAGCAGCGACGCCTGAGAGTTCCGCCAGGAGAGCGGCCCGCTGATCCGCTCCTGGCCGATCCTGCCCATCCGGGCCCGCTTGTCCGGATCGTCGAGCAGCAGCGTGATGAGCTTCGCGAACTCGGCCTCGTCGTCGGCCTGCGCGTAGACGGCGGCGTCACCGGCGGAGACCCGCGCCTCCTTCAGGTCGAACGAGACGATCGGCCGGCCCATCGCCATGTACTCCAGGACCTTGTTCATGGTCGACACGTCGTTGAGCGGATTGCGCGGGTCGGGGGAGAGGCACACGTCCGCGGTGGACAGGTAGCGCACCAGGTCGGCGTCCGGAATACGCCCGGTGAACTGCACCTGCTCGCTGAGCCCGAGCCGCCGGGACAGCTCCACCATCGCGTCGAAGGCGTCGCCGGAGCCGACGAACACCGCGTGCCAGTCGGTCCGCCCGAGCTCGTCGCGCAGCTTCGCCAGGGCCCGCAAGGCGTAGTCGACGCCGTCCTGCGGGCCCATGACCCCCAGGTAGCAGAGCAGATGAGGCTTGCCGCGCTTCAACTCCGGCTCGGGCGGCACCGGTTGGAATCGGTCGGTCGCGGGCGCGCTGCGCACCACGAAGACGTCCTTTGGCCGTCGGCCGCCACGGCGCACCGCGACGTCCCGGTAGCTCTCGTTCGTGGCGAGCACGATGTCCGCGGCCCGGTAGGTCAGCCGTTCCAGCGCGCACACGGCGCGGTAGAGCAGATCCTCGCCGCGGTCGAACCGGGAGAGGTACAGCTCGGGTACCAGGTCGTGCTGGTCGAAGACGAACCGCGCGCCGCGCCGCTTCATCCACAGTGCCGGCAGGAACAGCAGGTCGGGCGGGTTGCAGGCGTGGACCACGTCGACCGGGCCGACCTTCCGGGCCAGCCGGACCGTGTGCCACAACGCCGATCCGTACTCCCGCAGGTAGCCGGCCGGGCCTCCGGTGGCCGCGCGCAACGGATAGCGGTGGATCCGCACCCCGTCGATCACCGCCTCCGGCTCCGTGTCCCGTTTGTTCCCCCGGGGACAGATGACGTGCACCTCCCAGCCCGCGTCGCGCAGCGTCGTGCACTCCTGCCACACCCGCCGGTCGAACGGCACCGACAGGTTCTCCACCAGGATCAGCGCGCGCCGGTTCGTCCCCTCGCCGCCGGCCGTGTCATCCGGCGATCTGTCACCAAGCAAGGCCCACGTACCCCGGTTCGGCCCGGCGCGCCTCGGCGTCGGGAAGGCGGATGAGATCGACGATCACCGTGCCGTCGCCATGGGGCAGCGCCGACAGCACGGCCGGATCGCTGCTCCCGACGAGGCACACCTCGGCGTGCTCCAGCACCTCGTCGACCGAATCGGCGAGCAGCTGCGCCAGGTGCGGCAGCCGGGTCTCGATGTACTCGCGGTTCGCGCCGATCAGCCGGGAGAGGCTCACGTTGGCGTCGTAGATCTTCAGGTCGTACCCCTTGCCGAAGAGCCTCTCCGCCAGCTCGACGAGCGGGCTCTCCCGGAGGTCGTCGGTGCCGGGCTTGAAGGACAGCCCGAACAGGCCCACCCGGCGCCTGCCGGTGCGCTCGACCAGCTCCACCGCGCGTTGCAGATGGTCGGAGTTGGAGGGCAGCACATGGGCGAGGATGGGCACCGAGACGTCGGCCCGCCGCGCCGCGTGGACCAGGCTGCGCAGGTCCTTGGGCAGGCAGGAGCCACCGAAGGCGAAGCCGGGCCGCAGATAGGCGGGGCTGATGTTCAGCTTGCGGTCGGCCAGGAAGACGTCCATCACCTGGTGCGAGTCCACGCCGAGCGCCTGGCACACCGCGCCCAGCTCGTTCGCGAAGCCGATCTTGAGCCCGTGGAAGGCGTTGTCCGCGTACTTGATCGCCTCGGCCGTCGGGACCGGCACCCGGAACACCTCGCCGGGCAGGCCCTCGTACAGCGCCATCACGGCATCGCCGCTCGCCGGGTCGAGTTCGCCGATGACGGTCTTGGGCGGGTCGAAGAAGTCCCGGACGCTGGTGCCCTCGCGCAGGAACTCAGGGTTGACCGCGACCCCGATGTCCACCCCGGCCGTGCCGCCGACGGACTTCTCCAGGATCGGCACCAGCAGGTTCAGGCAGGTGCCCGGGAGCATGGTGCTGCGGAACACCACGGTGTGCCGGCCTCCCCGCCCGGCCCTCTCGGCCAGCGCGGCGCCGATCTCCTCGGTGACCCGCTTCAAGTACGTGGTGCACAGGCTGCCGTTGGGTTCCGACGGCGTACCCACGCAGACCAGTGACACTTCGCTGTCCATGATCGCCTCGCGCACGTCACCGGTGGCGCGTAACGCTCCGGTCCGCACGACCTCGGCGATGAGATCGCCGATCCGTTCCTCGACCACCGGGGCCTTGCCGTCGTTGACCAGGTCGACCTTCACCTGGTTGACGTCCACCCCGATGACGTCGTGGCCCATGTCGGCCAGGCACGCGGCCGACACGCAGCCCACGTAGCCGAGCCCGAAAACACTGACTCTCAAGACCCGTTCCTCCCCCCAGGCAGGCCCTTGCGGCCTGCGCTCAGCGCGCCGGCGGGACCGCCCCGCCGCTTCCCCCCGCGCATCAGTAAGCCCCGTGCCCGTGGAGCACCGCGCGTAGCGTTTTCCACAAGATCACCGTGTCCAGGGCCAGCGACCAGTCCTCCACGTACCGCAGGTCCAGCCGGACCGCCTCCTCCCACGACAGGTCGCTGCGTCCGCTGATCTGCCACAGGCCGGTGAGTCCGGGCTTGACCAGCAGCCGCCGCCGGATGTCCGGGCCGTACGCCGCGGACTCCTCAGGTAACGGCGGCCGCGGACCGACGAGCGACATCGATCCGGTGAGCACGTTGAACAACTGCGGAAGCTCGTCGAGCGAGTACCGGCGCAGCACCGCTCCCACCCGGGTCACCCGCGGATCCCGGCGGAGCTTGAACAGCAGCCCTGCGCCGTCGTTGCGGTCGGCCAGCTCGGCACGTGCCCCGTGCGCCCCGGCGACCATGGTGCGGAACTTGAGAATGGTGAACTCGCGGCCGTCCTTGCCCACCCTGCGCTGGCGGTAGAACACCCCGCCCCGGCTGTCCATCAGCACGAGCAGCCCGACGAACACCATCAACGGGGCGAACAGCACCAGCAGAAACGTTGCGCCTACTCGGTCGACGACCCCTTTGACCACGCGGCGGCCCCCGGTGAAGGCCGGCAGGCTGACCCGCAGCAGCGGGATCCCGAGCACCGCGTCGATGTGCAGCCGTGGGCCGGCCACCTCCATCAGCACGGGGGCCACGACCATCTCGGCGTCGCTGCCCTCGAGGTTCCAGGCCAGCCGCTGCAGCCGGTCCGGCGACCAGTGCGGGTCCGGTGTGACCGCGACGACCCGGTAGCCGTCGCGGCGGACGTGGCCCGCGACGTCCGCCAGCCGGCCGACGACCGGCACTCCGTCCAGTTGATCACCGTCGATCCCGAGACCGTCCGTCGTGCAGACCGCGTCCACCCGCCAGCCGAGGTGCGGGAACTTGCGGGTCCGGGTGATCAGGTCGTGCACGGTGGCCGGGCTGCCGGCGGCGAGCACCGGTCTCAGGCACCGGCCTTCCTTCCGCTGTTTGTGCAGCCCGAGGCGCAGCAGATAGCGCGCGGTCATGGTGACGAGCGCGATCGCGGGGATCGCGACGAAGATCCAGAGCTTGATGTTGCGCGAGGTGAGGGCGATGCCCCCGAGTGCCAGTACGACGGTCGCCGCGAACAGCGAGCGTCCGAGCCTGCGGAATTCCTCAGCGCCCTGGCCGAGCACCGCCGGAGCCCACGCCCGGCCCACCGTGAGCGCCCCCAGCACCAGCAGCTCGGTGCCGAAGGCGAGGATTCCCCACTTCTCGTGCCAGTTGGCCGCGTCCCGCGCCCCGAAGAAGTTGCCGATGGCCGCCACCACGAAGGCGGTGGCCACGGTATCGCTGATGATCACGGTACGGCGGTACCGCTGCTCCCAATCGATCGCGGGCCGGCTGATCGCCCCGTCCGCCAGACGCCCGCGCGCTGACGGATACGGGCTGGCTAATCCCCCTTGCCGCACAGAACCCCCCAGTTCACCAGTGGTTCGACGTGTTCGCCCAACACTGTGCCTCCCCCCAGGAGGCCCCCTCCCCCCGTGCCGTTCGTCCCCCGGGGAGGCCCCCGCCCCCTCGTCGTGCGCATGACATCCCAGCCCTTGCGGAGCTGCCTCAACAACCCACCCCGGCGGCAGCGGACTCGCCCGTCCCAACTGGCTTTGTGCAGCGCCGGACCTATAGATCATTAAGGGTCGCCTCGTGCCCGAACAGCTGAAGCACGGTCAATCTAGACCATCGGGGCCAGTATGGAGAGAGGGTGTGTGCAATTTGTGTTCAAGGTTTGAGGCAAGATCCACCGACCGGTGACCACCCACGGCCGCCGCGACGCCGACCCTCTGGGCAGCTGTCAGGTGTGCAGGCCGCGCACGTGCGAGAACGCGTCATGCGGGCCTTCTTACGGGTGTGGCCCTGGAGCGGATCAGGGGTCCCGGGAGGGCGGCGGCTCACTGGATCTGTCCGGAAGGTGTCGTGTGGACACCCCCGAGGGTCGCGCTCTGGCGTGGCCGTGAGGTCCTCCGGGCCCCGAGCTGGAGCAAAATACCGGCCCGCAACCACCACAAGCGCATCACAGTTCTGCCCCGCCGCATCAAAAGCCCTTTCGTCGCTGCTGCTTGAATTAACGTCAGCGATAACGGTTGCAGAACTGTGAAATTTTTCGCCGCATTGGATCTTTTCCCGTTGGGAGAATTCTTGCCGGAGAAGCCTCCGTACGACTGAACTTCAGGGGGAACTGTGACAGGAGCGAGTGAGCGCGACGGGTGTAAAGGGGGCTGGGGTGGCGATTCATGGACCGTCCCTGGCTATGTCGATCTGAAGAAGCTGGGCAAAGGCGGTAGCGGTCGGGTGGTGGTCGCCCGCCATGTCGCGACCGGCCGGAACGTCGCTATCAAGTACCTCAATGAGGAACTGTGTTCGAAGTCGGAATTTCGCACTGCTTTGCGAACCGAGGCGCGGCTTCTCAGTGACCTGACATCGCCTCATGTGACCCGTCTCTACGAGTACGTCGAAGCCGAGCAGGGCGCGGCCATCGTCATGGAACTCGTTTACGGCGCCGCACTCCGCGCCCTCCTGAAGAAGGGACCCACACATCCCGAGGCCGCACTCGTGGTGCTGAAAGGGTCCCTGTTCGGGCTGGCCGCCGCGCACGGCGTCGGCGTGGTGCACCGCGACTACAAGCCCGAAAACGTGCTGGTGAACTGGGACGGCCGGACCAAGCTGGTGGACTTCGGAATTGCCGCGCGCACCGGCGACCGCCACGACTTGTGCGGTACCTGTGCCTACATGCCTCCGGAACAGTGGAAAATGGAGGCCGCCACCCCCGCCGGCGATGTGTATGCGGCGACCGCCACCCTCTACGAGTGCCTTACCGGCGTGCGCCCGTTCGAGGGGCCGGAACCCTATGACTTCCTGCGCCAGCACGCCGAGGAGCCCGTGCCCGTCGACCGGGTGCCGGGAGAGGTACGCGGGCTGATCCGCTACGGCATGGCCAAGGACCCGGCGCTCCGGCCCCCGAATGCCCTCGACTTCCTGCGGGAACTGGAGTGGGTGGCCGGGAACGCGTACGGACCCGACTGGGAGGAACGCGGCCAGAGTCGGCTGGCCGCGGTGGCGGCGGCCCTGGTGCCACCGGCGATCTCACGCCTGGACGCTCGTCTGGTGGGCTCCTCGGCCGAACTGGCCCGTACCGTGCTGACCGCACGGCGCCGCGGTCGGCTGCACAGGCGGGGCGATGTGCTCACCGGCGCGGCCGCGGTGGCGGTGGCGGGGCTGCTGAGTCTGGCGCCCAGCGGCTGGACGGGTGGGCCCGAAGCGCACGCTGGTGCTCACGCGCAGGCCGTCACCACGCTCGACGTACGGAAGGACACCGGTTCGGCGGAGGAGGCGCGGAGCGCCGAGCCCAGCCGCACGAGCGGGCCGGTTTTGGACTCCGGCAGCACCGGCACGTCTGGCGCGCAGGACAGCGGCCCGGAGCCGAGGGCCCAGACGGGTGACACCGGCTCCGACACGGTCAGGAACAGGGGGGACGGCGACACCGGAACGAACCCCGACGCGGGTACCGGCACGGAAGACGGCACCAGCACCGGCGACACCGAGACCCGCGGCCACGTGGAGACCGGCACCCGGGCCGACACCGACCGCACCCACGAGAACACCCGCTCGGAGAACGACACCGATCACACCGGCACGAACCCCCCTGGCGGTGGGAACACCGACGAGCGGAACGGCGGGACGGGCAACCCGGGGACGGGCACCAACCCCGGGCCGGACAGCCCTGGACCGGGCAACCCGGGGACGGGTGGCAACCCCGGCCCGGACAACCCAGGACCGGGCAACCCGGGCACGGGCAACCCCGGGCCGGACAACCCTGGACCGGGCAACCCGGGGACGGGCAACCCCGGGCCGGACAACCCAGGACCGGGCAACCCGGGGACGGGCAACCCCGGGCCGGACAACCCGGGGACGGGCAACCCCGGGCCGGACAACCCCGGACCGGGCAACCCCGGGACCGGCAACCCTGGACCGGGCAACCACCGGACGCACAACCCCGGCACCCATCAAGGCGCCAACGTGGGCCCAGGCACTGACACCGGCGCCACTGCCGGTGCGCAGGAGAGCTCGAAGCTCATCTCCAGCTCGCAGTCGCTCAGCACCACCAGCCAGAGCAGCACCGGCACCGGCAACTCCGCCGGCGGCGCCGGCACGGGTTCCGCTTCGACGCCCCAAGTGACCCCGCGGCAAGGCGCTCCGGCGGCCGTCGAGGGCGAGCCCGGCTGATGCCGGTCCACCGGAGCCTGTGAGAGCGAGCTGAACGGAGGGGCGAGGATGACGGACCACGGCGAGCGTCCGGTGGTGCCGTGGGACTTACCGGATCCGGGCCTGGAGCCGACCCTGCAGGACCCGGATGTGCAACCGACCATCAGGGACGTCGACGACGACGCCACCTACGTTCCGACCGTCCTCGACGACCACTGGACCAGTACCGAGCCGGCGCCCGAGTCCGAGGTCCTGCACTTTGGACCGGGCGTCCCGCCCCTGGGGCTGACGGACACCGCCGTCGACACCTGGCGCGGCACGGCGCGGCACAAGAGCCGGCAGCAGCCCCGCGGCCGACTGCACCGGCTCCGCAGATACCGCCTGGCGGCGGCCGTCCTGGCGATCGTGCTGGCCTGGCTGTTCTGGCAACGTCAGACGGCGGACCTGCGGATCACCCAGGTGACGGCACGGACGAGCAGCGTCGTCCAGTGCGACGGGACAGCCGAGGTGGTGGCGGTGGTGGGAACCAACGGGGCGGCCGGCACGCTCACCTATGAGTGGCACCGCAGTGACGGCACCGCCTCGGGTCCGCGCGAAGAGCGGCTGGGTACAGGACAGGACGAGACACGCCTCCGCCTGCTGTGGACCTTCCACGGCAAGGGCACCAGCAAGGCGACAGCGCGGCTGGTCATCACGTCCCCCAGCCGGCACACGGCGTCCGCGTCCTTCGCCTATACCTGCCGCTGATCCGGCACGGCCGGCCCGGCCGGCTCGGCCCGGGGATCCCGCGAGTCGCGACGGGTCCCGCGGCGTACGGCGGTCGTACTGTCGAACCCGACACCGAGGAGGACTGCTGATGCGCAGCGTGACCTATTCGATGAGCGTGTCACTCGACGGCTACATCGCCGGGCCGGACGGCGACTTCGACTGGGGGTTGCCCGAGGAGGTCTTTCGCTTCTGGATCGACGAGATCCGAGGGGTCGGCGTCCACCTGATGGGACGGCGGCTGTACGAGACGATGCTGTACTGGGAGACCGCCGACCAGGATCCCTCGCTCGACGACGCGGGGCACGAATGGGCCGCGCTCTGGAAGCCGCTCCCCAAGGTGGTGTTCTCCACCACGCTGTCCACGGTGCAGGGCCACGCCCGCCTGGCTTCCGGCGGCGTGGCGGAGGAGATCGAGCGGCTGCGGGCCGAGCCGGGGGAGGGTGAGATCGCGATCGGCGGTGCGACTCTCGCCGCCGAGGCGGCCGGGGCGGGCCTGATCGACGAGTACCGGACCATGGTCTATCCGGTGCTGGTCGGCGGTGGCATCCCGTACTTCCCCCGGCACGAGCGCCGGGTGGATCTCGAACTCGTCGAGAGCCGCACCTTCGCTTCGAGAGTCGTCTACCTTCGCCACCGTGTGACGCGCTAGCCGGCCTGTCCGCGCAACCGTTCGATGACCGGCGCGAACGCCTCCATGTACGGCTCCAGGATGGTCAGGTACGTGAAGCCGTAGCGCTCGCGCCGGGACAGGACCTGGTCGGTGATCTCGTCCAGCGTGCCGACCAGGGTGACGGGAAGCTCCAGCACCTCATTCGCCGTCAGGCCCGGTACGTGGTCCAGCAACGGCTGGATGGCGGCCTCGCGGTCCTCGGTGCCGATCACCACCTGCACGAGCAGATTCAGCTCGGCCGGCTCCGCGCGGCCCTCCGCGAACTTCAGATACCGTGCCACGCGCTCCTCGAGATCGTCCGCGCTGATCGGTGTCAACTGCCCCGTCGTGCTGCCGGGTGCCGTGCGCGCACCGGTGAACGCCGCTATGTCGGCGTGCTCGGCGGCCAGCCGCAGCATCCGGTCGCCGTTCCCGCCGACCAGCAGCGGCACCCGTGGCCGCTGCGCCGTCTGCGGCTGGTGCTCCTCGGAGGCCAGCAGGCGCTCCAACTCCTCTACGGTGCGCCGCAGATGGTCCACCCGCTCGCCCGGCGAGCCGAACGGCAGCCCGGCCGACTCGTGTTCCTCCCGTGCGTAGCCGGTGCCGATCCCGAGCTCCAGACGCCCGCCCGTCAGCGCGTCCGTCGTCGCGACCTCGCGGGCCAGCAGCGCCGGATTCCAGAATCCGGCGTTGAGCGTGAAGGTGCCGAGCCTCGGCCGCTCGGTCGCCTCGGCCGCCGCCACCAGCGCGGGGAAGGGCGCGGGCATGCCCAGATGGTCGGGGACGAGGATCACGTCGTAGCCGAGCTCCTCGGCCCGGCGGCACTTGGCGCGCCACTCCTCGCCAGGGGCGGCCGTGAGCATGTTGATTCCGAAACGGAACGGGCGCGGCATGAACTCTCCTCACCGTGAAGGGACTTGAGCGACTGCCGCGATTCCATCACTCGTGCGCGATGGCCGCCAGTACATTCATGCGGGATGCGCGCAACGCCGGCAGCAGCGCGGCCACCACGCCCACCACCGCTGAGCCGATCACCACCGCGACGATCGTGCCCCACGGGATCGCGAGGGCCGTCATGCCCTGGAGCGCCAGCACCTGCTGGGTGCACACGCCCCACACCAGCCCCAGCGCGAGCCCCAGGACCGCGCCGAACACCGCGATCACCACCGACTCCAGCCGGATCATCCGCCGCAGCTGACGCCGGGCCAGCCCGATCGCCCGCAGCAGCCCGATCTCCCGGGTGCGCTCGACGACCGACAGGGCGAGGGTGTTGACCACACCGAGCACCGCGATGATGATCGCCAGCCCCAGCAGCGCGTACACCAGGTACAGCAGGACGGCGATCTGGTCGTGCACCAGCTGCTTGTAGTCGGCCAGGTCCCGCACCTGCACCTGCGGGTACGGATCCAGGGTGCGCTCCAGGTGCGCGCGCAGCTCGTCGTCGCTCGTGCCGGGGGCGGCGTTGACGTACACCGCCGAGTCCTGGCCGCCCGGCGCGTACCGCTCCAGGGTGGCGAGGCCGAAGTAGAGCCCGCCCTGTGTGCCGAACCCCTCGGCGGAGTCCTGGTCGGTGAGGGCACCGACCGTCAGCTCGGCTCTGCGTCCGCCCTGGAACTCCACCGGGACGGTGCTGCCCACACGTACGTCGTGGTCGCGCGCGAATTCCCGGTCCATGGCCAGGTGCCCGGCCGCGAGCGCCGCCGCGGAGTCCCCTTGCGCGTAGGTGATGTTGGCGACCTCGTCGAGCCGCGGATCGTAGCCCGCGGCGGTCGTCTCCACGCGGTCGCCGTCCGGAAGCCGCACCGCGACCGGTGTGAACCGCCCCCGCACGACCAGGCCCACCCCGTCGGTGCCGCGCACCTCGTCGGTGACCTCCTTCGGGAACGGCAGGAAGTTGGTGTTCTGGATCACGAAGTCGGCGCCCAGCGTCTTGTCGATCTGCTGGTCGAACGACCTGGTCATCGAGGCGCTCGCCACCGACATCCCGCCCACCAGGGCGAGACCCACCATCAGGGCCGCCGCGGTGGCCCCGGTACGGCGGGGGTTGCGCAGGGCGTTGCGCTGGCTCATCCGGCCGATCGACCCGAACAGCGCGGGGAAGGCCGCGCCGAGCACGCGGATCACCGGGCGCACCAGCAGCGGACCCGCGATCACGGTGGCGATCAGGGTCAGGACGACACCCAGCCCCAGCAGCGACGCCGCCGACGAGGTCCGGGTCGCCGCCGCGCACCCCGCGAGCGCCGCGGCCCCGGCCGCCCCGACGACCGCGCCCGCCACCGCGCGCACCCGCAGCGGCCGGCCCACCCCGGCGACCTCGGCGTCGGAGAGCGCGGCCATCGGCGAGACCCCCGCGGCCCGCCGCGCCGGGAGGTACGCGGCGACGAAGGTGACCCCGAGTCCGACGACGTACGCCGTCACGGGCGTCACCCAGCCGATGACCATCTCGCCGGCGTCGATGTTCATGCCGAGCAGGCCCATCAGTTCGATGAGCCCGGCCGCCAGCCCGATCCCGGCCGCGAGCCCCAGCGTGGAGCCGACCAGACCGAGCAGGAGGGCTTCGACGAGGACCGAGCGGCGGACCTGGCGCCGGTCGGCGCCGAGCGCGCGCAGCAGCCCCAGCTCGCGGGTGCGCTGGGCGATGAGCATGGAGAAGGTGTTGACGATCAGGAACACGCCCACCAGCACGGCGATCCCGGCGAACCCGACCATCACGTACTTGATGACGTCGAGGAATCCGCCCAGCTGCTCGACGTCCGACTCGGCCTGCTCGCCGGCCGTCCTGAAGTCGTAGGTGTGCGCGCCCAGCGCGGCGGCCACGCGCTGCTTGAGCTGCGCGTCGCTCACGCCCTCCGCCGCGTCGACCGCGATGCTGGTGGCGCCCCCCGGGCTGCCCAGCAGCTTCGTCTGCGCGGTCCGGGTGTCGAAGAAGACCAGGGCGGCGCCGGGGTTGGTGGTGGTGAACGTGACGATGCCGACGACCCGGACCTTGAACGACCCGGGCGGCGCGATCACGGTGAGGGTGTCCCCGATGCGCACGTCCTTGCGGCCGGCGGTCTCCGAGTCGAGCAGCGCCTCGGCCGGACCGCGCGGGGCGTGGCCGGAGGTCAGCTCCACGGGGCTGCGCTCGGTCGGGTTCCAGGCGGTGCCGAGCGTGGGAGCCCCGGTGGTCGGGCCCACCGGCTCGTTGTCCTCGTCGGCGACCGTGAGGCCCTCCACGTCCACCTCTGGCCGGGCCGCCGCGACCCCGTCGACCTGCCGCACGCGTGCGGCGAGCGCGGCCGGCAGGGTGGCCGTCCGGCCGGAGGGCACCGCCTCGTCGAGGCCCTCCTTCGGGCTGACCGTGACATCGGCCGCGGTGGAGGCGAACAGCCGGTCGAACGTACGGCTGACCGTGTCCGAGAAGATCAGGCTGCCCGCGACGAACGCGACGGACAGCAGAACGGCGAGCGCGGAGAGCAGCAGCCGCCCCTTGTACGCCAGGAAGCTTCTCAGGGTCGCCTTGAGCACGGGTCAGTTCTCCTCGGCGGCCGGGGTGTCCTCGAACCGGGTGCGGATCGTGTCGAACCCGGGGGTCTGGGGGGCACCCCCGGTGAAGAGGCGCATGCGCTCCAGCACGGCCTCCGCCGTCGGCCGCGGCATCTCGTCGACGATCCGCCCGTCCCCGAGGAAGAGCACCAGGTCCGAGTGGGCGGCGGCGCCGGGGTCGTGGGTGACCATGACGACCGTCTGGCCCAGCTGGTCCACCGCCTCGCGCAGAAAGCCGAGCACCTCCAGACCGGCCCGCGAGTCGAGATTGCCGGTCGGCTCGTCCGCGAAGATCAGCTCGGGCCGCGAGGCAAGAGCCCGCGCACAGGCCACGCGCTGCTGCTGGCCGCCGGAGAGCTGCGACGGCCGGTGACTGAGCCGGTCCCGCAGGCCCAGGGTGTCGATGACCTGGTCCAGCCACTTCTCGTCGGGCTTCCTGCCCGCGATGTCCATGGGCAGGGTGATGTTCTCCAGCGCGTTCAGGGTGGGGATGAGGTTGAACGACTGGAACATGAATCCGATCCGGTCCCGGCGCAGCCGCGTCAGCTCGCGTTCCTTCAGTCCCGTGATCTCCGTGTCGCCGAGCCACACCTGGCCGGCCGAGACGGTGTCGAGCCCCGCCAGGCAGTGCATCAGCGTGGACTTCCCGGAGCCCGACGGCCCCATCACGGCGGTGAACCGGCCCCGCGCGACATCCACGTCCACCGAGTCCAGCGCGAGCACGGTCGTCTCGCCGGAGCCGTACGCCTTGGTCAGACCGCGGGCGCGGGCCGCGATCCCGTCGGCCGACGGGAGGCCGGGGGCGTGCTCCGCAGCAGGTGTGGACAAGGCCGCCTCCTCGGGTGGATATCCGGACTGCGTCGTCTTGCCCGAGGGTAATGTGACGCGGCCCACACTCGGTATCCTCCGCGAGTCGGAGTCCCGGCCTTGCCGGTGCTAGCGTCTCCGCGCTAGCGTCGAGGTATGGCGAAGACCCAGCTGAACGTGCGAGTGGACGAGGGCACTGCCCGGGCCGCCCGCGAACGCGCCCTGGCCCGCGGCATGAGCGTCAACCGCTACATCGAAGAGCTGGTCAGACAGGACACCGGCGAGGTGGGCCACACCTTCGTGGAGGCCGCCGCCGACTTCATGAAGCAGTACGAGTCCGTCTTCGCCGAGGAGTTCGGCGGGGACCGGGAGGGCACGCGCGAAGGTCGTCACTGATCCCTTGAACAACCTCCAGATCGATCTCGCCTGGCTGCTGATGCTCGCCGAGCACAAGACCCCGGGAGACCCCCAGGTCACCGACTGGGGAGCCCTCGTCGCCGCCGTCGCACGCCACCAGGCCGCCATATTCGACGTCCCCGTCTACGACAGCCCGCACGCCCGCGCCGCGGCGCTGCTCCAGCTCCTGATCCACGTCCCCGCGCTGGAGCGCTCCAACGCGCTGTTCGCCTCCGCCGTCGCCTACGCGTATCTCGTGGCCAGCGGCGCCAAGGTCGTCACCTCGCCCGAGCAGGTCCGCGACCTCGCCAAGCTCGTCAAGAGCGGCGAGGCGTCGGTGCGGGACATCGAGCGGGAGCTGCGCCAGTGGAGCCTGTGACTAGGAGCTGACCGGGCGCCATGCCGTGCCCAGTACGCAGTAGGACGCGGGCAGGGCCGGCCCCTGCTCCGGCATCAGCACCTGCCGGTAGGGGCCGAGTTCGAAACCGGCGTCGCGCAGCGCCCGTACCGGCTCCCGCGACAGATGGCAGCCCCCGCTCAGAACCGGCCACACCGTCCGGTCCAGCGCGCGCTGGCTGAAGGTCATCACCCGGCCGCCGCCCCGGCCGTGCTCGAAGAACCGCACCTCGCCGCCCGGCCGCAGCACCCGCCGGAGCTCCCCGAGCGCCCGGGGCACGTCCCGCACACTGCACAGCACCAGCGACACCACCGCCGCGTCGAAGCCCTCGCTCTTGACCGGCAGCGCCTCGGCCGCACCCGGCACCACGTCCACCGGCACCTCGGCGCGCAGGGCGGCCTCCACGGCCAGCTGCCGCAGCCGCCGCTCCGGCTCGATGGCCACGACCTCCGAGACGGTGCCCGGGTAGTGCGCGAAGTTCAGACCGTTGCCCGCGCCGATCTCGAGCACCCGCCCGGACAGCCCGGCGAGCAGTCTCTCGCGCATCCGGCCCACGCCCATCCGGGTCTCGGCGGTGACGCTGACCCGGGCGTAGCAGCGGGCGAACAGCGGATGGTGCACGGCATCCCGCGGCACCTTGCCGGAGCGGAGCGGCATGGAGACCTCCCTGCTAGGCGGACCTACGGGGATTGTCCCCCGCGGGGCCCCCGCGCACCCCTGCCGCCGCCATCCCGGCTAGCCCGGACGGACCCGGCCGAGCACCGGAAGGTGATCACTCCCGGTGGCGTCCAGGGCGGACACCTCCGTCACCTCGGCCCCTCTCCCCAGCACCTGGTCGATCCGCGCCACCGGAAAAGAGGCCGGCCAGCTGAACGCGAACCCCGAAGGAGGGGCGTCCAGCCGGGAGGTGAGCGGCCCGAGCCCCCGGTCCTGCACCGTGCCGTTGAGGTCGCCGACCAGCAGCAGCCGGTCGGCCGGGTCGTCCGCGATCCGTGCCCCGAGCAGTGCCGCGCTCTCGTCACGGGCCGCCGACGTCAGACCCGTCGGGCCCAGACGGACGGACGGCAGATGGACCACGTACACGGCGAGCTTTCCACCGGGTGCGGACACCGTGGCCCGCAGGCCGCGCTGCCAGCTCTCCGGAAAGCCCTCCGGCCGGATGTCCACGGGCCGTACGTCCGACAGGGGCCAGGCCGACCACAGACCCACCGTCCCGTGGACCGCCCGGTGTGGCCGCAAGGCGCCCAGGACGTCCTGGTAGGCGGGCCGTGCGGCGGGCGTCAGCTCCTCGACGGCCACCAGCTCCGCACCCGAGGCGCGCAGAGCCCGAGCGGTGCCGGAGTGGTCGGCGTTGTCATCGGCCACGTTGTGCTGCACGACCGTCAGGTCGTAGGACTCCGGGGGCGAGGAGAACCACAGCCCGCCGAACATCCAGAGCCAGACGGCCACCGGGGCCAGGCAGGCGAGCAGCCCCGCCTTCGACCGCTTGAGCGCGGCGAGGCCACCGAGCACAGGCACGGCCACACCCGGCCACGGCAGGAACGTCTCCAGGAGGCTTCCGAGCCGCCCGACCCCGTTGGGCACGGCGGAGTGCAGGGCCAGCAGCCCGGCGACACCGACGGCGCCCGCGACGAGCCAGGCGTCCCCCGACCGGCCACCCCTCACCCCGCGTCCTAGCCGAGTTCCGACGCCAGCAACGCGGCTGCCTCGGCCACCAGCGGGTTGTCGGCCGGGGCGTCCTCCTCCGGCTGGGTGGTCAGGACGGACATCACGATCGGCGAACCGTCCGGCGGCCAGGTGATGCCCACGTCGTTGTTGCTGCCGTACCGTCCTCCGCCGGTCTTGTCGGCGACCAGCCAGTCGGCGGGCAGCGCCTTGCGGAACTTCTCGGTGCTGGTGGTGTTGCGCAGCAGCCAGTCGGTGAGCCGCGCGCGGTCCCTCGGCTCCAGCGCGTCGCCGAGCACCAGACGGGCGTAGGTCAGCCCGATGGCGCGCGGGGAGGTCGTGTCGGTCAGGCGCCAGGGTTCCGCGGAGTTGAGCTCGGGCTCCCACCGGTCGAGCCGGGTGACCCCGTCACCGATCGAACGGCACAAGCGTGTGACGGCGGTCGGGCCGCCCAGCTCCACGAGCAGCAGATTGCCGGCGGTGTTGTCGCTGAAGCGGATGGTGGCGTCGCAGAGCTCGGCGACGGTCATACCGGTCGCGACGTTCTTCTCGGTGACGGGGGAGTACCCCGACTTCTCGACGTAGTCCTGGGTGTAGCGGACGCGCTTGGCCAGGAACTCGCCGTCGCGGTCGAGGTCCCGCAGGACGGCTGCGGCGGCCAGCGTCTTGAACACCGAGGCCATCGGGAAGCGTTCGTCGGCCCGGTAGGCCACGGTCCGGCCCGTGCGCAGGTTGCGGGCGTAGACGCCCAGCCGGGCGGTGTGCTCCCGTTCGAGCTCCCTCAGCCGTGCGGTGGCGCCGGCCGTACCGGGTAACGCGTGGGCCGTGCCGCCGCCGAGCGAGAGAGCGGCGGCCGCGCCCAGGGCGAGGGCCGTGCGGCGGGACGGGCGTGAGTGTGTCGCGTGCAAGGCGTTCCCTCCGGAGGTGATCACGTACGTAGTTCAACACGCGATCACGTCCGCGTCGGTTTCACCGCGCGCCCGCCGGGACTCAGGACGCCGGGGGCGCCTCCCGCACCCGGAACGCCTCCGCGTCCCACGTACCGTCCAGCCGAGGCGCCAGCCAGTGCGGCGCGGCCGACCGGAAGGCGGCGGGGGAGAGGGCCCCGGACCCGGCGGGAACGGAGCCCAGCAGCGGCGCTCCGGCCACGTCCGGCAGGTCCGCGAGATTGCAGCGCGCGGCGAGATCGGGAGCCGCGGGCCAGCTCCCGATCACGATGCCGGCCAGGTCGAGCCCACGGGAGCGGAGTTCGCGTGCTGTCAGCTCCGTCGTGTTCAACGTACCGAGCCCCGCCGACACCACGACCAGCACCGGCGCCGACAGCAGCCGGGCCGCGTCCGCCAGCGTGCCGCCGGCCGCGTCGAACCGTACGAGCAGTCCGCCCGCCCCCTCGACCAGCACCAGATCGTGCTCGGTGGCCAGCTTGGCGGCGGCTTCCGCGACCTCCTGCGGATGCACCGGGGTACGACCGGCCCGGCGGGCGGCCGTGGCCGGCGCCAACGGCTCGGGGTACCGGGCGATTTCGGCCGTCGTCACGGCGCCCGCGAGCCGCGCGACCTCGGCGGCGTCCCCCGGCTCGTCCGGGCGTACGCCCGTCTGCGCGGCCTTCAGCACGGCCACCGAACGGCCGGCCGCCCTCGCCGACGCGGCGACGGCGGCGGTCACGACCGTCTTGCCGACCTCCGTGCCCGTGCCCGTGATCACCAGTACCGACATGTCATCCCTCCCGCGCCGCCGCGCACACCGCCCGCGCGATCCGCGCGACGTCGGCGTCGCCCGTGACGTACGGCGGCATCGTGTAGATCAGATCGCGGAACGGCCGCAGCCACACGCCCTCGCGTACGGCCGCCTCGGTGGCCGCCTTCATGTCCACGGCGTGCTCCAGCTGCACGACCCCGATGGCGCCGAGGACCCGCACGTCCGTCACACCGGGCAGCTCCGAGGCCGCCGAGAGCCCGTCCCGCAGCCCCGCCTCGATCCGCTTGACCTCCGTGAGCCAGTCCTGGCCGAGCAGCAGCTCGATCGAGGCACAGGCCACGGACGCCGCCAGCGGATTGCCCATGAAGGTCGGGCCGTGCGCGAGCACCGGCACCTCGCCCCGCGAGATGCCGTCGGCCACCCGCGCGGTGCACAGCGTCGCCGCCATGGTCAGATAGCCGCCGGTCAGCGCCTTGCCCAGGCACATCACATCCGGCGTCACGGCCGCGTGCTCCGCCGCGAACAGCGCGCCCGTACGGCCGAAACCGGTCGCGATCTCGTCGAACACGAGCAGCACCTCGTGCGCGTCGCACGCCTCGCGCAGTACCCGCAGATAGGCGGGGGAGTGGAAGCGCATCCCGCCCGCTCCCTGCACCACCGGCTCGACGATCACCGCGGCCAGCTCGTCGGCGTGCCGCTCGACCATGCCGCGCAGGTGCTCGGCGTACGCCTCGTCGTACTCGGCGGGCGGCGCGTCCGCGAACACCTGGCGCTGGAGCACCCCGGTCCACAGGTCGTGCATCCCGCCCTCGGGATCGCACACCGACATCGGCTGCCAGGTGTCCCCGTGGTAGCCGCCGCGCCAGGTCAGCAGCCGCCGCTTGCCGGGACGGCCCAGCGAACGCCAGTACTGCAGGCACATCTTGACCGCGACCTCGACCGACACGGACCCCGAGTCGGCGAGGAAGACGTGCTCGAGGCCTTCGGGAGACATGTCGACAAGGAGCTTCGCCAGCCGTACGGCGGGCTCGTGGGTGAGCCCGCCGAACATCACATGGCTCATCCGCCCCAGTTGCCCGCGCGCGGCCTCGTTGAGCACCGGGTGGTTGTAGCCGTGGATCGCGGACCACCAGGACGACATGCCGTCGACCAGTTCTCCCGAGCCGTCGGCGAGCCGCATCCGCACCCCGCTCGCCGACTCCACGACCAGTGGTTCCTGCCGTCCGGGCATCGGGCCGTACGGATGCCACACATGCCGCCGGTCGAGCTCCAGCAGCTCGGGCACCGTCAGCTCGGGCGCCGTCCGCTCAGGCATTGGGCGCGAGGTCCGTACCGGCGCCCCGGCGGCGGACCGCGACCAGGTCGGTCCGGGCATCGGCGGCCGTACGGGGCTCGGAATCCTGCGGGGCGGCGCCGGAGCCGCAGCTTCCGGAATTCTCGGAGCCGCAGACCCCGCCGCCGTCGTGGCAGCCGCCGGACCGGTGCTCGGGCAGCGTCACCTGGTCGGTGCCCTCCACCTCGAACCCGGCGTCCGCGATCATCTCCAGGTCGGCCTTGCCCGCCTGGCCCTCGGTGGTCAGATAGTCGCCGAGGAAGATCGAGTTGGCCAGGTGCAGGGCGACCGGCTGCATCGAGCGCAGATGGACCTCCCGGCCGCCCGCGATGCGCACCTCGACGTCCGGGCACACGAAGCGCACCATCGCCAGGATCCTGAGGCAGCGCTGCGGGGTGAGGTTCCACTCCTTGGCCAGCGGGGTGCCCTCGACCGGGATCAGGAAGTTGACCGGAACCGAGTCCGGGTCCAGCTCGCGCAGCGAGTAGACGACGTCCACGAGGTCCTCGTCGCTCTCGCCCATGCCGGCGATCAGCCCGGAGCAGGCCGACAGGCCCGCCGCGTGCGCCTTGCCGACCGTGTCGACCCGGTCGGCGTACGTGTGCGTGGTCGTGATCTCCCCGTACGTCGCCTCGGACGTGTTGAGGTTGTGGTTGTAGGCGTCGGCTCCCGCCTCGCGCAGCCGCTCGGCCTGCCCGTCGGAGAGCAGCCCGAGGCAGGCGCACACCTCGACGCCCTCGTTGTTCTCCTTGATCGCCTTGATCGTGTCGGAGACCCGGTCCACGTCCCGGTCGGTCGGACCGCGCCCGCTGGCCACCAGGCACACGCGCTTGGCGCCCCCGGCCACACCGGCCGCCGCCGCGTCGGAGGCCTGGTCGGGTTTGAGCCAGGTGTACTTCAGGATCCCGGCCTGGGAGCCGAGCCGCTGCGAACAGTAGGAGCAGTCCTCGGGGCACAGGCCGGACTTCAGGTTGACGAGATAGTTGAGTTTCACCCGTCGGCCGAACCAGTGCCGGCGCACCTTCCCGGCCGCGGCCACCACATCGAGCAGGTCGTCGTCGGACGTCGCGAGGACGGCGAGTGCCTCTTCGCGGGTCGGCAGCTCGCGCCGAAGCCCCTTGTCCACCAGCGTGTTCAGCAGGTCCATGAGAGCCGATCCTGTCCTACGGACCCGCTCCGGGCCAAGGAGAGTTCGCACAACAGAGTCGCTTCGAGGTGTGGGTATTGCCACATACTGACCTGCTGGTGGTCCCGCTAGTGTCTGTGCACTGCCTACAAAATTCCCGGAGGACCACCCATGGCGTTCGGCTGGATCGACGAGCAGGCGCGAGTGCGCCGCCGCGCCGGACTCGTTCGGACTCTGCGCCCCCGTCCGGCGGCCTCACCGCTCCTCGATCTGGCGAGCAACGACTACCTGGGACTGGCCCGGCACCCCGAGGTCACCGAAGGCGCGGCCCGTGCCGCGCGGGTCTGGGGCGGCGGTTCGACCGGCTCCCGGCTCGTCACCGGGAGTACCGAACTGCACGCGGAACTGGAAGCGGAACTGGCCGAATTCTGCGGTGCCGAGGCGGCCCTCGTCTTCTCCTCCGGCTACGCGGCCAACCTCGCGGCGGTCACCGCGCTGGCCCCGCACGGCTCACTGATCGTCTCCGACGCGGGCAACCACGCCTCGCTCATCGACGGCTGCCGGCTGGCCCGCGGCTCGACCCAGGTGGTGGCGCACGCCGAACCGGACGCCGTGCGCAAGGCGCTCTCGGCACACGTGGGCACGGCGATCACGGTGTCCGACACGGTCTTCTCGGTCGACGGCGACGCGGCCCCGCTCGCGGCCCTCGCCGCGGCCTGCCGGGAGCACGGGGCAGGTCTGGTCGTCGACGACGCCCATGGCCTGGGTGTCCTCGGCGACGGCGGCCGCGGCGCCCCGTACGCCGCGGGGCTCGCGGGCGCCGACGACCTCGTCGTCACGCTCACGCTGTCCAAGTCGCTCGGCAGCCAGGGCGGAGCCGTCCTCGGCCCCGCCCGGGTCATCGACCACCTGGTCAACGCGGCGCGGACGTTCATCTTCGACACCGGACTCGCCCCCGCGGCGGCGGGGGCGGCCCTGGCGGCCCTGCGACTGCTGCGCCGCGAACCGGAACAGGCGGCACGGGCCCGCGCGGTGGCGAGCGAACTGCACGCACGCCTGACCGCCGCGGGCCTGGAAGCGGTACGTCCGGACGCCGCGGTGGTCTCGGTGCGTGCGCCCTCCCCCGAGGACGCCGTGCGCTGGGCGGCCGAGTGCCGCGCGGCGGGCCTGGCCGTGGGCTGTTTCCGTCCTCCTTCCGTGCCCGACGGCATCTCACGACTCAGGCTGACCGCCCGCGCGGACCTGACCGGGGAACAGATCGAACGCGCTGTACGGCTGATCGGCGAGACGCGGCCATGAGTCGGCGTGACACGGCCGGGCGTCGCACGATGACGGACTGAACGGTGAGGGACCGATCAAAAACGGTCAGATGCGGTCGACCGTGGCCGTGAACTCCGCCCAGCTCCTCGGTGAGAAGAGCAGCGCGGGCCCGGCCGGGTCCTTGGAGTCGCGCACGGCGAGCAGTCCGGCCCAGGGTGGGGTCTGCGGACACGCGGTCTCGACGCAGTTGTTCGCGCCGGTGCTGTAGCTGCTGCGCAACCACCGCACACCGTGCAGTTCGATGCTTGAGGGAACATGACGAGGCAGTGCACGCATGGTGCCTCCTTACGCGCCGGCGGCTGTCCCGGCGATGTAATCCAACGAGTCCTCGGGCGAAAGGGCGTGGATCTGAAGGGCGTTGAAGGCCTCCGTGTAGGCCTGGAGGTCTTCTTTCCGTTCGAGGTAGAGGCTACTCGTCAAGTGGTCGAGAACAACTACGTTCAGATCAGAAGTGCTCGAAAATGAGAAAATAACGAAAGGGCCGGTGACGCCGATGTGCGCCCCCGCGGCGAACGGCAGTACCTGGAGCCGCACTTGGGGCAGGCGCGCCGCCTCGACCAGCCGTTCCAGCTGCCGGGTCATGACTCCGGGCCCGCCCACCTCCCGCCGCAGCACGGCCTCGTCCAGGACGGCGCTCAGTTCCAGCGGCGGATCCGCGCGCAGTACGTCCTGCCGGGCCAGTCGCACCTCGACCAGCGTGTCCAGCCGGTCCTCCGGCAGCCCCTCCACCGCCGCCTTCGTCACCGCACGCGCGTACTCGGGCGTCTGGAGCAGGCCCGGGACGACGGTGGTCTCCAGCGTGCGCATCGTGGTGGCCTGGGACTCCAGGCTGATGAAGTCCCGGTAGGTCGGCGGCAGCACCCCGCGGTAGGCGTGCCACCAGTGGTGTCTGCCGCCCCTGTCGTCGGACCCCGCCAATACCAGGAGCAGCTCGCGAAGTTGGGAGTCCGTCACACCGTAGGCGTCGAGGAGTAACCGCACATCGGCCGGTTTCACCCCGCTCGTGCCCGTCTCGATCCGGCTGACCTTGGACTGGTGCCAGCCCACCAGCCGGGCCGCCTCACCGCTGGTGAGGCCCGCCGAGGTGCGCAGCGCGCGCAGTTCGGCGCCCAGTTTCCGGCGGCGCACCGCGGGACCGTGCTGCATGGGCTTCTCCTTACTCCTTCCGAGCCACCCAAATACGGTCTCGCGTCGTAGAGTTCACCGCTTTGAGCGACAGATATATGCATATCTTGGTGGATCGCCGCCCTTCGCGGGTGTTCTGGTGGCACTCTGGCGGCGAAGCACCAGTCCGGGACCGTACTCGAACCGTCCGCTCCGTGTCGGGCTGCGGTCCCGTGGGAAAGGGACGACGTCGCCATGGCAGACCATTTGGAAACATCCGTCACTCTGCCGAGCGATCCCGCCTCGGTCTCCGCAGCGCGTGCCCACGTGGTGGACACGCTGGCGGAGTGGGGCCTGCCGGCGGGCACGGAAGTGTCCGACACCATCCGGCTCATCATCTCCGAGCTCGCCACCAACGCCGTCCAGCACACCTTCGGGCAGTCACCCACGTTCACGGTGGACCTCGCGCTCGACCGCGACGAACGGCTGCGCATCGGTGTCACGGACAGCCACCCGCGGCTGCCCAGACGGCTCCCCGCCGCGGTCCAGCAGGACAACGGCCGCGGTCTGGTCATCATCCGCTGGCTGACCGCCGAATGCGGCGGCAGGCTCAGGATCCGCCCCACCCGTGAGGGCGGCAAGACCATCTCCGTCGAACTTCCGTGGACCGTCCCGGCCCAGCCCGTGACGGCGGCGGGACAGCAGGAACCGTAGCCTCAGCGCGGCGTGCCGGCCCTCAGCGCCCGCACCCCCACCGGCGCGACCGACGTCCTCCGCGCCCCCTCCCCGCAGAGCCTGTCACCGGCGCCGCGGCGACACCTCCCGGCGTGACGCTCCTCCTCGACGCGGTGCGGGGATCCTGCCGGTGCCCTGGGGCGCCGTCTCCTCGACAGCGGCGGGCTCCGGCTCCTCGCAGCCGCCGTCCGTCTCCTCCCGCAGCTCCGCCCGCCGCACCAGCCGGGGGAGCACACCCCACAGTCCGACGCAGACCAGGAAGGTCGCCACCCCCGCGGCGATCCCTCCGGCCCTGCTGGTCGTCACGTCCACCACCAGCAGCACGGAACCGCTGAAGGCGAACACCAGGACGATCAGGCCGGTCGTGGCCAGTCGCGAAGAGACCTGCACGATGCGGGGCTTCGCACCCTGCTGGAAGAGCGAGCGGTGCAGCGCGGCAGGCGCGGTGAACAGCGCCGCGGCCAGGACCGCCAGCAACAGCGTGCTGACATAGGTGACCCGCTGGGTGGTGTCGAGGGACGAGAAGCGCGAGGTGAAGGCGAGCGACAGCAGAAAGGCGAACAGGATCTGTACACCCGTCTGAGTGACCCGCAGCTCTTGGAGCAGCTCGACGAAGTTGCGGTCGGCGCGCTGCAGTGGGGTCTCGCCGCGTGCGGTGCAGGGACTGTGCTCGGCCATGACGTGACGAGTAACCACTTAAGCGCGTGTCACGCTCCCGGCGTGGGGGGGGGGGGGGGGGGGGGGGGGGGGGGGGGGGGGGGGGGGGGGGGGGGGGGGGGGGGGGAAGGGGGGGGGGGGGGGGGGTGTGGGGGGGGTAGG
>NZ_JBWKHE010000004.1:167304-608687 GCF_056433405.1 Streptomyces sp. NPDC044719
GGGTGGTTGGGAAAGGGGGAGGAAAAGCACCTAGGAAGGTGTTGGTCCCTCTTTGGGGGGGGGGGGGGCCCCCCCCCCCCCCCCCCCCCCCACGCCGGGCGGATCACTTCACGCGCCCGTACCAGACGCTCTTGGTCCAGATCTTCTGCAGCCGCACCACGTCCCCGCTCTTCGGGGAGTGCCAGAGCTTGTTCTTACCCGCGTAGATGCCGACGTGGTACACGTTCCGGCCCGAGTGGAAGAACACCAGGTCTCCCGCCTTGCGGTTCTTGGCGGAGATGTGGCGGGTCTTGTTGTACTGCTGGGCGGCCGTGCGCGGCAGCTTCTTGCCGACCTTCTTGAACGAGTACAGCGTCAGGCCCGAGCAGTCGAACCGGTGCGGGCCGGTGGCGCCGTACTTGTAGGGCGATCCCTTCTTCGAGGCCGCTATCTGGAGTGCCTTGGTCGCCGGCGTGGCGGCCGCTGCCTCGGAGGAGAAGCCCGGGGCCACGATCGAGCCGCCCACGGCGGCGATGGTGAGGGCCGAGGCCGTACCGGCTCGGGCCATGAGCGACGGGACACGATTGAGCGCAGTCATGCGCAACCCTTCGTCAGCCGCCTGTGAAGGATGACCTGTCGGATTCGGGCTGGCGAAGTTGCCCGGCCGCTGACGCGGCTTCACCCCAAGGGCTGCTCGGGCCCGGTCATGGCGTGACCGTCCCGGCGACCCGTCGTGCTTGGGTCCTCCACTCCTGCCGATCCACTCCTGTCGACCGGTCATCCAGGCGGCGGCAGGACTCGGCGTCCGCCCGGATCGCCCCGCCGCTGTGGCGGGGTCTTGTCGTCAGTCAGGGATCTTGACTGATGGTTGTCATGAAATCCCAACGGAACCGGGGATTTGTGTTGTTACTCACCACTCACCCGTTCGGGTGGACACGTCAGTGTTCGAGCGGGTGTCCACCACCCCGCGCACCGCCGGACCAGCGATGGAATGTCCCATTCCGCCCCTCCGTCCCGTGCGCCGCGCAACCGTGACGGTCCAAAAATTGGTGTCCCGTCTACTCCGAACAGCGGTACGTCGTTTGGCTCGTTTCGACTCAGGCCCGGACGTCACGTCCACAGAGCGGGCCTCCGGGGCCGTCGGATCGGCCGGATCCGCGTCAACCGACGGACTCCGGGGGCAGGGTGACGCGCGCGGTGCGGCGCTCCCCGTCCAGCACCCGCAGCGCCCGGGCCAGTGTGTCGGCGTGCAGTTCCGTCTCGCCCCGCCGGTGCATCAGGGCCAGCGCGTCACGCAGCGCGGTCGCCTTGCCGACCAGGGCCTGGGCCGCGCGCAGTCCGCGATAGGTGTCGCCGTGCAGCGCCGGATTGATCCGGCCGAGCAGGTCCACGACCTCGAGGTAACGGTCGATCAGCTCCGCCTCCGCGCGGGTCAGGGCGGGCAGTGGAGGCAGTTCGGGCGGCAGCACCGGCGGCTCACCTTCCGGTCGGCGCGGCCATGGTGGCCTTGCGGTTGGGGACGATCCGGTCCACCAGGCCGTACTCCACCGCCTCCTGGGCGGTGAGGACCTTCTCCCGCTCGATGTCCTCGCTCACCTGCTCCCGGGTACGGCCGGTGTGCCGCGCGAGCATCTCCTCCATACGGGTCCGGATCCGCATCAGCTCGTCGGCCTGGATCGCCAGATCGCTGGCCTGCCCCTGGACCGGCTCGGGCAGGGCGGGCTGATGGATCACCAGACGCGCGTCCGGCAGCATGGACCGCTTGCCCGGCGTGCCCGCCGCCAGCAGCACGGTGGCGGCCGCCCCGGCCTGGCCCAGGCAGACCGTCTCCACGTCACACGTGACGTAGCGCATCGTGTCGTAGAGGGCCGTCATCGCGTGGAACGCGCCGCCGGGGGAGTTGATGTAGAGCTGGATGTCGCGGTCCGGGGCCTGGTGCTCGAGGTACATGAACTGGGCCATCACGTCGTTCGCCGAGATCTCGTCCACCGGCGCCCCGAGGAAGACGATCCGCTCCTCCATCAGCTTCGAGTACGGGTCCATGGTCCGTTGCCCGGAACTCGTGCGTTCGGTGAACTCGGGCAGCACGTGACGGGCGGACGGTCGGGTCATGGGGAACCCCTCCTCGCGGGCAGAGCTGTCTCCGGCGACAGCTTCCTCTGTAAAAAATGTACAGGACGTACGTCACGTTATGATGGGCACATGGCCTACGAGATTCCGGTGACGCAAGCCAGGGCTGAGCTCGCCGACCTGATCAACCGCGTGGTGTACGCCGGCGAGCGCGTCGTCGTCACCCGGCACGGCAAGCCCCTCGTCGCCCTCGTCTCAGCCGATGACCTGCGGCGACTCGAGGAGGCGCAGGAGCTCGCGGAGCCCGCCGAGGAGCAGGTGATCAGCGCCGTCTCCACGGTCCGAGAGGTAGCGTCCGCTCCTCGCGAACACCGGCGGTTCGGGATCGCGGCGGAGCACCGGGGGGCCAACCCGGCGTAGTCCGGAGCCGGGCGGACGGAAGACCGTGCACCCCCGTCCGCTACAGCGGGGGTGCACGGTCGTTTCCGTGCGCGGGCGGCTTCCTGCAGGGCGACGGCTCAGCCGACGGGCGACGGCTCAGCCGACGGGCGCCGGCTCCCGCCCGGCGGTCGCGCGCTCGCCGGCGGTCCTCCGCGTCTTGAGCGAACTGCCCAGCAGTACGGCGCCCAGGCCCAGGGCCGCCCACCACGTCAGCGTCAGGGCGGGGCCGGCCGCCGCCGCGCCGTCGAAGTACGCCACCGAGCGCAGCAGCGTCGCACCCGCGCCGGGGGGCAGCCACTGGCCGATGGCCCCGGCCGGCTCCGGCAGCATCTGAGGTGCCGTGGCCGCTCCGGAGAAGGGGTTGCCGAGGAGCATCAGCACGGCCGCGGTGATACCGATGCCGGCGTTGCCGATCAGGGCGGCGAGTCCGGCGACGGCGCCGCTGACGGCCAGTGCCGACAGCCCGAGCACGGCGGCCTCCGCCCACCAGTCGCCCGTGAGCACCCCGAGCCAGCTGTGTGCGATCCCGGCCGCGACCACCCCTACCAGGGCGGACGCGCCGAGCAGCGCGATCACGGCCCGGACGCCGCGCAGCCCCAGCAGGGTGACCACCGCGCCCGCCGCGATGCCGGCCAGGGCGAGGGGCAGTACGGCGGCGGTCATTCCCGCGCCGCGTGGGTCGTTCTCCGGGGCGGCGACGACGTCGACCGTCCTGACCTGCGCGCCTTCGGCGGCGGCCTGCTGGGTCACGGCCTGCTGGAGCAGCTGGGCCACGGCCGGTCCGGCCGCGGACGCGGTGAGCAGTTCGGGCCCCTGGGGTGTGACCACCACGGCGCCGTACACGGTCCGGTCCTCGATGGCGTCCCGGGCCGTGGCCTCGTCGGCGTAGCGGTGGATCTCGAAGGCGCCCTCGTGGAGCTCCAGCCGCTTCTCGGCCTGCGCCGTCGCGGCGGGCGGTCCCGCCACGCCCAGGGGCAGGTCGCGCGGCGCGGTGCGGGCGGCCGGCCAGGCGAAGGCCCACAGGGCCAGGGCCGCGAGCACGGGCACGAGGACGATGACCGCGATCACGCGGCGGTCGGGGCTGGCGGACATGAGTGTCTCCTGCGAGTGGCGGACGGCGGAGCCGGACAGTTAAAAGAAGGATCGTTCGTTTTCCCTCTCATTCACCGTGCGCGCCCTGCGGCCACTTGTCAAGAATGAATATTCGTTTTACGTTGTGGACCATGGCCCGCGTCTCCCAGGAACACCTCGATGCCCGCCGCCGTCAGATCCTCGACGCCGCCGCGCTCTGCTTCGCCCGCAACGGCTTCCACGCCACGTCGATGCAGGACGTGCTGAAGGAGGCCGACCTCTCGGCGGGCGCGGTGTACCGCTACTTCAGCGGCAAGGAGGAGCTGATCGGCGCGATCGTCGCCGAGGTGCTCGGTTCGGTCCGTGCGGCCTTCGAGGAGGCGGCGCGGCAGAGTCCGCCCCCGCCGCCGGACGAGCTCGTCGCCTCCGTGCTCGGCAGGACACTCGCCGCCCGCGAGTCCCTGGTCGTGGACGGCAGGCCCGCGTTTCCGCGGCTCGTCATCCAGGTGTGGACGGAGACCCTGCGCAACGAGGAGCTGGCGGCCATCCTGAGGGAGGGCTACGGCTCGGTCCGCGCGGCCTGGGCGATGACCGTCGAGGGGTACCAGAAAGCCGGGATGATGCGGGCGGACGTGGAGCCGGACGACGTGGCCCGCACGATGATCGCCGCCGTCCTCGGCTTCATCGCGCAGCAGTCCCTCTTCGGACCCGCCCCGGTCGACACCCTCCGGGACGGTCTGCGCGCGCTGATGAGCATGCGGGACGACCACGCCGCATCCGGCGGATCACAGCTCGGTTAACGTGCCCGAAACTCGGTCCAACTAGCCTGCCGCCACGCCACCAGGGCTTTTCCCCGGGGCTGCGGCAGCCGGGCCCCGCACGGTCCGGAGCGAGGACTGTGAGGTGGGACGTGCAACTGACCCCGCACGAGCAAGAGAGACTGCTGATCCACGTCGCGGCCGACGTGGCCGAGAAGCGCAGGGCCCGCGGGCTGAGGCTGAACCATCCCGAGGCGGTCGCGCTCATCACCTCGCACATCCTCGAAGGCGCCCGTGACGGCCGTACCGTCGCCGAGCTCATGTCATCCGGACGCAAGCTGCTCACCCGGGACGACGTCATGGACGGCATCCCGGAGATGATCCACGACGTCCAGGTCGAGGCCACCTTCCCGGACGGCACCAAGCTCGTCACCGTCCACGACCCGATCGTCTGACGGGGGCCGCCGTGATTCCCGGAGAGATCCTCTTCGCCGAGGACCCGATTGCGTACAACGAGGGCCGCGAGGTCACCCGCCTCACCGTCCTCAACGCCGCCGACAGGCCCGTCCAGGTCGGCTCCCACTACCACTTCGCCGAGGCCAACCCCGGCCTGGAGTTCGACCGCGCCGTGGCCCGCGGAAAGCGGCTGAACGTCGCCGCGGGCACGGCCGTGCGCTTCGAACCCGGGATCCCCGTCGACGTCGAACTCGTTCCGCTCACCGGCGCCCGTGTCGTGCCGGGTCTGCGCGGTGAGACCGGAGGTGCCCTCGATGCCTGAGATCTCGCGTGCCGCGTACGCCGACCTGTTCGGCCCGACGACCGGCGACCGGATCCGGCTCGCCGACACCGACCTGCTGGTGGAGATCGAGGAGGACCGCTCGGGCGGCCCCGGACGCGCCGGTGACGAGGCCGTGTTCGGCGGTGGCAAGGTCATCCGCGAGTCCATGGGCCAGGCGCGTGTCACGCGGGCGGACGGCACCCCGGACACCGTGATCACCGGCGCGGTGATCATCGACCACTGGGGGATCGTCAAGGCCGACGTCGGCATCCGCGACGGGCGGATCACCGGCATCGGCAAGGCCGGCAACCCCGACACCATGGACGGCGTCCACCCGGACCTGGTCATCGGCCCGGAGACAGAGATCATCGCCGGCAACGGGCGGATCCTCACGGCCGGCGCGATCGACGCGCACGTCCACTTCATCTGCCCGCAGATCGCCGACGAGGCGCTCTCGTCGGGCATCACGACCCTCGTCGGCGGCGGTACGGGCCCATCCGAGGGCTCCAAGGCGACCACCGTGACCCCCGGCCCCTGGCATCTCGCCCGGATGCTGGAGGCGATGGAGGCCTATCCGCTCAACATCGGCCTGCTCGGCAAGGGCAACACCGTCTCGCACGAGGCGATGCTGTCGCAGATCCGTGGCGGCGCGCTCGGCCTGAAGCTGCACGAGGACTGGGGCTCGACCCCGGCTGTCATCGACGCCTCGCTGACCGTGGCCGAGCGGACCGGCATCCAGGTCGCCATCCACACCGACACGCTCAACGAGGCCGGCTTCGTCGGCGACACGCTCGCCGCGATCGCCGGGCGGGGCATCCACGCGTACCACACCGAGGGCGCGGGCGGCGGGCACGCGCCGGACATCATGACCGTGGTCTCCGAGTCGTACGTGCTGCCGAGCTCCACCAATCCGACCCGGCCGTTCACCGTCAACACCGCCGAGGAACACCTCGACATGCTGATGGTCTGCCACCATCTCAACCCGGCGGTGCCGGAGGACCTGGCCTTCGCGGAGTCCCGGATCCGGCCGTCCACGATCGGCGCGGAGGACGTGCTGCACGATCTGGGCGCGATCTCGATCATCTCCTCCGACTCCCAGGCCATGGGGCGCGTCGGCGAGGTCGTGATGCGGACCTGGCAGACCGCGCACGTGATGAAGCGGCGGCGCGGTGCTCTGCCCGGAGACGGACGCGCCGACAACCGCCGGGCCCGTCGCTATGTCGCCAAGTACACGATCAATCCGGCGCTCGCCCAGGGCCTGGCCCGGGAGATCGGGTCGGTCGAGAGCGGCAAGCTGGCCGACCTGGTGCTGTGGGAGCCGGCGTTCTTCGGCGTCAAGCCGCAGCTCGTCATCAAGGGCGGGCAGATCGCCTACGCGCAGATGGGCGACGCGAACGCCTCGATCCCCACGCCCCAGCCGGTGCTGCCGCGCCCGATGTACGGGGCGATCGGGCGGGCACCGGCCGCCAACTCCCTGAACTTCGTCGCCCCCCTGGCCGTCGAGGACGGGCTGCCGGACCGGCTGGGGCTCGGCAAGCGGTTCGTGGCGATCGAGTCGACGCGCGGGGTCACCAAGGCCGACATGCGGGAGAACGACGCGCGCCCCAACGTGCGGGTCGACCCCGACAGCTTCGCGGTGCACATCGACGGCGAACTGGTCGAGGCGGCGCCCGCGGCCGAACTTCCCATGGCCCAGCGCTACTTCCTGTTCTGAGGACGCCCTGATGTCACGAGCAGCGCTTCTCGTCCTGGCCGACGGCCGCTTTCCCGCCGGCGGTCACGCACACTCCGGCGGGGCCGAGGCCGCGGTCAAGGCCGGGCGGATCAAGGGGGCGGCGAGCCTCGCGGACTTCTGCCGGGGGCGCCTGCACACGGCCGGATCGGTGGCCGCGGCGCTGTCCGCCGCCGCGGCGCTCGGGATCGACCCCGTCGCGCTGGACCGCGCGGCGGACGCCCGTACTCCGTCCCCCGCGCTGCGGCTCGCCGCGCGCAAGCTGGGGCGCCAGCTGATGCGAGCCGCCCGGTCGACCTGGCCGTCCACCGAACTGGACGCGCTGGCACGGGAGTTCCCCAAGGGCGCCCATCAGCCGGTGGTGCTCGGACTGACGGCACGGGCGGCCGGACTGGGGCCGGTCGACGCGGCGTACTGCGCGGCGTACGAGAGCGTGAGCGGCCCGGCCACGGCGACGGTGCGGCTGCTGAGCCTGGACCCCTTCGACGCGACAGGGGTGCTGGCCCGGCTCGCGCCGGAGCTGGACCGGGTCGTGGACCGGGCGGTGGAGGCGGCCCGGAGAGTCGTCGACGAGGGGTTCGAGGCGTTGCCGGCGGGCTCCGCCCCACTGCTGGAGATCGGGGCGGAGGCGCACGCGGGGTGGCCGGTACGGCTGTTCGCCTCGTAGCTGCCCTGTGAACGCCGCGCAGACCCACCTCCTCAGGGGCGCGGGGAACTGCGCGAGAAACCCCCACCCACCCGCACCCCGACACCAGCGCCCGCCACCCCGAACCCGGTCGCCCCGAACCAGGGCCCGCCCCACCAGGAGCCGCACATGCACCTCGACCACCCCAACCCCGACGCCCCCACAGCCGTAAGCGCGGACGCGCACCGCCCCGACGGCACCCGCAGAGCGCTCCGCATCGGACTCGGCGGACCCGTCGGTTCCGGCAAGACCGCCACCGTCGCCGCGCTCTGCCGGGCGTTGCGGGACGAGCTGTCCCTCGCGGTCGTCACCAACGACATCTACACCCGGGAGGACGCCGAGTTCCTGCTCCGGGAAGCCGTGCTGCCGCCCGAGCGGATCACCGCCGTGGAGACGGGCGCCTGCCCGCACACCGCGATCCGGGACGACATCTCCGCCAACCTGGAAGCGGTGGAGGACCTGGAGGACGCCGTCGGGCCCCTGGACCTGGTCCTTGTGGAGTCCGGTGGGGACAACCTCACCGCGACCTTCTCCAAGGGGCTCGTCGACGCGCAGATCTTCGTGATCGACGTGGCCGGGGGCGATGACATCCCGCGCAAGGGCGGGCCGGGCGTGACCACCGCCGACCTGCTCGTCGTCAACAAGACCGACCTCGCGCCGTACGTCGGCTCCGACCTCGCGCGCATGGCGGCCGACGCCAAGGCGCAGCGGGCCGAACTGCCGGTCGTCTTCCAGTCGTTGCGGAGCGAGTCCGGGGTGACGGAGGTCGCCGCGTGGGTGCGGGCCCGGCTCGCCGCGTGGACGGTGTGAGCGTGCACGGTGCCGGGGTGCGGTCCGTGGCCCGGATCGTCGCCCGGGACGACGGCCGGGGCGGGACCTCCCTGCCTGTGCTGGAGAGCGACGGACCCCTGGCGCTGCGGCGGACCCGGGCCGGTGGCCCCGAGGCGCGGGTCATGCTCGTCGGGGCGATGAGCGGGCCGCTCGGCGGCGACCACTTCACCGTGGACGCCCGGGTGGAGGAGGGGGCCCGGCTGTCGGTCGGGTCGGCCGCCGCCACCATCGCGCTGCCGGGTCAGACGAAGCGCGGGGCACGCTACGACGTACGGCTCGGTGTCGCCGACGGTGCCGAACTGCACTGGCTTCCGGAGCAGTTGATCTCCGCCCAGGGCAGCGACCTCTACGTCGCGACCCGTGTCGAACTCGCCGCCACGGCCCGGCTCGTGCTGCGCGAGGAGCAGGTGCTCGGGCGCGTCGGTGAGGAACCCGGACGGCTGACGAGCCGTCTGACCGTGCGGATCGCCGAGCGGGCCGTGCTCGACCAGGAGCTGGCCTGCGGGCCCGGTGCGCCGGGCGGCTGGGACGGGCCCGCCGTGCTCGCGGGACACCGGGCGGTCGGGCAACTGGTCGTGGTGCGACCTGAGTTCGCCGCCGAGCCGGTGACGTCCCGGGCGCTGGGGGAGGGAGCCTCGGTCGTGCCGCTCGGCGGGCCGGCGGCGCTGGTGACCGCCGTGGCGCCGGACGCGCTGACGCTGCGGCGGCTGCTCGACGAGGCGCTGAAGTCCCTCACATAGGCGCTCGAACGGGCGTCCGCAGTACAGAACTCATTCTCCGTTTATCGGATTGGCAAAGAAGCGCGACGGACCCTGTTCTCAGCAACCTCGCAGCCGCGAGGATCCCCGTACTGATCGCAACGATGTACGGGGAGGTCCCCCTTGAGGGGTACGAGACCGAAGAGGCGGGTGACGGCGCTCGGTTCGGCCGGAGCACTCGTCACGGCCACGCTGATAGCCGGCGCCGTCGCGGCGCCCTCGGCGAACGCGAGCGCGGGCACCCGCCACGGCCAGGACCGCGAGGCGCGCGGCGCCGCGGTCGCCGCCGCCCGGGCCGCGAAGGCCGGTATCGACTGGCAGGACTGCCCAGCCGACTGGAACCTGGCCAAGCCGATCCAGTGCGGGTACGTCACCGTTCCGCTCGATTACGCCAAGCCGCACGGCAAGCAGATCAAGCTCGCCGTCGACCGCATCGGCAACACGGGCACGCAGGCCGAGCGGCAGGGCGCGCTCCTGTACAACCCCGGCGGCCCCGGCGGCTCCGGACTGCGCTTCCCGGCCCGGGTCACCAGCAAGAACCCGGTATGGGCCAACGCGGCCAAGGCCTACGACTTCGTGGGCTTCGACCCGCGGGGCGTCGGCAAGTCGACGCCCATCTCCTGTGTGGACCCGCAGGAGTTCGTCAAGGCGCCCAAGGCCGACCCGGTGCCCGACTCCGAGGCCGACAAGCTCGCCCAGCGCAAGCTGGCCCGCGAGTACGCCGAGGGCTGCCAGGAGCGCAGCGGCTGGATGCTGCCGCACATGACCACGCCGAACACCGCGCGCGACCTCGACGTCATCCGCGCCGCCCTCGGCGAGAAGAAGCTCAACTTCCTGGGCGTCTCCTACGGCACCTACCTCGGCGCCGTCTACGGCACCCTCTTCCCGGGCCACGTGCGCCGCATGGTCGTCGACAGCGTCGTCAACCCGTCCCGCGAGAAGATCTGGTACCAGGCCAACCTGGACCAGGACGTCGCCTTCGAGGGCCGCTGGAAGGACTGGCAGGACTGGGTCGCGAAGAACGACGCGACCTACCACCTGGGCGACACCCGCGCCGAGGTCCAGCAGCAGTGGCTGAAGCTGCGCGCCACCGCCAAGAAGAGCCCGCTCGGCGGGGTCGTCGGCCCGGCCGAGCTGATCTCCTTCTTCCAGAGCGCCCCGTACTACGACTCCCAGTGGGCCCCGGTCGCCGCGGTCTTCAGCAAGTACGTCGCCGGCGACACCCAGGCGCTGGTCGACGCCGCCGCTCCCGACCTGTCCGACACGACGGGCAACGCCGCCTCGGAGAACGGCAACGCCGTCTACACGGCCGTGGAGTGCGCCGACGCCAAGTGGCCCACCAGCTGGCAGCGGTGGGACCGCGACAACACCCGGCTCCACAAGGACCACCCGTTCATGACCTGGGCCAACGCCTGGATGAACCTGCCGTGCGCCACCTGGCCCGCCAAGCAGCGGACGCCGCTGGACGTCAAGAGCGGCAAGGGGCTGCCCGGCGTGCTCATCGTCCAGTCGGAGCGCGACGCGGCCACGCCGTACGAGGGCGCCGTCGAACTGCACAAGCGGTTCAAGGGCTCCCGCCTGATCACCGAGAAGGGCGCCGGCTCGCACGGCGTCACCGGGCTGGTCAACCCGTGCGTCAACGAGCGGGTGGACACCTACTTGCTCACCGGCGAGCTGGACGGCCGCGATGTGACCTGCGCGCCGCACGCCACGCCCAAGCCGTAGTCACGGCCGGGGGGGGGCGGCCGTTCGGCCGCCCCCCTCAGCCGTCCCGCTCCGCCAGCCAGGCGTCCTCCGCCGCGTAGTCGAACAGGTCGCCATACGCCTGGACCATCTTCGGGTAGGCCTCCCGCCAGTCCCGCGCGGCGAGTTGTTCCTCGATCCAGGCGACCGTCTCCGGCAGGGTGTCCGCATACCGCGCCACCGGCCGGTAGCCCAGCTCGCGTTCCGCCGCCGACATGTCGCACACCACGGGCATCGGCACCGACCAGGGCGTTTCGCCCACACCGGGCGCGGGCGGGGGACCGTCCACGAGCACGTCCTCGGTCCGTACGCCCATCACAGCGTCGATCTCCGCCGCGATCCTGGCCACCGTCGGCGCGTCCGGGTCCACGGCGTTCAGGACGCGGGCGCCCGGCCGGGCGGCGGCCAGCCGGATCAGCTCGGCGATCGTGTGGGCGCTCGCCGGATGGAACCGGCTCTCGCCGCCGTGGGCGAGCACGCGCCGCCGCCGGCCGTCGAGGTTGCGCTTCACGATGTACAGCTCACGCGGGGCCCGGCAGTGCGCCCCGTGGATGGCGCCCGCGCGCAGCAGCGTGGTCGGCAACCGGTCGCCCGCCGCGAGGAGTTCGCGCTCCAGCGCCGCCTTCCGGGTGCTGTACGAGGCGTCACCCGGTGACACCGTGCGCTGATTCTCCGTCAGCGGCACCGGATACTCGGGAAAGCCCCCGGGTTCGCTCTGCGTGTCGAAGCCGCGGCCCTGGTCGTCCTCGTACACCGACACGCTGGAGATCACCACCGCCGAGCCGACCCGCCCGGCCAGCCCCGTCAACTGCCGCGCGTGCCCGGCGTCGAACGCCACCATGTCCACCAGGACGTCGCAGCCGTCACCGACCGCCGCGGACAGCGCCGCGTCGTCCTCCCGGTCGGCCCGCACGGCCCGTACGCCGTCCGGCCACCCGGGGTGCCGGCCGCCGCCCCGCGATACGGCCGTCACCTCCCAGCCGTCCCGGGCCAGCGCCCCCACGGCCACCCGTCCGATCTGTCCCGTCGCTCCGATCACCACAGCACGTGTCATGCGACGACCGTACGATGGCCGATGGCCGGGCCATCTGCGCTTCTGCCGACAGCAGAGGTCTCAACTGAGCGGCATGCGCGGGAACTTCCGCTCCTTCGCGGCGGCGGCCTCCTCGGCCTTCACGACGGCCGCGTACTGGTCGACGTACTCCTGCTCGGACAGGGAGAGGATCGCGTACATGAGCTCGTCGGTGACGGCGCGCAGGATGGCCTTCTCGTTCTCCATGCCTTCGTAGCGGGAGAAGTCGAGGGGCTTGCCGAAGCGGATCACGACGGGGTGGATGTTCGGGATGACCTTGCCGGGCGGCTGGGCCTCGAAGGTGCCGATCATCGCGCAGGGGATGATCGGGACGCCGGCCCTGAGCGCCATCACGGCGACACCGACCTTGCCCTTGTAGAGCCGGCCGTCGTGCGAGCGCGTGCCCTCGGGGTAGATGCCGAGCAACTCGCCCTTGCTCAGCACGCCGAGGCCCTCGCGGATCGCGGCCTGGCCGGCGTCCTTGCCCGAGCGGTCGACCGGGATCTGCCCCGCGCTGCGGAAGAAGAAGGCCGTCAGCCGGCCCTTGAGGCCCGGGCCCGTGAAGTACTCGGCCTTCGCGAGGAAGGTGATGCGCCGCTTGAGGATCGCGGGCATCAGGAAGTGGTCCGAGAACGACAGGTGATTGCCGGCGACGATGGCGGCGCCCTCCGACGGCACGTGCTCCAGACCCTCTATTCGAGGCCGGAAGACCAGTCGCAGCAGGGGGCCCAGCAGTACGTATTTCAGCAGGTAGTAGAACAAAGCGGGCGCTCCTCGACTCTGGCGGTGAACTCAACCGCCGCGTTCCAGCAGGTCAACCGGCGTGTCGTGGGGTGCCAGTGTAGGTGCAGGCGCAGCCACCGGGCACCTCGTGCGGCGGGACCTCGTCGATCCTTCACCTATTGACTGACGGTCAGTCAGTCGGGCTGGGGTGTCCGGTGGTGCTCATGCGGCTGGGGAGAACCGCGGGACCAGCCTGCTGGTCCGTACGGGTGACCGGCAAGCCGAAAGAGTGGCATGGCCGGGTCGCGTTGGTGCCTGGCCGGCCGCTGGTTCTTGCGGCCCGGGCGAGTAGTCTGCGCAGCATGCGGATCTCTGTTTCCTCGGACATGGACGAGCCCGTCGCCCGAGCCCTCGTGGCCGCGCTGCGGAGCCGGGGGCACGAGGTGCGGCCGCACGGGGCCCTGCGCTCCGGGAGCGACCCGCAGTGGGCGGTGTGCTCCGAGGCCGCGGCCCGTGAGGTCGCCGACGGGACGGCCGACCAGGCCGTGGTGTGCTGCTGGACCGGCACGGGCGCCTCGATCGCCGCGAACAAGGTGCCGGGCGTACGCGCCGCCCTGTGCACGGACGCCTACACGGCCGACGGGGCGCGCCGCTGGAACGACGCCAACGTCCTCGCGCTCAGCCTGCGGCTGACGTCCGAGCCGCTGCTGACGGAGATCCTCGACGCCTGGTTCGCGGGCGAGCCCAGCGGCGACACCGAGGACCGGCAGAACGTGGACCGTGTCCGGCTGCTCGATCACGGGCGGAACCGGCTGTAGGCCACACCCCGTCACAGCCGCACGATGACCAGCGCGGTGTCGTCGGTGGCGCCGCCGGGCGGCAGTAGTTCCAGCAGGACGGTGTCGGCGAGGGTCTCGGGGTCCTGGTCCCGGTTCCGGGCCAGCGCGTCGGCGAGGCGGCCCAGACCGGTGTCGATGTCCTCATCGCGCCGCTCGATCAGCCCGTCGGTGTAGAGGACGAGGGTCGCGCCCGGCGCGTACGAGGTGTCCGCCTGGGGTCTTGGAATCGGGTCGGGGCGGGCGTCGAGCGGGGTGTCCGTGGCCCCGTCGAGCAGCTCCGCCCGGCCGTCGGCGTGGACCAGTACGGGCGGGGGATGGCCGGCACTGCTGTAGGTGATGGTGTGCCGGTCGAAGTCGATGAACGTCGTCACCGCGGTCGCCGACTCGGCGCCGCCGACCACGTGCGCGTAGCGCCCCAGCACGTCCAGCGCCTGGGCCGGGCCCTCGGCGACCCGGGAGGCCGCGCTGAGCGCGCTGCGCAACTGGCCCATGACGCCGGCGGCCTGCAGTCCGTGCCCGACCACGTCGCCCACGGACACCCCGACCCGGTGGCCGCCGACCAGGTCGACCAGGTCGTACCAGTCCCCGCAGACGTTGAGCGCGCCCACGGCGGGCCGGTAGCGGACGGCGGCCCGGTGGTGGTGTCCGACCTGGCGGCGGTCGGGCAGCATCGCCTCCTGCAGGGCCAGGGCCACCTCCCGCTCCCGTGAGTGCGCCTGGCGCAGCCGGTCGTTGAGCTCCTGGAGCTCCCGGGCGCGGGTGTACAGCTCGGCCTCCAGGACACGGGCCCGGCTGCCCCGGTTGCCCCCGGAGCGGCCCCGGGCCCGGATCAGCTCCGTGACCTCCTCGACGCGGTGCAGGATCAGCGCCACCTTGCCGTCTGGGCCGAGCAGGGGCGCGTTCACCGGGCTCCAGTAGCGCTCCTCCCACTCCCCGGGCCGCTCGGGATCCTCGACGTCGTAGCGCTGCAGCGCCATGGCGTCACGCTCCCCGGTCGCCAGGACCCGGTGCAGCGAGGCCTCCAGATTGCGCATGCCCGTCGCGGCCGGGTTGTTGGGGTTGTCCGGGAACACGTCGAACAGATAGCGGCCGATCAGCCGGTCGCGGGAGCGGCCGGACACGCGGACGAACTCCTCGTTGGCGTCCGCGTACACGAGCTCGGGCGTCAGCAGCGCCACCATGCCGGGCAGTGCATGGAACACCGCGGCGTAATCGATCTCCGGATCCGTCATGGTCGCCTCACCACTGCCGGGATCATCTATTTTCACACGGTATGGCCGAATGCGGCCCGGGGTTCGCCCGGCATCACTCCGTGAGGTCCGTCAGCGACTGCTCCGCCCAGATGATCTTCCCGTCGGGGACGAACCGGGTGCCCCACCGCTGGGTCAGCTGGGAGACCAGCAGCAGACCGCGACCGCCCTCGTCCGTCGTACGGGGATGGCGCAGATGGGGCGCGGTGGCACCGCCGTCGAAGACCTCGCAGACCAGGGCGCGCTCCCGGATCAGCCGGAGCCGGATCGAGCCGGTGGCGTACCGGATGGCGTTGGTGACCAGCTCGCTCACCACCAGTTCCGTGGTGAAGACCAGGTCGTCCAGGCCCCAGTGCGCCAGCTGCCGGGTGGCCGTGCGGCGGGCGTCGGCGACGACGGCCGGGTCGGAGGGCAGGTCCCAGGCGGCGACCTGCTCGGTGCCGAGCCGTTTCGTCCGGGCCATCAGCAGGGCCACGTCGTCGTACGGACGCGCCGGGACCAGCGCGTCGACCACGGTCAGGCAGTACGACTCGAGCGGTCCCGCCTGTTCCAGCGCCCTGCGCAGCCGCTCCCGGCCGGCGTCGACGGCCCAGGTGGTCTCGCCCCGGGCCAGCAGCCCGTCGGTGTGCAGGGCGAGCGTGCTGCCCTCCGCCAGGGACAGCTCGACCGCCTCGAAGGGCGGGCCGCCCACGCCGAGCGGTGGCCCCTGCGGCAGATCGACGAACGTGACCGAGCGGTCGGGCGCGACCACGGCCGGGGCCGGGTGGCCCGCGGCCGCCATCGTGCAGCCGCCGTCGACCGGGTCGTAGACCACGTACAGACACCCCGAGCCCACGGACGACCGCCCGCCGTCGGCACCCGCCGCGCCCGGCTCGACGCCCTCCTCCCGCGCCGACCGCGCCACCAGGTCGTCGAGGTGCGCCAGCACCTCCTCGGGCGGCAGATCCAGGGCGGCCAGGGTCCGTACGGCGGTCCGCAGCTGCCCCATGGCGGCGGCGGCGTCGATGCCGTGCCCGGGCACCTCGCCCACGACGAGAGCGACGCGGCCGCCGGACAGCGGAATGAGGTCGTACCAGTCGCCGCCCAGGCCGGTCAGCTCGTCGGCGGGCCGGTAGCACGCGGCCACCTCGACGGCGTCCTGCTCGGGAAGCCGGTGGGGGAGCAGACTGCGTTGCAGCACGAGGGCGGCGTCGCGTTCGCGGGTGTAGCGCCGGGCGTTGTCCAGGCAGACGGCCGCCCGGGCGACGAGGTCCTCGGCCAGGTGCAGGTCCTCCTCGTCGAAGGGCTCCCGGCGGTGGCGCCGGAAGAAGGTGGTGACGCCCAGAGTGGTACCCCGCGACCGGATCGGCACGGTCATCACGCTGTACAGGTCAAGCTCCAGAAAGGTGACGGTCCGGCGCCCCTCCGGAAGGTCCGTCGCCCACTCCCGGGTCACCGGATCGAGCCGCTCAGCACGCCAGGAGCGTCCCGTGGTCAGGCAACGGACCGGTGGCGACCCGGCCAGGTAGGTCGCGACGTCGCCGACCTCCAGGGCGCCCTGCGGGATGTCGTCCTGCGCGGACCGCTGGCCGGCCCGGCGCAGCGCCACCGGATCCGTGTCCGCGAGCGGCCCGGGAGCCGGCTCGGCGCCCCGCAGCACCGCCTCCAGCAGATCCACGGTGACGAAGTCCGCCACTCCCGGCACGGCCACGTCGGCCAGCTCCTGCGCGGTGCGCGGGATGTCCAGACTGCGGCCGATGCTCTCTCCGGCCCGGTCGAGGAGCGCCAGCCGCTGCCGCGCGCGGTGCCGCTCGGTCATGTCGACGACCGTGTAGTACACGCCCAGCGGGTGGCCCCGGTCGTCCTCGAGCCGGGTGAACGACAGCATGTGCGCCGTCTCGCGCAGCGGCGCCGACCGCACCTGGCCCACGTGCTCGTACCCGACGACCGACTCGCCGGTCTCCAGGACGTGCCGCATCTGCGCCTCGACCGCCTGGGCGTCCATGCCCGGCTGGACGTCCGCGAAGCGCAGCCCGAGCCGTCGCGCCGCCGGTCCGCCGCCGAACTGCTCCAGGGCGGTGTTGGACCACACGAACCGCAGGTCGGTGTCGACGATGGCGATGCCCACGGAAGCGTCGGCCACCATCCGTTCCAGAACCGTGCGGCTCATGTCCCAGCCCGGGGCCTGGCCCAGTTCCGACAGGAGCACCAGCCAGCGCGAGCCGTGGTGCGTCTCCTCGGTCGAGGTGATCCGGGCCATGACCCGCACCGGCTGCCCGTTCTTGCGGCGGGCCGTCAGCAGCCCCGCCCAGCCGCCGTCCCTGCGGCAGCGCTCGACCAGGTCGGGCACGCGCTCCGCGTCCTCGGCGGCCAGCAGGTCGGACAGCTTCCTGCCGACCGCCTCGGCGGCGGGGTACGCCAGCAGCCGCCGGGCGTCATCGGTCCAGCCCGTCACCACGCCCTGCGGATCGAGCAGCAGGGGCACGGCGTCGGCCACGTCGAACCGCCGCCGGGCAAACCCGTACTCCTCGTGTGGGCCCACGGCCGACCTCTCTGTCGCTGAGAGTGGTCTACCACCTCTTGCCCCCATCTTCACCCTTTCCCGCGTACGGGGGCGGGTTGTGCAGGTCCGGTCGGTGCGGCCGCGGCGCTGTCCTAGCCCAGCACCTTCTCCAGTGCCGCGAGCGCCCCCGCGAGCTCCTCGCCCGTGATCGTCAGCGGCGGTGCCAGGCGGATCGTGGAGCCATGGGTGTCCTTGACCAGGACTCCCTCCCGCATGAGGCGTTCGCTGACCTCGCGGCCGGTGCCGAGGGCGGGGTCGATGTCGACGCCCGCCCACAGGCCGCGCGAGCGGAACCCGACGACGCCCTTGCCGACCAGTTCGGTCAGGCCGTCCCGCAGGGTCACGCCCAGCTCGGCCGCGCGGCGCTGGAACTCGCCCGTCTCCAGCAGTTCGACCACCGCGGTGCCGACCGCGGCAGCCAGCGGATTGCCGCCGAAGGTCGAGCCGTGCTCGCCCGGCCGCAGCACCCCGAGGACCTCACGGCGCGCGACCACCGCCGACACCGGCACGATGCCGCCGCCCAGCGCCTTCCCCAGCAGCACCACGTCCGGCACGACCGACTCGTGCTGCACCGCCAGCGTGCCGCCGGTACGGCCGAGCCCCGACTGGATCTCGTCGGCGATGAACAGACACCCCTGGCGCCGGGTCAGCTCGCGCACGCCGGCCAGGTAGCCGTCGTCCGGGATGATCACCCCCGCCTCGCCCTGGATCGGCTCGATCAGCACCGCCGCCGTCGTCTCGTCGACCGCCGCCTCCAGCGCGGCCAGGTCGTTGTACGGCACGACCCGGAAGCCCGGCGTGAACGGGCCGAAGCCCTGCCGCGCCGTCTCGTCCGTGGAGAAGCTGACGATGGTCGTCGTACGGCCGTGGAAGTTGTCCGCGGCGACCACGATCGTCGCCCGGCCGTCCGGCACGCCCTTGACGTCGTAGGCCCACTTGCGGGCCACCTTCACCGCGCTCTCCACCGCCTCGGCGCCGGTGTTCATGGGCAGCACCATGTCCAGGCCCGTCAACGCGGCCAGCCGCTCGGCGAACTCGGCGAGCCGGTCGTTGTGGAAGGCGCGCGAGGTGAGGGTCAGCCGGTCGAGCTGGCGATGGGCCGCCTCGATCAGCGCCGGATGCCGGTGGCCGAAGTTGAGCGCCGAGTAGCCGGCCAGCAGATCGAGGTAGCGCCGCCCCTCCACGTCCTCCACCCAGGTGCCCTCGGCGCGGGCGACGACCACGGGCAGCGGATGGTAGTTGTGGGCGAGGACCGGCTCCTCCGCGCGGATGAGCTCCTGCGAGCCGCGGGCCTTGGGCGAGCCCTCGGTGCGGACGGGTGCGGTCATGAGCGGATCTCCCGGATCTCCTGGGTGCAGCACTTGATGCCGCCACCGGCCTTGTGGAACTCGGACAGGTCGACGGGGACGGGGACGTAGCCGCGGTCGGCGAGCTGCCCGGCCAGGGCCGTCGCCCCCGGTGAGATGAACACGTGGCGCCCGTCGGATACGGAGTTGAGCCCGAACGCCATCGCGTCCTCGCGGGTGGCGAGCACCGCGTCCGGGTACAGCCGGGCCAGCACCTCGCGGCTGCCCGGCGAGAACGCCTCGGGGTAGTAGGCGATGTTCTCGTCGTGCCCCTCGTCGAGGACGAACAGCGCCGTGTCCAGGTGGTAGAAGTACGGGTCCACCAGCGTCAGGCTGATCACCGGCATGCCCAGGTACTCCTGTACCTCGCTGTGGGCCTCCCGGGTCGTGCGGAAGCCCGTCCCGGCCAGGATCCAGCGCCCGGCCGGCACCAGGTCGCCCTCGCCCTCGCACACCGACTCGGGGTGGTAGACGTCGTAGCCCTCCGACTTGAACCACGCCTCGTACGGCACGGACTCGGGACGGCGCTCGGGTGCGTGGAAGAGGGAGCCGAAGACGCGGCCGTCGACGACGACCGCCGCGTTCGCGGCGAAGACCATGTCGGGCAGGCCGGGAACGGGTTTCACACTGTCCACGGTATGGCCGTGGACGCGGTATGCGTCCACCAGTGCCTGCCATTGGTCCAGGGCACGGAGGACATCGACGGGTTCGTCGGGATGCATCCAGGGGTTGATCGCGTACTGCACGGCGAAGTGTCTGGGTTCGCAGACGAGGTAGCGCCGCCGGCGCGGCACACGGGAGTCGGGCACAGAGGGGTCCCTCCGCTTCCTAACGGTGTGTGACTGGGGGTTGACACCAAGGTAGGAACTGACGGAGGCGGTCCACAAGCAACATCAGTTGCGTCTGCACGCAGGAACGCTGCGTCTTGAGGCCGGTCAGCGCACGCCTGCTGCGCGGCCTCCGGCGCTATTCCGGCGCGGGATGACTGGCCCCCGCCTCCGGACTCTCCGGGAGCAGATGCGAGAGCACCATCACACTGATCGTCTTCCGGATGAACGGCTCCTGGCGGATCCGCTCCAGCACCTCCTCGAAGTGCTCCACGTCCCGCGCCCGCACATGCAGCAGCGCGTCCGCGCCGCCGGTCACGGTCATCGCCGCCGTGATCTCCGGGTAGTCGCGCACGACCTCCGCCAGCCGCCGTGGCGGGGCCGCGCCCTCGCAGTACACCTCGACATAGGCCTCCGTGCGCCAGCCCAGCGCCGACGGCTTCACCGTGGCCGTGAAACCGGTGATCACACCCGTTTCGCGCAACCGGTCGACCCGCCGCTTGACCGCCGTGGCCGACAGCCCGATCGCCGTGCCGATCTCGGCGAAGGACGTCCTGGCGTTCGCCATCAACGCGGTGATGATCTTCCGGTCGAGTTCGTCGAACGGCGTGGACCTGCTGTTCATGCGGGCACTGTATCCAGCGGGAACGCGCACCCCCAGCACATGCCCAGACGTACGGATCGCCCCTACACTCCGGGTTCATGCTGCGCGCCCTGGCTGTCGACGACGAACGCCCCTCGCTGGAGGAACTGCTCTACCTGCTGCAGGCGGACCCCCGCATCGGCAGCGCGGAGGGCGCCGGCGACGCGACCGAGGCGCTGCGCCGCATCAACCGCGCCCTGGAGTCCGGCCCCGGCGGCCCCGAGGCGATCGACGTCGTCTTCCTCGACATCCAGATGCCCGGCCTCGACGGCCTCGACCTGGCCCGGCTGCTCACCGGCTTCGCCCGGCCCCCGCTCGTCGTGTTCGTCACCGCCCACGAGGACTTCGCCGTCCAGGCCTTCGACCTCAAGGCCGTCGACTACGTCCTCAAGCCCGTCCGCAAGGAACGCCTCGCCGAGGCCGTCCGCCGCGCCGCCGAGCTGCGCGGCGCCGCCCCGCACATACCCGTGCACGAACCCGACCCCGACCACCTGCCCGTCGAGCTCGGCGGCGTGACCCGCTTCGTCGCCGTCGACGACATCACCCACGTCGAGGCCCAGGGCGACTACGCCCGGCTGCACACCGGCAAGGGCAGCCATCTGGTCCGCATCCCGCTGTCCACCCTGGAGGAGCGCTGGCGCTCCCGGGGCTTCGTCCGCATTCACCGCCGCCACCTCGTCGCCCTGCGCCACATCGGCGAACTCCGCCTCGACGCGGGCACCGTCAGCGTCCTCGTAGGCTCCGAGGAACTCCAGGTCAGCCGGCGCCACACCCGCGAACTGCGCGACCTGCTCATGAGGAGGCCGTGACAGTGCCCCAGGACCACACCGAACGCCGCGTCGTCGTCACCGCCCCGCCCCGCCGCACCGGCCGGGCCTCCGGCTACTACCGCCCGCGCACCGAGATCGACGAGCAGACCACCCTCGGCCACACCTACGTCCGCTCCCTGATGCGCACCCAGCTGCGCGCCGCGCTCACCGTGTTCGCGATCCTCGGGCTGCTCGTCGGCCCGCTGCCGCTGCTGTTCGCCGCGACGCCCGGCACCGGCCGCCTCGAATGGGCCGTCCTCGGCTTCGGCCTCTACGCCCCGCTCGTCCTGCTCGCCCGCTGGTACGTCCGCCGCGCCGAGCGCAACGAACGCGACTTCGTACGCCTCGTCGAAGACCGCTGAAGTCAGTCACACCATGAACTCCAGCTACGCCATACCCGCCGTCGCCCTGGTCGTCGTCGCGACGGTCCTGGTCGGCGCCTTCGGCCTGCGCATCTCCCGCACCACCTCCGACTTCTACGTCGCCTCCCGCACCGTCGGCCCCCGCCTCAACGCCGCCGCCATCAGCGGCGAGTACCTCTCCGCCGCCTCCTTCCTCGGCATAGCCGGCCTCGTCCTGGTCCAGGGCCCCGAGATGCTCTGGTACCCGGTCGGCTACACCGCCGGCTATCTGGTCCTGCTGCTCTTCGTCGCCGCCCCGCTGCGCCGCTCCGGGGCCTACACCCTCCCCGACTTCGCCGAGGCCCGCCTCGCCTCCCAGGCGGTACGGAGGCTGGCCGGTGCCTTCGTCGTCGGCGTCGGCTGGCTCTATCTGCTGCCCCAGCTCCAGGGCGCCGGACTGACCCTGACCGTACTGACCGGGGCGCCCGACTGGCTCGGCGGAGTGATCGTCGCCGTCGTCGTGACCGCCACCGTCGCCGCCGGCGGCATGCGCAGCATCACCTTCGTGCAGGCCTTCCAGTACTGGCTGAAACTCACGGCCCTGCTGGTTCCCGCCCTCTTCCTGGTCCTCGCCTGGCAGAACGACGGAGCGCCGCGCCACGCCTTCGACGAACCGGCCACTTTCCGCGAGCAGCGTGTCGTCCGCGTGGACGACAGCATCGCCCTCACGCTCGACCGGCCGCTGACCGTCACGGTGACCGGAACCGTGGACGGCCGGGCGCACACCGAGACCCGCCTCGAAATCCCCGCCGGTACCCACCACATCGAACACGGCACCCGGCTCACCTTCGCCGCGGGGGCGACCGTCCCCGCCGCCGAGCGCAGCGGCGGCGGCGACCTGTCGCCCTCCCAGGACGAGGGCCGCGAGGAACGCCCGCTGTACGCCACGTACGGGCTGATCCTCGCCACGTTCCTGGGCACCATGGGCCTGCCGCACGTCGTGGTCCGCTTCTACACCAGCCCGCACGGCGTCGCCGCCCGCCGCACGACCGTCGTGGTCCTCGGCCTGATCGGCGCCTTCTACCTCCTGCCACCCGTCTACGGCGCCCTCGGCCGTCTCTACGCCCCCGAACTGACCCTCACCGGGGACCCGGACGCCGCCGTCCTGCTGCTGCCCGACCGCATGATCGGGGGAATGGGTGGGGACCTGCTGGGCGCGCTGGTGGCGGGCGGTGCCTTCGCCGCCTTCCTGTCCACGGCCTCGGGACTGGCCATGGCGGTCGCGGGGGTCCTCACCCAGGACGTCCTGCCGTCCCGGGGCGTACGGCACTTCCGGCTCGGCACGGTCCTCGCCATGGCCGTGCCCCTCGCGGCGAGCGTCCTCGTCGGCGGGCTCCCGGTCGCCGACGCCGTCGGGCTCGCCTTCGCGGTGTCCGCCTCCTCGTTCTGCCCGCTGCTCGTCCTCGGCATCTGGTGGCGCCGGCTGACCCCGCCCGGCGCCGCCGCCGGGATGCTGGTCGGCGGCGGCTCCGCCCTGCTCGCCGTCGCCGCGACCATGGCGGGCTATCCGGGCCGGGGAGCGCTGCACGCCCTGCTCGCCTGGCCCGCCCTGTGGTCGGTACCGCTGAGCTTCCTCACCATGATCCTGGTCTCCCTGGCCACCCCCGGCCGGGTGCCCCCGGGCACGGCTGCCGTCCTGGCCCGCTTCCACCTGCCCGAGGAACTGCGCACGGAGGTGAAGACGCCATGAGCGGATTCCTCGCGGGTCTGTGCGTCGCCGTGCTCCCGGTGCTGGCCGCCGGGGTGTGGCTGGGCCGGCGCACCGCGCGGGGGGCCAAGAGCCTCGGCGGCCTCGGCACCCCCGTCGAGCACGCCACCTTCGAGACCCTGCACACCGCCTCCCTCGCCGCACCCCCGCTGCGGGCCGGCCTGACCGAGGAGACCGCCCGCAAGTCCGCCCGCAAACTGCGCTCCCTGCTCGGCACCGACGCCCTCTGCCTCACGGACCGCGAACAGGTCCTGGTCTGGGACGGCGACGGCGCCCACCACCGCTCCGAGATCATGGAACGCCTCGGGGGCGCCCTGGACACCGGCCGGGGCGAGGCCTTCCGGCTCACCTGCGACATCCTCGACTGCTCGGTGCGCTGGGCGGTCGTCGCCCCGCTCACCGTCGACGACCGGGTGCACGGCGCCCTCGTCGCCTGCGCGCCCCGCGAGTCGGCGGTCCTGGTCCGGGCGGCCGGCGAGGTGGCCCGCTGGGTGTCCGTCCAACTGGAGCTGGCCGACCTGGACCAGTCCCGCACCCGTCTCATCGAGGCCGAGATCAAGGTGCTGCGGGCCCAGATCTCCCCGCACTTCATCTTCAACTCGCTCGCGGTGATCGCCTCGTTCGTCCGCACCGACCCCGAGCGCGCCCGCGAACTGCTCCTGGAATTCGCCGACTTCACCCGCTACTCGTTCCGCAGGCACGGCGACTTCACCGCCCTCGCCGACGAACTCCACGCCATCGACCACTATCTGGCGCTCGTACGGGCACGCTTCGGCGACCGCCTCTCCGTCACCCTCCAGATCGCCCCGGAGGTGCTGCCCGTCGCCCTGCCCTTCCTCTGCCTCCAGCCGCTCGTGGAGAACGCCGTGAAGCACGGCCTGGAGGGTAAGGCCGACAAATGCCGCATCCAGATCACAGCCCAGGACGCGGGCGCCGAGGCGCTCGTCGTCATCGAGGACGACGGCGCCGGCATGGACCCCGACCTGCTGCGCCGCATCCTCGCCCGCGAGGTCAGCCCCTCGGGCGGCATAGGGCTCTCCAACGTCGACGACCGGCTCCGCCAGGTGTACGGCGACGACTACGGCCTCGTCATCGAGACCGCTCCGGGCGCGGGCATGAAGATCACCGTCCGGATCCCGAAGTACCAGCCGGGCGTGCACTCGGGGGGCCGGCTGACCCGGGAGTGAGCCGTCAGGTGCTGCGAGCGGTCACCACCAGCCCGAGGGTGATCAGTCCCAGGACGACCCAGCCGAACCACAGCCAGCCGTTGCTTCCGAGCGCCACCGTGTAGGCCGTCACCGCGACGAGGCCGCCGAGGGTGAGCACTCCCATGGTCTTGGTCGAGTTTGAACCGTTCGTGGAACCGGGCATCGCAACACCCTCCTCGTGGTCCGATGCCTCCATGGTGCCTGGTGGACGCCCGGCGCGCACGGTCCTTGCGAGAGCCGGCTTCAGCGCCCCTGCGCGTTCAACGAGGCCAGATAGGCGTTGTACGCCTCCAGCTCCTTGTCCCCGTCGCGGTCGGCGGCCCGGTCCTTGCGCCTGGCCTGGCGCTGGTCGGAGGCGTACCACTGGAACAGCAGGGCGATCAGCACCAGCACGGACGGGATCTCGCTGAACGCCCAGGCGATGCCGCCCGCGGCGTTCTGGTCGGCGAGCGCCTCGATGCCGAGCGAGGCTGGCGGGTTCTTGAACGTCCCGACCATCGGCTCGGACGCCATCATCAGCGCGATGCCGAAGAACGCGTGGAACGGCATGCCCGCGAACAGCTCCAGCATCCGCATCAGGTAACCGGGGCGGTGCGGTCCCGGGTCCACGCCCATGATCGGCCAGAAGAAGACCAGACCGACGGCGAAGAAGTGCACCATCATCCCGATGTGCCCCGGCTTGGAGCCCATCAGGGTGTCGAAGAGCGGTGTGAAGTACAGCCCGTACAGGCTCGCGATGAACAGCGGGATCGTGAACGCCGGGTGCGTGACGATCCGCATGTACCGGCTGTGCAGGAACATCAGCAGCAGCTCGCGGGGGCCCCTGCGCCCGCGGCCCGCCGTCGGCAGCGCGCGCAGCGCCAGCGTGATCGGGGCACCGAGCAGGACGAGGATCGGCGACACCATGCTGATCACCATGTGCTGCACCATGTGCACGCTGAACATGACCATGCCGTAGTCGTTCAGCTTGGTGCACATCATGAGCGCGATGGTCAGCACACCGATGACGAAGGCGACCGTCCGGCCCACGGGCCACTTGTCCCCGCGCCGCACCAGCCGCACGACACCCCACCCGTACAGCCCCAGCCCGACCAGGCAGGCGACGAGAAAGAACGGGTCGGCCGACCACTCAAGACCTCGCCCCAGCGTGAACGGCGGCAGATCCATGGTCATGCCGTGCCCGCTGTGATCCATTCCGCCGGCTCCTGTTTCGTGGGGGTGTGCAGCAATCTGTCCGCCCCTAAGAGTAGAACCGCCCCCAGTCACCATGGAGACCGGGGGCAGGACGACGTCTTAGGGGCGCGGGGAACTGCGCGACAAGCCACGAACGACCCGCACCCGGCCGACTACAGCAACCTCAGAGAACGGTCTCCGCCTCGGCATACCGCTCATCCGGCACGGTCTTCAGCGTCTTCACGGCCTCCGCCAACGACACCATCACTATGTCGGTGCCCCGCAGCGCGGTCATCTGCCCGAACTCCCCGCGATGCACGGCCTCCACCGCATGCCACCCGAACCGCGTGGCCAGCACCCGGTCATAGGCGGTCGGCGTCCCACCGCGCTGCACATGCCCGAGAATGACGGGCCGGGCTTCCTTCCCCAGCCGCCCCTCCAGCTCCACGGACAGCTGCCGCGCGATCCCGGCGAACCGCTCGTGCCCGTAGATGTCCTTGCCGCCCTCGTCGAACTCCATGGTCCCGGCCTTGGGCTTCGCGCCCTCCGCCGCCACGACGATCGCGAAGCGCTTGCCGGCCTCGAACCGCTCGCCGACCCGCCGGGTCAGTTCCTCTATGTCGAAGGGCCGCTCGGGGACGACGATGGCGTGCGCGCCGGCCGCCATGCCGGAGTGCAGCGCGATCCACCCGGTGTGCCGCCCCATGACCTCGACCACCAGGACCCGCTGGTGGGACTCGGCGGTGGTCTTCAGCCGGTCCAGGGCCTCGGTCGCCACCCCCACGGCCGTGTCGAAGCCGAAGGTGACGTCGGTGACCGCGATGTCGTTGTCGATGGTCTTCGGCACGCCCACGACGGGCAGGCCGCTGTCGGACATCAGCCGGGCGGCCTTGAGGGTGCCTTCACCGCCGATGGGGATGATCGCGTCGAGGCCGAGTTCCTCGACATGGCCCTTGGCCCGCTCCACACCGTCCCGCAGATGGGAGGGCTGGACCCGGGAGGACCCGAGAATCGTGCCGCCGCGGGCGAGGATGCCACCCACCGCGTCGAGGTCGAGCTTGAGGTAGTCGCACTCCAGGAGGCCCTTCCAGCCGTCCCGGAAGCCGATGACCTCGTCGCCGTGGTCCACGACGGCGCGGTGTACGACGGACCGGATCACGGCGTTCAGGCCGGGGCAGTCGCCGCCGGACGTGAGGACACCAATACGCATAGCCCGAAATACCTTCTCAACGTGGGCCGGGTACCGGACCACGTTGTCCGGCTCGAATTCCCGCCACCCTAGCGTCACGAAGGGGCGGGACCGAACTGCGCGTCCGCCTGCTGGACTACCCCGCTCACCTGTGCGGATGTGCCGTCAGACGGGCTGTTGACCAGCAGGTTGACGCGTACCTCGGGCAGGCTGCGACGCCGTGCCTACGCAGGCTGCTGAGCAGCCGCGATGCGCTCGTCGCGCAGTGCCTCGTACCAGCGGTCGTCGGTCGGCGGCAGCGCGTTGACGTCGAGCGCCAGCTTCAGCAGCAGATCCGCGATCAGCGGGTTGCGCGCGAGCACCGGCCCGTGCATGTACGTGCCGAAGACGGTGTCGTTGTACGCGCCCTCCGTGCCGTCACCCGTGCCGTTGCCGTTGCCGAAGCGCACCTGGGCGAGCGGGCGGGCGGTGGGGCCCAGATGGGTGACGCCCTGGTGGTTCTCGAAGCCGGTCAGCGGGGGCAGGCCGAGGCGCGGGTCGATGTCGCCCAGCACGTCACCGACGCACCGCTCGCCCTCGCCGCGCACCGACACCACGTCCAGCAGCCCGAGGCCGGGCTCGCGCTGGCCGAGGTCGTTGATGAACTCGTGGCCGAGGATCTGGTAGCCGGCGCACACGGAGAACACGATGGCGCCGTTCTCCACGGCCCGCTGCAGACCGCCGTCCCGGCGCAGCCGCTCGGCCGCGAGCCGCTGCGGACGGTCCTCGCCGCCGCCGATCAGGTAGATGTCGCCGGAGGTCGGGATCGGCTGGTCGCTGCGCACGTCCAGCCGGGCCACGTCCAAACCGCGCTGCTGGGCCCGGCGCTGCACGACGAGGACGTTGCCCTGGTCGCCGTAGGTGCTGAGCAGGTCGGGATAGATCCAGACGACCCGCAGTTGGTTGTCGCTCACAAAAGTCCCCTGACGTCTCGTGCTCAGTTGCCGACGCGGCGGCGCAGGTCCTGGAACGCCGTGTAGTTGGCGATGACCTCGATCCGGCCCGGCGGGCACGCCGCCACGGCCTGGTCGAGGTTCTCGTAGACCTGGAAGTGCTGGTCCGCGACCTCCAGCCGCACCGCGAGGTCCAGCCGCCGGTCGCCGACGACGCAGATCGGGTGGCCGGTCAGGCGCGTGTAGTCGACGTCCCACAGCCAGGAGGTGTCGGTGCCGTCGGCGCCGCGCGCGTTCACGGAGAGGATCACCGGGGTCGGCGGCGGGTCGATCAGCGAGAACGTCTCCAGCCAGCCGGCCGGGTTCTTCGCGAGCAGCAGCCGCAGGTCACGGCCCTGGAACTGGACGATGTCGTACCGTCCGGCCACCGCCTGCACCTGGTACATGCGCTCCAGCGCGACCTGCGGCGGCACCCCGAACACGGCGGCGACGGCGGCCGAGGAGGCGGCGTTGGCCTTGTTGGCACGGCCGGGCAGCTGGAGGTGGATCGGCCAGGCCGAGCCGTGCGGGTCGAGGACGTGGTCGCCGGACAGCGCCCAGCTCGGCGTCGGACGGCGGAAGCCGCACTCGCCGCAGAACCAGTCGTCGCCCGGGCGCTGCATCACGCCACCGCACGACGGGCAGGACCAGGCGTCGTCCTTCCACATCTGCCCGGCCGCGACCCAGATCACATTGGGGGAGGAGGACGCCGCCCACACCACCAGCGGGTCGTCGCAGTTGGCCACGACCACGGCCTTGGACCCCGCGAGTCCCTCCCGCCAGTTCTCGGCGAGCATGCGGGTCTCGGCGGCGCGGTCGAGCTGGTCGCGCGAGAGGTTCAGCAGGGCGATGCACTTCGGGGCGGTGTCCCGGGCGACTCCGGCGAGGTACTTCTCGTCGACCTCGATCACGCCGTACCGCGCGTCCGAGCTGCCGGCGAGCGCCGAGGTGATGCCGGCCGGCATATTGGCGCCGAGGGCGTTGGAGACGACCGGCCCGGCCGCCCGCAGTGCCTCGGCGATGAGCCGGGTGGTGGTGGTCTTGCCGTTCGTCGCCGAGACCAGGATCACGTCCAGGTTCTGCGCGAGCCGGGCGAGGAGGTCGGGGTCGAGCTTGAGCGCCACCCGGCCGCCGATCACCGAACCGCTGCCGCGCCCTGCGGCGCGGGATGCCGCCGCGACCGCCTTGCCCGCGGTCACGGCCAGCTTGGCCCGCGGCGAGAGCGGGTCCGAGTTGCCTGCCATCAGTTCTCGATCCTCCTTGCGTACGCGCCGCGCCTTGAAGCCTGACGGCCACGTGGTGTGGACCTCAGCCTATCGAGATCCATTAGCACTCCCGAACCGCGGCACTGTGGCGAACTCGTGTGGGAGGCGCGGACCGACAAGGACCTTACTCTTGCCGCCATGCGACACAGCCCCATCCCCGGTGCCCACGGCCGCGTGAGACCCCTCACCCTGCACGGCGACCCGCTCCTGCACACGCCCTGCGCGGAGGTCACCGCCTTCGGCCCCGAACTGGCCCGGCTCGTCGAGGATTTGTTCGCGACCATGTACGCCGCCCAGGGCGTCGGCCTCGCCGCCAACCAGATCGGCGAGTCGCTGAGGGTCTTCGTCTACGACTGCCCGGACGACGAGGACGTCCGCCACCTGGGTCACGTGGTCAACCCGCGCCTGGTCGAGGCGGACGGAGTGGTGCTCCGCGGCCCGGAGGGCTGCCTGTCCCTGCCGGGCCTGGAAGCGGGCACGGAACGCTACGACCACGCGGTGGTCGAGGGCTTCACGGCGACCGGAGACCCGGTCACCGTCCACGGCACAGGCTTCTTCGCCCGCTGCCTGCAGCACGAGTGCGACCACCTGGAGGGCCGCATCTACGCGGACCACCTGAGCGGCCGGCGCCACCGCAAACTGATGCGACAAGTGGCCCGGGCTTCTTGGCGCCGAGCTGAGTAGTTCAGGGGCGCGGGGAACTGCGCGAACAACCCCCACCGGCCCGCACACGGCGAACGACGGTCAGAACCCCGGACCGCCGACCTTGTCTCCCGCAGCCGCAAGCCGACCCCACAACAGGTCCGCCAAGCTCCGCACCAACTCCGCACGAGAACACGGCCGTTCCCCCAGCCACCAGTCCCCGGCCGCATGCATCATGCCGACGATCCCATGCCCCCACACCCGCGCCAGCTGCTGCCCACCCGGCCCGAGATCGAGCCGGTCCTCGATGACCTGCGCGAGTTCCTCACCCATCCGCCGCAGCAACGGCGCACTGTGCTTGCCGACATCGAACCCCTGATCACCCGGCTGGCTGCCCTCCGCCGGATGCATCAGAAACCGGTACACCTGAGGCCGCAGCTCGATCGCCGTGAGGTACGTGTCCAACGTCGCCTCGACCCGCTCCCGCCGGTCGGCCGGCGCGTCGAGCGCCGCCCGCAGTGAGTCCAGCAGCGCGTCCGTGTGCCGCTTGGCAAGGGCCGCGTAAAGTCCGCCCTTGTCGCCGAAGTGCCGGTACAGAATCGGCTTGGTGATGCCCGCCTCCGCGGCGATCGCGTTCATCGAGGCCTGCGGGCCGTCGCGCAGCACCACCCGGTCGGCGGCCTCCAGCAGCTCACGCCGCCGACGGTCGGCGGACCGTTGCTGATCGGTCCGCTGCGTGGTGTCCATGTGCTCTCCCCACCCGTGCTGTTTCGATGACGCCAGCGCAAACTAACACCCAAGCATGCACCGGGCATCGAACGGGTGCCGACCGGTCGGTAGGAGTTGACTTCGACTACCGACCGGTAACAGGATGGTGTTACCGCAAGTAACATGCACGTGTGGCGCCGCTGGAGGGGACGACATGGCCGAGTTCACCATGGAGCTCAACGACGAACAGAAGGAGGTCCGGGACTGGCTGCACGGCTTCGCCACCGATGTGATCCGCCCCGCGGCCGCCGAATGGGACGAGCGTGAGGAGACTCCCTGGCCGGTCATCCAGGAGGCCGCCAAGGTCGGCATCTACTCCCTGGACTTCTACGCCCAGCAGTACTTCGACCCCACCGGCCTCGGCATACCGATGGCGATGGAGGAGCTCTTCTGGGGCGACGCGGGCATCGCCCTGTCCATCGTCGGCACCGGCCTCGCCGCCGTCGGCGTCCTCGCCAACGGCACCGAGGAGCAGATCGGCACCTGGATCCCCCAGATGTACGGCGACGCGAACGATGTCAAGGTCGCCGCCTTCTGCTCCTCCGAGCCCGACGCCGGCTCCGACGTGGCCTCCATGCGCACGCGGGCCGTGTACGACGAGGCCAAGGACGAGTGGGTGATCAACGGCACCAAGACCTGGGCGACCAACGGCGGCATCGCCAACGTCCATGTCGTGGTCGCGGTGGTCGACCCGGAGCTCGGCTCCAAGGGGCACGCGTCCTTCATCGTCCCGGCGGGCACGCCGGGTCTGGCCCAGGGGCAGAAGTTCAAGAAGCACGGCATCCGCGCCTCGCACACCGCCGAGGTCGTCCTGGACAACGTGCGCGTTCCCGGCTCCTGCCTGCTCGGCGGCAAGGAGAAGCTGGACGAGCGGCTCGCCCGGGCCCGTGAGAAGGCCAAGCAGGGCGGGGAGCGTGTGAAGAACGCGGCGATGGCCACGTTCGAGGCGTCCCGCCCCGCCGTCGGCGCGATGGCCGTCGGTACGGCTCGCGCCGCGTACGAGGTCGCCCTCGACTACGCGAAGACCCGAGAGCAGTTCGGCCGCCCGATCATCGACAACCAGGGTGTCGCCTTCCAGCTCGCCGACATGCGCACGTCCATCGACGCCGCCAGGCTCCTCGTCTGGCGCGCCTCCTGGATGGCGGTCAACGGCAGGCCGTTCACCGCCGCCGAGGGCTCGATGTCCAAGCTGTTCGCGAGCGAGACGGCCAAGAAGGTCACCGGCCAGGCGATCCAGATCCTGGGCGGCAACGGCTACACCAGGGAGTACCCGGTGGAGCGGATGCACCGCGATGCCGCGATCTACACGATCTTCGAGGGGACGAGCGAGATCCAGCGACTGGTCATCGCCCGCACCCTGGCCGGCACGCCCATCCGCTAACCGTGCCTGAGCGGCGTCAGTTGCTCGATGTCGTACCGCGCCCGCAACTGCGCGATCGCCGTGTGATCAGGCGGGCCTCCGCCGCCGAGGATCTCCAGCAGTTCCTCGAAGTACCGCTCGTGATCCGGCGGCGGGCTCGCCTGGAAGAACATCTTCGCGGGTTCGCCCGTCGGGTTGGCGAACGCGTGCGGGCAGCCCGGAGGTACGACGATCACCGTTCCCGGCGTCGCGCGCACCACCCGGTTGCCCGAAGTGGACTCCCACTGCTGCCAGTTGTCGGGGGTGCGGACACGCGGCTCGAAGGCGAGGACGTCCAGCTCGCCCTCGAGTACGTAGAACAACTCCTCGCTGCGGGTGTGCACATGGGCGCCGACGTCGAAGCCCGGAGGCACGACCACCTCGAAGGTGGAGGCCATGCGCGAGTGCGAGCCGGTCACCTTGAAGGTGACGTGCTGGGCGGGCGCCTGTACCACCCGGCCGTGGCCGGGTGGTACGAGCAGTCCTTCCGTCATCGCCCGCTCACCACGTCACGGGCAGGGCCTCGGGCCCGCGGATCAGCGCGCCCTTCCTGAAGGGCACCTCCTCGGGGGGTACGGCGAGCCGCAGGCCCGGAACGCCGTCGAGGAGCGCGTCGACCAGGAGCTCCGACTCCAGCCGGGCCAGCATCCCGCCCGGGCAGTAGTGAGGGCCGAAGCCGAAGGACACATGGGGGTTGGGGCTGCGCAGGAAGTCGATCGTCTCCGGGTCCGGGAAGACGTCGGGGTCGCGGTTCGCGGCCAGGTACGACACGTAGATCGCGTCGCCCGCCCGGATCGTCACGCCCTTGATCTCCACGTCCTCCAGGGCGATCCGCGACAGGCCGACCGCGTTGCGGTGGGGGATCCAGCGCAGCAGTTCGTCGATGGCCCCGGGGCGGATCTCCGGCTCGGCGCGCAGCCGGTCGGCCAGGTCGGGCCGGGTCAGCAGGACGTAGAACATCTGGCCGCTGTTGTTGGTGACCGCCTCGCCGCCGATCTGCAGGAGCACCGCGAGTCCCACCCCTTCCTCCAGGGTGATCTCGCCACGGCCCAGGGCGGCGCCGAGCAGGGACGCGACGTCCTCGCCCTTGCTGCCCTCACGTACGCCGATCAGATCGGCGAAGTAGGAGCTCATCTCCTGCTTGGCCTTCTCGCTGACCTCGGCGCCGTGCGAGGAGGACAGGATCAGCTGGGTCCAGGAGTGCATGTCCTGCCGGTCCGCGGCCGGGACGCCCATCAGCTCGCAGATCACCGCGATGGGGAACGGGCTGAGCACGGCCGCCGTGAGGTCGGCGGGCGGGCCGTCCTGGAGCATCTCGTCGACCAGTTCCGCCAGCATGCGGCGAGACCGCTCGCGCACCCGCTCCACCCCGCGCGCCGTGAACGCGGCGGCGACGCTGCGGCGGAGCCGGGTGTGGTCCGGCGGGTCCAGGAAGCCGACCGCGCCACGAGCCGGGATGAAGTGCGGTGCGAGCCGGGTGACCTGCCGGTCCATGACGGCCTCGCGGCTGAAGCGCGGGTCGTTGGTCACCATCCGGGTGTCGTCGTAGCGGGTGACCAGCCAGGCCCAGCCGTCGCCGTTGGGCAGCTTGACGCGGGTGACCGGGCCCTCGTCCATCAGCTTCCGCAGGACCGGGTCGAAGTCCGTGCCGGACAGATCGAGCGCGGGCCAGTCGCGGACCGGGGGCAGCGTTTCGGTGATCGTCTCTTCGCTCATCTCACATCGTCTCGTCCGCACGGTGCCAGCGGCCCACGGCCATCTCGGCGGTGATGCCGGGTCCGAACCCGGCGAGCAGCCCGCGTGCCCGGTGGTGGGCGCCGCCCTCCTCGAACAGCCGGCGCAGCGCGTCGAGGACGACACCGCTGGCGATGTTGCCGTACTCGGTGAGCGTGGCCCGGCTGAAGCGGAAGGCGTGCGGGTCGACCTTCAGGAAGGTGCTGAGATCGTCGAGTATTCGGGGACCGCCCGCGTGGACTATGTAGAAGTCCAGGTCGGAGGCGTCCCAGCCATGGTCTCCCGCCAGCTCCTTCAACGCCGGGGCGAGCGGCTCCATGGTGGCCGGCACCCGCTTGTCGAGCAGGAAGTGGAAGCCGGTGGCCCGTACGTCGTACATGATCCACTCTTCGGTCTTCGGGATCAGGTACGAGCCGTTGCGCTCCAGGCTGATGCCCTCGCCGCCCCGGCCGCGGACCGCGGCGGCGGCGATACCGTCACCGAACAGGCCGTTGGACAGCAGCGAGCCGACACCGATGTCGGTGGGCTGGTAGCACAGCGAGCAGAACTCGCAGGCCACGATCAGGGCGTTGGCCTCGGGGTAGGCCGTGCAGAAGTCGTGGGCCCGGTTGATCGCCGCTCCGCCGGCCGCGCAGCCCAGCTGGGCTATGGGCAGTTGCCGGGTGGTCGGATCGAATCCCATCTCGTTGATCAGCCAGGCGGTGAGCGAGGGCATCATGAAGCCCGTGCACGACACGTAGATGATCACGTCCACGTCGGTGGTGAGCAGCTCGGCGTGGTCGAGTGCCTCCTGGATGACGGCGGGCACCCGCGCCTTCGCCTCGGCCTCGTAGAGCTTGTTGCGGTCCTCGAACCCGGGGTGTTTCAGGGTCTCCTCGATGGGCTGGACGATGTGCCGCGTGCGTACGCCGGTGTTCTCGATCAGCCGGAGGGCCAGCGGCAGTTGGGGGTGATCGGCGTGGCGCTCACGCGCCAGCTCAAGCGTCTCCTCCATCGTGATCACGTGCTCTGGAACGGACACCGAGGGTCTGCACAAAGTCGCCATGAACCGTGCCTGCTTTCGCCTCCCGGAAGGCCCTGCGCCTCCCGGTCAGAAGGTGGTTCACCTCAGAGGGTGGTCATCCCACGATCACCCGGTGGGACGCCGAGTTCGCGTCGGACTGCTCCATTTCGGGGACCTCGTGTCAGGCTCGGGGCAGACCTGTCCCGAGACACCCACCGACGGAGGACGCGATGACGCGCACGGCCCGGGACCTGCTGCGGACGACCACCACCCGCCTCGCCCCGGACCCGCGGTCCAACCCGCTGGTCCCCCGGATCGCCCACGGCACGGCCCCGCGCACCGCCCTTGCCGCCCTCGCCCTGGAACAGTCCTGGGTGATCCCCGCGGACCGCCGCGCGTTCCTCCATCTGGCCGAGCGTTCCCTCGTCACAGCCCCCGAGGCCGCGGCCTTCTTCCGGAGCCTCGCGGAGGGCGAGGCACTGGCGGAGGAACTGTTGCCCTCGCTCGCGCAGGCGTGCGGCGTGGACGACGCGACGGCGGCGTCGTACGAGCCGCTGGCCGGCTGCCAGGCCTACCCCGCGTACGTCGCCTGGCTCTCCCTGAACGGCTCGCCGGCGGATGTCGTCCTGGCCCTGTCGGCCAACTTCTCGGCGTGGGGCGGCTATTGCGCGACGATCGCCAAGGCCCTGCGGGCCCACTACGCCTTCCCGGACGAGGCCTGCGCGTTCTTCGACTTCTTCGCGGAGCCGTCACCCGAGCTGGACGAGAAGGCCGTGGCGGCGGTACAGGCGGGTCTGGACACCGGCCAGCTGAACGAGCCCCTGGCACACGGACACGGGCGCCTGCTTCAGCAATACGAGGCGATGTTCTGGAACGCGTTGAGTGCAGTTCCTTAGGGGCGCGGGGAACTGCGCGATCAACCCCCACGCACCCGCACCCGCACCCGCACAACTCAGGTCGCACCCCCACTGCTGTGCGCAATACACGCCACATCAATCCGATCAGCCAGCTTCGCGAGCTCGATCGTCAACGCGGCGACCGTGTCCTCGTCCAGCCCCGACTCCCCGCTCTCCACCAGCCGCACCCACCGCCCCCCCAACGTCCGCAACAGTTTGCTGACATCCGCCGCAGCCACCTGCAAGGTCCCGTGGTCGTCGACGATCAACGGCAGAGTCACTTCGCGGTTCACAGACGGGATCGTAGCCCCGCAAGACTCACGCACCGTGCCAAACGGTCGTGATGTTGCAGAACTCCCGGATTCCGTGCCCGGACAGCTCACGGCCGTACCCGGACCGCTTCACCCCGCCGAACGGGAACCCCGGATGGGAGGCCGTCATCCCGTTGAAGAACACACCGCCCGCCTCCAGATCCCGTACGAACCGGTCCACCTCGGCTTCGTCCCGCGTCCACACGTTCGAACTCAGCCCGAAGGGCGAGTCGTTCGCGATCAGAACGGCCTCGTCGACGTCGGCCACCCGGTACAGCGTGGCGACCGGACCGAACGCCTCCTCCCGGTGGATGCGCATCTCGCGGGTGATACCGGCGAGGATCGTCGGCGTGTAGTACCAGCCGGGCCCCTCGGGCCGTTCGCCACCGCACACCACCTCCGCGCCGCCGCGCACCGCGTCGTCGACCAGTTCCTCCACATCGCGCAGTCCCTGCTCGCTGGAGAGCGGCCCGACCTCGGTGTCCTCGGCCGTGGGGTCGCCGACCTTCAGCGCCCTCATGCCCTCGGCGAAACGCTCGGCGAAGGCGTCGTAGACATCCGTGTGCACGATGAACCGCTTCGCGGCGATGCAGGACTGCCCGGTGTTCTGCACCCGCGCGGTCACCGCGACCTTCGCCGCCCGGTCGATGTCGGCGGAGGGCATGACGACGAACGGGTCGCTGCCGCCCAGCTCCAGCACCGTCTTCTTGATCATCTCGGCGGCGGTGGAGGCGACCGCGCGGCCCGCCGGCTCGCTGCCGGTGAGGGTGGCCGCCTTGACCCGCTCGTCGCGCAGGATCTCGTCGACCGCGCCGGAGCCGATCAGCAGGGTCTGGAAGCAGCCCTCGGTGAAGCCCGCCCGGTGGAACAGGTCCTCCAGGTAGAGGGCGGTCTGCGGAACGTTCGAAGCGTGCTTGAGCAGACCCACGTTCCCCGCCATCAGCGCGGGCGCGGCGAAGCGGATCACCTGCCACAGCGGGAAGTTCCAGGGCATCACCGCCAGCACCGGACCCAGCGGCCGGTAGCGCACGCGGACGCGTGAGGCGCCCGAGTCCTTCACATCGGCGCCGGCGGGTTCCTCGTCGGCGAGCAGTTCCTCGGCGTGCTCGGCGTACCAGCGCATCGCCTTTGCACACTTCGCGGCCTCGGCCCGGGCCTGCTGGATCGGCTTGCCCATCTCGGTGGTCATCACGCGGGCGATGTCCTGCTGATCCTCCTCGAGGAGGTCGGCGGCCCTGTTCAGCAGCCGGGCGCGCTCGTCGAACGTCGTCGTCCGGTACGTGCGGAAGGTGGCCTCGGCGAGCTGGAGCCGGCGCTCGATCTCTTCCTGGCCCATGGCCTCGTACGTCTTGAGCGTCTCGCCGTTCGCCGGGTTCACCGTTGCGATGGGCATGGCTGACCTCCCTCAAAGCGGGCTGTGTCTCGACCTTCCCGCGCGGCGGAGAGGACCGCAACGCGGGAGCGTCTCCTCAGGGCGAGTGCTCCGCCAGGCGGTCGAGAAACGCCGCCTGCGCCTTGACGATCACCTCGCGGGCCCGGTCGAGGGTGAACCAGGCGACCCGGTCCAGTTCGGGGAACTCCTGGAGCCGTCCCGACTTCGGCGGCCACTCCATCCGGAACGTGCCGGGCGCGATCGTCGCCGGGTCGAGGTCCGCCTCGATCGCCCACACCGTGACGATCTTGCCGCCTGTCTGCCGGACCTCGCCCAGGTCGACGGCCTCGCCGTCGGGCGGGGGCAGCCCCAGTTCCTCCTCGAACTCGCGACGGGCGGCCGCCCAGGCGGACTCGTCGGGCTCGTACTCCCCCTTGGGGACGGTCCACGCCCCGGCGTCGCGCCGGGCGAAGAACGGGCCGCCCATATGGCCGAGCAGAACTTCCGGGCCGTCGTCGGTGCGGGGTCCCCTCCGGAAGAGCAGCAGGCCCGCACTGCGCTTCACGGGCGCACCTGCGGATGCGCGGCCAGCAGCGTCTCCACCGAGTCGGCGTCCTCCGGGCGCTTGTCCTCCCGGTAGCGGATCACACGGGCGAAGCGCAGGGTGACGCCGGCCGGGTAGCGGGTGGAGCGTTGCAGACCGTCGTAGGCGATCTCGACGACGAGTTCCGGGCGTACGGTCACGACGTGTCCGTCGTCGTCGACGGCGAGCCGGCGGAGTCGTTCGGTCTGCCAGGTCAGCAGCGCGTCGGTCATGCCCTTGAAGGTCTTGCCGAGCATGGCGAGGCCGCCGTCGGCGGTGCGGGCGCCGAGGTGGAGGTTGGAGAGCTTGCCGGTGCGGCGGCCGTGGCCCCACTCGGCGGCCAGCACCACCAGGTCGAGCGTGTGGACGGGCTTGACCTTCAGCCAGGAGGCACCGCGCCGCCCCGCGCTGTAGGAGGCGTCGAGCGCCTTGACGACGACGCCCTCGTGCCCGCGCTTCAGGGTCTCGGCGAGGAACTCCTGCGCTGTGCCCACGTCGTCCGGGCCTGACATCGTCGTGCGCCGCACCCGCATCGGCTCGGGGACCAGCCGGGCCAGTTCCGCGTGCCGCTCGGCGAACGGCAGGTCGAGCAGGTCGCGGCCGTCGACGGAGAGCGCGTCGAAGAAGACGGGGGAGACGGGGACGGCGCGGGCGGCCGTCGCCACGTCCGTGCGTGAGCCGACGCGACCGGCGGTCTCCTGGAACGAGCGGGGGCGCCCGCCCTCGTCGAAGGAGATCACCTCCCCGTCCAGGATGAACCGCTCGCCCCGCAACTCCAGCGCGGCGGATGTCACTTCGGGCAGGCGGTCGGTGATGTCGTCGAGGGTGCGGGTGTAGAGGCGTACCGTGTCGCCGTCCCGGTGCACCTGGACGCGGATGCCGTCCAGCTTCTCCTCGACCGCGCAGGCGCCGAGCTTGTCCACCGCCTCGGCGACCGAGGAGGCGCTGTGGGCCAGCATCGGCCAGACCGGGCGGCCGACCGTGAGGCGGAAGCGGTCCAGGGCGGCGGGGCCGTCCGCGAGCAGCGCCTCGGCCACCGCCTGGAGGGAGCCCGCGAGCATCACCGCCCGCCGTACGTCCGCCGGGGGCGCCCCGGTCGCCTGGGCCAGTCCCTCGACCGCGACGGCGTCCAGCGCGCCCTGCCGCACCTCGCCGGTGAGCAGCCCGAGCAGGAACCGCTGCTCGTCCTCGGTGGCCGCGCCCATCAACTCCCCGACGAGACGGGCCCGTTCCGCCTGGGAGCCAGGGCCGGCGACCTTGCTCAGCTCCGCGAGCCGGGCGTCCACCTCCCGCACGGTCAGACCCGGCTCGGCGGCCGGGGCGACCGGGCGGCTCAGCACCTTCCAGCCGACGCCGATCCGGCCCTGCGGCAGCCGTCCCGCGAGGTAGGGGATGACGATCGGCACGTCGTCCGCCTCCGCGTCCCGGAACAGCTCCGCGAGCAGGGCCGTCTTCCGGGACCGCGCCGAGGTGGCGGCGACCTCCTGGGACACTCGGGCCAGCCGGTGCAGCAGCATGCAGCCATGGTGCACCTCAGGCGCCGCCTCTACACCCGGGCTGCGGAGCCGAGGTGCGGCGGGCGGCGGGTCGCCGATGACGCGGGGGCCGCTCCCGCTCCCGCACGGACGCTCCAGCTTCTCCGCACGGAGTTCGCTGCGTGCGCGGCGGGCCGAGGGTAGCGGCCGTCGCCGAGGGGCCTGCCTGCGGTGCCGGGGTACGGGGTCGGCGGCGGGCCGGCGTTCCGCTCCCGCACGGGCGCTCCAGGTTCTCCGGAGGGAGTTCGCTGCGTGCCCGGCGGGCCGGGGGCGCCGGGGAGCCAGGGCGGGTCCGGGTCCGGCATGAGCGGGTCGCCGACCGGACGGGGAGCGGTCCGCTACAGCCCGGCGGCCGCGTCCAGGTCCGTCATCAGCAGGTCCCCGACGATCGCGGACGCCGCCCGGTAGCCGCCGCTCGCCGCGTGCACGACCTGCTCGGCGAAGCCGATCGCGTTGCCGGCGGCCCACACTCCGGGCACGGTCGTCAGGCCCGTCGGGTCGATCACGGGGTACGCGCCGAAGGGCGTCTCGTGCAGCTCGGCGCCGAGCTGTTCCAGCAGGCCGGTTTGCGGGACCGCGTGCGGGGCGGCGAACAGCACGGAGCGGGCATGCGTCGTGCCGTCGGCGAGCCGGACGCCGGTGAGCCGGTCGTCCTCGACCAGCAGCCCCGCGACCTCGCCCGGCACCACGTCGACCCCGGCCGCGGCGAGCCGGCGCAGATCCTCGTCGGACAGCTCCTCCTCGGCCACCGTGTGCAGAAAGAACCGCACGTCCTTCGACCACTGGGAGACCATCAGCGCCTGGTGCACGCTCTTCGGGGACGTACCGAGCACGCCGAACGGCTGGTCGCGCACCTCCCAGCCGTGGCAGAACGGGCAGTGCAGCACGTCCCTGCCGAACCGTTCGGCCAGCCCGGGGACCGCCGGCAGCTCGTCCTTCAGCCCCGTCGCGACGACCAGCCGCCGGGCGCGCACGGTCCGCCCGCCGGCCAGCACCACGTCGAAGTCCTCACCCCGCTCCGCGGCGCCGCCCCCGCCCGGCTCCACCCGCACCACCCGGTCCCGCACGAGCTCCACGCCGTAGCGTGCGATCTCCTCCCGGCCGACGGCGAGGAACTCGGCGGGCGGCATCCCGTCCCGCGTCAGGAAGCCCTGCATGTGCGCGGCGGGCGCGTTGCGCGGCTCGCCCGCGTCGACGACCAGCGTGTGCTGCCGGGCCCGGCCCAGCACCAGCGCCGCCGAAAGGCCCGCGGCACCGCCGCCGACGACCACGACTGCGTACTTCTCGGTCATGTGACCACCTCCGGCACCGAGCGTCGCCCCGGCGTTACGGGATTGACAAACATGTTTGCCGAACCTGCAATACGACCATGACTACGGACGAGGTACTCGCCGGCGTGGGCCCCCGGCTGCGGCAGATGCGCAAGGAGCGGGAAGTGACCCTGGCGGCGCTCTCCGAGACCACCGGCATCTCCGTCAGCACCCTGTCGCGCCTGGAGTCCGGACTGCGTAAACCCAGTCTGGAACTGCTGCTGCCGATCGCGCGCGCCCACCAGGTGGCCCTGGACGAGCTGGTCGGTGCCCCGCCGACGGGCGATCCGCGCGTGCGGTCCAAGCCGATCACGATGGGCGGCCGCACCCTCTGGCCGCTCACCCGTCAGCCCGGTGGCCTGCAGGCCTACAAGATGCTGGAACCCCGGCGGAAGCAGGAGCCGGAGCCACGCACTCACGAGGGCTACGAGTGGCTGTACGTGCTGTCCGGGAAGCTGCGCCTCGTGCTCGGTGAGCACGACGTGGTGCTCGCTGCGGGGGAGGCGGCCGAGTTCGACACGCGGGTGCCGCACTGGTTCGGGTCGACGGGGGAGGGGCCCGTCGAGTTCCTCAGTCTGTTCGGTCCGCAGGGGGAACGGATGCACGTCAGGGCGCGGCCCAGGAAGACGTGACCCACATGACTGTTCCCTGATCGGCAAGCGACCGCTTAGTATGCGAACCGACCCCGGTCAGACGAAGCAGTCCCGTGGAGGCACCGCATGCAGGCATGGCAAGTGCACGAGAACGGCGAGCCGAGCGAGGTGTTGCGCCTGGCGGACGTGGCGCGGCCCGTGCCCGGCGACGGCCAGGTCCTGCTGAAGGTGCGCGCCGCGAACATCAACTTCCCGGACGCCCTGCTGTGCCGGGGCCAGTACCAGGTCAGGCCGCCGCTGCCCTTCACCCCCGGTGTGGAGATCTGCGGCGAGACCGAGGACGGCCGCCGGGTGATCGCCAACCCGGCGCTGCCCCACGGCGGCTTCGCCGAGTACGCCGTAGCCGATGCCGCCGCCCTGCTGCCCGCGCCGGACGCCCTGGACGACGCGGAGGCCGCGGCCCTGCACATCGGCTACCAGACCGGCTGGTTCGGACTGCACCGCCGGGCCGGTCTGGAGGCCGGCGAGACCCTGCTCGTCCACGCTGCCGCAGGAGGGGTCGGCAGCGCGGCCGTGCAGCTCGGGAAGGCCGCCGGCGCCACCGTCATCGGTGTCGTCGGCGGCCCCGGGAAAGCGGCCGTGGCCCGTGAGCTGGGCTGCGACGTCGTGATCGACCGGCGCGCCGAGGACGTCGTCGCCGCCGTCAAGGAGGCCACCGGCGGCCGGGGCGCCGACGTGGTCTACGACCCGGTCGGCGGCGAGGCCTACACCCAGTCCGCCAAGGTCGTCGCCTTCGAGGGGCGCATCATCGTCGTCGGCTTCGCCGGCGGAACCATCCCCAGCCCGGCCCTGAACCACGCCCTGGTGAAGAACTACTCGATCATGGGCCTGCACTGGGGCCTCTACAACACCAAGAACCCCAAGCTGGTCCAGCACTGCCACGAGCAGCTCACCGAGCTGGCAGCCCGGGGCGCGATCAAGCCGCTGGTGAGCGAGCGCGTCCCGCTTTCGGGAGCGGCCGCCGCCGTGCAGAAGGTCGCGGACGGCCTGACCACCGGACGGGTCGCCGTCGTCATGGAGGAGGCAGCAGCATGACCAGCGCGGAGCAGCGCATTGTGATCAGCGCCGACGAACTTCGCTCCCGTACACGGGAGTTGCTGGCCGCGCACCCGCCGGCCTCGACCGACCGCCTGGACTTCCTCCGGGCCCGTTTCGACGCCGGCCTCGCGTGGGTGCACTACCCGCAGGGCCTCGGCGGAGTCGGCGCGCCCCGTTCCCTCCAGGCCGTCGTGGACGCCGAGCTGGAGGCCGCTGGGGCGCCCGACAACGACCCGCGGCGGATCGGCATCGGCCTCGGGATGGCCGCGCCGACGATCCTCAAGTACGGCACCGAAGAGCAGAAGCAGCGGTTCCTCAGGCCCCTCTGGGTGGGTGAGGAGGTCTGGTGCCAGCTGTTCAGCGAGCCGGGCGCCGGGTCCGACCTCGCCGCGCTCGGCACACGTGCCGTCCGTGAGGGCGACAGCTGGGTGATCAACGGGCAGAAGGTCTGGACGTCCAGCGCCCATGTGGCCCGCTGGGCGATCCTCATCGCCCGCACCGACCCGGACGTGCCCAAGCACCGGGGCATCACCTACTTCGTCTGCGACATGACCGACCCGGGCGTCGAGGTGCGGCCGCTGCGGCAGGTCACCGGCGAGGCCGAGTTCAACGAGGTGTTCCTCACCGACGTCCGGATCCCGGACGCGCGCCGCCTCGGCGACGTAGGCGACGGCTGGCGCGTCGCGCAGACCACGCTGAACAACGAACGCGTCGCCATCGGCGGCATGCGGCTGCCCCGCGAGGGCGGCATGATCGGACCGGTCTCCAAGACCTGGCGCGAGCGGCCCGAGCTGCGCACCCACGACCTGCATCAGCGTCTGCTGAAGCTCTGGGTCGAGTCCGAGGTCGCACGGCTCACCAGCGAACGGCTGCGCCAGCAGCTCGTCGTGGGCCAGCCCGGCCCCGAAGGCGCCGGCATGAAGCTCGCCTTCGCCCGCCTCAACCAGGAGATCAGCGGCCTGGACGTGGAACTCCTCGGCGAGGAGGGCCTGTTGTACGACGACTGGACCATGCGCCGCCCGGAACTGGTCGACTTCACCGGCCGCGAGGCCGGCTACCGCTATCTGCGCTCCAAGGGCAACAGCATCGAGGGCGGGACCACCGAGGTCCTGCTGAACATCGTCGCCGAGCGCGTCCTCGGCCTGCCCGCCGAACCGCGCACCGACAAGGACGTCGCCTGGAAGGACCTGGCCCGATGACGGATCTTCTCTACTCCGAGGAGGAAGAGGCGCTGCGGGCCGCCGTACGGGACCTGCTCGCCGACCACTGCGACGCGCCCGGCGTGATCGCCCGCACCGAGTCGGACACCCCGCACGACCGTGAGGCGTGGAAGGCGCTCGCCGACGGCATGGGCCTCGCGGGGCTCCTGGTGCCCGAGGCGAAGGGCGGCCAGGGCGCCACGCACCGCGAAGTCGCCGTCGTCCTGGAGGAGCTGGGCCGCGCGGTCGCTCCCGTGCCCTACCTGACCAGCGCCGTCGTCGCCACCGAGGCCCTGCTCGCCTGCGACGCCGACGACCTGCTCGCCGACCTGGCGTCCGGGCGGCGGATCGGCGCCCTCGCGGTCTCCCTCAGCGTCGCACCGGGCGCCGCCTACAAGGTCGTCCGGCACGAGAACGGCCGACTGAACGGTGAGCTGACCGGCATCGCGGACGCGGCCGTCGCGGACGTCCTGCTGGTGCCCGCCGACGACGGCGGCCTGTACGCGGTCGACGCCACGGCGGCGACCGTCACGCCCCAGGTCTCCCTGGACCTGACCCGGCCGCTGGCCACCGTCACGCTCGACGGGGTGCCGGGCCGTCTGCTGGGCGACGCCGAACCCGCCGTACGCCGGGCCCTGACCGCCGGAGCCGGACTGCTCGCCTCCGAACAGTTCGGGCTCGCCGACTGGGCGCTGACGGAGACCGTCCGCTACCTGAAGGAACGCAAGCAGTTCAACCGGCCCGTCGGCGGCTTCCAGGCGCTCAAGCACCGGCTGGCCCAGCTCTGGCTGGAGGTCGTCAACCTCCGCGCGGCCGCCCGCAACGCGGCCGACGCGCTGGCGACCGGCGAGGACGTCGACGTGTCCGTCACCGTGGCCCAGGCCTTCGCGGCACCCGTGGCCGTGCACGCCGCCGAGGAGGCACTGCAACTGCACGGCGGCATCGGCATGACGTGGGAGCACCCGGCGCACCTGTATCTGAAGCGCGCGAAGGCCGACTCGATCGCCTACGGCACGGCTGGCGCCCACCGCGAGGCACTGGCCGAACTGGTCGACCTTCAGGCCCCCTGACGTACACCTGGACGTACCTGTTCGACGCGAGGGAAAAGCCCGGGAAGCCCCGGGGGAAGCCCGTCCCACCCGGGGCGGGCTTTCCCGTGCGCCCCGCTCCGGCGAAGTGAACGCGGGGCGGCAGTCCGGCCAACTCCCCGCACGGGCCTGCCTCCTGGACCTGCCGGGACCCATACTCACAGGGTTCCCGTACGGCACTTCCAGGGAGGCAGAGCATGGCCCTCACCACCCGTCGCAGAGCCCTCACCACCCTCGGCGCCGCCCTCGCGGGCTCGGTCGCCCTCCCCGCCAGCCCCGTGGCGGCCGGCGAACGAGGGCACGGGCGCCGCCCGTTGTGGCGCGCCCACGCCCACAACGACTACGAGCACCCGCGCCCCCTCTTCGACGCCCTCGACCACCGGTTCGGCAGCGTCGAGGCCGACATCTACCTCGTGGGCGACCAGTTGCTCGTCGCCCATGACCCGGAGGACCTCGACCCGTCCCGCACCCTCGAGTCCCTCTACCTCGACCCGCTCGCCGCCCGCGTCCGGGCCAACAAGGGCCGCGTGTACCGGGGGTACCGCGGCTCCCTGCAACTCCTCGTCGACATCAAGACCGAGGGCTCGTCGACGTATCTCGAGCTCGACCGCCATCTGCGGCGCTACCGCCACCTGTTCACGACATACGCCCACGGCCGTGTCCTCCCCGGCCCGGTCACCGCCGTGATATCCGGCGACCGGGCGGCCCGCGCCCCCATGGAGGCCCAGCGCGTCCGGCGCGCCTTCTACGACGGCCGCCTCGCCGACCTCGGCAGCCAGGCCTCGGCCTCCTTCATCCCGCTGATCAGCGACAACTGGACGCTCAACTTCACTTGGCAAGGCGTGGGCGCGTTCCCGGATACCGAGCGGGAGAAGCTGCGGGGCATCGTCCGGGCCGCGCACGCGCGGGGGCAGAAGGTGCGGTTCTGGGCGACCCCGGATCTGGCCGGGCCCGCCCGTGACGCGGTGTGGACCGAACTGCTCGCCGCGGACGTCGACCACCTCAACACCGATGATCTCGCCGGACTGGAGACGTTCCTGGACGCCCGCGGGGCGGCCTAGGACATCACACGTTCGGCGGACAGGTCAGCCACCCGGACGAACCCTCCGCTACGCCACACTTGCGGCCGAACGCCGTGAAACGGATAGGGCGGCGTGGCGGAGGAGTTGACGATGGCCATTTCCATCTCTGTGGTGCTGCTGCTCGTGGTCCTTGCGGTGATCTTCCTCCGCAACGGCGGGCTGAAGGTCTCCCACGCGCTGGTCTGCCTGCTGCTCGGCTTCTATCTGGCCGGCACGAGCATCGCCCCCACCATCCACAGCGGCATCACGGCGACGGCGGAGATCGTCAGCAGCTTGAGGCCTTGAGGCCTTGAGGTCTTGCGGTCTTGAGGCCGTCAGCCCGAGAACACGCCGATGCCGTTCGGGACGGCGCGTTCGGCCCCGCCACTGGGGTGGTTGCGTACGGACACGGTGCTCGCGCCCGGCTTCCGGGCGACCAGCGTCGAGGACCCGCCGCCGTCCAGGCTCAAGGCGTCCCGTGAGCCCAGCCGCCGCATGGTGTCGGCCACTTCGGCGATCGTCAGGCCGCTGCGGTAGGCGGTGCCACCGTCCAGCGCGAGCAGCAGCATGCGCCGCCCGTCGTCGGCGAGCCCCACGGCCGTACGGACGGCCGACGTCGTGTCGTCCAGCCCCGGCAGCGGCCGACCGCCCGAGAGGACCGGGTAGCCGCCGAGCGCGAGACGGTACGGGACGCCGCTCGTGGCCGCGACGAGTCCGTGCTCGATCTCGACCGCTTCGCCGGTGGAGAACTTCCGCAGCTGCTGGGCGCCCGCCTCCCGGCCGACCAGCACGGTCGTCCCCGCGGCGATGGGACCGCGGCCGGGGGTGTCGGCGGCCGATACGACCTTGCCGTCGCGGACCGTCACCTCATAGGTGTCGGTGCTGCACGGAGCGGCCCGGTCCGTGTCCGTGCCGCAGGTGGCGCGTACCCGGGAGGCGCTGCCCCACTCGGAGGTGAACGCGCCGACGGAACCCACCGGCAGCGCGTACTGGTTGAGCCCGCCGAGCGGCAGCCGCGTCCCGGAGGCACGGACCGAGCCGTCGAGGGTCAGCCGGTCCAGCCGGGCCCGTCCGTCGGCGCCGACACCGAACACGTCCTCGGTGGTCGTGCCGGGCGGCAGCTCCGGGCCGAACCGCTGCCCGTTCGGCACGGCCGCCTTGAGCGTCCGCCCGGCCGTGATCGCCGGACCCACGCTCGCGCCGGTCGCCTCGACGCCCGGGTGCTGCGTCTCGGTGATGTTGAAGAAGTCGCCGTTGACCCCGGCGACGGCCCCCTGGGCGTCGGCCATCCGCGAGACCTGCGCGCGCGAGGCCACCGCCCCGGGGTACAGCAGCTCCACCTGCACACGCGGGTTGCCCAGGTCGACCTTCAGCACATGCGCGTGTGCCATTCCCTTGGCCGCCTGGATGTCGAAGTGCTCGTACGTGACGCCCGGCGCGACGCGTACGCGCTTCTGGACGGCGTCGGCCTCAGCCGCCCCCGCCACACCCGCACCGGCCAGTGCGCCGAACGCCGTGAGGAACGCCAGTACCGCTCTGCCTGCTACGCGCCGCTTGTGACGACGTGTCACCGTGCCCCCTGATATCTCGTCAGAAGTCCTCAGGGCAGTGGACCAGACGTCGGGGCTCAGGAGTACGGCTGACTGCCGACTACGCGGAAACAGTCGGAAAAACACACCCCTCCGGGTGCTTCAGCTGCCGTCCGTCTCGGTGGTGTACGGCGTGTAGTGCGCGGGCGTGTGGTCGATCGGCAGGCCGGGCCGCCAAGCCGTGAGGGCCTGCGCGCTGCACACGAACAGCTGTTCAGGCAGCCGGTCCAGGCCGAACCAGCGCCAGCGGCCCACGCTCTCGTCGGGCTGGTCCGCCGGCTCGCCCCGCCAGGCGGTGACCCGGGCGGCGACGGTCACCCGGACGACCCCGCCGACATCGTCGAGGAGTGTCCCCAGCAGCCGGACGTCCTCCGGCCGCGTCGTGAGCCCGGTCTCCTCGCTCAGTTCGCGCACCACCGTGTCCCGCAACGACTCCCCCGGCTCCACCGTCCCGCCGGGCAGCTCCCACGTCCCGCGCCGGTGCCGGCCCAGGAGCACTCCGCGGGGCCCGAACAGGATGGCCCCGACCCCGAGCGCGGCATGGGCCGGCGGCGGCCGGTCGACGCGCGGCCGGGAGGAGACGCGGACGGGCCGAGTCACCTGGAAGAGCCGGTAGGACGCGTGGTTGCCGGCCTGCGGTACGTCGAGGACGTCGACGTGCTCCACGCGCAGCCCGTACTCGGTCAGCAACTCCGTCCAGAGCTCCGGGGTGAGGACCCACATATGGACGGTGATGTCACCGCCGCCGGCCATCCGCAGGATCTCGGGCCGGGCCGTGACCCGGTCCGAGGGGCCGTCACCGCCCGAGTTGGTGTGCAGCACCGTGAAGCAGAGCCTGCCGCCCGGCTTGAGCGCCGCTGCGAGGGCGGGCAGCAGCCGGTGCGGGTCGAGGTACGGGACGGCATGCAGGGAGTAGATGACGTCGTACGGCTCCGCCGTGCGCAGATGCTCCACCGCGTCGGCCAGGACAAGACGCAGCCCGGGCAGCGAGCCGTACCGGGCGAGGGCCCGCTCGTACTGGCCGGCCGAGGCGTCGACCGCGTCCACCAGTGCGCCGTGGGCACGCACCAGATGGGCGGCGTGCCGGGCCGGACCGCATCCGAGGTCCAGCACCCGCCGGCCCGCGAGCTCCCCGAGCACCTCGGTCCCCGGCCCGGTGCCCTCGACACCCCAGTCGATCCGCGTCACCTCGGACAGTTCCGTGCCACGCCGCAGATGATGGGCTCCGTACGCACGCCAAGCCTCGGCGTTGGCATCCTCCGGTCGTGTCACCAAGGCTCAGCCGCCCGCGGCGGCGTCACGCGGCAGCACCCTGACACGGTGGAAGTTGCATCCGACGAGCCGCGGTTCGTCGGCGGCGGGCGGGGTCTGGTGGGCCTTGAGCGCGATGCTCACGAGGCTGAGCAGCAGGTCGACATCCGCTTCGCAGTCGAGGTGGACCGTCACCCAGCACGATCCGGGAACCAGGTGGATCGCGCTAGAACCGGCGAGGTCGTAGTGGATCCGCTGGATGGCCCGGCGGGTGAGGTGGAGGTCCACGTCCCGTGCCGAGTGGAAGTGGACGATCTCGTCACGGACGGAACGGAGCGCCCGTCCGGTACCGCAACTCGCCGGGCCCGGCATCAGGTCGGGCCAGGCCTGCAGGCGCTCCATGGCGCGCTGGGCCAGAGTCATGGCCCCATCGTTGCGCGCTTACCGTGCCGCAACCAGAGGTTGAGCGCTTTGTAACCGGGACGTGAGGTGGGGCGGGGGAGGTGAGGTGCGTTCCCGGTTCCGGGGGATGCCGATGCCGCGCTTGTTGTAGTCCCAGTTCCCCGCGTGCCACGCGATGTCGGCCTCGCGCACGCACTGCGCCACATGGCCGTCGGCCGAGCGCACCACATAGTGCGCGGACACCTGCTTCTCGCCTCGCCTGCTGGGGAGCGATGCTGCCTGGTTCATGACGGGATGCCTTTCGCTTCGAAGGATCATCACGTTACGGCGCCTGCCGGTCCGTCAGGAGGGAGCGACGTGGTTCGGTGGACGGGCGGGGGATTGTGGACAACTCGCCCACTCCATCGGGTGATTCGGGTTGCACGGAGGGCCTCGTCCGGGTCCGTCCGTCCGTCGCGCTCCGGTGGTCAGGCCCGCTCGGCGACGGCTGCCGGATCGTCCAGCACCGCCCGTACGACCGAGTGCGCGGCCCCCAGCAGCGGTCCCTCGGGGCCCAGCCGTGACACGGACACGGGACAGGCCGGACCCGCCGTGCGCCGCGCCAGCTCCTCCCGCAGCGAGGGCAGCAGCCAGGGCGCCAGCCCGGACAGCTCCCCGCCCAGCACCACGCTCTGCGGGTCGAGCAGGTTGACCGCCCCGGTCAGGGCGACACCCAGCGCGGTGCCCGCGTCGCGCAGGGCACGGCGTACGTCCTCGTCGCCCTGGGCGGCGTGCCCCGCGAGCAGTCCCACGCGGTCCTCGTCCGGCTCCAGGCCCGCCGCGCGCAGTACCGCCTCCTCACCGGCGTACTGCTCCAGGCATCCGCGCCCGCCGCACGCGCACGCCAGCCCGTCCGGCCGGACCGGCACATGTCCCAACTCGCCCGCGAAACCGCGTGTTCCGCGCAGCAGTCCGCCGTCCACGACGAGGGCCGCACCGATGCCGATCTCCGCCGACACGTGCAGGAAGTCGCGCGGCGTGCCGTCCTCGAGCCAGAGTTCGGCGAGCGCGCCGAAGTTGGCCTCGTTGTCCACGGTCAGCGGCAGGTCCGCCGGCAGCAGGGCACCGAGGTCCGTGTCGTGCCAGTCGAGGTTCGGGGCGCGTACGACGGTCCGGGCGTCGCGCGCCACCAGGCCCGGCACGGCCACGGCGAGCCCGGCGGGCCACAGGCCCTCACCCTCCGCCTCGGCGACGACCCGGCCGATCAGTTCGGTGAGCTCCGCTGTCACGGGCCCGGGGGAGCGGCCGCGGTTCGCGCCCTGCCGTATCGCGCGCGCCCTGGTCGTGCCGCGCAGATCGACGGCACAGACCGCGAGATGGTCGACGCCGATCTCCGCGCCGATCCCGGCCGGGCCCCGTGCGCTGACGGCGAGCGCGGAGCCGGGGCGGCCCACCCGGCCGGGCCGCTCGGGCCCCAGCTCCTCGAGCAGCCCCGAGCGGACGAGTTCGTCGACGAGCGTCGACACCGCCGCCCGGGTGAGCCCGATCCGCGAGGCGACGGCGGCCCGGGACAGCGGCCCCTCGGCGCGGACGGCGTGCAGGACACGGGCGAGGTTGCGGCGGCGCATGCCCTGCTGGGTGTCGGGCAGCGCGCGTCCCGGCCCGGCCGGGTGAGCCTCGTGGGGCGGTGCGGTCATGCCTGACGTCAGTCCTCAGTGGGTGTCCGTGGGCCGCTCCAGCAGCGGGGCCGCGTCGGAGAGTACCCCGGCGATCCTGGCCAGCGTCTCCTCGTCCCGCTCGACGGCGTCGAGCACCGGGCCGGCCGCCGTGTCCCAGCGGCGCGCCACGGCCGCCGCGTCCTCCCCGGTCAGCAGCCCGGCGGCCTGCGCGGCGGCGCCGAGCGCCACCAGCTCCTTGGCCTCGGGCACCTGGACGGGACGCCCCGACAGCCTTCGCACGGTCTGCTGCCAGGCCACGCCCCGGGCGCCACCACCGATCAGGAGCAGGGGCGCCGAGGGATCCGCGTCCTGGTCGAGGACCAGGTCGAGCGCGCCGAGCAGGGAGTGCACGGCACCGTCGTAGGCGGCCTGGAGCAGCTGCCCGCCGGTCGTGTCGTGGCGCAGGCCGTGCAACAGGCCGGAGGCGTTCGGCAGGTTGGGGGTGCGTTCGCCGTCGAGATAGGGCAGCAGGGTGACGGCCGTACCGGGTTCCACGGCGTCGCGGTCCAGGCCCAGCAGCGCCGCGACGCGGTCGACCGCGAGCGTGCAGTTCAGGGTGCAGGCCAGCGGCAGCCAGTCCCCGCGGGCGTCGGCGAAGCCCGCGACCGTGCCGCTCGGGTCGGCGGGGCGGTGTCGGGAGACGGCGTACACCGTGCCTGAGGTGCCGAGGCTCATCACCGGTACGCCCGGACGCAGCCCGAGGCCCAGCGCCGCCGCGGCGTTGTCGCCGGTCCCGGGCGCGACCAGAGTGCCCTTGGAGAACGGCAGATCGTGGCTGTGCACCGTGCCCGCCACCTCCCCGGGCCGGACCACACGGGGCAGCAGCGCCGGGTCGAGCCCCACGTGCGCCAGGATCCCCTCGTCGTACGACTCCGTCCCGGACGCCCACCAGCCCGTCCCGGAGGCATCGCCGCGGTCGGTCGTGCCCTGCCCGGTGAGCCGCTCGGTGAGGTAGTCGTGGGGGAGGCGCACGGCCCTCGTGGCCCGGACCGCTTCCGGCTCGTGCTCCGCCAGCCAGGCCCACTTGGTGACCGTGAACGAGGCGGCGGGGACGCTTCCGGTGCGCTCGGCCCAGAACTTCGCGCCGCCCAGGTCCTCCGTCAGCCGGCGTGCCTGCGGCGCCGAGCGCACGTCGTTCCACAGCAGGGCCGGACGCACCGGCTCGCCCCGGCCGTCCAGAGTGACCAGGCCGTGCTGCTGCCCGCCGACCGACACCGCGGCGGCCTCGTGCGCCGCGTCACCGCACTGGCGCAGGGCCTCGCACAGCGCGTCCCACCACTGGCGCGGATCGCTCTCGCGGCCGGCCCCCGAGGAGACGGTGTGCGGGGCCTGGCCGCTCGCCACGACCCGGCCGGTGGCCGCGTCGACGACCAGCGCCTTGGTGGACTGGGTGGACGAGTCCACGCCGACGACGAGCGGACCCTCGGCTGCTGACATCGGGCTTCTCCCTCTGCTCTCGTCCTTCTCCGGTCCTGCTTCTCTCGTTCCGAGACACCTTGTCTCTTCCCAGAGAGGTGCCCGCATACTAATTTGTAAATCGCCATGACGAAATAGTCTCAGCGAGCGAGGAGCCGCGGCATGAGCTACCAGCCCACCCCCGAGGACAGGTTCACCTTCGGCCTGTGGACCGTCGGCTGGCAGGGACGGGACCCCTTCGGCGACGCCACGCGGCGTGCCCTCGACCCGGTCGAGTCGGTGCGGCGACTGGCCGAGCTCGGCGCGCACGGCGTCACCTTCCACGACGACGACCTGATCCCGTTCGGCTCGAGCGACACCGAGCGCGAGGCCCACATCAAGCGCTTCCGGCAGGCCCTGGACGCCACGGGCATGAAGGTCCCGATGGCGACCACCAACCTCTTCACGCACCCGGTCTTCAAGGACGGCGCGTTCACGGCCAACGACCGCGACGTGCGCCGCTACGCGCTGCGCAAGACCATCCGCAACATCGACCTCGCCGTCGAGCTCGGCGCCCAGGTGTACGTGGCCTGGGGCGGCCGTGAGGGTGCCGAGTCCGGTGCCGCCAAGGACGTCCGCGCGGCCCTGGACCGGATGAAGGAGGCCTTCGACCTGCTCGGCGAGTACGTCACCTCCCAGGGCTACGACCTGCGCTTTGCGATCGAGCCCAAGCCGAACGAGCCGCGCGGCGACATCCTGCTGCCGACCGTCGGCCACGCGCTGGCGTTCATCGACCGCCTGGAGCGTCCGGAGCTGTACGGCGTCAACCCCGAGGTCGGCCACGAGCAGATGGCCGGGCTGAACTTCCCGCACGGCATCGCGCAGGCCCTGTGGGCGGACAAGCTGTTCCACATCGACCTCAACGGCCAGTCCGGCATCAAGTACGACCAGGACCTGCGCTTCGGCGCCGGTGACCTGCGTGCCGCGTTCTGGCTGGTCGACCTGCTGGAGTCGGCCGGCTACACCGGCCCGCGCCACTTCGACTTCAAGCCCCCGCGGACCGAGGACCTCGACGGGGTGTGGGCGTCGGCGGCCGGCTGCATGCGCAACTACCTCATCCTCAAGGACCGTGCCGCGGCCTTCCGCGCCGACCCGGAGGTCCAGGAGGCACTGCGCGCGGCCCGTCTGGACGAGTTGGCCCAGCCCACCGCCGCGGACGGCCTCCAGTCCCTGCTCGCCGACCGCTCGGCCTTCGAGGCCTTCGACGTCGACGCGGCCGCCGCCCGTGGCATGGCCTTCGAGCATCTGGACCAGCTCGCCATGGATCATCTCCTGGGAGCACGCGGCTGAGTTCACCGAGGCCGCTGAATCCATACCGCCTGGAATGCCACGGAATCATGCGATCCACGCCATGGGTCCGTATCAACTCCCGTGCACCGCTCGCGCCTTGAGCGGTGCACGGTGACCCTGGTCGGTATGGCCCTGCCGCCCGTACCGCCTCAGCGGCGGAATCCGCTGTTCATCCTGCTCACCGCGCTCGTGGCCGCCGCGGCCGTGTGCGCGGTCGTGCTCATGGCCAGGGGAGGCGACGACTCGCCGGACGGGAAGCCGCCCGCCGGGAGTACGAGCCGCGCCCCTGGTCCGTCCTACGGCATCCCCACGAAGCTGCCCACCGCGCTGCCCAGCGACCTGCGGACGCGGCTGCCGTCGGGCTTTCCGAGCCGGCTGCCGAGCGAGCTGCCCAGCGACCTCGAATCGCTCCTCCCGTCCCTGGACGCTGACGAGCTACTGCCGTAGGGGAACCCCTTCCGGTGCGGCTCCGTCTCCGGTGGCCGGCTCCATCGATGTCAGGGCCGTCGCCGGATCCTGTGCGGCGCCTCCCGCGGGCATCCAGCGGCCGCGTTCCCTGAGGTACGGCCACCAGCGGCCGTCCCGGCCAAGGCGCAGCTGGAAGGGCGCTCCGGCGACCGTCCACCGGTTGCCCCGCGCCCGCAGCTCCGGCCGCTCGTCCGTGTCCCAGGCCGCGTCCAGGGCGGCACGCGCGCGTGCGAGCGTTTCGCCCTCCACCCGCCACTCCTCGTCGAGCACGGCCAGCGCGGCCGTACCGCCGAGGTGCCAGGCACGGACCGCCGCTTCGAGGCCTCCCCGGCCGCGTCCGGACCCGTCGGCGAGACGGTCCGCCACATCGCGTCCGGGATCGCCCGCCGCCAGCCGCACCGCGTCCTGCGTCACCGTCAGCTCCGTGTCGGAGGCGCCCCGGAGGACCTCCGCGAGCAGGCGGTGGGCCTGTACGGCGGTCCGCGCGGCCAGGAACTCCAGCGCGGCCGGGTCGACGCCGGGAGCGGGCGGCGTCTCGGTGTCCAGGGACGGCGGCACCCCCGGCTCGCCGGGAAGCCCGGGCAGGGCCGGCAGCGGGGGCAGGATGTCACCGGCCGCGTACGCCTCGGCCGCGTCCACACCCTCCGGCCCGTAGGACTCCGCGGCGGATCCGCCGCCGCGGGTCTGGAGACCGTCCAGCAGGGCGGCCTCGTCGCGGCCCCGCATCAGCATCAGGACGAACGGATCCTGGTCCAGCAGCCGCGCCACCTGGTAACAGAGCGCCGCCGTGTGCCCGCAGTGGTCCCAGGCGCCGCAGTCGCACTCCGGCTCCAGATCGCCCAGGCCCGGCAGCAGTTCGACACCCGCGGCCGCCGCGTCCTCGACGAGGTGCGGCGGCATCTCCCGGTCCAGCAGCGCCGCGACATGCCCGGCCCGTTCCACCGTCATGTCCAGCAAGCGGTCCCACTGTTCGGGCGAGAGCTCCTCCAGCAGGACGTCGGCCCGATGCGCCGTGCGGTCGCGGTCCTGGACGACGGCCGTGAGCCGTCCCGGGCGCACCGACACCGCGCCGACCGCTCCCGCGCGGGCGAGCCGGCGGCCCGTCTTGAGCTGCGCCGAGTCCAGCGCCGTGTCCTCCAGCGCCTTCAGCCAGGCCTGGCCCCACCAGGTCTGCGCGAAACCGCGCCCGTGCGCGGGCGGCAGCGCGGCGAACGTGCGCTCCATGTCAGCGTCGTACCGAGTCATCGCAGGCCCCCTCGCAGTTCGACCAGTTCCGCCAGCTCCGCGTCCGTCAGCTCCGTGAGCGCCGCCTCGCCTGAGCCCAGGACGGCGTCCGCCAGCTCCCGCTTGCGGACCAGCAGTTCGGCGATGCGGTCCTCGATGGTTCCCTCCGCGATGATCCGGTGCACCTGCACGGGCCGGGTCTGGCCGATGCGGTAGGCGCGGTCGGTGGCCTGCGCCTCGACGGCCGGGTTCCACCAGCGGTCGTAGTGCACGACATGCTCGGCCCGGGTGAGGTTCAGACCGGTGCCCGCCGCCTTCAACGACAGCAGGAACACCGGCACTTGCCCGTCCTGGAAGCGCCGCACCATGGCCTCGCGCTCCGCGACGGGCGTCCCGCCGTGCAGGAACTGCGAGGGCGTGCCCCGGGCGGCCAGATGCCGCTCGAGCAGGCGGGCCATCTGGACGTACTGCGTGAAGACCAGCACACCCGCCTCCTCGGCGAGGATCGTCTCGAGCAGTTCGTCCAGCAGTTCCAGCTTCCCGGAGCGTCCGGCGATCACCGGGCGCTCCTCCTTGAGGTACTGCGCGGGGTGGTTGCAGATCTGCTTGAGGCCGGTCAGCAGCTTCACGATCAGGCCGCGTCGCGCCATGCTGCCGGCGCCGGAGATCTCCGCCAGCGCCTCGCGCACCACCGCCTCGTACAACCCCGTCTGCTCCTCGGTGAGCGACACGGCGTGATCGGTCTCGGTCTTCGGCGGCAGCTCGGGCGCGATCCCCGGGTCCGCCTTGCGGCGGCGGAGCAGGAACGGCCGTACGAGCCGGGCCAGCCGGTCCGCGGCGGCCGGGTCCTGACCGCCCTCGACGGCCTCCGCGTACCGCCTGCGGAAGGTTCCGAGCCGGCCCAGCAGCCCCGGAGTGGTCCAGTCGAGGATCGCCCACAGCTCCGACAGGTTGTTCTCCACCGGGGTGCCGGTGAGCGCCACGCGCGCGCGTGCGCCGATGGCACGCAGCTCCCGCGCGGTCGAGGAGTACGGGTTCTTCACGTGCTGGGCCTCGTCGGCCACGAGCATGCCCCACGGCACCCCGGCGAGCCGGGGGGCGTCCAGGCGCATCGTGCCGTACGTGGTGAGCACGAACTCCCCGGCGGCCAGGTCGTCGAGGCTGCGCCGCGCTCCGTGGAAGCGCCGCACGGGGGTGCCGGGCGCGAACCGCTCGATCTCCCGCTGCCAGTTGCCCATCAGGGACGTCGGGCAGACCACCAGGGTGGGGCCGGCGGACTCGGCGTCGGTCTGCAGGTGCAGGTGCAGGGCGATCAGCGTGATCGTCTTGCCGAGGCCCATGTCGTCGGCGAGGCAGCAGCCGAGGCCCAGGGAGGTCATGCCGGCGAGCCAGTTCAGGCCCCGCCGCTGGTAGTCCCGCAGGGTGGCGGCGAGGGCGGCGGGCTGCTCCACGGGCTGCTGGGCCTCGGGGTCCGCGAGCCGCTCCCGCAGGGCCGCCAGCCACCCGGTGGGCCGCACCTCGACCCGGCTGCCGTCCACCTCCGCCCAGCCCGTCAGTGCCGCGCCCAGCGCGTCCACCGGTGTGACCTTGTGGTCCTGCCGGGAGCGGGCGAGCCGTACCTCCTGGGGGTCGATCAGGACCCACTGGTCATTGAGCCGCACCACGGGGCGCTTGGCCTCGGCGAGCCGGTCCAGCTCCTCGCGGCTCAGCCGCCGGTCGCCCAGCGCGAACGACCAGTTGAAGGCCAGCAGCGCGTCGGCGGACAGGAACGACGGAAGGGCCGCGACGGACCTGCCGGACTCCTGCCCCTCAGCGTCGTCGCCGAAGGTCCCCACCGGCCCCACCTCCGCGCGCGTGGAGAGCTCGCGGGTCAGTCCCTTCGGCCAGTGCACGTCGACTCCGGCGGCCGCCAGGGCACGGGCACCCGCGCCGAGCAGCTCGGTGACCTCCTCGTCGGCGAGTTCGGCCGCGTCCGGCACGGTCGCCGACAGCAGCGGCGTGAGCGGGGACCAGGCCCGGGCCGCGCGCCGCAGGGCGAGCAGGGCGTCCATCCGGGCGCGCGGGCCGAAGTCTTCACCCCTGGCACCCGCCCAGACATCAGAGGCGTCCGCGACCAGCGCGGGATCGCTCACGCTGTGCACCTGGAGCACGGCCCGGAACCTCACGTCCGTCTCGGCCACCGCGTCCGTCAGGCCGGGCGCCTCGATCCGCAGCGACAGCCGCACACCCGCGTCGTGGCCCGCGGCGACGTCGGAGGCCCAGGCGCGCTGCTCGGGCAGGTGCACCGGCTCGGGCGACGCGTAGGCGGGACCGCCGGTCACCAGCGGTGCGGCGGGGGAGCGGGGCAGGGCGTCGGCGACGGCGTCCAGGAAGGCGCGCAGGAGCCGCTCCGGGTCGGGCAGCCGCAGCGGCCCCGGGCCCGCGAGCGGCACGGCGTGCGCCTCGGGGGGCATCGCCGCGGCGAGCCGGCGTACGGCCTCGACGTCCTGGGCGCGCAGGGGGCCCGTGCGCCAGGCGTCGTGGTCGCCCGGGGACAGCCCGGGCAACAGCAGCCCGCGCGCCACGAGGTGCAGGGCGTGCACGGCCGCGGCGCCCCAGAACACGGTGGACCGGTGCCCCTGCGCGCCCATCCGCGAGCGGGTGAGGACCGGCAGGGCCGCGTGCACCGGCACCAGGACGGCGGGCACGCTCTCCGCCTCGATTCCCTCGCCGCCGGGCACCGCGACGGTCAAAGCCGTGGTGGACGCCGATGCCACGGCCGGCGGGGCCTCGCCGTCGGGCCGCCAGAAGGCGATGCCGCCGGTGCGGGCCGGGTCGCCGGGCAGGAACACGGTGCGGCAGTGGGTCAGTTCGGGGGACACCGAGGGTGGTGCGGAGGAGGGGGCTGGGGAGGTGGCGGTGGAGGGTGAGGAGGAGGGTGCGGTGGAGGGTGAGGAGGAAGGTGCCGGGGGAGTCGGATGCTCGGCTATGACTGATTCCTCAAACTTGACTAGTGGACCGGAGCGGCCGAGGGTACAGCACGTCTGGCGCACACGGGTATGACTGAGGTGTGACCTGGGTCACTATGAGGGGGTCAGGGGTGTGTAGGGGTCGCACCTCAGGGATGTCTCAGGGGCGCGGTCAGGAACCGCCACAAGCGCGGACCCGTTTTCGAGACAGAGAGCGGCAGTGGCCGCGAAGGAGGCGACAGTCATGTCCAAGAACGCCAAGATCGCCGCGGGCGGTGTGGCAGTCGGGCTCATCCTGTTGATCTGGCTGCCCTGGTGGGCATCGCTCCTGATCATCCTGGGAGTCCCGGCCGCCGCGTATCTCACGCTGGATCCGTCGCAGCGTCGCAGGCTGCGCCGCGCCACCCGTAAGGAACTCGGTCGCTGAGGTGCTGATCCGGCGCGGCCGAAGACCGTCGCCGGATCAGTTCGGCCGTACGGCCATCTTGTCGAGCGCATCGAGGAGGCCCGGCAGTTCCGGTCCCCGCCCCACCGGCAGGACCTCGCCGGGTTCCTCGTCGAGCAGCACGAAGGCCATGTCGTCGGTCCTGGCCACGAGCGACCAGCCCGGACCGTCCGCCCGCAGGATCCGCGCGTCACTCGTCGCGAACGACGACCGGACCCGGCCCAGCGGCGGCGGCGAGTCGATGTAGGTGCGGGCCTCCGCGAGGACCCGCCGAATGCCGCTGTGGCCCGGCCGGGCGTTCTCCTCGCTCCCGTCCGCGGCGCCGGCCGCCTCGCCCTCGTCGCCCGACACCTCCGAGGGCTCCGAAACGTCAGAGGACCCCGGCGCCTTCGAGGATCCCGGTGCCCCCGAAGACCCCGGCGCCGGAAATTCCGAGTCGTTCACCTGCTCCCGCCATGTCGCCCACTGCAGGGCGATCTCGTCCGCGCCCAGGCGCCGCTGAGCCGGTCCCCAGACGGTGGTGTCCGGTGGAGCCAGCGGCGGCCGGTCGTCGGCCTCCGGGCCGGGATCGTGCGGCGCGGGCACCCCGGGCGCCGCGACGGCGACCGCGAGCGGCCAGCCGGGCAGGGCCGCGACGACCGAGCGCTCGTCGGGCGACAGCTCGTACTCCATGCCGCAGTCCCAGGACGCGATCGCGACGGCGACCAGGGAGACGTCGTCGATGGCGACGGTCCACCGGGAGCCGTCGCCGTCCTGGCCGAGCACCAGCCCGTACCCGTCGGCGAGCGGTGCGAGACCGAGCGCCGCGCACGCCTCCGGATAGTCGTCGCCCAGGACGCTCGGGAACTTCGCAGGCGTCAGCAGTACCGCCGTGAGCACATAGAGCGCGTCGTCCGCGGCGGCGACGGCGTCCTCGTCCGTCCCGGCCATCCCAGCCTCCCCATCATTCGTCCGATCGCGCGCACCCTAGTGCGCCCGGAAGCCGCTTGTCACGGCCCTGGCAAGCGCACCGAGCTGCAGTTTTCCGGCGGACGGGGCGAATCGGCCGTCCGGACCGTGCTCGTCACGCCGTCGGCAGCCCCAGCAACTCGCGGGCCACGGTCCGCGGCGACTCGCCGCGCTCCCGCGCGAGCGCGATGACGGCCCGGCAGGCCAGCTCGTTCACCCCGAACGACAGCGCCTCCGGCGAGACCCAGCCGGACGCCTCGTCGGCCCGCTCCTGGTCGTCCTCCGCGCACGCCGCGACATAGACCGCGGCAGCCTCGAAAAGGTTGTGTGGACGTTTGTCGCCGTCGGCCTTGGTCTCCGTGCGCAGCGCACCGGCGACTCTTCCCCCGGCCTTGCGGAACCTGCCCCACATATGGACCACCTTCCCCCTGTGCGGTTGTTGCGTCTGATCTTTCATCTCCCGGTCTCCAACGTAAAGTTGGAGAACCTGTGACAGAAGGGGGACGGCACGGTGAAGCGCTTCGACCGGCTGGTTCGGATCCGGCGGATGGACCCGTATCGGGAGGCCACGGAGATCTACCGGCTGAGCGTGGCCTACGAGTTCCCCTGGGACTTCACTCGCGCCCTGGAACTGGCCTTGTACCGCACCTACGCCGTCCCGAGCATCGGCCGGCTGCTCGCGGAGACCGCGGAGCTCACGGAGCGGACGCAGAAGCGCTACGACGACACCTCGCTGCTCCTGGACGCCGTCGTCGAGCACGGCTTCGGCAGCGACCAGGGGAAGACCGCGATCCGCCGCATCAACCAGATGCACCGCGGCTACGACATCAGCGACGACGACATGCGCTACGTGCTCTGCACGTTCGTCGTGATGCCCAAACGGTGGATCGACGCCTACGGGTGGCGCAGGATGTCACGCCACGAGATCGTCGCCAGTACCGTCCACTACGGCACGCTGGGCCGGCACATGGGCATCAAAAACATCCCCGAGACGTACGAGGAGTTCGAGACCTGCCTCGACGACTACGAGGCGGCCCACTTCGCCTGGGACCCGGAAGCCCGGCGGGTCTCCGACGCCACGCTCGACCTGATGGCGTCCTGGTACCCGCGCCCGCTCGCGCCCCTGCTGCGCACCACCACCCTCGCGCTGCTCGACGACTCGCTGCTGCACGCCTTCCGCTACACCCCGCCGAGCGCCGCCACGCGCGCGTGGGTGCGTCGCGCGGTACGGCTCCGGGGGCGCGCCGTCCGGCTGATGGCGCCCCGGCGCGCCCCGCACTTCGCCCGCCAGAACTGGGAGATCAAGGGCTACCCGTACGGATACCGGCTCGCCGACCTCGGCACGCGTCCGGTCCCGGGCCTGCGCGGCTGCCCGGTGCGGCACGCGGCGGAGGGGGACACCGAGACCGGGTGACGCGGCGGTTCAGTCCTCGCGGACGGCGAGCGCCAGGAAGCGGGTGTCCTCGTCGGTGTACGACATCATGCGCCACCCGGAACCGGCCAGCAGCGGACGGAGGCTGGGCTCGGCGCGCAGGTCGTCGGGGGTGAGCGGGCGGCCGTGGCGTGCGGCCAGTGCCGCCCTGCCGATCGGATGGAACAGCGCCAGCACACCACCGGGACGCACCACCCGCGCCAGCTCGCGCAGGTTCTCGGCCGGGCTGGCCAGATGCGAGACGAGACCCGCCCCGAACACCGCGTCCAGCGACCTCGAGCGCAACGGCAGCGCGGCGACGTCAGTGAGCAGCAGCTGCCCGTCGCGGTCCCGTCCGGCCCGTACGGCCTCCCGGAGCATGGCCGGGGTCAGATCGGCCCCGAGGGCCACCCCTGAGGGCCCCACGGCGGCACGCAGCGGCGGCAGGGCCCGTCCGGTGCCGCATCCCGCGTCGAGCACCCGGTCGCCCGCGCGCAGTCCGAGCTCGGCGACCGCCGCCGCGTAGGCCGGACCGTCGTCCGGGAACCTGCTGTCCCAGTCTGCGGCACGGGGTGTGAAGAACTCCTGGACACGCGTCTGGTCGTCGCTCATGTACCGCATGATTCCTCACCGGCACGGATGGAAGCCTCTGCGCACACGTTCGAGCGTGACGCGATCGTTCCGGTACATCCTTGCGTCATATTCCAACACCTTTCGAAATGCGCCCCCTTCGCGCGCCCTTGCCGGGTCTAGCGTCCCGGGCCCATGGGACACCTGGACCACGCCGCCCTGGGGTGGCTGACCCCCGCGCTGTCGTACGCGATGGCCTGCACAGGCGCCGCCCTCGGACTGCGCTGCACCGTCCGCGCCCTCGCCGCCACCGGGCGCGCGCGCCGCAACTGGCTCGTCACCGCCGCCTCGGCCATCGGCACCGGCATCTGGACCATGCACTTCGTGGCCATGCTCGGTTTCGCCGTCACCGGCACCGACATCCGCTACGACGTGCCGCTCACCCTCCTGAGCCTGCTCGTCGCCATGGTCGTCGTGTGCGCCGGCGTCTTCGCCGTCGGCTACGGCCGGGACCGCGGCCGGGCCCTCTTCCTCGGCGGCCTCACCACCGGCCTGGGCGTCGCGAGCATGCACTACCTGGGCATGGCGGCCGTACGTCTGCACGGCGACGTGTCCTACGACCCGCTGCTCGTCGGGCTCTCCGTCCTGATCGCCGTCGTAGCGGCGACGGCGGCCCTGTGGGCGGCGCTCAACATCAAGTCGCCCGTCGCGGTCACCATCGCCTCCCTGATCATGGGCGCGGCCGTCAGCAGCATGCACTACACCGGGATGTTCGCGGTGAGCGTGCGGGTCACGCCCTCCGGGGCGGCACTGCCCGGGGCCACGGCGATGCAGTTCATCTTCCCCCTCGCCGTCGGCCTCGGGTCCTACCTCTTCCTGACCTCGGCCTTCGTCGCACTCTCGCCGACAGCGGACGAGCGCGAGGCGTCCGCCTCGGCCCAGCGGCCGGTCGAGAGCGTCGCCCCCTAGAGGGCTCCGGATGGATCTCCGCGGCGTCCAGACGCCCGGCACGCCCCGACCACTCCCGAGCGAGGAGTCCATGCGTACACCCCGTAGGACCCCCACAACCGGCGCCGAGGCGCCGCCCCCGCCGGTGCGCGGTCGCCGCGCGCACGCCGGGCCGCCGGCCGACGAGGGCCCTGAGGTGCCCTCGGGTGCCGCACCGGACGGGGAGGTCACGCGCGCGGAGCGCTGGCACATACGCCCGCGTACCGTGCGCGCCAAGATCGTCTGCCTGCTGATGGTGCCGGTCGTCTCCCTCCTGGCCCTGTGGGCCTACGCCACCGTCACCACCGCCCAGGACGTCTCTCGGCTGCGGCAGGTCCAGCGCGTGGACGCCATGGTCCGCGCCCCCGTCTCCGCGGCGGTCGCCGCCCTCCAGGCCGAGCGCGCGGCCGCGGTCCGCCATGCCACCGACCCGTCGGCCGTACCGTCCGGCGAACTGGACGAACTCGCGCGGCGTACCGACCGCGCCGTCGCGACACTGCGGCTCGGCAAGGGCAACACCGTCGCCGACAGCGAGGAACTCCCCGCCGGAGTCGCCCGCCGGCTGGAGGCGTTCGTCACCGGCACCGAGGAACTGCAACCGCTGCGGACCGCGGTGCGGGACCGGCGCGTGGGCTGGTCCGAGACGTACAGCCGCTACACCCGGACCATCTCGGCGGCCTTCGGAGCCGGGGGCGCCCTCACCGGCATCCAGGACGCCGAGCTCGGCTCCGACGCGCGCGTGCTGCTCGAATTCGCCCGCGCGGGCGAGGCGTTGGCCCAGGAGGACGCGGTGCTGGCCAGTGCCCGGCTGTCCGGCACGCTGACCGGGGAGCGGCTTCGGCTCTTCACCGGCGCCGTCGGCCTGCGCCGCACCCTCACCGCATCGGCCGTCGCAGACCTGCGCGGCACCGAACGCTCCGCGTGGAACGCCCTCGCCGACAGCAGCGCCTACGCGGGCCTGGGCGGCGCCGAGGACCGGATCCTCGCCCGCGGGCCCGGCGCCAGGGCGGTCGACGCGGCGCCCGAGAGCACCTGGAACACCGCCCACACGCGCGTGCAGCACGGCATGCGCGCGATCGAGGACGACGCGGCACGCGGCGTCGCGCGACGGGCCGACCCGTTCACCCGAGGACTGCTCACCCCGGCCGGCGCCGCCGTCCTGCTCGGGCTCGCCGCCGTCGCCGCCTCGCTCGTCATCTCCGTACGCATCGGACGGGGCCTGGTGGTGGAACTGGTGAGCCTGCGCAACGGAGCCCTGGAGATCGCCCGGCGCAAACTCCCTGAGGCCATGCGGAGACTGCGCGCGGGCGAGGAGATCGACGTCCGTGCCGAAGCCCCGCCGGGACCACCCGCCGAGGACGAGGCCGGGCAGGTCGCCGAAGCCCTCCACACCGTCCACCGCGCCGCGCTGCGGGCCGCCGTGGAGCGCGCCGAGCTCGCCAGCGGCATCTCCGGCGTCTTCGTCAACCTCGCCCGCCGCAGCCAGATCCTCGTCCATCGGCAGCTGAGCCTCCTCGACAGCATGGAACGCCGCTCCGACGACCCGAACGAGCTGAGCGACCTCTTCCGCCTCGACCACCTCACCACCCGCATGCGACGGCACGCGGAGAGCCTGATCATCCTCTCCGGAGCCGCCCCCGGCCGGGCCTGGCGCGTGCCCGTCGCCCTGACCGACGTGGTCCGCGCGGCCGTCTCCGAAGTCGAGGACTACGCGCGCGTGGAGGTACGGCAACTCCCCGAAGCGGCCGTCATCGGCACGGCCGTGGCCGACCTCACCCACCTGCTCGCCGAGATCATCGAGAACGCCGCCCAGTTCTCACCGCCCCACACGCGCGTGCGCGTCACCGGCGAACCCGTCGGCAACGGCTACGCCGTCGAGGTCGAGGACCGCGGCCTCGGCATGGGCCAGGAGACCCTCGCCGAAGCCAACCGCCGCATCGAACAGTCCGAGGCGCTCGACCTGTTCGACAGCGACCGGCTCGGCCTGTTCGTGGTCAGCCGGCTCGCCGCCCGGCACGACGTCAAGGTCCACCTGAAGACCTCGCCCTACGGCGGCACGACCGCCGTCGTCCTGCTGCCCACCGCCCTCCTGCACACCGGGGCGACGGATCGTTCCCCCGGCGAGGCGGCACACACGCGACAGCCCGAGGAACGCGCCTACGCGCGCGTGCCCGACGACACGTCAGTCCAGGACGTCGTCCCCGCACCGGCCGACCGGCGCGCCCTCGTGGCTCCCGTACCGGCCGAGACCACGAGCCACACCCCACTCCCAGGAGTCGCCACCTTGCGACTGCACCGACCCCAGGAGCAGCCCGAAGGCTCCGAGGACCTCCCTCGTCGCGTACGACAGGCCAGTCTCGCCCCCCAACTGCGCGAGGGGCGTCCCGAGGAGCCGCCGCCGACGCCGGCCCCCCGGGACGACGAACGCACCCCCGAAGTCGTACGCGACCGCATGGCGGCGTACCGCGACGGCTGGGCACGCGGCGGCGGCAGGCAGCCCGGCCGCGGCGCCACTCCCGGCCCCGCGACGGGCAGATACAGCAGCGAAGGAGACCCCGCATGATCCAGGACTCGAGCACGCGTTCCGCCCGGCGCTCCGGCGAACTCGACTGGCTGCTGGACGATCTGGTGCTCCGCGTGAGCGACATACGGCACGCCGTGGTCCTCTCCAACGACGGTCTCGCCGTGGGTGCCTCGACCGGACTCCGCCGCGAGGACGCCGAACACCTCGCGGCGGTCGCCTCGGGCTTCCACAGCCTCGCCAAGGGAGCGGGACGGCACTTCGGCGCCGGCGGTGTCCGCCAGACCATGGTGGAGATGGACGAGGCCTTCCTGTTCGTGGCCGCCGCCGGCGACGGCTCCTGCCTCGCCCTTCTCACCGCCGTGACAGCCGACATCGGCCTCGTGGCGTACGAGATGGCCCGCCTGGTCAAACGCGTCGGCGAGCACCTCGGCACGGCGCCCCGCGCCGGCGCCCGGCCGCCCGCCGCCGGATGAGCCGAGAGGGCGGTCCGCGCAGATGACCGAGGACATGACGGGCACCCTGAGCGAGCAGGGCAGCCAGTGGTACGACCACGAGGCCGGCCCTCTCGTCCGCCCCTACGCCATGACGGGCGGACGCACCCGGCCCGGCCCCACCGGTGTCCGGTTCGACCTGATCGCCCTGGTCACCCTGGACCCCGGCGCGCCCGGCGTGGACGACGCCCCGCTCGGCCCGGAACACCGGACCCTCCTCGACCTGTGCCGCACGGAGACCCAGTCGGTCGCCGAACTCGCCGCTGACGCGGACCTGCCCGTGGGCGTGATCAGGGTCCTCCTCGGCGACCTCCTGGAACTCGGCCGCGTCACCGTCAGCCGCCCCGTACCGCCGGCCCAGCTGCCCGACGAACGGATCCTGCGCGAGGTGATCGCGGGACTCAGGGCGCTGTAGATGCAGAGCGCATGAACGCACACCCCACCCGACACGAGAGAAGTGACTGATGGTCTCCGAGCACTCCGACGCCCCGGACGGCGACACCGCCGCACTGGCGTTGAAGATCCTGGTCGCGGGCGGCTTCGGCGTGGGCAAGACCACGCTGGTGGGCGCCGTCAGCGAGATCCGGCCGTTGCGCACCGAGGAACTGCTCAGCGAAGCCGGGCAGTCGGTGGACGACACCGACGGTGTGGACCACAAGACCACCACGACCGTCGCCATGGACTTCGGGCGCATCACCATCCGGTCCGGTCTCTCCCTGTACCTCTTCGGCACGCCGGGCCAGGACCGGTTCTGGTTCCTGTGGGACGAGTTGTCACAAGGGGCGCTCGGGGCGGTGGTGCTCGCGGACACCCGCCGCCTGGAGGACTGTTTCCCGGCGGTCGACTACTTCGAGCACCGGCGCATCCCGTTCGTGGTGGCCGTCAACTGCTTCCCGGGCGCCCGGCAGCACGGCGCCCCGGACGTCTCGCGCGCTCTCGACCTCGACCGGGGGACGCCCGTGGTGCTGTGCGACGCCCGGGACCGAGACTCGGGGAAGGAGGTGCTGATCAGGCTGGTCGAGTACGCCGGGCGGATGCACACCGCCCGGCTCCTCGACTCGGTCGGCTGACCGGCGACACGGAGAATTCCCGTGGTCAGTCCGCGAGGTCCCGCTCCGCCAGGACCCGGTCGACGGCGACACGGATGAGGAGTTCGCCCGGGACGCCGTTGCGGGCGCCGAACTCCTCGGCGCGCTCCTCGCCCATGTACCGGGCGCCGATCCGCGTGGCCCAGTGCCGTATCTCGTCGAGGTCCTCCGAGACCCGGGCGCGGCCCCGCAGCACCACGAACGAGAACGGCGGCCGGTCGTCGTCCACACACAGGGCCACCCGGCCGTCACGGGCGAGATTGCGCCCCTTCACGGTGTTCTTGCCGGTGTTGAACACCACCTCGTCCCCGTCCAGCAGGAACCAGATCGGGGCCACGCGAGGACTCCCGTCGGCCCTGACGGTGGAGAGCTTCGCGGTGCGGGTGCCGTGGGAAACGAACTCCCGCCATTGCGCATCGGTCATCTTCTCTGCCATGGCTCCCATCCTCCTTGCCCCGGCAGCGGTCGTGGGGAAGGCTGGCGTGGAGATCCTCCGGCCAGGAGGAGAATCGCACGGGGAGAAAACGGGGAGATCGGAAATGGCGCAGAACCAGGGACTCGACTGGCTGCTGGACGACCTGACCGAGCGAGTCCACCAGGTGCGGCACGCACTGGTCCTGTCCAACGACGGCTTGGTGACCGGGGCCAGCACGGGACTGCGCCGCGAGGACGCGGAGCACCTCGCGGCCGTGTCGTCCGGGTTGCACAGCTTGGCCAAGGGCTCGGGACGGCACTTCGGCGCGGGCAGCGTACGCCAGACGATGATCGAGTTCGACGACGCGGTGCTCTTCGTCACCGCCGCCGGCACGGGCAGTTGTCTGTGTGTCCTCAGCGGTGCCGAGGCCGATATCGGCCAGATCGCGTACGAGATGACACTTCTGGTGAACCGGGTCGGCGAGCACCTCGACGTGGATGCCCGCCAGCCGGAACGGAAACCGACCACAGACGCCTGACCTGCACATTCGTCTTCCCTCGCGGAGTTGTCCACAGGCTCGTCACGCAGTGCGCCGAAGCGGTTACGGTTTTCTCACGGCGACCGCACACGGCGTGAGCCGCCGACTCCACGGGGGAGACCGATCATGTCAGGCACCATCGCGAAACCCGACCGCCTCACCTGCGCTCCGAGCCGGGCCGCCCGCGAACTCGACCTCAAGCGCGGTGAGTTCGACCTCGCGGTGAATCTCGGGCTCATCCGGACCGTTCCCGACGAAGACGGCGGAGGGCTGCGCGTTTCCCGCGCGGATATCGAGCGGTTGCGCGCCGGGAAGGGCTTCCCGGACGAGCTGCGCGAACGCGTCGCTACCGCCGGCACTCATGACGGCGCCGAGCTCCTGGACGTGACGCCCGCCAGATTCACCAGTCTCGCCCGCTTCGGCCTGCTCGTGCCGGTGAAGTTCTACCTGAACCGCTACCGGGCGGTCGTCTGGCTGTATCTGGCCGAGGAACTGCGGCAGTTCGCGGCAGAGGAGAGCAACGCCCGGCTGCTGAAGGGTCGTACACCCGCACAGATCCGGGACGGGCAGAAGGACGGGCTGGACCGGCGGCCCCGCAACTGGCGGGGACGCCACATCGGGTTCCTGACGCGGCAGGCCGGGGACGACGCCTGGGCCCGCGCGGCAGCCGTCGCCTGTCTCCTCGACCCCGCCGACGTGGCGCAGGTCGTGGCGGATCCCTACGAGCGTGCCCACCTGAACCGCCGCCGCCCTCGCCTCCCGGCACACGGCACCCCTGGTTCACCCGCCGCCGAACTGGCCGAGAGGCTCATGACGGCGAGCGAGCCGGACGAGGTGGCCTGGTTCCGAGCGGACCTGGCCCACACGATGGAGACGGCGCGCGGGCGGCACCCGGCACCACGTCCAGCCCTGACGTCACCCTCATCACCAGAGCCGGGCGGGACACCCCCGGTTCCGGCCGGAGACCGGCCCGAGAGCCCGGACCGCACCCCTGCACACGGCCTCCTGGGATGGCTGCAGCGCAGAGGCCGGCGACGGCCGGGATGAAAAGCGATGAGTTTCCGGATGCGTCCCGGTCGGAATTCTGAGGAGATGATTCCAGGAGGCGACCATGTTCGGTACGACGAAGGCGTTCAGCGGGTTCTCGGTGAACGACATCGACGCGGCCAGGAAGTTCTACGGCGAAACGCTCGGACTGAGGGTGTCGGAGGAGAACGGCCTGCTGTTCCTGCACATCGCGGGTGACCGGGACACCCTGGTCTACCCCAAGGAGGACCACACCCCGGCGACGTACACCATCCTCAACTTCCCCGTCGACGACATCGAGGCCGCCGTCGACGAGCTGGGCAGGAGAGGAGTCCGATTCGAGCACTACGACCACCTCAAGGCGGACGACAAGGGCATCTTCCGCGGCGGCGGCCCGCTGATCGCCTGGTTCACCGACCCCGCGGGGAACGTGCTGTCCGTCCTGCAGGAATCCTGACGCGCCGGCGATGCCCGAGCTCCCCGACGTCGAGGGTTTCCGGCAGGTGCTCGAGTCCTGCGCGAAGGGCCGGGTCATCCGGCGTGTCGACGTGCGGGACGCGGGCGTCCTGCACGGGGTCGGTGTCCGGCGACTGCGTGACGCGCTGGAGGGCCGCCGGTTCGGCACGCCGGAGCGGCACGGGAAGTGGCTGCTCGCCCGCACCGGCTCCGGCCCGACCCTCGTGCTGCACTTCGGTATGACCGGCCGGCTGGTCTGCGGTCATCCCGATGACGCCGTCGAGGCGCACGACCGTGTGCTGTTCACACTGAGCGGCAGCCGCCAGCTGCGCTTCCGTGACCAGCGCAAACTCCAGGGACTGTGGCTGGCGGGCGACGACTCCGACGTCGATCGGCTGCTCCGGGGGCAGGGCCCCGACGCGCTGGCCGTGGAGCGTGCGGATTTCGAGGCCGTCCTGTCCGCACGCCGGGGGCATCTCAAGACCGCGCTCACCGACCAGTCCGTTCTCGCCGGTCTCGGCAATCTGCTCGCCGACGAGATCCTGTGGCGAGCGCGGTTGCGCCCCGACCGCCCGGCGCGTGATCTCACCCAGGCCGATCGTCGCCGGCTGTACAGCCAGATGCGCCGCACCCTGCGCTCTTCCGTCACCGCCGGCTGCGTCCCGCCGCGTGACTCCTGGCTGACCGGCCACCGCGACGACCCCGACCCGAGGTGCCCACGCTGCGGCACCGGCCTGCGCCGAACCCGAATGGGCGGTCGCGGCACGGTGTGGTGCCCGCAGTGCCAATAGGTGGGTGATCGGACCGGGGCCGGTCAGCCGCCGGGAGTCAGGACGGCCGGGGCCGGTCAGCCGCCGGGAGTCAGGACGGCCGGGGCCGGTCAGTCGCCGGGGGTCAGGACGGCCGGGGCCCCGGCGAGGATGCCGCCGTCCACGAGGAACTCGCAGCCCGTCGAGAAGGTCGCCTCGGTGATGATGAAGAGCACCATGCGGGCCACCTCCTCGGGCTCGCCGAAGCGGGGGAGGGGCTGCCCCGCGGTGTACGCGTCGCCGAAGCCGGCCGTCATCCGCGTGCGGATGGCCCCGGGGTGGACGGAGCAGACCCGGACCCGGTCGGGCGCGAGTTCCAGCGCGGCGACCTTCGTCAGGCCGCGCAGGCCCCACTTGCTGGCCGCGTACGCTCCGACACCGGCGTAGGCGGTCAGCCCGGCGAGGGAGGACATGTTCACGATCACGCCGCCCCCGGCCCGGCGCAGCGAGGGTGCCGCCGCGCGCATGCCCAGCCAGGCGCCCGTGAGGTTGACGTCGACGACCCGGCGGAACGACTCGGGGCTCTGTTCCTCCATCGTGCCCCAGTCGATGATCCCCGCGATGTTGACCAGGACCGAGACCGGTCCCAGGTCCCGTTCCGTCTCGGCCAGGGCCTGCTGCCAATCGTCCTCGCTGGTGACGTCCAGATGCCGGAAGCGGGCCCGCCCGCCGAGCTCGGACACCAGCCCCGTCCCCTCCGGGTCCCGGACATCGGCGACCACCACGGAGGCGCCCTCGGCCGCGAGTACGCGTGCCACCGCGGCCCCGATGTCCCCCGCTCCGCCGGTGACGACCGCCACCTGTTCGCTCAGTCGCTCCATCGTGACCTCCTCGGCTCAGGGCGCTCCCGCCGTCTGACGTTCCTCGCCCGGCGCCACCAGGGACTGGGTGAGCGGAATCCGCGCCAGGGCGAGCACCCCCGCGGCGATCAGTGCGACACCGAAGAGCTGGGGCAGCAGCCACCACCCGGAGCGGATCGTCTCCTCGTACAGGAGGATGCCGAGGGCGAGGCTCACCAACGCGTCGCCGAGGGTGAGGGCGGGCTGCGAGGCGACCAGCGGGCCGGCCTGCATCGCGTTCTCCAGCAGGAACAGCGCGCACACGCCGGTCGCGGCGAAGGCGTAGGTCTGCCAGGCGGTGAGGAAGGCCAGGAGTCCCTGGTCGTCGAGGATGTGGGTGGCGGCCTTCATCAGGGCCGCGGTCACCGCGTAGCTGATCGCCGTCGCGGCACCCAGGCAGGCCGCCCGGGCGCGGCCCTCCGGGCGTTTGAGGGCGGCGAGAGCGAGGGCGACGACCGCTCCCGCACACACGGCGAGGGCGGGAATCCAGCGGTCCAGCTCCACATGGGTGCGGTTGCCCGAGGGAGACGCGGCGGCGAGCGCCACCGCAAGCCCGGCCACCACCACCGTCACGGCCAGCCAGCCCACGCCCGGCAGATGCCGGTGCATCAGCAGCGAGGCGACGATGAGGGTGAGCGGCAGCTCCAGCACGAACAGCGGCTGCACGATCGTCAGCGGCCCGGTCGCCAGCGCCAGCGCCTGGCAGACGGCGGCGGCGATCACCGCGAGGATGCCGGCCAGCCAGACGCGCCGGCGCAGCAGGTCGAGCATCAGCCCGGCCCGGAAGCCTTCGGAGCGCGGCACGGTGAGCGCGGCCTTGCGCTGCAACACCGTCGCGACGGCGTTGCTGAAGGCCGCGCAGATCGCGAAGAGGACGGGGAGCACGGTGTGCAGCGTGGCCACCTCCCGGATCGGCGGGCGTGTGACGCCGGCGGTGCCTCCTCCTGCCATGGTCACCGGATCGGGGCACGGGCGCGAACGGAGTGCCGAACGCGCACGCCCCCAGTCCAGCGGCAGCCCGGGCCGGGCCTGCGGACGGTTCAGCCCAGCTTGCGGAAGAGCCCCTCCTGCACGACCGAGACGACCAGCCGGCCCTCACGGTCGTAGATCCGGCCCCGGGCCAGACCGCGGCCGCCGACCGCGATCGGCGACTCCTGGTCGTACAGCAGCCAGTCGTCGGCGCGGAACGGGCGGTGGAACCACATCGCGTGGTCCAGTGACGCCATGTCGAAGCCCCGCGGGCCCCAGAGCGGCTCGACCGGGATGCGGACGGCGTCCAGGAGGGTCATGTCGCTGGCGTAGGTGAGGGCGCAGGTGTGGACCAGCGGGTCGTCGCCCAGCGGTCCCACCGCGCGCATCCACACGGCGCTGCGCGGCTCGGAGTCCTCGACGTCCTCGGCGGTCCAGCGCAGCCGGTCCACATAGCGGATGTCGAAGGGCTGGCGGCGGGCCATCCGCTCCAACTGCTCGGGCAGCGCGCCCAGATGCTCCCGGATCTCGTCCGTGACGGTCGGGAGCGACTCCGGGCTCGGAACGTAGCGGGCCGGCGGCAGCTGGTGCTCGAAGCTGCCCTCCTCCGGCTTGTGGAAGGAGGCGGTGAGGTTGAAGATCGTGCGGCCCTGCTGGACGGCCGTGACCCGGCGGGTCGTGAACGACCGCCCGTCGCGCACCCGCTCGACCTGGTAGACGATCGGCACACCCGGGATGCCCGGGCGCAGGAAGTACGCGTGCAGCGAGTGCACGGGGCGGTCGCCCTCCGTGGTGCGGCCGGCGGCGACCAGGGCCTGGCCCGCCACCTGGCCGCCGAAGACCCGCTGGAGGGACTCCTGCGGGCTGCGGCCCCGGAAGATGTTGACCTCGATCTGCTCCAGGTCGAGCAGGTCGACGAGTCTCTCGGCCGGGTTCGTCGTCATGGGTGCGATTCTCCTGTGCTCGCTGCGGTCCGGTCGTTCACAGCTGGCCGACGTCGGTGACGCGGACGACCGCGCGGCCCTCCGCGTCGGAGGCGGTCAGGTCGACCTCCGCGCTGATGCCCCAGTCGTGGTCGCCGTTCGGGTCGTGGAAGATCTGCCGGACCCGCCACAGGGCGTTCTCCGGCTCCTCCTCGATGAGCAGCAGCTTGGGGCCGCGGGCGTCGGGGCCGGTGCCGAGGTCCTCGTACTCGTCGAAGTACTTGTCCATCGCCTCGCCCCAGGCGTCGGCGTCCCAGCCGGACTCCCCGTCCATCTCGCCCAGCTCCTCGACCTGGTCGAGGGCGGCCAGCTCGACACGGCGGAACATGGCGTTGCGGACCAGCACGCGGAAGGCGCGCGCGTTGGCGGTTACCGGCTTGACCTCGTCGGCCTTCTCCTGGGCCTCCTCGGCGGTCATCTCCGCCGGGTTGGCGAGCTGCTCCCACTCGTCCAGCAGGCTGGAGTCGACCTGGCGCACCATCTCGCCGAGCCACGCGATCAGGTCTTCCAGATCCTCGGACTTGAGGTCGTCCGGCACGGTGTGGTCGAGGGCCTTGAAGGCGCTGGCGAGGTAGCGCAGCACGATGCCCTCGGTACGGGCCAGCTCGTAGTGGGACACCAACTCCGTGAAGGACATCGCCCGTTCGTACATGTCGCGGATGACCGACTTCGGCGACAGCGGATGGTCGCCGACCCAGGGATGGCTCTTGCGGTAGGTGTCGTACGCGTGGAAGAGCAGCTCCTCCAGGGGCTTCGGGTACGTGATGTCCTGGAGGCGCTCCATGCGCTCCTCGTACTCCACGCCGTCGGCCTTCATGGCGGCGACGGCCTCGCCGCGCGCCTTGTTCTGCTGGGCGGCGAGGATCTGCCGCGGGTCGTCGAGCGTCGACTCCACGACGGACACCATGTCGAGGGCGTACGAGGGGGACTCGGGGTCCAGCAGCTCGAACGCGGCGAGCGCGAACGTGGACAGCGGCTGGTTGAGGGCGAAGTCCTGCTGGAGGTCGACCGTGAGGCGGACGACGCGGCCGGTGGCGTCCGGCTCGTCGAGCTTCTCGACGATGCCGCCGTCCAGCAGCGAACGGTAGATCGCGATGGCCCGGCGGATGTGCCGCAGCTGCTGCTTGCGCGGCTCGTGGTTGTCCTCCAGCATGCGGCGCATCGCCTCGAAGGCGTTGCCGGGGCGGGCGATCACCGACAGCAGCATCGTGTGCGTCACCCGGAACCGGGAGGCCAGGGGCTCCGGTTCGGAACCGATGAGCTTCTCGAAGGTCTGCTCCGACCAGGCGACGAAGCCCTCCGGCGCCTTCTTGCGGACGACCTTGCGGCGCTTCTTCGGATCGTCGCCCGCCTTGGCGAGTGCCTTCTCGTTCTCGACGACGTGCTCGGGCGCCTGCGCGACGACGAAGCCCTCCGTGTCGAAACCGGCCCGCCCGGCACGGCCCGCGATCTGGTGGAACTCACGGGCCCGCAGGGTGCGTACCCGGGTGCCGTCGTACTTGGTGAGGGCGGTGAACAGCACCGTGCGGATGGGGACGTTGACGCCCACGCCGAGCGTGTCCGTGCCGCAGATGACCTTCAGCAGACCGGCCTGCGCGAGCTTCTCCACCAGACGGCGGTACTTGGGCAGCATGCCCGCGTGGTGGACACCGATGCCGTGCCGGACGTAACGGGAGAGGTTGCGGCCGAACTTCGTGGTGAAGCGGAAGTTGCCGATCAGTTCGGCGATCTGCTCCTTCTCCGCACGCGAGCACATGTTGATGCTCATCAGCGCCTGCGCCCGCTCCACGGCCTGCGCCTGTGTGAAGTGCACGATGTAGACGGGCGCCTGCCGGGCCTCCAGCAGGTCGGTGAGCGTCTCGGTGAGCGGGGTGTAGCGGTACTCGTAGGACAGCGGCACCGGGCGGGTCGCCGAGCGGACCACCGCCGTCGGGCGGCCGGTGCGGCGGGTGAGGTCCTTCTCGAAGAAGGAGACGTCTCCCAGCGTCGCCGACATCAGCACGAACTGCGCCTGCGGCAGTTCCAGGATCGGGATCTGCCAGGCCCAGCCGCGGTCGCCCTCCGCGTAGAAGTGGAACTCGTCCATCACGACCTGGCCGACGTCCGCGTCCTTGCCGTCGCGCAGCGCGATCGACGCCAGGACCTCGGCGGTGCAGCAAATCACGGGGGCGTCGGCGTTCACGGACGCGTCGCCGGTCAGCATGCCGACGTTCTCCGTGCCGAAGATCTTGCACAGTTCGAAGAACTTCTCCGACACCAGCGCCTTGATCGGAGCCGTGTAGAAGGTGACCTCGTCACGGGCCAGCGCGGCGAAGTGCGCACCCGCCGCGATCATGCTCTTGCCGGAGCCGGTGGGCGTCGACACGATCACGTTCGCGCCGGAGACCACCTCGATCAGCGCCTCCTCCTGATGGGGATAGAGCGTGAGACCCCGCTCGCCGGCCCACGACTCGAAGGCTTCGTACAAGGCGTCGGGGTCGGGGGTCCGCGGCAGCTGATCGATGAGGGTCACGCCCCCATCTTGCCTGGCCTGATGCCCGATGCGGGAATCGGCTTCTGGCCCGAAGATCACCAACGCTACGCTGGGTCGCCGACGACGCGTCAGCGCACCCGGTCAACTGGACAGCGGCACACGAGGAATGGGGCGGGCAACGGCCATGATGGGACCAGCACACTCACTGTCGGGCGCGGCCGCCTGGCTCGGCGTCGGTGCGGCGGCCGCCGCCGCCGGGCGCCCGATGCCCTGGCCGGTCCTCCTCGTCGGAGCCCTGATCTGCGCCGGAGCCGCACTCGCCCCCGACCTCGACCACAAGGCCGCCACCATCTCGCGGTCCTTCGGACCCCTGTCGCGCTGGCTGTGCGAGATCGTGGACAAGCTGTCGTACGCCGTCTACAAGGCGACGAAGAAGCAGGGCGACCCGCGCCGCTCCGGCGGGCACCGGACGCTCACGCACACCTGGCTGTGGGCGGTCCTGATCGGTGCGGGCACCTCGGTCGTGGCGATCTCCAGTGACCGGTGGGGCGTGCTGGCGATCCTCTTCGTGCACCTGGTCCTGGCCATCGAGGGCCTGCTGTGGCGGGCGGCGCGCGGCTCCAGCAGTGACGTCCTGGTGTGGCTGCTGGCCGCGACCACGGCGTGGATCCTCGCGGGGGTCCTGGACAAGCCGGGCAACGGCGCGGACTGGCTGTTCACGGCGCCGGGGCAGGAGTACCTGTGGCTGGGGCTGCCGGTCGTGCTGGGGGCGATTGTCCACGACATCGGGGACGCGCTCACCGTGTCCGGGTGCCCGATCCTGTGGCCCATACCCGTGGGGCGCAAGCGCTGGTATCCGCTCGGGCCGCCGAAGGCCCTGCGGTTCCGGGCGGGCAGCTGGGTCGAGCTGAGGGTGCTGATGCCGGTGTTCATGCTGCTGGGCGGGGTGGGCTGCGCGGCGGCGCTGAACGTCATCTGAGCGTTCCGGGGCTTCCCGGCCGGGGTCAGGAGCCGCCGTACCGCCGTTCGAACCGGGCGACCCGGCCCTCCGAGTCCACCGTGCGGGCCTTGCCCGTGTAGAAGGGGTGGCTCTCCGAGGATATCTCCACGTCCACGACCGGGTAGGTCTCACCGTCGTCCCACTCGATGCGTTCGCCGCTGGTCGCGGTGGACCGGGTCAGGAAGGCGTATCCGGCGGTCCGGTCGCGGAAGACGACGGGGTGGTAGTCGGGGTGCTTGTCCTGCTGCATGGATGCTCCTCGTGCCGCTCGGGCGGTGCTGCGATCAGCCGGACAGGGTGTCCTCGTCGACGACGTGCACGGCGGCCTCCTCGGCCGACGCCGCGGCGCCGTCGATGCCCACGTCCATGGCGACCAGCGCGCTCTCCTCGTCCTCGTGCGCTCCCTCGTCGGGCGCCACGAGCCGGCCGGAGCGGGCGTCGCCGACCTCGTTGTCCAGGAGTTCCCCGTCGGTGCCCTGGCAGTCCCCGAGACCGTCACCGTCGGGCGCGGCGGCGTCCGGCAGCTCCTCGGCGAGCCGCTGGTCCAGCGTCTCGCCCGCCTGCCGCTCGGCCGCCGTCACACCGAGATGCTCGACGGCCCAGGGCCGCTCGGGAGGGGACCAGCCCCGGTCCAGGGGATCGTCGACGCCGTCGTCCACCAGGGTGTCCTCGGCGTCGAGCAGTCCCGTGTCCTCCCTCTGCTCGTCTTGATCCGGCTGGTAGACATCGTCTCCCCAGCCGTCGGACCTGTTCACGGGTACCTCCAGGGGGTGGGGACGGGCCCGTTCTCATCGGGGCCCGCGCCGGGCCTCCGCCGCACGGAGCACTGGCGCCGCCCCGTCGCCGAACCGCTTCGGTTCCCGGGCGTTTCCCCGAGCCGGTGCCTGATTCCAGCCTTCCACCCGGCCTCGTCCCCGCGCAACGCCACGGAACCCTGCCGGGCCTTGCCGCTGCACCTTCCGGCCTGCCGCAGACGCTGCCCACGGGGGCGTCCTCCAGCCTGCGGACCGACGCCCCTGGCCTCCCGGCCTGACCTCGGCCGTCCCGGTATCTGCGAGTCGGCAGCGCCGGGACGGCCAAGGAGCACACGGCCTGGCCCGCCCGGCGCGTGCCCAGAGGGCCTCGGGCAGGGCGTTTTCCGGCACCTGGTCGGCTGGTGTGTCACCCGTGCCGGCGGCGGGCCGAGCGGGTCGCAACCAGTGCACCCGGGCCCTCTGGCCCGGCTCGCCCGGCCGCGTTCGCCGTATGCCCGGAGCACCTCGCCGGCCCGACCCGGCGGCCGGTCAGCCGTGCCAGGACCTCCACAGCGCCGCGTACGCCCCGTCCGCCGCGACCAGGTCGTCGTGGCTGCCCAGTTCGCTGATCCGGCCGTTCTCGACGACGGCGATGACGTCCGCGTCGTGGGCGGTGTGGAGGCGGTGGGCGATGGCGACGACGGTGCGGCCGTCGAGGACGCGGGCCAGGGAGCGTTCCAGGTGGCGGGCGGCCCGGGGGTCGAGCAGGGACGTCGCCTCGTCCAGGACCAGGGTGTGCGGGTCCGCGAGGACCAGGCGGGCCAGCGCGATCTGCTGGGCCTGGGCCGGGGTGAGCGCCAGGCCGCCGGAGCCGACCTCGGTGTCCAGGCCCTCGTCGAGCCCTTGGGCCCAGCCGTCCGCGTCGACCGCGCCCAGCGCCGCCCAGAGCTCCGCGTCGACCGCGTCGGTCCGGGCGAGGCGGAGGTTGTCGCGCAGGGAGCCGACGAACACGTGGTGCTCCTGGTTGACCAGGGCGACATGGGCGCGGACGTGTTCCGCCGGCATCCGGGACAGCTCGGCCTCGCCCAGAGTGATCCGGCCGTCCCGGGGCGCGTAGATCCCGGCGAGCAGCCGGCCCAGCGTCGACTTGCCCGCCCCCGAGGGCCCGACCAGGGCCAGCCGGGTGCCGGGGGAGACCTCAAGGGACACCTTGCGCAGGACGTCCACGCCTTCCAGATAGCCGAAGTGCACCCGGTCGGCCCGCACATGGCGTCCATCGGGGACGACGGAGGAGTCGCCGGCCTCCGGTTCGATGTCCCGGACCCCGACCAGCCGGGCCAGCGACACCTGGGCCACCTGCAGCTCGTCGTACCAGCGCAGGATCATGCCCACCGGGTCGACGAGCATCTGGGCGATCAGCGCGCCCGTCGTGAGCTGGCCGACGTCGATCCAGCCCTGGAGGGCGAACACACCGCCGACCATCAGGACCGAGGCGAGGACGGTCACGTGGGTGACGTTGATGACCGGGAAGAGCACCGACCGCAGCCACAGCGTGTAGCGCTCCCAGGCCGTCCACTCCTTGATGCGCCGCTCGGACAGCGCCACCCGGCGGGCACCGAGGCGGTGCGCCTCGACCGTACGGCCGGCGTCCACGGTCTCGGCGAGCGCGGCGGCCACCGCGGCGTATCCGGCGGACTCCGAGCGGTAGGCGGCCGGCGCCCGCCGGAAGTACCAGCGGCACCCGACCACCAGCAGCGGCAGGGCGAGCAGCACGGCGAGCGCCAGCGGCGGCGCCGTGACCACCAGCCCGCCCATCAGCAGCACCACCCACACCACGCCGATCGACAGTTGCGGCACGGCCTCGCGCATGGCGTTGCCCAGCCGGTCGATGTCCGTGGTGATCCGCGACAGCAGGTCCCCGGTCCCGGCCCGCTCCAGCACGCCCGGCGGCAGCCCGACCGACCGTACGAGGAAGTCCTCGCGCAGGTCGGCCAGCATCCGCTCACCGAGCATCGCGCCGCGCAGCCGTACCTCACGGACGAACGCCGCGTGGACGGCGAGCGCGGCCACGAACAGCCCCGCCGTCAGTTCCAGCCGCAGGTCCCCCGTCCCGTCGGACACCCGCTCCACGAGCCCGCCCAGCAGCCACGGACCGGCCATCGACGCGATGACGGCGATCGTGTTGACGGCGATCAGCAGCAGAAACGCCCTGCGGTGCCGGCGCAGCAGCTCGGCCGCGTAGGCGCGGACGGTCGTGGGGGCACCGACCGGCAGGGTGTTCGCCGTCGTCGGGGCAGCCGGGTCGTACGCCGGTGGCGCCACGCCGATCATGCCTTCTCCTCGATCTCTTCCAGTTCCGCCAGTACGTCGGTCAGGTCGGCCTCACCGTTCAGGGCGGCCTCGTCCTCGGTCTCGCGGGTGACGACCGCCCGGTAGCGGGGCTCGGTGCGCACCAGTTCGCGATGGGCGCCGACCGCGGCGACCTCGCCGTCGTGCAGGAACACGACCCGGTCGGCCCGGTCCAGCAGCAACGGGGAGGAGGTGAACACCACGGTCGTGCGCCCCGCGCGCAGCTCCCGCACGCCCTGGGCGATCCGTGCCTCGGTGTGCGAGTCGACGGCCGAGGTCGGCTCGTCCAGGACCAGCACCTCCGGGTCCGTGATCAGCGACCGGGCGAGCGCGAGCCGCTGGCGCTGCCCGCCGGACAGGGACCGGCCGCGTTCGGTGATCCGGGCGTCCATGGGGTCGGCGGCGTCCAGCGAGCCCTGCACCAGCGCCGCCAGCACGTCGTCGCACTGCGCGGCCGCCAGCGCCTCCCGCGGCTTCACGGCACCGGACGCGGGTACGTCGAGCAGTTCGCGCAGCGAGCCGGAGAGCAGCACCGGATCCTTGTCCTGGACGAGGACGGCCGCACGGGCCGAGGCCAGCGGGAGTTCGTCGAGCGGCACACCTCCGAGCCGCACCGCGGTGCCCTCCTGCGACGGGTGTCCGCCCAGTCGTTCCGCCAGCCGGCCCGCCGCGTCCGGGTCGCCGCACACCACGGCGGTGAGCCGGCCGGTGGACGCGAGCAGCCCGGTCTCCGGGTCGTACAGGTCCCCGGAGGGGGCCTCGGCGGCGCGGGACCCGGCGGTGTCCGTGGCCCGCTCCAGCGACAGCACGCCCGCGGCCCGCTTGGCGGAGGGCCGTGAGAAGGAGTACGCCATGGCGATCTCCTCGAAGTGCCGCAGCGGATAGGTGAGGACCATCACCGAGCTGTAGACGGTGACCAGTTCGCCGACGGTGATCCGGCCCTGGCGGGCCAGCTGCACGCCGTGCCAGACGACCGCGATGAGCAGCAGTCCGGGCAGCAGGACCTGGATCGCGGAGATCAGGGACCACATCCGGGCGCTGCGCACGGCCGCGTGCCGGACCTCCTGGGAGGCGCTGCGGTAGCGGTCGAGGAACAACTCCTCGCCGCCGATGCCGCGCAGCACGCGCAGACCGGCGACGGTGTCCGAGGCGAGTTCGGTGGCGCGTCCGGCCTTCTCGCGCTGGGTGTCGGCCCGCCGGGTGGCGCGCGGCAGCAGGGGCAGCACGGCCAGTGCCAGCACGGGCAGGCCCACGGCCACGACCACGCCGAGCGCGGGCTGGTAGACGACCAGGCCGACGCAGACCAGCACGATGGTGACCAGGGCCGCGGTGAACCGCGACCAGGCCTCCACGAACCAGCCGATCTTCTCGACGTCACCCGTGGACACGGCGACGACCTCACCGGCCGCGACGCGCCGGGTCAGCGCCGAGCCCAGCTGGGCGGCCTTGCGGGCGAGCAGCTGCTGGACGCGGGCGGCCGCCGTGATCCAGTTGGTGATGGCGGTGCGGTGCAGGAAGGTGTCGCCGACGGCGTTGCCGACGCAGGCCAGCGCCAGCAGACCCCCCGCCAGGGCGAGCCGCTCCCCGGAGCGGTCGACGACGGCCTGCACGGCGACACCGACGCAGAACGGCAGCGCGGCGACGGAGGCGAAGTGCAGTAGCCCCCAGGCCAGCGACCTGAGCTGTCCGCCCAGCTGATTCCGGAAGAGCCACCACAGGAATCGGGGACCCGAACGCGCGTCCGGTACGCCGGGGTCGGCGTAGGGAAGGTCTTGAATCTGCATGACGTCCCAGTGGCTCGTGTCAGGGGATGGGGGTTCGGCCGATGGCAGCAAACCGTGACAGGTTCGCGTCGCGGCGTGGTCGGAGGCAACCGGTTTTCCGCTGCGCGCGCCCTCCACCGACGGGAACCGGCCGACAGGGGTGGGAACAGCGCTGCCTCGACGGGCGGTTGCTCATTGCGGAGGCGGCGGACTCCCCGTAGAACACCGGCCATGAAGAGACGGATAGCCATGTCCATGCTTGCGGGGGCGACCCTCCTGGCGAGCACCCTCCTCGGAGCCGGTCCCGCCCGGGCGGCCGACGGCCCCGCCGAGTTCGGCACCGACTGGCACGACCCGGTCACCGCCGCTCCGCCCGTCGGCAGGCCGGCGGGAAGGTCCTGTGAAGTCACCGTCGCCCAGGCCCAGTTCCGCGACTTCACCCCGTACCGGGGCACGTACACCCCGCCCGGCGACTGCGGTGACCGCTGGAGCAAGGTGGTGCTGCGGCTCGACGGGAAGGTCAAGGGGCGCCAGTACGACCGGCTGGGCTATCTGCACGTCGGCGGAGTGGAGATCTTCCGTACGTCGACGCCGCAGCCCTCGCCGGACGGCATCGAGTGGTCCGTGGAGAAGGACGTCACGCGCTACAGCGACACCTTCCGCGGGGGCCAGGACGTCGAGATGCTCATCGGCAACGTCGTGGACGACACCTACACCGGCGTCCTCGACGTCAAGGTCACGCTGACCTTCTACCAGGGCCGCCCGGACGGAAAGAGCCCCGACCGGGTCCTCACGCTCGACGGCGACTCCGCCCTCACCACCCCGCGCAACAGCGAACGCATCGTCGCCGAGGTGTACGCCACCGGCTCGGGCGGCGGCTGCGAGGAGTACTGGTATCTGTCGGTGCCCGATCCCGCGCCGTACTCCTGCAAGGCGGGCCGGGGCCCCTACCGGGAGGTGCAGATCCGCGTGGACGGCCGGCTCGCGGGCATCGCCACGCCGTTCCCGACCGTGTGGACCGGCGGCTGGTCCAACCCGTTCCTCTGGTACGTGACCCCGGGCCCGCGCGCCTTCGACATCAAGCCGATCACCTACGACCTCACCCCCTTCGCCGGCCTCCTCAACGACGGCCGGCCGCACCGCGTCGAGGTCTCGGTCGTCGGCGTGCCGGAGGGGCAGGCCGGCTGGAGCACTCCGGTGAACGTCCTCGTCTGGCAGGACGAGGGGCGCACCCACGTCACCGGGAAGCTCACCGTGCACCGGGAGGGCGACCTCGCCGACTCCTCGGACTACACGCCCGGCCCGGAGCACCGGGTGGACACCGAGAGCGCGCACCGGCTGACCGTCGCCGGTTACGTGGACACCTCGCACGGCCGCGTCACGACGACCGTCGGCCGCTCGCTCGCCCACACCTCCGGGCACCGCTGGACCGACGGCGAGACGCGCGACGGGCTCGAGGCCGTCTGGACCGACGACGAGTCGGTGACCGTCGACGGGCGCGGACCGGCCCGCAGTTCACGAACGCACCGCGTCTACACGATGGACGGCACGACCACCCTCGGGGCGGGCGACCGGCTGCGCACCGTGCTGACCCTCGGCGACCGCGCCACGACCGTCGAGTCGCGGGGCGGCCGGCGGACCTCCTGGGCGCGGCTCGACGACTCCTACACGGGCGACGCGACCTACACGGCGAACGTGCCCCGCGACCAGCGGCACGCGGTCGGCACCACGAGCGAGCGCTACCGGTTGTACGGCTCGCACGGCTGCTACGACCGCACCCTGACCACGGCCCAGGGGGTGCTCACGGGCGATCGCGAGCGCTGCTGAGGGGAGCGGTGTGGCCAGTGTGACATGCGTCACTTAGGCCACTTTTACGTGTCCGAAACATTGCGGTCTTGTGCGCGATCAAGACAGCCTCCAGAGTGTTCGGTTACGGAAGCAACTTTCCGTATCGCAGAAGTCCCCTCCGGCCTCTGTGTAGCCCGTCCCCCAAGGAGGCCTCGTGCCACCGTCCGTACCGTCTCTGCCGCGACGTGTCGCACGCACACTGCGTACCTCACTCTTCGCGCAGGTTCTCTGCGCGCTCGTTCTCGGAATCGTCGTCGGAAAGCTGTGGCCGGACACGGCCACGGCTCTCCAGCCGCTCGGCGACGGTTTCACCCGCCTCATCAAGACCGTGATCTCGCCGCTGGTGTTCTGCGTGGTCGTCGTAGGCATCGCCAAGGCCGGTGACCTGAAGGCTTTCGGCCGGATCGGGGTCAAGGCCCTGATCTGGTTCGAGATCGCCTCCACGGTCGCCCTGGTCATCGGTCTCCTCGCCGCCAACCTCGTCGGGCCCGGCAAGGGTATGAACGTCGACCCCGCCTCGCTGGACGCCTCCGCCGTGGAGAAGACGACCGGCGGCGAGCATCTGCCCTCGACGACCGAGTTCCTCCTCCACGCGCTGCCCGAGAGTTTCGTCGGCGCCTTCGCCGAGAACGAACTGCTCCAGGTCCTGATCCTGGCCTGTCTGGTGGGCGCCGCCCTGCTGCACCTCGGGCACACCAAGGTGCCGAAGATCCTGCCCGCGATCGACCAGGCGCAGGACGTCATCTTCGCGGTCGTCGGCTTCATCATGCGACTGGCGCCGATCGCGGTGTTCGGTGCGATGGCCCACCTCGTCGGCAACTACGGGCTGGGCGTGATGAAGACGTACGCCAAGCTCATCGTGCTCTGCTATGTGGCGGCGGCGTTGTTCATCGTGCTGCTCGCCGTCGCGCTGCGCCTGGTGACCGGGCTCAGCCTGTGGAAGTTCCTGCGCTACATCCGTGAGGAGATGCTGCTCGCGCTCGGTACCGCGTCCACCGAGGCGGTCATGCCGAGGGTGATGCAGAAGCTGCGGCGGGCCGGCGCCCGTGACGACGCCGTGGGTCTGGTGCTGCCCACGGGCTACTCCTTCAACCTCGACGGCGCCTCGCTCTACCTGTCCATCGGCACGCTGTTCATCGCCCAGGCGGTGGGCGTGGACCTGACCCTGGGTCAGCAGGTCACCGTGGTGCTGGTGCTGATGCTGACCAGCAAGGGCATGGCGGGCATCCCCGGTTCGGCGTTCCTCGCCCTGTCCGCGACCGCCTCTTCCCTGGGCGCGATTCCGGCCGGAGCGGTCGCTCTGCTGCTCGGCGTGGACCGCATCATGGACTCGATGCGCGTCGTCACCAACCTGCTCGGCAACTGCGTCGCCGTGTTCGCGGTGTCCCGCTGGGAGGGGGCCCTGGACATCGACCGGGCGAAGAAGACGCTCGACGGGCACGGTACGGCTCCGCCCGAGGACGGCGACGAGGGTGACGGCGGGAAGGGTGTAGGCGCCGAAGCCCCGGCGGTCGAGCCGACGACGGCCGAAACCCCGGCATCGGCCATCCCCACCCAGAAGCCCAAGGAACCCGCCCCCGAGGTCGGTTGACCGAAACAGAACGGGCCGCGGCCACCGCTCCAGCAGTACGAGCGGCGCCCGCGGCCCGTTTCGCGTCCCCGGGCTGCTACCGGCCTTCAGCGCCCTCAGCACCGCCCACTGCCGGTTCCTCCCCGCCAGGCCGAGCTCTCGCCATCGCCGGGGCTGACTCCCGCTTGATCGGTGAGGTTTGCCCCGCCGCCGGGCGAACGCCCGCTTGGCCGGTGTGGCTCTCGGGGCCGTCGGGTCGGCGCCCGGCTGATCGGGTGTGGCTCTCGGGGCCGTCGGGTCGGCGCCCGGCTGATCGGGTGTGGCTCTCGGGGCCGTCGGGCCGGTGCCCGGCCAATCGGGTGTGGCTCTCAGCCCCGCCGCGCCATCTCCCCGTTGATCGGCGAAGCCCTCAGCACCGCCGAACCGGCTCCCCGTCGATCAACGTGTCCAGCAGCCCCCCGAGCGCCGCACGCTGATCCTCCGCCAGTGGTGCGAGGATCTCCTCCGCGGCCGACCTGCGCGCGGCCCTCAGTTCGCGCAGCGCGCCCCGCCCGTCGTCCGTGAGCTCGATGCGGATCACCCGCCGGTTCGCCGGGTCCGGGACCCGCCGCACCTTTCCGCTCGCCTCCAGCCCGTCGACCAGCGTCGTCACGGCGCGGGGCACCACCTCGAGGCGCTCGGCCAGATCGGCCATGCGCGGCGGCGATCCCCAGTGCGCGAGGGTGCGCAGCAGCCGGGACTGGGCCGGGGTGATGCCGAGGTCGCGCTGCTCCAGATGGCGCTTCTGGATGCGATGGACCCGGCGGGTGAGCCGCAGCAACTGCTCGGCGAGCAGACCGTCGGGATCGGGCGTGGTCATACGGGAACAATATCAGGATGCAGTTCATTGTGAGTATAGGTAACAATGAGCTACGATCCGACCCGCCCGGCGACCGCCGGTGCCGAACCGCTCTCGAAGGAGCCCATGCCTCCCGACCACGAAACGCCGTGGACCCCACCCGACGGCTCGAAGGAACAGCCCCGGCAGGTCCGCCGCATCCTCAGACTCTTCCGCCCCTACCGAGGCCGCCTCGCGATCGTCGGCCTGCTCGTCGGCGCCGCCTCGCTGGTCTCGGTCGCCACGCCCTTCATGCTGAAGGAGATCCTCGACGTCGCGATCCCCGAGGGGCGCACCGGCCTGCTCAGCCTGCTCGCCCTCGGCATGATCCTCAGCGCCGTGCTCACCAGCGTCTTCGGCGTGCTGCAGACCCTGATCTCCACGACGGTCGGCCAGCGCGTCATGCACGACCTGCGCACCGCCGTCTACGGCCGGCTCCAGCGCATGTCCCTCGCGTTCTTCACGCGCACCCGCACCGGCGAGGTGCAGTCCCGCATCGCCAACGACATCGGCGGCATGCAGGCCACCGTCACCTCCACCGCGACCTCCCTGGTCTCCAACCTGACCAGCGTCATCGCGACGATCGTCGCGATGATCGCCCTCGACTGGCGCCTGACCGTCGTCTCACTGCTGTTGCTGCCGGTGTTCGTGTGGATCAGCCGCCGCGTCGGCAAGGAGCGCCGCAGGATCACCACCCAGCGCCAGAAGCAGATGGCCACCATGGCCGCCACGGTCACCGAGTCGCTCTCCGTCAGCGGCATCCTGCTCGGCCGCACGATGGGCCGCTCCGACTCCCTGACGAAGTCCTTCGCCGACGAGTCCGAGGCGCTCGTCGACCTCGAGGTGCGATCGAACATGGCCGGCCGCTGGCGCATGGCCGTGATCACGATCGTGATGGCCGCCCTGCCCGCCGTCATCTACTGGACCGCGGGCATGGCCCTCCAACTGGGCGGCCCCGAGGTCTCCATCGGCACGATCGTCGCCTTCGTCTCGCTCCAGCAGGGCCTGTTCCGCCCGGCCGTGAGCCTGCTGTCGACCGGTGTGCAGATCCAGACCTCGCTGGCCCTCTTCCAGCGCATCTTCGAGTACCTCGACCTGCCCGTCGACATCACCGAGCGCCCGGACCCGGTCCGCCTCGACCGGGTCAAGGGCGAGGTCCGCTTCGAGAACGTCTCCTTCGGCTACGACGACAAGGGCGGCCCGGTCCTCGACGGCATCGACCTCACCGTCCCGGCGGGCAGCAGCCTCGCCCTCGTCGGCTCCACCGGCGCCGGCAAGTCCACGCTGGGCTATCTGGTGCCCCGTCTCTACGACGTCACCGGCGGCCGCGTCACCCTCGACGGGGTCGACGTCCGCGACCTTGACTTCGACACCCTGGCGCGCGCGGTCGGCGTCGTCTCGCAGGAGACGTACCTCTTCCACGCCTCGGTCGCCGACAATCTGCGCTTCGCCAGGCCCGACGCCACGGATGAGGAGCTGTACCGGGCGGCGAAGGCGGCGCAGATCCACGACCACATCGCGTCCCTGCCCGACGGCTACGACACCGTCGTGGGCGAGCGCGGCCACCGCTTCTCCGGCGGCGAGAAGCAGCGCCTGGCCATCGCGCGCACGATTCTGCGCGACCCGCCGGTCCTCATCCTCGACGAGGCCACCAGCGCCCTGGACACCCGGACCGAGGCCGCCGTCCAGCAGGCCATCGACGCCCTGTCGGCCGACCGCACCACACTCACCATCGCCCACCGGCTGTCCACGGTCCGCCGTGCCGACCAGATCGTGGTCCTCGACTCGGGGCGCGCCGTCGAACGCGGCACGCACGAGGAACTCCTGGAACGGGACGGGCGGTACGCGGCGCTCGTACGCCGGGATGCCCAACTGGAACCGACAAGCTGAAGATATGCCAGGTTTGTGACGAAATGCGGGTTACCGTGCCCGCATGCAGACGAACACTCCGCCACGGAGCACCGTGCGACTGACGCGCCGGGGCCGTATCGTCCTCGTCGCGACCGGAGCCGTCCTGGTCGGCACCGCCGTGGCGGTGCCGCTGCTGATTCTTGGGCCCGGGGACGGCGGCGGCCGGACCGCGACCCTGGTCATCCCGGAGGGCTGGCGCGCGAGCCAGGTCTACGCCGCCGTCGACAAGGCCCTCGCCCTGCCCGCCGGCAGCGCGAAGAAGTCCGTCACGAAGGTCGCCGCGAAACTGCCGGACGACGCCCACGGCAACCCGGAGGGCTACCTCTTCCCGGCGACCTATCCGCTCCCCTGGAAGGCCGAGCCGGAGAAGATCCTGGCGCGGATGGTCGACACCGCGAACGAGAAGTTCAACGGCGCGCCGATCGCCGCGGGGGCGCAGCGCAACGCGATGAACGTCTACCAGGCCGTCACCATCGCGAGCATCGTCCAGGCGGAGGCGGCCACCACGCCCGACATGGGCAAGGTGGCCCGGGTCGTCTTCAACCGCCTCGAGCGAGGTATGCCGCTCCAGATGGACTCCACCGTCAACTACGCGCTGGGCCGCTCCACCCTGCGGACGACGGAGAGCGACACCCGGATCGACCATCCCTACAACACGTACCAGCGCATGGGCCTGCCGCCCACACCCATCGCCAACCCGGGCGAGGAGGCGATGCGCGCCGCCGTCAACCCGCCCCCGGGCGACTGGCTGTACTTCGTCACGGTCCGGCCGGGCGACACCCGCTTCACCGCGGACTACGCGGAACACCAGCGTAATGTCGCGGAGTTCAACGCCCAGAGGAAGAGCACGGGCACGGCGACGGTCACTCAGGGGCGCGGGGAACTGCCCGATCAGCCGTAGACGGCCCGCAGCAGACGGCACGTCACGTTGTCGTCACGCCGCCGCCGGCTCGAGCGTCAGCAGTCGCCTGATGTCCCGTACGGCCGCCCGACCGGCCCGGTTGGCCCCGATCGTGCTGGCCGACGGTCCGTAGCCGACGAGGTGGATCCGTGGGTCGGCGACCGCGCGCGTGCCCTCGACGCGGATTCCACCGCCCGGCTCGCGCAGCCGCAGCGGGGCGAGGTGGTCGACGGCGGGCCGGAAGCCGGTGGCCCAGAGGATGACGTCGGCATCGACGTGCCGGCCGTCCTTCCAGTCCACCCCGGTGGGCGTGAGGCGGTCGAACATCGGCTGCCGGTCGAGGACCCCGTCCTCGATGCCCTGCCGGATCGCGTCGTTGAGCGGCAGCCCGGTGACGGAGACGACGCTCCTGGGCGGCAGCCCCTGCCGGACCCGCTCCTCGACCAGTGCGACCGCCGCCCGGCCCGCGTTCTCGTCGAAGGGCCCTTCACGGAAGACCGGCGGGCGCCGCGTCACCCACGTGGTGGACGCGGCGTACGCGGCGATCTCCAGCAGATGCTGGGTACCCGAGGCTCCGCCGCCCACCACGACGACCCGCTGCCCGGCGAACGCCTCGGGCCCGGGGTACCGCGCCGTGTGCAGCTGCCGTCCCCGGAAGGTCTCCTGGCCCGGATAACGCGGCCAGAACGGCCGGTCCCAGGTGCCCGTCGCGTTGATCAGCGCCCGCGTCGACCACACGCCGTCCGAGGTCTCCACGAGCAGCCGCCCGCCGGGGCCCTCACGCACGGCCCGTACGTCGACCGGGCGCCGCACCCGCAGGTCGAAGGTCCGCTCATAGCGGTCGAAGTAGTCGCTGATCACCTCGGCGGACGGCCGCGCAGGGTCCGCGCCGGTGAGTTCCATCCCCGGCAGCGCGTGCATGCCGTGCACCTTGCCGTACGTCAGCGACGGCCAGCGGAACTGCCAGGCGCCACCGGGCCCGGGGGAGTGGTCCAGCAAGGCGAAGTCGCGGTCCGGCTCGAAACCGGCCCGCCGCAGGTGATAGGCACCGGCCAGACCGGCCTGACCGGCGCCTACGACGACCACCTCGACCTCGCGTGTGTTGTTCACGCTTCTACCAACCGGCCCGGGGGCAAGGATCTTCCCGCCCGGCCGGCCATGTCATACCGCGTCCGTCACGAGCCCTCCGACGGCCGGGGCGTGGTGGTCGACGGCGGCAGGCCGCCGTTGAACCGGGTGTCGGTGAAGTCGGCGAAGTCGACCTTGCGCGGGATGAGCTTCAGCGCCGTGAACGTGTCGGCGATCTCCTGCTCGGAGGCGATCAGCGGCTTGTCGACGGCGACCTCGACCCGCGTGGTGTAGGTGCGCTTCACCGCCGCCAGTGCCACGCCCTCGGGGAGCCCGGTGTCCTTCGCCCAGACCTTCGCCCACTCCTCCTCGTGGTCGTACACCCACCGGTAGGCGCGCCGCAGCCGCTCCAGGTAGTCCTTCACGGCGGCGGCCTTCTTCCTGTCCTCCAGCGCGTCCGGTGCCGCCACCTGGAAGGTGAGGCCGTTGGTCACGCCTTCGCCGTCGGTCAGCACGCGGCCCTGCTCGGCCTTGAGCACCTGTGAGGTGTACGGGTCCCACACCGCCCACGCGTCGACCTTGCCGGCGGTGAACGCGGCGAGCGCGTCGGCCGGCTGGAGGTACTTGACCTTGACGTCGCTCAGCTTCAGCCCCACCTTCCTCAGCGACGCGACCAGCTGGTAGTTCGCGGAGGACCCCTGGGCGACGGCGACCGACTTGCCCTTGAGCTGCGCGGGGTTCTTCAGGGACGAGTCGGTCGGCACGAGGATCGTGTCGCCCTTGGAGGTGCCGTGCCACGCGGCGACGACCTTGATCTTCGAACCAGCCCCGGCCGCGAACACCGGCGGGGTGTTGCCCACTCCGCCGATGTCGACGGCCTTGGCGTTGACGGCCTCCAGCAGGGGCGGTCCGGAGGTGAACGTCGACCACTTGATCTTGTAGTCGAGGTTCTCCAGCTCCCCGGCGGCCCGCAGGATGGCCTCCGAACCGCCCTTCTGGTCACCGACGTTGATCGTGACGTCACCCTGGCCGTCGGTGCCGCCGTCCGACGTACCGGCGGCCGAGTTCCCGCCGCAGGCGGTGAGCAGGAGGGCGAGGGGGAGGAGCAGGGCGGCGGGGACGAGGCTTCGTCGCATGGCGGTTCCGTTCGTGTGGGTCGTACGTGTCGTACGTGAAGTGCGCGGGGCGGGTCAGGCGGCTTCGGCGGCCGTCGCCTCGACGCCCAGGCGTTCGAGGAGTCCGGCGCGCAGCGCGGCGAAGCGCGGGTCGGCGATGTCGCGGGGACGGTCGAGGTCGATGTGCTGCTCGTGGGCGATGACGCCGTTGTCCATCACCAGCACGCGGTCGGCGAGCAGGACGGCCTCCTCCACGTCATGGGTGACGAGGAGCACCGCGCACCCCCGGCGCTGCCACAACTCGCCTACCAGCCGCTGGGCCTTGATGCGGGTGAGCGCGTCGAGCGCGCCGAACGGCTCGTCGAGCAGCAGCAGATCGGGCTCGCGCACCAGCGCCCTGGCCAGGGAGGCGCGTTGGGCCTCGCCACCGGAGAGGGTCTTGGGCCAGGCGTCCGAGCGGTGACCGAGGCCGACCTCGTCGAGGGCCTGCTCGGCGACGGACCGTTCGGGCTTGCCCGGCAGGCCGAGCAGGACGTTGCGCCACACCTTCTTCCACGGCATCAGCCGCGGTGCCTGGAAGGCGACGGCCTTGCGGCGCGGCACCAGGACGCTGCCCTCGATGTCGCGGTCGAGCCCGGCGAGGATGCGCAGCAGCGTCGACTTGCCGCAGCCGCTGCGGCCGAGCAGGGCCACGAACTCGCCCGGCCGGACGTCAAGGCGCAGGTCGTCGATGACGGCACGGCCGTCGAAGGAGCGGGTGAGCCCGTCGACGTGGACCGCCAGGGGGGTCACCGGCCGGTGAACGTCGGTCGCCATTGCAGCAGCAGCCTTTCGAGGGAGCGGACGATGAAGTCGGCCAGCAGGCCGAGGAAGGCGTAGACGACCAGGCAGACCACGATCACGTCGGTCCGCAGGAAGTCCCGCGCCTGCACCATGAGGAACCCGATGCCGGAGTCGGCGTTGACCTGCTCGGCGAAGACCAGCGCGAGCCAGGCGATGCCGAGCGAGTAGCGCAGGCCGGTCATCGCGCTCGGCAGCGCACCCGGCAGCACGACATGCCGTACCAGACCCCACCGTGACAGTCCGAGGGACTCACCGGCCTCGATCAACTGGGCGTCCACACCACGGATTCCGGCGTAGACGTTGAGGTAGAGCGGGAAGGTCACGCCGAGCGTGATGATGGCGACCTTGGGGGCCTCGCCGATGCCGAACCAGATGATGAACAGCGGGATGAGCCCCACGAACGGCACCGTCCGCAACATCTGCACGGGCGCGTCCACCAAATCCTCGCCGATCCTGAACAGGCCGGAGAGCAGGGCGAGTCCGGTGCCGACGAACAGGCCGAACAGCAGCCCGCCCGCGACCCGCTGGAGTGAGGTGCCCATGGCCGCGGGCAGCGAACCGTCGGCGACCATGTCTCCGCCGACCTGGGCGATACGGCCGGGCGAGGCGAGCACGTCCGGCGGCAACGCGCCCGTGGTGCTGAGGAGTTGCCACAACACCAGCAGCAGGACCGGGCCGGTGGTGCGGCGCACCCAGCGCGGGACGCGGGTGCGACGGGAGGAGGTGGGGACGAGGGGCTCGAGGTCGGGAGCGGATGCCGATTCGAGCGAAATATCGGGTGCCGATGACCTCGGCGGGGCATGGCTGATGCTCATGAGGGGCTCCACAGGGGGAGAGCGAGGGCCGTTGGAGGCACGCCTCGTCATCGCCGCGCCCACGAGATCAGGGCGATCGGCGGGCAGGCGTGACGAAGGCGGGGTGAACGGAGAGTGAGGAGGAGAAAGGGCGTCAGCAGCCGCGGCGACACGCGGCGGAGGCCACCCGCAGCAGGTCGATGTGACCGCGCGTGGTGAGCAGGGCTGAACGCAACATGCCGCTGAACCTAGCCAGGTGGCATGCGCACGGTCAACGGCGTCTCGTCCAGTGGACGCCGGTATCGCCACTCGGTCCGGCCTGACCCGGCGAGCCCCAGCGGGTGCGTCAGGATGGGGGGCATGTCAGATGTCTTCACCACCCGAGTTCTGAACATCACCTCCGGATCCACGGAGAAGGTCGTCGACATCACCGGCGACTGCGAATCCTTCCTGCGCGAGGCGGCCGCCGGCCGCGACGGTCTCCTCAATGTTTTTGTGCCCCACGCGACGTCGTGTGACTTGCAACTGTCACGTACCCCAGTAGACGCACCCAGCGGCCCCTAGAACGGTGTGGGCCCTGGTGGGAGGGCCTACAGAGTGAGCATTGCGACGATCGAGCGACCGGCGACGCGGGAGAACCCGGGCACGGCCAAGGTGGTGGGCATCGACCTGGCCCAGTTCCTGGACGACATCACCGGGTGCCAGCCGGAGGACCTGGCGGACATCTACGTCCGGCGGTCCAAGCCCAAGGAAGACCTGGCGACTCTGACGAAACACGCCTGGGACATGGTGGAGGCGGCCCACCGGGAGGACCGCAAGGTCCGGGCCGTGTGGTGGGAGCAACGGAGCGCGTCCAAGTCGTACGTGCGGCGGGATGAGCTGGAGGCGGCCATGGGGGCCGTCATGGAGGGTCATTCCAAGACGCTGTATGTGCGCAAGCTGGACCGGTTCGACCGACGCGGGATGGGGACCGTGGGGTCCGCCCTGGATGAGCTGGACAAGCGGCGGGCCAGGCTCCGGGTGGTGAAGGAGGGCCTGGACTCCAGCGTGGCGGGCCAGCGCATCATCTTTGCAGTCCTGGCGGAGCGGGCCCGGGAAGAGGCCCAAGACATTGCGTGGCGGACCCAGGAGGGCAAGGACGCACACAAGGCCCTGGGGGAGTGGCAAGGCGGCATTGTCCCGTTCGGCCTGGAGCGTGACCCGGAGAAGAAGGGGCGCATCCGGCGGCGGGCCGACGAATACACCATCGCGCGGGAGAAGATCGCCGTTCCGCTACTGAACGGCGATTCAGCGCGCAAGGTGGCGCATGCGCTGAATGCGGAGGGCATCCGGACGCGTGGTGGCAAGCTGTGGTCGGCCACGACCGTGGCCAAGCTGGCCCATTCCCCGCTGTGGGCCGGGTTGCTCCCCGACCGTGAGCGCATCATGGACGAACACGGCAACCCCACCGGCCGATGGAAGCACACCGGACGGGCGTACCTGGACGACAAGGGCCGCACGGTCAGTGTCGGCCAGGGCGTCATCACCAAGGGCGAACGGGCCATCATTCAGGGCAAGTTGGCGGCCCGTACCCGGCCCGGGGGAGGGGGCAAACGCGCGCCGGAATACCTCCTGACCGACACACTCCGGTGCGGCCGGTGTGGCGGCCCCATGGAGGGCGGCGGACAGGCGGCCAGGGGCGGCCGGTACCACTGCCGCAAGTGGTCCAGGGAGGGTAAGAACGGGTGCCAGGGAGTCATCACCCGCGCGTGCCGGGTGAATGAGGCCGTGACGGCCATGTGGTGGTCTCACGTCTCTGCCCTGGAGCCGGGGGACGCTGCGCTGGACGCCATCGCACGCCGCTGGGTGTCCATCAAGGACCCGGAAAAGGACACCCGCCGTAAGGAGCTGGTGGCGGAGCTGGCCCAGGTGAAGGCCCGCATAGAGAAGCTGGACCACGACCACTACGTCCGGGGGAAGTTGTCGGAGGAGCGGTACGACACGCTGAGCGAACAACAGGTCAAGATCCGCAAGGAACTGGAGGAGGAACAGGAGGAGTTGGCCCGGGATTCGGACCTGTCGGCCCTGCTGAGCGACCCGGAAACCCTCCGGGAGGTCTGGGAGGCTTCACCCCAGGACGAACGACGGGAGTTGATCCGGTGTGCACTCCCCCGGGTGACGATCGCACCCGCCAAGGGCCAGGGCGACAAGACGCCCATCCTGAAGCGGTTGACCCCCAAGTGGGTGGACGGCCCGACGGCCAAGGTTGCCACGGTGGAGGTGGCGCGGAGTGAGGTCACGGCGGAGAGCCTGGATGCCGCCGCGTAGATGAGTGGCGTACGCCACTGACAGAGAGGGTCGGCCCCGCCAAGGGACCGGCCCTCCTTTGCGTTGCGTGACGGCCGGCTGAGCTGAGAGTGACGGAACGGGGTCCCAGGGGGCGGAAAAAGTGCCCTGGGACCCTTCTTTCTTACACACGCATTTAGAGAAGAACAGGCCCAGGGCACTTTTCTTGCCCCCAGCTCCTGGAGGGCCCGGCCCGTGGCGGAGGGCGGCCCCTGGCGGGCGTCACGGCCCCCAGTTAATGGATATGAAGGCGGGTCACCGGCTCACGCTCCAGCGTCTGACGTGGAGGTGACAGCGGCCCCGCCGGTTGGCTCCTCCCGCGCGCCCCGTTCTCTCCTCCGGGTTGACGCGCGGGAGTTGAGCCACGATCCCCCGGGCGGAGTGGCCGCCCATACCGCGCGGCCAACGCGGTGACCGGTTCGAACCCGGTCGGGGGAGCTGTCCCGTGTGCGGTGTGCGGAGTGCACCCGGCCCTAGTACCCGGTCCAGGGGTGGACCGTGGGAACACGGCGGGAGCGTGGGTTCGACCCCCACCACACGGGCCCCCTGACCGGCCCACCCAGCGGCGATGGGGGATTCACTTCCCTGGCCCCGGTGTCCACCACCCGGGGTCAGGGATGCAAGGCCACCTAGTCTCAATTGGAAAGACGCCCCCGCCGTTCGAGGGGGTAACGGCGGGTTCGATTCCCCCGGGGGCCACTTCCCAGACCATCCACTCCCAGGAGATCACCCGTGCCCATCAGCGTTCCCGCTCCCCGCCCGGTGATCCCCAAGGCCCCGTCCGTGCCCAAGGCTCCGGCATACAAGGGCCCGGCGTACAAGGCCCCGTCCACGGGCACGTCCCACACCACGCATGTGGTGCCGGTCTACGTGCCGTTCTACGGCGGGAGCAACACCAGCGCGGAGGGTGTCGGGGCGTCCATCGTCCTGGCCCTGGTCCTGGCGTTCGTCGTGGCCGTGGTCGTGAGCGTCGCACGGGGGCGGTGAGCCCATGGCTTGGCACGGCAGTGACCGGCGTGAGCGTCTGCCCAGCAACTGGCGGACGCTCCGGGCCAAGGTCCTGAGACGGGACGCGTACCTGTGTGTGGCCGTCCTCCGGGACACGGGCCTCCGCTGTACTGCGGTGGCCACGGACGTGGACCACATCATCCCGGGTGACAACCACGACATGACCAACCTTCAGTCCCTATGCACGTGGCACCACGCACGCAAGACAGCGGCGGAGGGTGCGGCGGCCAGGGGCCGACGGGTGCCCAGGAAGCGGCCGGACGACCGGCACCCTGGAGACCTGGCGTAACGCTCAGTGGACGGCCGGCTGAGCGGAGAGTGACGACGCGTGGAGCGTCCGTCCCGTCCCTTGTGTCCGAATTGACCTGGGGAGTACCCCCCTTCGGATCGGCCGGGACATCGAAACGTGATAGCGGCTCGAATCCTGTACGGGTTCCAAGGTCCACCAGGGCCACGCGTGATTACGCCGCGTGGCCGTTGACCTGGCGAAACGCCCCGGGGAGACCCCGGAGAGCGACGGCCGCAACGCCCCCTAACGGCCCGTTCGGGCCCCTGACGGCCTGGAGGCCCCGTTGCCCAATCCCATCACTGTGAAGGTGGCCCTGGAGGGCCAGGACCTGGATTACGAGGGTCACGACGTCACCCTGACCGTGGGTTGGGGTCTGTCGGAACCGGCCGTGGTTGACGCCCTGAAGTCGTTCCTGGAGTCGGACCCGGCGGTCCGCGTCCTGTACGCCCGTCGGCCGGATGTCCAGTACCTGGACGTGATCCCGCCGTACGTGGAGCCCACGCCCGAACCGGAGCCGGAGCCGGAACCCCCGGCCGACCCGGAGGCGTAACCCGACCAACCCAGACGCCCGGAGGGGGTGATCAGTCATGCCCGGACCCGTGCCCAAGCGGTCCGACCAACGGAGGCGGAGGAACGCGTCCGACGGCCCGGCCGTGGTGAAGGCGGAGGCTGGCAAGGCCCCGACCATCCCCCGCGCGTCTGGCGACTGGCACCCCATCGCAAAGCGTTGGTACCAGTCCCTGAAGGACTCCGGCCAGTCCCAGTTCTATGAGTCGTCCGACTGGCTTACGGCCGTGTACGTGGCGGAGGCCATGTCCCGGAACCTGGGCCAGTCCAAGTTCTCCGCCCAGTTGTTCCAGTCGGTCATGTCGGCCATGACCGACCTACTGACCACGGAGGGGGCCCGACGCCGGGCCCGCGTGGAGCTGGAGCGGGAGGAGATCGGGGAGGACGCGGAGGAGCTGGCCCGCGTGGCCCTGATGGACTCGTACCGCAAGGCGGCGGGCGGTGGCTGATCTTCAGCCGGTCCGTACGTGGCCGGACACGGTGCCGGAGCCCACCCGGACCCTGGGTTGGGACGTGCTCCTGTGGACCGCGCGTTACCTCCGCCAGCCGGACGGCCCCGACGCGGGTAAGCCATGGAAGTTCACGCCGGAACAGGTGCGGATTGTCCTCCGGTGGTTCGAGATTGACGATGCGGGCAACTTCACCCGACGCCAGGGCACCATCCGGCGTCTGAAGGGGTGGGGTAAGGACCCGTTCCTGGCGGCCCTGGCCGCAACGGAGTTCGTCGGCCCGTGCCGGTTCGGCGGATGGCGGGAGGGCGGTACCCCCAAGGCCATTCCACACCCGGCCCCCTGGGTTCAGGTGTGCGCCGTGTCCAAGGACCAGACGCGTAACACCATGCGCCTGTTCGGCCCGATGTTCTCTGACGAACTGGTGGCCCTCCACGGCATCGACGTGGGTAAAGAGATCATCTACGCCCGCAACGGTGCCGTGATTGAGGCCGTGACCAGCTCTCCGCGTGCGCTGGAGGGCGGCCGGTCCACGTTCGTGATCATGAATGAGACCCACCACTGGATCTCCGCGAACGGCGGCCATGAGATGGCTATGACCATCGCGGGCAACGTCGGTAAGAGCCGTGGTGGTGGCGCTCGAACCATGGAGATCACCAACGCCCCGTTGCCGGGTGAGGACTCCGTGGCGGAACAGACCTGGCATGCCTGGTCCAAGTTCGCGGAGGGCAAGTCCCGGGACTCCGGCATGTATTACGACTCCGTGGAGTCCCCGGCTCTCGACATGGGGGACCCGGACCAGCTCCGCGCGGGCATCATCGCGGCCCGTGGTGACGCGGATTGGCTGGACGTGGAGTGGATTCTCTCCACCATCTACTCCGGCCACATGCCGCGTTCCCGCTCCCAGCGGATGTTCCTCAATCAACTGGTCACGGCTGAAGACCAGTTGATTGCGCCGAACGACTGGGATGCACTGGCAGTGACGGCCGGCCTCACAGATGGTGACGCCATCACGCTGGGGTTTGACGGCGGCCTCCGGGACGACGCCACGGCCTTGGTGGCCATGCGCGTCAAGGACCGGCTGATAGTCCCCCTGGGCGTCTGGGAGCGTCCCGACGGCCCGGCCGGTGACGGCTGGGAGGTTGACCGCCTGGCGGTGGACGGAGCGGTCCGCAACGCCCTGGAGCGCTACGACGTACAGGCATTTTTCGCGGACGTGGCTCTCTGGGAGAGCTACGTGGATGCGTGGTCGGAGGACTACCGGGACCGCCTGGTGGTCAAGGCCAGTCCACAATCCGCGGTTGGCCGTGACATGCGTGGTGGCCTCCAGGAACTGACCCTGGCGAATGAGCGGCTGATGTCCGCCGTTGAGAACGGCCAGGTTGCCCACATCGGCACGGACACCCCGCTGGGAAAGACGCTCCGGCGCCACGTCCTCAACGCCCGGCGGAGGCCCAACCGGTTTGGCCTGTCATTCGGCAAGGCCAACCGGGAGTCCGCTCACAAGATCGACGCGTACGCGGCCACGTTGCTGGCCGACTTGGCACGCCACCGGCTCATTGAGTCCGGCAAATCCAGGGCCCCGGAGCGGGCCGGTTCCGTGTATTTCTTCTGATTCCCTGGAGGGGGACGAGTGGCAGAGACAACCGTCTCCCCCGTGGACCTGGCGGCCCTTGGGTTCGACCGACTGAAGGCGGACCGGGAGCGACTGGACAAGATCGACCGGTACATACGCGGGGAGCATGACGGCCCGTACATCCCCAAGTCGGCCACGGAGGAGTACAAACTCCTGGCCAAGCGGGCCGTGTTCAACGTGCTTCCCCTCCTGGTCAAGACACCCAGTCAGGCCATGGCCGTGGACGGGTACCGCCGGAGTCTCGAACCGGCGGAGGACCTGGACGACGCGGAGACCCCGGAGACGGAGGTCCCGGAGGAGTGGCGGGCCTGGCAAGACAACCGCATGGACGCCCGCCAGGTCCCGGTCCACCGGGCGGCCCTGACCTACGGCCAGTCGTTCGTCACGGTCCTACGGGACCCGGCGGACCCGGCCCGGCCGGTCATCCGTGGCGTGTCTCCCCGGCTCATGTACGCGTCGTACGACGACCCAGCGGCGGACGCCCTCCCGTTGTGGACCCTCCAGGTGGAGACCATGCCGGAAAAGGAGGGGGCGGAGGTCCGGGGATGGCTGATGGACGGGACGACCGTCTATGACGTGATGGTGGGCGGTAAGGACGGTCCCCGCATCGTCGGCCAGGCCCCGCACGGATTCGACGTGTGCCCAGTGGTCCGGTTCGCTCCGGACATCGACCTGGAGGGCCGGGTCACGGGCGTGGTGGAGCCGATGATCCCCATTCAGGACCGGGTCAACCAAACCGTGTTTGACCTCCTGGTCTCCCAGACGTTCGGATCGTTCAAGGTCCGCACCATCAGCGGCATGGCTCCGGAGTTCAAGCGGGACCCGGAGACGGGGGAGGTCCTGGTGGACGCCAACGGGCGGCCCATCCCGATTCCCATTCAGGCGGACGCGTCCCGCTTCCTGGTGGCCCCCGACCCGGACACCAAGTTCAACGTCCTGGACGAAACCCCCTTGGGCGGGTTCCTGGAGGCCATCGAACTGGGCACCAAGCACATGGCGGCCCTGTCCCAGCTCCCGCCCATGTACCTGGGCGTGGGCAGCATGACGAACCTGTCCGCTGAAGCGATGGCGGCGGCGGAAATGGCCATGTCCCGGGCCGTGGATGAGTTCCAACACTTCCTTGGGGAGTCGTGGGAGCTGGTCCTGTTCCTGTGCGCCATCGTGCGCGGAGTGGACCCGGACACCGGGGCGGAGGTCCTTTGGAAGGATGCCGGTTCCCGCTCCCTGGCCCAGACGGTTGACGCCCTGGGTAAGGCCGTCCAGATGCTCAACGTTCCCGCGCGGGCCATGTGGCCCCGCATCCCCGGCGTGACTGCCCGGGACGTGGAGGAGTGGGCCCAGATGGCGGAGGCGGACGACCCGGGCCTACGGATGGCGGACGCGATGGCGTCGGCCGTGGCCCCGGCGGCCCTCACTGAGAGTTCGGCCGGCGGTGACGATGCGTAGAGGTACGGCGGCCCTCCTGGATGAAAACTGGAGGGCCCAAGCGCGCATCGGGACCAGCGTGTCCGCCCAGTCCCTGACCCAGTGGTCACGCGTAAACCCGCTCTCCCTGGCGGAGAGTGGGTCCGTGTGGCTGGCGTTCATGCTGGCCCTGATCAGGGGTGAGCGGAAGCGGTCCCGGGACCAGGCGGCGGCATTCCTCCGGCTGTACCGGGCCCTGGAGACGGGATACACACTCCCGCCGCTCCAGGACGACCCCGAAAGCGACTCCACGACCCTGGGGGAGCTACGGGAGGACTGGGCCCGGGTGACGGACACGATCCGGACCCCGGAGCCGGACGACGCGGACCGCATCCGGATTGACGGTGACTTCACATGGCCGGAGGAGCCGGTGGAGTCGTTCGACCGGGCGGCCGTTGCTTCCCTGGTGTCCCAAGGTCCGGCCAAGGTGCGCGAACAGGTGGCCCAGGCGGCCCAGGAACAAGCGCGCGGACGGCTGGACGATGCGGGATTCCTGGAGGAGCTGGAGAGCGTCCACGCAAGCGCAGGAACCCAGGCGGCCAACGCGGCCGACCGGGAGGCCATCCGTTCCGGCCGTGACCTCATTGACCGTGCGTCCCAGGAGGACAAGCGGGTGGTGGGTTGGGCCCGGGTGACGGACGGGAACCCGTGCGCGTTCTGCGCCATGCTGGCGTCCCGGGGAGCCATCTACCGCTCCCAGGCCACGGCGGCCGGTGGCGGGCGGCGGAAACCCGCTGGGTCGGCCGACGGGCGGGCCCGGAAGAACCGGCGGCCCCCGGTGGCCCTGGAGGACCTGACCCGGTACCACAACGGGTGTCACTGCCAGATGGTCCCTGTCTACTCCCGAAACGACTTTATGACCCCGGACGCCAAGCGGTACTCACGCGAGTGGGACCAGGTGGCCGGGAAGCTGTCCGGCGCGGAGGCCCGCGCGGCCTGGCGTCGACACATCGAAGCATCCCGTTCCTGACTGGCCCAGGCGGCCGGTCCTTGGTGAGCCCTGGAGGCGTACCGCATGGCAGAGAACCCGAACCCGAACCCGAACGGCCCGGGGGAGTCGGAACATGTTCCGACCCAGGAGGGCCAGGAGGGCCAGAACGGCCCGGAGAGCGGCCAGGAGGGCCAGGAGGGCGCGGAGGGCCAGGGAGGCGGTCAGGAGGGCCAGGAGGACGGCCAGGAGGGCCAGGAGCTGGACGACCCGGTCAAGCTCCGGGAGGAGCTGAAGGACGCCCGCGCGGAGGCGGCCAAGTACCGGGTGAAGGCCCGGGAGACGGCGGAGGCCCTGAAGGCGGCCAAGACGCCGGAGGAGTACCAGGCCGTGGCCGACAAGGTGGCGGAGCTGGAGACGGACCTCCACCGGGAGCGACTGGCCCGCAAGTACACACTTCCCCCGGTCCTGGCGGCCCGGATCTCCGGCGCGGATGACGACGCACGGGAGGCGGACGCCAAGGCCATGGCGGAGGCATTCCACGGCAAGGGTGGGGGCGTCGGTAAGGGCGGCCTGGACCCGTCGGCCAAGCCCGTGTCGAACGACCCGGCGGAGCTGGCGGCCAGCATTCCCCGCGCACGCCGGTAAGCATCACCACGCACCACCAAATCCAAGGGCTTTCCCCAGTTTCATGGGCCCTTGGCTGCACGCCGCTCCGGGGCCCTTTTCACGCCCTGGAGGGGTAACACATGGCGAATGCCTTCCTGAAGGCTGAGACCATCGCGGCCACCGCGCTGGGTCTCCTGGAGCGGGAGATGATCCTGTCCAACCTGGTGTGGTCGAACGCGGGTTTCGACTTCACCGGGGCCAAGGCGGACACCGTGACGGTCCGCATCCCGGCCACCACGACCGCCCGTGAGTACGAGTGGCGGAACGACCGGAGCGCGGACATCGTGCTGGACTCCCTGGCGGAGGACTCCATCACGGTCACGCTCAACAAGGACATCTATTCCGCCATCGCGGTGACCGATGAGGAACTGACCCTGGACATCAAGGACTTCGGTTCCCAGGTCCTCCAGCCTCAGGTCAACGCCATCGCCAAGGCCGTGGACACCGGCGTGGCAACCATGATCGAGGGGGCCACCTACGCCACCCCGACCGTGGACCTGGACCCGGCGGACCCGTTCCTGGGCCTGGTGGACGCCCGCGCGGCTCTCAACAAGTCGAACATCCCCCAGGAGGGCCGAACCTTCCTGATGGGTGCGGACGTTGAGACGGCCCTCCTGAAGTCCGGCCGGATCAACGACGTGTCCAAGTCGGGTTCGGACTCCGCTCTCCGCAACGCGACCGTGGGCCGCCTGGCCGGGTTCGACCTGGTGGTTTCGAACGCCATCGCACCGGATGCCGCGTACGCGTTCATCCCGTCCGCGTTCGTCCTGGCCACCCGGGCCCCGGCCATCCCGGCCGGTGTCACCAGCGGTTCGTCCCAGTCGTACAACGGCCTGGCCATGCGCTGGATTCGGGACTACGACGCGGCCAAGCTCCGGGACCGCTCCATCCTCAACGTCTACGCCGGTTACAACGTCATGACCGACAAGGTGGGGGCCACTAAGAAGCTGGTCCGCGCGGTCAAGTGCGGCCTGACGGTGGCTCCGTAAGGGCGGCTGACACATGATCCCCTTGGCTGATGTGGCGGCCCTGGAGGGCCGTCTAGGACGGACGCTCACGGGGGACGAACGGACCCAGGCGGAGGCGGCCCTAGTTGCTGCCTCCGCCCAGGTTCGGGCCTACGGCCTCCCCTGGAGGGACCCGGTAACGGCTCCGGCCATCGTCGGAACCATCGCGCTGGACGCTGCGGAGCGGAAGTTCCGCAACCCGGAGGGGTACCGGGCAGAGACGGAGGGCGGGTATTCGTACCAGCTCCCCGCGTCACTGCCCGTGGCGGCCGGCCTCACTCCCAGTGAGGTAACGCAAGTCCAGCGGGCGGCCGGGTTCCTGGGCATCCACTCCGTGCCCATGGAGACCTTGGGCGGTTCGCTGTGAGCCTGTTGGACTCCGGCCCGGACACCGTGACCGTGTTCCCCACGGTCCAGGTGGACGACGGGTACGGAGGCACCAAGCCCGGCCCCGGCCAGCCGGTGACCATCCGGGCCCGGGTTGAACCCGTGGCCAGCACGGAGTCCCCGGCCGCCGGTTACGTGGTCGGGACGGACTACCGCGTGATTGCGCGGTCCCTCCCGGCCGGGCCGTGGTCCCGCGTGGAGTGGGCCGGGTCCACCTGGTCCGTGGTCGGGGAGCCGGAGCGGTTCGGCGGTGGCCGACGGCTGGCCCACGACGTGGCAACGATCCGCAAGAGGTGACATGGCGGAGGTAATCAACGGCCTGGACCGCATCGTGGCGCGTATGCCCGGCGTCCGGGAGGCCATCGGAGACGAGACGGAGGCAAGCGGGGCCCGCGTGCGCGCCGTAGTGGAGGCCCACCGGAACACGGGGGCCCTGGCCACCGGCATGGACGTGAAGGTCCACCGGGTGGACGGCGTGGTGTCCCTGGAGGACCCGGCCGTGGTGTCCATCAATTACGGCCACTGGGCCCGTGACGGCATCACATGGGTGTCCGGCATCCACGCGATTGAGGCGGGCCTGTGAGACCCGTACTCCCCGACGTGGACGGCCTGGTGGTGGCGGCCCTGGCCGACGGCCTGACAGACGCCACGGTCCGCGTGGCCGTACCGGACGACTGGCCCGACCGGCTCCCCCTGGTGGTGGCCCGCCGGGTGCCCGGTGGCTCCACGGACGCACGCGGCATCGACGTGGCCCTAGTGGATGTCCAGGCCCTGGCCCGGGACCGGCGGGAAGCGTCCCGCCTGGCCCGTGTGGCCCGCGTGGTCCTGGCCGACGCGTGCCGGGCCCAGTACCGGGGGCCGGACGGCTACCTGTCCCGCTTCAACGACGTAACCGGCCCGGCGGAGATCCGGGACGGAGAACCAACGGCCGGACCGGACCTGTTTCGGTTCCAGGCCACTTACCGCGTGACCGCGCGGCCCATCATCTGATCAGGAGGTAGCGCGTTGGCGCTCATTGACGACGCTGCGATTGTTGCGGCGGGCGGATTCATCTACGTGGCCCCGGCGGACACGCCCAAGCCTGCGTCCATCACGGACCCCAAGAACCCGGGTGCCGGGTGGGAGTCCATCGGTCACACCAGTCTGGACGAACTCCCGGAGTTCGGCCGTGACGGTGATGACCCGGAGGTCAAGGGGAGTTGGCAGAACACCAAGCTCCGCCAGACCACGCCGGATGTCACGTACAGCGTGACGTTCCAGTCCATCCAGGCCACCAGCCTGACGTACCAGATGTACTTTGGCGCGGGCCCGGCGGCCGTCCAGGCGGACACGTCGTTCCGCATCCCGGCCACTCCCACGCCCCAGGTGAAGGCCCTCCTGGTCATCCTGGCGGACGGTACTCACTACCTCCCGCTTTACCACCCGCGCGTCTCCCTCCTGGGTTCGGACGCCGTGGGCATGGAGTCGGACGACTTCGTGACGTTCCCCATCAAGGGCACTTTCCTGGGCTCCGACACCATCGGCGGTGCCGTGGGTGAGTGGGCCCAGATTGAGGCCCCGGAAGCGCCGTAAGGCCACCGCGGATTCTCACTCTGCGTTGACGGCCGGCTGAGCGCTCCGTAATCGGCCCTCCCGCCACCGGTCCCCGGCGGGAGGGCTCTCAACTTCCCGGGGACCGCACTCACTTACAGACTTGGGGACCACACCATGACTGCACTGTCTTGCGCTGAGCTGATGACGGAGGCGGAGGCGGAGTACGCGTCTCTCCCGCTCGACACCCGCAAGGGCGGAACCGTCCAGCTCCGCAACCTTCTGATGCTCCCTCCGGAGGGCCTGAAGGCGGCCAGGGTCCTCCTGGAAGCGTTCGGGGACTCCAAGGACACGGACCTGGAGAAGCTGGTCCCCCAGCTCCGGGACCTCCTCCTGGTGGTCTGTGACAACGCCAAGGCCCTGTCGGCGGAGATGGCGGACTGGCCCCTGGGCGTGTACCTCCGCGTGGTCACGGCCTGGCAGGAGGAGACCCAGGCGGGGGAAGCGCAGGACTCGGACAGCTAATCAACGACGGACACGGCGGGGCCCTCCGCGCGGACCTCCAGCGCTTTTACGGCCTGGACCTTGCGGACGTGTGGCGCGGGACGCTCACACCCCGCCGTGTCTGGACGCTGTCTGAGTACCTACCTGATGACTCCGCCCTGGCGGCATCGTTCGCGGGCGGTTCCGACCATCGCGGCTGGACCCTGCAAACCCACCTGTTGGCCCAGCTCCTTAATGCGGTCCGGTTCGCGGACACCAACAACGTGCGGGTGAGCGGCGGGAAGATCCGCGATCCGGAGCCGGTGACGCCCCCGGCCGTGAAGTCGGCCAAGCCCAAGCGGCGCGGGCTGGACCTGTCCAAACACCCCCTTGCCAGACCACTGAATCCACAACCCGATAGGGGGTGACCCATGGCCGGACCCGGCGGCCGTGAAGCGGGACGGCTCTCCATCAAGGTGTTGCCGGACACGTCGAACTTTGCCGGTTCGCTCCAGCGCTACCTTGACCGCATCGAACGGCGGGCCCGCGTCCAGGTCCAGGCGGTCCCGGACCTGGCCGACTTCCGCCAGAGACTGAATACCCAACTGGCCCGTGTTCGGGCCCGTGTTCGCGTCAATGTGGACCCGGACCTGTCCGCGTTCCGCTCCACGCTCCGGGCCCGCCTGGAGGGAGCGGACGCACGTCTGGGCGTGCGCCTGGAGGTGGACGAGGGGGAGATAACCCGGCTCCGTCGGGAGCTGGCCCACATCACGCCCCCAATCACCATCCCGGCCCACGTCGACGTTGACCGCAACTCCCTGGCGAGTCTGACCCGGAGCCTGGGCAACATGGGCCGGGACGGGAACGGAGCGGCCCGTGGCCTGGCCACCCTGGCCGGGTCCGCCGCGCGGCTCACCACGATGGCGTCCGCCATCCCGGCCGTGGCTGGCCTGGCCAGTGGTCTGGCCGCGATGGCCCCGGCGGCCGGTGTGGCGGCCCCCGCCCTCCTGATGGTGGCCTCCGCCCAGGCGGCCATCAAGATAGGCACGGCCGGAGTCTCCGACGCCCTGAAGGGCAACGCGGAGGCACTGGCCAAACTGTCCCCGGCCGCCCGGGAGTTCGTCACCCAGGCCAAGGCCCTGGCCCCCGCGTGGGGCAAGGTCAAGTCCACTGTTCAGGAGAACCTGTTCAAGGGCCTGGGCGACTCCATGACCCGGACGGCCAACTCCGTGTTGCCGGTCCTCCGGGCCCAGCTCGGTGCCACGGCAACCACGCTCAACGGCATGGCCAAGGGCGTGGCGAACACGGCCAAGTCCCTGGCGGACAACGGCACGTTGGGCACGGCCCTGAAGGGCGCGAACACGGGCCTGAAGAACCTGTCAGGTCTCCCGGCGGTCCTGGTCCAGGGCCTGGGTCAGGTGGGAGCGGCGGCGGCCCCCGCGTTCGCCAAGTTGACCGGCGGAGCGGGCGGAGCGCTGGACCGGCTCTCCGCCAGGATGACCAAGGCTTTTGAGTCCGGCGCGATGCAAGCGAGCATCGAAAAGGCGTTGGGCCTGGTCCGCCAACTGTTCACGACCCTGGGCAACTTGGGCCAGACGGTGGCGAACGTCTTTGGCCCGGCGGCGGAGGCGGGCGGCGGGTTCCTCACGGTCCTGTCCGACGTGGCGGCCATGGCGGCCAAGGTCACGGCGTCCCCGGAGGCCCAGGCCACGTTCAAGGCCCTGTTTGAAACCCTGGCGGCCATCGGCCACGCCGTGGGTGGCGTCCTTGGGGCGGCCCTTCAGGCGGCCATGCCGCTACTGAACACGCTGGTTACGACCCTGGCCGGGCCCCTTCAGGGGGCGGTCAAGGTACTGGCCCCCGCGTTCCAGCAACTGGCGTCACTGCTGGGCACGGCCCTGGCCCCCGTGGTCAAGATCGTGAGTCAGGCCCTGGCCATGATCTTGCCGATTGCGGCCAACCTGGTGGCCCAACTGGCCGGAGCCCTGGGTCCCATTCTGGTGACCGTCGGGAAACTCCTGGGCCAAATCGGGGCCGCCCTCCTGACCGCGATAAAGCCCATTCTTGCGCAGCTTCCGGGAATTCTGGCCCCCATTCTTGGGGTCGTCCAGCAGCTCCTTCCGATTTTCGCGCAAATCGCGGCCCAGCTCATTTCCGCCTTGGCTCCCGCCTTGGCGCAGATCGGAGCCGCGTTTGGCAAACTCCTGGTGGCCGCGGGCCCCCTTATCACGTCCCTGGGCCAATTCCTGGCGGGTGCCCTGAAGGGCCTTATGCCCGTCATCACTTCCGTGATTGGGATTGTCGGAAAGATTGCGGGTGTGCTGGCCTCCCTGGCTACCAAGTACATCACCACAATCGTGATTCCGGCCGTCAAGATGGTCACTCGGCTTTTCCAGGGTGATTTCAAGGGTGCGCTGAGCATGGCCCGCCAGCTCCTGGCGAACCTGGGTGCATTCTTCGGCTCGATCTTTTCCAAGATTCGGTCCGTGGTGAGTTCCGGAGTTTCGGCCGTGGTCGGGTTCTTCCGGAACCTGGGGTCCCAGGCGTGGAGCGCGGTCAAGACGATGGGCTCCAATGTGGCCAGTGCGGCCATGTCGGCCATGAAGTCGATGGGCTCCCGGATATCCAGCGGCATTTCCACGGCCGTGGGGTACGTGAGGGGCCTCCCGGGCAAGGCCAAGTCGGCCCTGGGGAGCCTGGGTTCCACCTTGCTGGGTGCCGGAAAGTCGCTTATCCAGGGCTTTATCAACGGCATTAAGGGCATGGTGGGGAGCGTCAAGTCCACCCTGGGTGACCTGACATCCAAGCTGACTAGCTGGAAGGGTCCGCCCGCACGGGATAAGAAGATCCTTACCCCAGCCGGCCGTTTGTTGATCCAGGGTTTCATCAAGGGAATTGACGGCACCACGGCCCAGCTCCGGAGCAAACTCCAGAGCATTACCAAGCTCCTGCCCAAGTACACCAAGAGTGGCGTGGTAAAGAGCCTGAAGGCATCCACGGCGCAACTGTCCAAGCTGGTGACCCAGCGGGACGCGGTGACAAAGAAGCTGGAGGCGGCGGAAAAGAAGCTGGCGGATATCCGCAAGCAATATGACGACACCCGGACCTCAATCCGGGACGGCATTCTTTCCGGTGCCAACATCACCCAGGGCGGTGAGACGGGAGCGGCCGTCACGGCCCAGTCCATCATGGACAAGCTGAAGGCTGACATGTTGGCCGCAAAGAAGTTCGCGGCGGACCTGGCCAAGCTGAAGGCTAAGGGCCTTTCCAAGACGCTCCTGGAGCAAATCGCTTCAGCGGGTGTCGACGGAGGCGGGGCCTATGCGGCGGCCCTGGCGGATGCGTCCAACGCTCAGATATCTGAGTTGAACCGGACGCAAAAGCAACTGGAGGCGTACGCCGGTAAGGCTGGCACCGTTACGGCGGATGCCCTGTACGGCTCCGGAGTGCATGCGGCGGAGGGCCTGGTAAAGGGCCTGAAGTCGAAGGAAAAGGCAATCGAAAACCAGATGTTGAAGATTGCCAAGTCCATGGAAAAGGCTATTCGCAAGGCTTTGGGGATTCATTCCCCCAGTCGCGTTATGGCCGGAGTGGGCAAGTGGATTCCGGCGGGCCTGGTCCGTGGAATCGAGTCTGGAAAGCCGCGCGTGGACCGGCTGATGGACCGCCTTGTCACGGTTCCCTCCGTGGCGACGGTCAAGGCCGGTGTCCTGGTCCCGAACGGGGCCACGGCCGGAGGGTCAGAACATGTTCCGACCACTTCCGCCGGGGTCCGGATTGAGAACTATCACGCGGGCGGCATGACGCCGGGCCAGGTTGCCCGGGAGCTGGAGTGGCGCATGAAGGCAAGGGGGTGACATGGCCGGGGACCTGGTGACCCAGGACGGCCAAATCCAGTTCGGGGGCGTCCTGTTCGGTGAGACCACGGAATACGTGGGTGACCAGCTCACCGGATGGGATGACCTCCCGGACATGGATGTGGGCTCCGTGCCCATGCCGACACAACACGGCGCGTGGCCCGGGTCGCTCCTGGCGGGCGTGCGGGAACTGCAATGGGACTTCACGGTCCTGCCGGATGACCTGGCCGCATTCCCCCAGCTCCTGGCCCGCCTCCGGGCGGCCACGGCTCCGACGCCGGATGAACGGGAGCTGGTGGTCCAGCTTGCGGGGGCCCGGCGGCTGATGCGTGCGCGCGTCATCCGTCGGTCCCTCCCGGCGGACCGCCAGTACACCCGGGGCGAACCCTCCGGGTCCATCGTCTGGCAGTGCTCCGACCCGCGCCGGTACGACGTGGTGGAGGTGGCGGCCTCCACGGCCCTCCCGGCCCGTGAACCGGGTCTGGGGTGGTCGGGGGCCCCGCCCAACCGGATGTCCGCCGGACAGACGGCCGGAACCGGCCCGCTGTATCAGTGGTGGGCGGAGGGCAACGACCCGGCCATTACCGGTGACGGGACGGGCCCCGCGTCCGTCCAGGCCCTCACGGAGGGCGGGGAGCTGGTGTGGTCGTTCGACAACCCCAATGGGGATTACGGCTGGCCCGTCAAGGGCGGGGAGCCGGTGACGTTCACCAACGCCCTGGCCCCCGTCGTGGGTGGTGTGACGGTCCTCAACTGGTGGGGGCCGGGGAACACGTTCCTTGACCAGACCATCGGCCTGGCGGGCCAGGGCACGGTGTCCGTGGCGGCCCCGGCGGGGGCGGTCAGTGTCCAGCCCATCGTCAACTTCCTTACGGCCATGGCGGCCCCGGTGCCTATCGGTACGGCAAGCCTGGCCATCGGCACGGGGGAGGGCGTGGCGTACCCGCTGGACTGGGGGACGCCGGGGTCCACCGGAAGCGTGGCACCGGCCAACCGGGGTGACGCTCCGGCGCATCCCGTCGTGGAGTTCCGGGGGCCGGTCGTCCGGCCCAGGCTCACCCAGACGGAAACGGGCCGGGTCCTGGAGTACGACATCAGCTTGGCTGAGAGCGACGTACTGACCATCGACACGGCCGCCGGAACCGTGATGCTCAACGGGACGGCCTCCCGCATCTACACGGCCACCAGGGCGTCCCATCCGGAGCAGACGTTCACGCTGGAGCCGGGGGAGACCCCGATGGCGTTCCGGTGTGCCAACCAGTTCTATGACCCGGCCGCATCCGTGACGGTCCGGTGGCGCAACGCGTATTGGTAACAGAGAGGAACGCCGGCTGTGACGGTTCGTAGTGGATGGCTGCTCAACAGGGACGCCCAGGGAGGCGGCCAGACGCGGGAGGACACCCGCGTGGTCCCCACGGGGACGATGTACCCGGCCGGGGAGGTGACGGTCCGGGGTGGTGTGATTCCCGGTGGAGATCCGTTCAAGCTCACGTCCGCCGGAGCCATGGAGGCCACCATCAGTGTGGGCCGCGCGGTCCTTCAGGGCACGGCGGCCCAGGGTGCTTACCCGGTGGCGGTGACGGAGCCGGAAACCCTGACGTTCGCGGACGGTAACGCCCAGTTCCCGCGCAAGGACTCCGTGGTCATCCGGGTGCAGGACACCACGTACGACGGGACCGGCCAGGTTCGTGCCTACCTGGAGATCATGCAAGGCACGCCCGCCGCTTCCCCGACGGCCCCGACGGCCGACGGCACGTCGGAAAAGCTGTATGAGGTGACCATCCCGGCCGGTGCCTCCGCTGGTACGGGCGGTATCGACTGGGGTACGGCCGTGGCGGACCGGCGACGGTTCACCACGGGCCTGGGCGGCATCATGGCCGGTGGCTGGACCTCCGGCTACTCCGGGTCGTACCCGGGCCAGTACCGGGACAACGGCGGCGTACTGGAGCGGTGGAACGGGACCGCCTGGGAGCCGCGTCTCCGCCTGGGCCCGTCCGGCCGTCTGGAGTTCGCGGACCTGATTCTCCAGCGGGCATCGGACGGTGCCCTCCAGGTGGAACAGGCCGTCTACTCCCAGCGGACGGCGGCCACCGATTACGCGTTCTCCGCCAAGCCTGCGTCCGACACTTACGACCGGCTCCGGATCAACGCGGACGGCGCGATCAACTGGGGCCCCGGTACCGCAACCCGTGACGTGAACCTGTACCGGGGCGGCGTCAACATCCTGAAGACAGACGACGCGTTCGACTGCGCCATGGTCAAGACGACCACGGGTGTGACCGTCCAGTCCGGATGGACGATTTTCCAACAGGACCTCCGCGTCCGCGCGGGCGTGTCCGTGGTCCACCTGGCGTTCACCCGGTCCAGTGCCACGGCCGTGTCCGTCCCCGCGTCCGGCAACATCACGCCGGACCTCCTGATAGCCAAGGTTCCCGCGTCCATGACTCCGCCGTTCGACATGTTCTGTGCGGCCTCCACGGGCGTGGGTGACGGGTCGGTCCGCATCACCACGGCCGGGGACGTGGAGCTGTTGTCCTGGACGCCCTCCGCGTCCATCGCTCAGAACGCCACGATGCGCATTGAGTACACGTTCATCAAGTAAGGAAGGGGCCACATGGCACCGCTGTACCGGCTCCTGTTCGCGGACCTGGTGACGGACCAGCTCCTGGACGTGCTCCCCGTCCAGGGCCTGGGGTTTGACGACTACATAGGCAAGACCGGAGCCATGTCCGGCAAGATCCCGGTTCCGGATTCGGGGATGGCGGCCCGCGTGAAGGCGGCCGTTATCCCCGGCCGGACGGCTGTGTGGGTGGAGCGTGGCCCGGACATCTGGTGGGGCGGCATCGTGTGGACCATGACGCCCTCCGTGGACGAACGCGGGGCCGTGTCCGTGGACCTCCAGGCGGCCACCTTTGACAGCTACCTGGACCGCCGGGTGGTGTTCACGACCCAGACCTACACCCAGACGGACCAACTGGCCATTGCCCGGGGCCTAGTCGGGTACGCGGCCTCCCTGGACAAGGGAGACCTGGGGTTCCAGATGGACACCCAGCTCTCCGGCGTCCTCCGGGACCGCACGTACCTTGCGTCCGACGTGCCGCGCGTCCGGGAGTTGCTGGACGACTTGGCGGCCGTGGACGGCGGGTTTGAATGGCGTGTCCAGACCTACCGGGACACGGCCACCGGCAAGCGTGTGAAGCGGCTCCAGTTTGGCTATCCCAAGATCCAGGTGGGTGCCCAGCCGGTCATGTTGACGTACCCGGGCAACGTCCTGTCCTACTCGATGCCGACGGACGCCACGGGCATGGCCAACGTGTGGCAGTCCCGGGGAGCGACCGTGGACAACACGGTGGACGCCACGGGCGGCCCGCTCCTGTCCTCCGCGTGGCTGTACACGGACCGCCTGGCGGCCGGGTGGCCCCGCCTGGACGGGACCAGCGATTACAACACGGTGTCCGTGAAGGAGACCCTGGACAACCACGCCAAGGCGGACCTGGCCAGGGCCCGGAACACGGCCACGATTCCGTCCGTGCGCGTGCGCCTGGACGGGGAGATCACTCCGGCCCTGATAGGGGCCCGTGCCCGGCTCCGTATCCGGGATGTCTGGTACACGGACGGCCTGGACGCCACGTACCGCGTGGTGGGCATCAAGGTGGACCCGGCGGAGCGGGGCCGGGAGGAATCCGCGGAACTGTACCTGGAGGCAACGTAATGGCGACGGTCCCCCGTGACATCACGGACCGAATCAAGGACCTGGAGCGGGCCGTCCGTGACCTGACCAGTGCGGCCAACCGCACCCCGGCCCAGACGGCCATCAAGACCGGCCCGGTGGTCGTGAGTGGCCCCGGCTCCCTGGACGTGGTGGACGCATCCGGCCGCCTCCGGGTGCGCATCGGAGTCCAGGCGGGAGACAAGACGCTCCAGGTGTGGGATGCGGCGGGAACGCTGGTCCTGTCCCAGTGAAGTGACGTTGCGTAGACGGCCGGCTGAGCAGACAGTAACCGTCACCAGTTAATGGATACAGGCCCCGTCGGCCCAACGGCGGGGCCTTTCTCATGAGTTGAGGGAGATCAACGTGGGTGAAGTGTGGGTCAAGGAAGCTGAGAGATGGGGCCGGGGAAGCATTGGCGGAGCCATGGACTCCCCGGGCCGTCCCGGCCGGGCCGTCTGGCACACCACGGAGTCCGGCAACGGGTCGGACGCGTCGTTCAAGGCCGTGGCGGACTACCTGGTCCGCATCGGTGCGGAGCCCCATTTCCTGTACGACCCGGTGACGGACAGGCTGGCCCAGTTCGGGCCCCTGACCTCCAGCGCGCGGGCCCTGAAGAACGACGGGTCCACCAGGACCAACCGGACCGGCAAGGTGTGTGTCCAGATTGAGGTCATGGCGCGGGCGGCCAAGCCGTTCACGTCGTACTGGAAGCCGGGAAAGAACTTCCGCGCGATGATGCGCGCGATACGGAGCCACGGCGTCCCGGACGTGTTCCCCGCCGGGAAGCTGGCGGCCCAGTACGGCGACGGCTACCGGCCCCGGGACGTGTGGCTCACCAAGGGCGGCCACTATGGCCACTCGAACGTCCCCGGGAACGACCACTGGGACCCCGGAGCGATCAACAAGGCGGCCCTGTTCGCGGCGGCCCCCAAGGGCGGGTCCAGCTCCGGCGGGAGCCACGCCAAGCCCAGCAAGACCAAGACCGTGGTGGTGAAGGCGGGCCAGACCCTGGGAAAGGTGGCGGCCAGCGCGGGCCTGACCCTGGCGGCCCTCCTGGCCCTCAATCCCCAGGTGAAGGACCCGGACGTGGTGCACCCCGGGGACCGGATCACGGTCCCGGCGGAGTCCAAGCCCACGACCCCGGCCAAGCCCACGACCCCGGCCAAGCCCAAGCCCAGCACTCCGGCCAAGCCCAAGGCCCCGGCGTACCCGGGAGCGTCCAAGTTCAAGGCGGGTGCGGTCAACGTCTACGTGACCCAGCTCGGGGAGGCCCTGGTCCGTAAGGGGTACGGCCGGTTTTACGCGTTCGGCCCCGGCCCCCGCTGGACGGAGAGCGACCGTAAGGCCGTGGCCGCGTACCAGCGGGCCCAGGGCTGGACCGGGGACGGGGCCGACGGCTACCCGGGCCCCAAGACGTGGGAAAGGCTGATGCGGTGACGGAGCGGGACCCGCTGGGCGTCGTGATCTCCTCCCGGGAGATCTATGACGAAATCGTGGGGATGCGCGATGACGTGCGGTCCCTGACCCAGCACAACGAAAGCGTGACCCGGACCCTGTCCGATCATGAGGACCGGCTCCGGGGCCTGGAGCGCTGGAAGTACGCGCTACCGGTGGCGGCCGTGACCTCCGCCGGGACGCTCATCACGGCGGCCCTGAAGGCCACCGGCAAGGTCTAGTCACGGGCCCCAGTGGATGGCGGGGACATCGTTCCCCGCACTCCGCTGGTCTCACGTGACGTGACGGCCGGCTGAGCGCTCCGTAATCAGGAGGGCCCCATGGCCAAGCCTCACGTGGCACTAGTCGGCAAGTCCCGGTCCGGCAAGGACACGGTGGGCCAGATGCTGGTCCGCCATGCCGGGTACACGCGTCTGGCGTTCGCGGATGAGCTGAAGCGCGCGGCCCTCCGGCTGGACCCGTACATCCCCCTGGCCCCCGCGCGGGTGAGTGTCCGTCTCTCGGATCTCATCCGGCGCGTGGGGTGGGAGACGGCCAAGGACCAGTTTCCGGAGGTCCGGCGCGTGCTCCAGGAGTACGGCCAGTCCGTCCGGGAGCTGGAGCCGGAGTTCTGGCTCCGGCCGGTCGTCGGCCAGCTCCGCCAGGGGGTGGAGTGGAACATGCCGTGTGTGGTCACGGACGCCCGGTACCTCAATGAGGTGGAGGCCGTCCGGGCGGAGGGCGGCGTGATCGTGCGCGTGGAACGACCGGGGGCGGGCCTGACTGGCGACGCTGCCCGGCATTCGTCGGAGACGGAGTTGGACGGCCTGGAGCCGGATCACGTCATCCGAAATGACAAGGGCCTGGTGGACCTCCTGGAGGCCGTCCGGGCCATGTATCAGCAGATGGGAACCTGAATGCTCGAAAACCTCCGCACCCTCGTACGGGACAACCCGGTCCGCGTCCGCGCGGCCGTCGGTGCCCTCCTGGTCCTGGTGGGCCAGTACGTACCGGCCGTAAAGGAGCTGGCCGGGAGTGACACGGTCGTGGATGGCGTGACGCTGGTCCTCCTGGTCCTCCTGGGGGAGAGCGCGTCCCGCAAGGTGGCGCAAAAGTACAATCCGGCGGAGTAAGGACCGTCCGGGAGGGATGCCCATGGGGCCCTGTTCGTCAGACACTGGTCTGGCGGGTGGGGCCCCATTTTGCGTTCCCTTAACGGGAGTTGAACCCGCGCGGGTTGCTTCTGTGCTAGGTTCGTGCCCGACCAAGCAAGATCAACGACCAAAACGACCACAATGCGGAGCACACGATGCCATTCGGACGCGACGGTGCCAGAGTGCTGGCGGCCATCGAAACGGCCTGGGAAGTGCTCCAGGAGAGCCACCCGGAGTTGCCGGACGTGTACGTGGTGGTGGACATGACGGGGGCCCGCCACACCCTGGTCCAGCCGGACAAGCTGGAAGCGGATATGCGTCCGGAGTTGCCCATCCTCCGGGACACCATCGTGGAGGGCCCACGGGCCACACTGGAGGCCGTCCTCCACGTGGCGACGCACGCACTGTGTCAGGTGCGCGGATACTCCGAGACGAGTAACCGGGGGATGCGTCACAACAAGCACTTTCGCGCGGTGGCGGAGGAACTGGGCATGAAGTGGCCGGAGGGCCAGGCCCCGCACTCCACCAAGGGGTTTTCTCCGGTGCCGCTCACGGACCAGGCCGTGGAGGGATACGCGCCACTCCTCCAGGCCCTGGGCAAGGCCCTGGACGGCGTGGTCCTGGGCGTGGAGGAGGAGTCCACGGCCAAGGGCCGGTCCGGGGCCCGGCTCACTCTTCAGTGTGAGTGCCTGGACCCTCCACGTACGTTCCAGATCGGCCCGCGCATCGCGTCCCTGGGCGGGATCACGTGCAACGTGTGCGGCGCGGAGTTCACAGAGAAGTGACCCGGTGGCGGGGCCCTGACCGATACGGTGGCCCCGCTCCATTGAGACCAAGGGGAGAACACGATGGCCAAGGCGGCTAAGTACGAAACCGTGGCGGAGAGCATCCGTCAGGAGATCCAGGCGGGGACGTACGCCGGGGGGTTGGGCCTGGACGTCGGGGAGCTGGCGGGGAAGTACGAGACCACCAAGCAAACGGTGGGCCGGGCCCTGGCACTCCTGGCGGATGACGGAGTGGTGACCCCGGCCGGAGACGGGTGGGCGGTGACGGAGGGCCTGTTCCCGGCGGAGACGGCCGACACGGAGAGTTCAGCCGGCCGTGACGCTGCGGAGCCGGAATCCGCGGTGGCCCCGGTCGTCCAGGAGTCGGCGGCGGAGCTGGAGGCCCGCATGGCGGCCAAGGCGGAGGCCAAGGGCGGGGGCGGCCAGGAGGTGGAGGTCCACGTCCCCCAGGTCCTCCAGGGCACCCACGTGGTTACGGAGCACATCGACCCCAACGCGGAGCGGGCCCTGAAGCGGGAGGGTGTGGCGGAGGCGTACGCGGAGGCCAAGGTCCTGGGCCGGGCGTGGCTGGAGGCGGAGGGCCGGGCGACGGAGGCCAAGAAAGCCGTGGCCGCCAAGCTGATGGACCTACGCGGGATGTTCAAGTACAAGGGTGACCCCGACTGGAACGGCCAGTCCCCGGATTACCAGGCCCTGGCGGCCCTCCTGTATCAGGACATCGGGGCGGACAAGTCGGCCCAGCGGGCCATCCTCCACCACGTGGAGGACCGCAAGCGGGAGGTGATCCCTCCCGCCAAGTGGGCCAAGTTCGGCGTGGACCCGCTTCCCCGGGGTCAACGTGCGGGCCTGGAGCGGAAAGCGGCGGCGGCCCTCACGTCCGTGGATGAGACGACCAAGGCGACGGCCGGACAGGCCAGCAAGGGCAAGGCCACCGGCCACCAGTTGGTCACGCTCATGTCTCGCATTGACCAGGGCATGGCCGTGTTCTCCACGGCGTCCCTCCGGGTCATGTCCAAGACGGAGCGTAAGAAGTTCGCGGACCAGGCCCGGGAGGCCCGGGACCGCGCGGACGCTCTCCTGAAGGAGCTGGAGGGCCTGGACGAGTAACGCCAGGAGTACCCGCTCTCACTCTGGGCCCTGTTCCGATCACGGAGCGGGGCCCTTTTTGCGTTCCCGGGGGCGGAAAAAGTGCCCTGGGTACCTACTTCCTTTAACGCGGTCAGGGAAAGAACAACCCCAGGGCACTTTTCTTGCCCCCGGGAGGGCCAGTCACGGGCCCCAGTGGATGACCCCGCAAGCGAGAGAGAGCGGCCCAAGTGGCCGCCCGTATGCGGGAGATCATGTGGCAGCACTGAACACCATCAAGCGCGGGGACAGCCGGTTCTACGTGGACCCGGAGAGCGGCGAAAAGGCCCCCGGTGTGACCTCCGTCCTGGGCATGCTCCCCAAGGGGTTCCTTCCCTACTGGTACGCCAAGGTGGTGGCGGAGGCGGCCGTGGACAACATCGGCCCCCTGGTGGGCCTGGCCATGAACGACCGGTCCGGGGCCGTGGACTACCTGAAGAACGCACCCCGACGCTTCACCAAGACGGCGGCGGACATCGGCTCCGACGCACACGACATGTTCGAGCGTCTGGCCCGGGGTGAGAACGTGCCCCCGGAGCGTATCCACCCGGACATCCGCCCGTTCGCCAAGCACTTTATGGAGTTCCTGGCGACGGTCCAGCCGGAGTTCCTGTTCCTGGAAGACGCCGTGTGGAGCGACACCCACAACTACGCCGGGTCGTTCGACGCCATCGCACGTATCGGCGGTGAGGTGGTGATGATCGACTGGAAGACCACCCGCTCCGGCGTGCATGAAGAGGTGGCCCTCCAGCTCTCCGCGTACGGCAACGCGGACCGCATCGTCCGTGCGGACACCGGGGAGTCCGTACCCGTCCCGGCCATCGACGCGGCGGCCGTCCTCCACGTCCGGCCGGAGGGCTGGAAGCTGGTCCCGGTCAGGTACGCCCCGGAGCTGTTCCAGATGTTCCTTACGCTCCGCCGGGTGTTCGACTGGGAGCGGGAGATGAAAAAGGGCGTGATCGGCCGTCCGGTGGCGTCCGGCGGAGAGCTGGTCACGGGTACCCAGCGGCGCGCGTAGCGCGGACCAGGAGGGCCGTCACGGCCCCCAGTGAATGAACTCAGCAAGGGGCCCCGGGAGCCGGGGATGACGACGCAACGCGTCGCGTGAAGAACCGGCCCGGGGCCCTTGTGCTGCCCGAATTCAAGCGACTCTCAAGAGGAGAGCCCAAGTGGCCCGCACCCTGCGCATTCTCGACCAGGACCCCGACGCCCGCCCCAAGGTCTACAGCTCCGATTTCGTCGGCCGGTTCCGCGCCGGAATGCAGATCAACAACCGCCCCGTGGCCCTGAAGTCGTGGCGCATCACGACCGGTGACCCGGACGTGGGCAAGGCCATTTCGGAGCTGTACGGCGGTTCCCCGGAGGAGTGGGAGACCACGAAGGAGGACGGCCTCCAGGTCCTGACGGACTCCGACGCCATCAAGGTTGTGGTGGACGGCCCCGACTCCGTCACGTTCCGCATGGCCCTGTTCGGCATGACCGGGAAGCCCATCCACGCGTGTGACGGCGTGGAGTTCATCGACACGGAGGACCCGCGCGTGGGCCAGCCGTGTGGCTGCCCCCAGACGATCCAGGAGCGCAAGGCGGCGGCCAAGGCCGGTCACGGTCCCAAGCCGGACATGCGCGTGGAATTCCGCCTGGCCGATGACCCGGAGCTGGGTCGCTTCCGTCTCATGACCGGCTCCTGGGAGTTCATGAAGGCCCTGGAGGGCGTGTGGCGTGACCTGGAGGCCGTCGGCGGCCGGGCACTGTGCACGCTCCGCCTGGAGCTGGTGGAGTTCACCACCAAGTCCGGCATAGACGTGTCGTACCGCAAGCCGGTTCTGGCCGTCCACGGGCGGGTCCCGGAGGACATCGACGCGGCCATTCCGTCCCTGTCCAAGTTCGCGGATGAGCCTCCGTTCTAGTCACTCTCCGCTCAGCCGGCCGTGAACACAGCGTGATCAGCGGGGCCAGGTCCACCACGGGCCTGGCCCCGTTCCGCACCCAAGACGAAACCTGAAAGAGGAGAGAACACCCATGGGCAAGCGAGGCAACATCCATGACTTCACCGGCGCGGAGGTCCGGGAGGGGGACACCATCGTCTACTCCGCCCGCCGGGGTAACTCCGTGCGGATGACGGAGGCCGTGGTCCAGGAGACTTACACGGAACAGTTCAAGGGTCGGACCATCCCCATGTTGAAGGTCCTCCCGACCGGCCGGGAGTCCGGGTTCGTCAAGCGGAGCACCATCCGCCCGGAGCGCATCGTGGCGGAACACTTCGCGGTCACCATCCCGGCGGAGGCCCTGGCCGGTGTCTGACTCCAGGGACCCCGTCATCATCGACGGCCGTACGGCCCCGCCCTTGGGAGAGATTCGGGCCCTGGGCGGGGGCCGCACGGTCTATCTCCGGCCGACGGCCCGGGAGCGGGCCGACTGGCCCCGGTACATAGACGCCCTGGCCTCCGCCATGGCGCACGGTGTGAGTGTGAGGTGGGTCAACCCGTGATCGTTGCTGAAGCGCTGGGCACGGCCCTGGTGGTCGTGCTCCTCCTGGCCCTCCTGTTCCTGGCGGGCGGTGTGGCGTACGTCGTCATCCTGGCCGTGGTCCAGGCCGTCAAGTACGCCCGTGAGACCTACCGGAGCGGGGGCCGCAAGTGACCCGCGCGGAGGCCGTGGAGGTGGCCGTGGCCCACGTGGCCAAGCTCTCCGGGGAGACCACGGTGTCCCCGTTCGGTGGAGGTATCGCGGGCAAGGTGGACGCCGTGGAGCGTCTGGCCCGGTTCCTCCTGGAGGACCAGGAGGTGACCCCCGATGGCACGTGACATGCACAAGGACACGCCGGAGTTGTTCCGGGCCGTGATCGTGCGGACGTACCCGGCCCGGGAGGGCCAGGAGGAGCGGACGTACGAGTGGGCCATGGGCCCCTTCACGACCCGGAACCCGGCCAGCGCAGCACTCACCCGGGCCAAGAGGGAAGCGGCCCGGGAGCGGGACCGCGCGGAGCGGTTGGGGCGGGGCCCCGGCCCCACGGCCTCCGGCCACGTGGAGCGTGCGTCCGTGACGTGGGAGCGGGTGGAGTGACCAACCGGAACAAGGCCAAGGGGACCGGGTGGGAGCGGGACGTCCGGCACTTCCTGAATGAGGCCCTGGGCAAGTACGTGCCCGGGTGGCGGGACCTCCCGTATCCCTGGCGGGACCCACACGACCCGGACAACGTGACCCGGCCCGCCCAACAGGGCGTCAAGGACGTGGGAGACCTCCACGCCCGCCCGTTCGTCCTGGAGTGCAAGGCGGAGCGGTCCATCACGTTGGCGGATTACGTACGCCAGGCCAACCGGGAGGCACTTCACGCCGGGTTCCCGTACGGCGTGGCCGTGGTGAAGGCTCCCCGACGCTCCACGGCGGACGGATACGTGGTGATGGACCTGGCCACGTTCGCCCGGGTGTTGGACACTCTCCGCTCAGCCGGCCGTCACCTCCAGTAGCAACGCACCCAACGCGGGCGTGTCACGGACCCCAGTCAACGGGTTCGAGACACGCCCGCTTTTGCGTTGGAGGAGACCCGCCCGTGAAGTCCTTTTCTGAGTTCCTGGCCCGCTTCCCGGAGGTGGTGGAGGAGCGTGGGGAGTACGGCGTCCCGTGCCCGGTCCACGACGACCACAAGCCCAGTCTGTTCTTCCGGCTGAAGGAGGACGGCCGGGTCCTGATGCGTTGCTGGGCCGGGTGTGAGCGGGACGCCATCCTGAAGGCCCTGGGCATGCGCCCGGGGGACCTGTTCGACTGGGAGCCTGGGGAGGGCGTGAAGGCGTCCGCCAAGGCCGTGGCCGGGCCCCTGGCTCCGGAGCACGTGGCGGCCCTGGCCCAGTACGTGGACACCACGAACGTGGCGTTTCTGTCGGACCGGCCGGAGGCCGTCAAGGCCCGGGAGTACGTGGCCGACCGGTTCGGACTGACGGCGGAGCGTGCGGCGGACCTGGGCGTGGGAATGGACGCCCCCGGAGTGGATGACCGGTTCGCGTTCCGGTCCACGGAATTCCTCCGCTTCCCCCGGGTGACCGTCCCCCTAAGCGACTTCAGGGGCCGTCCGCGCGGCCTCCAGGGCCGTGACCTGTCCGGGTACTGTCCGGCCCGGTGGCTCTCCGTGTCGTCCCCGGAGGGGAGCGCATGGGCCAAGTACGGCGTACTGCGGGCCAACTCCGGGTTTGACACCGTGCTGGTCACGGAGGGGCCCGGGGATGGGCTCACGGGCGTGGCCGTCGGGTACGACGTGGTGATGGTCCGTGGTGCGGGCCTGGCCCGGAACGCGGCTCTTATCGCGGAGCTGGCGGAGGCCCTGAAGGACCGGGACGTGGTGATAGCGGGTGACCGGGACAACGCCGGGGCCCAGTTCACGGACGCCCTGGCGGACGCCCTGGTGATGGCCGGAGTCATGGTCCGTCGCCTGGAGATCCCGACGGCCGGGGACGACTTGACCGACTGGCGGAAGCGGGACCCGGAGGCTTTCCCGGGCCAGCTCCACGCGGCCGTCCGGCGGGCCCCGCTCCACGTCGTGGACGCGGAGCCGGTGTCAGAACATGTTCCGACCGGTCCGGAGCCGGAGGTGACCGTGTCCCTCCCGCTCACGGACCTGGGCAACGCGGAGCGTCTGTTCCGTCAACTGGGCGGACACGTCCGGATGGTGCCCGGGGCCGGGGTGTTCAAGTGGACGGGGAGGCACTGGACCCAGGTCCCCACGGAGGCCCTGTACGCGGACGTTCGCGCCGTGGTGCGGACCATGAAGGGGGAGGCCGACCACGACCCGGCCAACCTGGCCAAGCACATAGCCAGGTCCCAGGACGCCAACAAGGTCAAGGGCATGGTGGAGATGCTGTCCAGCATCCCCGGCGTGTACGCGACGGTTGATCAGTTCGACGCCAAGCCGGACCTGTTGACGTTCCGGAATGCCGTGGTGGACCTCCGCACCGGGGAGGCCCGGCCGCATGACCCGGCGGACATGAACACGTTTTACGTGGACGTGGATTACAACCCCCAGGCCCCGGCCCCGCGTTGGGAGCGGTTCCTGAAGGAGTGTCACCCGGGGTGCGACACCATGCCCGGGTTCCTCCAGATGCTCACCGGGTACGGGATCACTGGGTACGGCGTGGAGCGCATTTTCGTAATGCACGTGGGACCGACCACGAACGGCAAGACGACGTTTACGGCGGCCCTGGAGGACTGTTTCCGGGCGGCCGTGAAGCGTGCGGACGCGTCCCTGTTCCAGCGGCGTAAGGAGTCCGGCGGTCCGCGTGCGGACGTGGTGGGCCTCCGGGGCCGTCGCCTGGTGATCTCCAGTGAGTGGCCCGCCAACATGCCGTTGGACCAGGCCCTTATGAAGGCAGTAACGGGAGACCAGACCATCACGGCCCGTGGCGTGTACGCAAAGACGGAGATCACGTTCCGGCCGGTGTGCCTGGTCCAGGTGGACACCAACTATGTCCCCGACGTGGACGCCACGGACGCGGCCCTTTGGCAACGCGTGCGGGTCGTCCCGTGGAATGAGGACTTCAGGGGCCGGGAGGACCGCCACCTACAGGCGACGCTCCGCCAGGAGCGGGAGGGAATCGCGGCGTGGGCCGTACGCGGAGCCGTCGCGTGGTTCCAGGAGTATGAGGCGGGCCGGGGCCTGGTGTTCCCGGAGGCCGTGGAGCGGCGGACCGCGCACTACCGGGACAGCTCCCACCCCCTGTCCGGGTTCATCGGGGAGGAGTACGTGGTCCAGGAGGGGAGCCACGTTCCCCGGACGGATACCTGGGACCGCTACCGGTCGTGGGTGGAGGAGTGCGGCATCCGGCACCCCATGACCCGGAACAAGTTCTACGACGCGTTGCGCACGTTCCCGGGCGTCCGGGAGGCCAAGGTGAACGGGGCCCGGGTCCTGGCGAACCTGGCCGATTGTCGGGCCATGTCACGGGGCCCAGTGGATGGAGGTAAGGCAGACGTATTCGGCCAGGCCAGGACGGTCTAGGCGTGCGTGTAGGGGGTCGGCCCGGTTGGGTCGGCCCCCTTTCGCATGTCACGGACAGCTCAGCCGGCCGTCGCGCATCGTGACGGAGGGGACCCCATGAAGACGTACCGCCACACCCTGGCGGGAGCCCAGACCACCATCCACGCCCTGGAGTCGGCGGACGACGTGGAGGCGGCCGGGCGGTGGCTGAAGGCCGTACAGCCCAGGTCCCTGGCACTCGACACGGAGACCACGGGCCTGGACACGTTCTCCCGGGGTCACCGGCTCCGTACGGTCCAGTTCGGCACGGGGGACGTGGCGTGGGTAGTCCCGTTCGAGCGTGGCCCCGCGTTTGGGGAGCTGGCCCGGACCGTGGTCACCAAGTGCCCGGAGCTGGTCATCCACAACGCGGCCTATGACCTCCTGGTCCTGGACCGCCACGGCGTGGCCCCGCTGGAGTCGGTGGCCCCGCGCGTGCGGGACACCAAGATCCTGGCCCACCTGTGTGACTCCCGCCAGGACTTTGAGGGCGGGGTGGGGATCTCCCTCAAACCCCTGTCCGCTTGGTACGTGGACCCGTCCGCACCGGACACCCAGGCGGGCCTTACCCAGGTGTTCCGGAGCTACGGACTCACCAAAGACACCGGGTGGGCGGGTATCCCGTACGAGGATGAGACGTACCAGCGGTACGCGGGCCTGGACGTGCTCCTGGCCTACCGGCTCCGGCCGCACCTGGAACAGGAGCTGGAGCGTCACGGCATCCCGGCCAACCTGGTGGAGTTCGAACACCGGCTCATGACCATCTGTGCGGGCATGGAGCGACGCGGCATGCTCCTGGACGTGCCGTACACGGAGGGCCTGGTGGACCGGCTGGAGGATGACCGGGCCCAGTACGCGGCCGTGGCCGACCGGTACGGCGTGGAGAACGTGAACAGTGACCGCCAGGTGGTGGCCGCCCTCCAGGGCATGGGGGAGAGCTGGGACGAACGGACCGACGGCGGGGCCCTGTCCGTGGCCAAGGATGTTCTGTTGCCCATGGCCGACATGAACGACAAGTGGGAGCGGCTGGAGATCCGGCGGCCCAACCCGTTGGCGGACGCCGTACTCCGCGCCAAGCGGGCGTCCAAGTGGCGCAAGTCGTACGCCCTGGCCATGCTCACGAACCGGGACACCCACGACCGCATCCACCCCAAGATCAACACCCTTGGGGCCAAGACGGCCAGGGCGTCCGTGTCGGACCCGCCGCTCCAGCAACTCCCGTCCAAGGGGTGGGAGATCCGGCGGTCCATCATCGCGGAGCCGGGAACGGCGTACTTCAGCGTGGACCAATCCTCCGTGGAGCTGGTGGTCCTGGCGGCCCTGTCCCAGGAGCCACGCATGTGCCAGGCCATCCGGGACGGCCGGAACTTGCACGACTTCACGGCCACCCTGATGTTCGGGGACGGGTTCACCAAGTACCAGCGTGGCCTTGCCAAAATCGCGGGCCTGGGCACGTCGTACCAGGGCGGGGCCAAGACACTGGCGAAACAAACGGGCCTGGAGGTGGATGTCATGAAAGACACCCTGACCAGGTACGCCAGGGCCTACCCGGGAATCAAGCGGTGGGCCCGCGGCCTCCAGGCTCACGCCCTCCGCAACCGGTGTGAGATCCGGACGCCCTCCGGTCGTCGCCTGGTCCTGGACCGGGACAAGCTGTACAAGGCCGTGGCGTACATCTGCCAGTCAACGGCCCGGGACACGATGGGCCAAGCGCTTATCGACCTGGAGGAGCGGGGCCTGACCCAGTACCTGAATCTCTGGGTTCACGATGAGGTGTTGGGGACGGCCCCCGTAGGGGACGTGGAGGCCATCGCGCGGGAGGTGGCCGAAACGGTGCGCATGGACCTGTACGGCGTGCCCATCGGCACGGACGCGGAGGTCTACGGCCGGACGTGGGCCGGAGGCTACGGCCTCCCGGCGGAGTGGGCCGTGGGGTAAGTATTGCCTGGATGTACGCCTGAAGGTTGGTTCCCGCCACGGCTGGATCTCATCCTTCAGGCGTACATCCCGGGGGAGCGCTGAGACCCCAGGACGGAATCTGTGTATCAGCCATGATCATCATTGACGGCCCTAGCGTGTTCATGTTCTGCTATCGACCTGAACACGGAGCCGGTCGGCTCCGTATGCAAGGGGAGGGCCTTCAATGCGCGTACGTCTGACGCGTTACGGATTCATGGCCCGCCACGGGGTCCGGTGGACCAAGACTTTGGCCCGCTTCAGGGCCCAGACCCGGGGGCGGTGGCAACAGGCCCTCCGGGACACCCTGGCCCGACTCCGGGTCATTCTCGGCACGCTCACGGGGCCGGGGGCGGACATCCTCCGGGCCCTCATGGACCTGGTGGCCCGTTCCAAGCGCTGGACGCTCCGCGTGTTCCGCGCGGCCATCATGCGCGCACAGATCAACGCTTGGCCCGCGTGGGCCGTTCTCCCGGAGCCGCGTCTCCCCAGGCCCCGCCGTGATGGCGGCCACCTGGTCCTAGCGGAGCTATCCGCATCTTCCGCCAGCCGGTAAATCGCTGAGCGGGCATTCCACCCCCTAGCAACACCACGGGCAGTCGTTTCCACCTGGCCGGTCCGGCGGTACCTCACACCCAAATTCTGATCACGCGGGCCTAGTTGGGTCACGCGGCGATACCTCACACCTTCACCCAGGGTCGGAACATGTTCTGACCCTCCCGCACCGGGGGATTCCTGGGCCCTTTGATTCGAACAGGCGTGCGATTCCGCCCCTGTCACGGCCCCCAGTGGATTCCCCCGAACCGGCCGACCCGGCCGCATCCAAGGGGAGAAACCCAATGCTTGACGTTGCCCTCATTCGTGCTGCCCAAAATGGCGACACGGCCGCAAAGGCCCAGGTCCTGGACAGTGTGGAGGGACTGATATTCCGCCTGGCGGAGCGGCGGGCCGCTCAGACGGCGGGCCAGTCCGGCCAGTACGCGGACCGCCTGGACGATCTCCGCCAGGAGGGCCGGGTGGCCGCCCTGGAGGCCCTGGCCGCATACGACCCGGAGGGCGGGGCCAAGTTCTCCAGCTACGCCCACCATCGAATCCAGGGGGCCATCTTTGATGACGCCAACACGGCCGGAGCGGCCAGTGTTTCGGCGGACGCCGTGGCCACGTTCAAGGGGTGCCTGGGCGTAGTTGCCGGAGACATGGAGGCGGCGGAGTACCTGGCAACGGTCCTCCCCGGAGCTGGTCACCGGATGAGTCCGGCCACGGCCCACCTGGTCCGCCTGGTCCTGGAGGGCGTGGAGTCTCTGGACGCTCCGGCCGGTCGTGACGCGGAGGGCTCCCTAGGGGACACGCTCCTGGACCCGTACGGGTACGGCGTCCCGGAGGACCTGGTGGAGCCGTCGGACCTGGCCCGCCGGGACCGGGAGCGGAAGCGGGCCCTGGCCACGGCTCTCCTGGAGACGCTGAGCGGTAACGCGGACCGGGTGGTCCGCATGGTGTACGGGTTCGCCCCGGAGCCGCACCTGTACGCCGGATACGACCGGGACGGCCTCCCGGTGCCGGACCACACGGCGATAGCGGAGGCCCTGGAGATCACGGTGGCCACGTCCCGCCAGACGCTGAAGCGGGCCCTGGACCGCATGCGCAAGGTTGCGGACCTGGACGCCGTGGAGGTGGCGGCGTGATGGGGATTGAGACGGCCGCCGGAGAGCGGGTCCGTGTGACTCGACTGGACGCGGAGTTCCTGGAGTTCGAAGTGACCAACCCGGAGGGGGAGGTCACGGCCAACGTACGGATGACCACGGCGCGGGCCGTGGAGCTGGGAGTGATCCAGCGGTGACGACCGCCACCAGGAGGGACCGGGCGGAGCGGTGGAGCCCACGGACGCGTCCACCCCGCCCGGCCCTCCGGGTGGCCCCGCGTCCTCCCCGTCCGGAGCCGTACGACCGCGCGGAGATCCTGGCCCGCTGGGCCGGGTGCGCGTACTGCGACGGCCCGGCGGAGGAGCTGGACCACGTGTTCCCGCTTGCACGCGGGGGCCGGGACGTGGCCGCCAACTTGGTGGCCGCGTGCCGTGAATGCAACGCCCTGAAGTACACCCACACCCTGGCCTGTTGGGCCACGCACGGAGGAGAGATCCCATGCGCATGCGGTACATGACCCTGGAGGACGCCACCCTGGCCGGTGCCTCCATGACGGACCTGGACCGGGACCTGGAGCTGGACGCGGACGCGGAGGACGCGGAGCTGGACCCGTGGGACCAGACAGGCGACTGATCACCCTACGTAGACGGCCGGCTGAGCAGACAGTAACCACGGAGGAGAGCGGGACATGGCGTTCAAGCAGACCAAGGAAGTGCGCGGAGACCTGGACGGAGTCACCGGCCGGGCCAGGGCATGGACGACGGAGCGGGAGCCGGGAGTGATCAGCCTGGCCGTCCCGGGTGACCGGGTGACGATGCGGCCGGAGGACGCGCGGGCCCTGGCCAGATGGCTGGAGGAACAGGCCGTGGCGGAGGAGCGCAAGGCGGCCGGTACCCGGGGCCTGAACTACCAGCGGAAGGTGTGGGCCTGATGGCGGAGACGTTCGGGTGTGACTGGGACGAGACCCAGGCCGTGACCGTGGCGAACGACGGGGAACACGTGGAGGTCTACCTCCATCCCGTGAGTGCGGAGGAATACGACTCCATGTCGGTGTACCTGGCCCCGGAGACGGCCCGCCGGGTGGCCCGGACCATCACCCTGGCGTCATTCGCGGTGGAGGGTCAGGACGTGTCAGACGCCCTGTTCGTCTCCCCGGAGGCCCTGGAAGCGGCCAAGCGCGCGGAGGCGTACGTGGACGTGAAGGACACCGGGGCCCCGTCGGAGCCGTGCCCGGAGACCAACGACGGTTGCGACCCGTTGTGTTCGGCCCGGGAGGAGTGCCACCGGTCGGCCGTGGACGACCTGTTCCGCGCGCCGGACGTGCCTGTCCCGTACGCCCTGGCGGACGAACACGCGGACCGGGCGGACGCGTTCCTGGCGGCCCGGGAGCTGGCCGGACCGGCGGCCAACCTGGACGACGTGCTGAAGCTGGCCCAGTGGCTGGAGGGGTGACCATGGACAAGCTGTACGGCGTGATCCAGACCAGCGGCGGAGCGCACGTGGCCCGACATTCCAAGGGGGAGGTGGTCGTGGCCCTGGAGGTCACACACGGAGACGGGTACGGGTCGTCCATGACCAGCGTGCATCCGCTCCGGCCGGGCCTGGCCCGGGTGATAGCGGAAGCGCTCAACTCGGCGGCGGACGACGCGGAGAACATGTTCTGACCCGGAGGCCCCGGACCTGGCGACGATGCCAGGGCCGGGGCCTTTCGCGTATCTCGACTTGACCCTAGCGGGTTCATGTTCATATTCTGGGGTCGTCCGCCGGGAGTCCCGGACAGGGCCCCCGCCCCACTCGAACGGAGTACACGATGAACGCACACGCTGAAGGTGCCAAGGTCCGGAGCACGGTCTACGGCTACACGGGAACCGTGGCCCGCGTGATCGGCCGGGACCACTATCTAGTGAACGCCCTCCGGGCGGACGGGGTGGAGGTCCCGGTGGAGGCACCCGGCGGCCACCTGGTCCCGGCGGAGTAGGAAGTGGGCAAGGGCCCCGTTCGGAGAGATCCGGGCGGGGCCCTTTGGCGTTCCGCGGATGTCACTCTCCGCTCAGCCGGCCGTCTACGCAACGTGATTACCGGATGAATGGACCCCGGTTTCCCTACGCGTTGAGTCCGCCGTGGCCCTACTCTCGATTCATGAGCGCAAGCATCGGGGAACGGCTGAAGGAAGTACGAAAGCGGCGGGGCCTGTCTCAACGGGAGTTGGCCCAGGAGAGCGGCGTGTCCCTGTCCTGGATTCGGCAACTGGAACAGGGCACCCAAGAGGACACCCGCCTGGAGACGGCCAGAAAGCTGGCCCAGGCCCTCCGTGTGTCCACCAGTGACCTGGTGGCGGAGTCCGGGGAGCCGGGGGCCGACACGGCCACGGTGGACCGCTGGACGCCAGTACGCCGGGCCCTGGAGCAACCGGCCCGCGCGGACGGCCTGGAGGACGCCCCCACCGTGGCAGGCGTGAAGGACGCCCTGGACGCGGCCATGCCCATGTTCAAGGGGGACCGCTTCCTGGAGCTGGGGACCGTCCTCCCCCGGCTCCTCCGGGAGGCGGAGATCCTGGCGGAGGTGGACCCCGACGGCCGGGCCGTCCGTGTCCGGCTCCTCCAGCTAACCGGCTGGCTCATGGTCCAGACCCGCCAGTTTGAGACGGCGGACCTGGCCCTGGGCATGGCCCTGGACGCGTCGGCCGACCGGCTCCAGGGAGCATCCACGATCAACACCATGTGCTGGCTCCTCTTGCGTCAAGGGAAGTTGACGGAGGCCCGGGAGCTGGCCGTCCAGTGGGCGGACGACACGGAGCCGCGTATGTCCCGCGCCACCCCGGAGGAGTTGAGTACCTGGGGGTGGTTGCTCCTCCGTGTGTCCGCCGCATCGGTCCGGGACAACCGGCCGGGGGAGGCCCGGGACGCCCTCCGGCTGGCTCACTCGGCGGCCGTGGCCCTGGGCCGGGAGTTCCAACCGGGTACGGACTTTGTGCGCACGTTCGGCCCCACGACCGTGGCCCTGAAGCGGGCCGAAAACGCCAGCATCGTGGACCAGCCGGACCGGGTGTTGACCCTGGCGTCCAAGATCCCCGTGGACTCCCTCCGGCCCACGTCGAACAACCGGAACCGTCACCGGCTGGACGTGGCCGACGCGTACGCCAAAACCCGCCAGTACGGGGAGGCCGTGGGGGAGTTGACCACCATCTGGAACAACTCCCCGGAGTGGCTACCAAACCAGCGATACGCCAAGGACATCATGGGCCGGGTGATCGAAAAACGGCGGACGCTCACGCCGGAAATGCGGGTCCTGGCCGATGCCATCGGGGTGCCGCTGTAACGCCCGCTGGTACTTCCATGTGACGCTCCCTCAAAGTGCCATTGAGGGGGCGTCGTTGCGTCTCTAACGTGCTGGTCATGGCAACTACCGAGAGAGCCCAGGAAGCGACGGCCGGTAGCGAAGTGCCGGAGGTTGGCAAACTCGCCTACGACTTGACCGCCAAAAAGGTGGGCGTCCTGATGGGTGAGTGGGCCGGGCGGTACATGCTCCGCCCGCTTGAGGGGGGCCGGGAGTGGGACGCCGTGAGCGTGCGTCCGGCGACCGCGCGGGAGGAACTGAGCGCACGTCTTGCGGTCAGGAACTCCGGCAATCGGTGGGGGAAATGATCCGGGCGTTAGGCCGGTTCGCGGGGGTCCTGTTCATCGTCATGGTGGCGGGATCGTGCGGGCTGGTCATCGGCGTGGCCATCGCGTCGTCCGGACCGTAAGCGGCCCGCCCTGGGGGTGCTGGGGCACTTCCAGGGCGGGTCATCCAGCGCGACCGACTATGAGGAGCGAACGATGAACGTACGTGACGCACGTCCCTGGATCGTGGCGGCGGAGGGTGGAGAGGACGACAGCGACAGCGGCAACAAGCACGGGGGCGGCGGGTCGGAAGGTGACGACTCGGGCCACTCCGACACCAACGGCGGGTCCAGCCGGTGACTGAGCACGACGTGAGGGAGGCTGGCCCGGACGGGCTGGCCTCCCGGCTCATGGAGGCCGGGGCCCTGACCTCCGACTGGCTCCCCACGTTCAAGGCCGTACCCCGGGAGCTGTTCGTCCCGGACGTGATGTGGCCGGGCCAGGTGGAGGGGACCGGCCAAGGGGACGCCCTGGACCGCCGGGAGGACCCGGACGCATGGTTCCGCGCGGTGTACTCGGACGTGTCCCTTACGACCCAGTGGGATGACGGCCGGCATTCTGGGACCGCCAAGGGCAAGGTCCCGACGTGCTCCAACTCCCAACCCTCCATGGTGTTTTCGATGCTGGCCGCACTGGAGCTACCGGCGGAGGCCAAGGTCCTGGAGGTGGGCACCGGGACGGGATGGAATGCGGCCCTCCTGTCGGAGCGGGTCGGCTCCCGGAACGTGACCTCCGTGGAGCTGGACCCGGAGAACGCCATGGGGGCCCGGCAACGCATCCATGACGCCGGGTACCGTCCCCGCCTGGTGGTGGGGGACGGGGCCGACGGGTGCCGGGAGGGGGCCCCGTATGACCGTGTGCTGGTCACGGCCTCCGTGACGGAGGTCCCCCGGGAGTTGATCGCACAGACGCGAACCGGCGGCGTGATCGTGGCCCCCTACGCCACGACGTACGGGAGTGGGGCCGTGGCCCGGCTCACGGTCCAGCGGGACGGTACGGCGTCCGGCCGGTTCGTCGGCTCCTCCGCGTTCATGCGCCTACGGCAGCAACGCCAGGCCCGGAAGCATGTCCGGGAGTACATGGGCGGTAAGCCGTGGCCCGCCGATGGCGTCAAGTCCTCCGCCACCCTGTCCCCGGAGGCGGTGGGGGACTGGCTTCCCATGTTTGCTATCGGGCTCCAGACGCTGGGGTTGTTCCCCTGGGCAGAGACCTACCCGGACGGGTCGTACACACTGTGGCTCCGGGACACGGCCGTGACCTCCTGGGCAACCGTGGACTACGAACCTGGACGCACGGAGTTCGACGTGTACCAGTCCGGCCCGCGTGAACTGTGGACGGAGGTGGAGGCGGCATTCCGCTGGTGGGACCAGCGCGGACGCCCCGGGTTCGACCGGTTCGGACTCACGGTGGACGGCCAAACCGGCGCACACACGCCGTGGCTGGACACCCCAGACACGCCGCTCCCCATCGTGGGGTGACGGCCTCCCAACGGTCCCGGCCGTCCGCTCCCTTCCCCGAGGGCGGGCGGCCGGGGCCTTTTGCGCTTTACGCTCGCAAGCGTGTTGCAAATCCGTGACACGTACTGGCGGGTAGGTGACCCTAGCGTGTGCGACTCTGGATGGGTAGTTGAGTCGTACACGAACGCGGGGACTGTCTGTTGAGCACCAAATCTGTGACCCTGTCCGCCTTGGCGTCCGCCGTGGCCGCCTTTGGTCTGGGAGCCCTGACCTTCAACGGTCACGACTCCGCCACTTCCAGCTCCATCCCGGCCACCCGGCCGGACGCCACCCCGGAGGCGGTCACGCCGGACACGGAACCGGTGGCGGCCAAGCCCAAGGCGGCCACCACCCCGCCCACGGGAGAGACGGCCACCCCATCGGCCACGGCCAGCTCCCCGGCCAAGGGCAAGGGCAAGGGCAAGCATCGGGCGGCCACGCCCCCGGCCACTATGTCGGCCAAGCCCAAGGCCACCAAGTCGGCCGGGCCCAAGGGCCTGGTGGACAGGGACGGGGACGGAAAGATGTTGGACGACATCGGCCGGGCGGTCGTCCCGAACATGCCCAAGCCAGACGTGCCGGATGAGTTGATCCCGTTCCCCGGCCAGGACCCGGAGGAGTACCAGGACCAGGACCTCCCGGCCGGGGTGGTCGTCTCCAACGGCCAGGCGTACGCGGACCCGGACGCCGGGACCGACCCGGCCACACACGTGGTGTCCGGCCCTGCCGTGTATGACCGGCCAATCAACACGGCCCCGGTCACGTCCACTTGGGGTGACCGGGGGCCGGTCATGGCCGGTGGTCCGGTGGCCGTGGAGCCGGTCGTGGCCGCCCCGGTCGTGGCCGGTGGTCCCGTGGCCGTTGTCCGGCCAGCTCCGGCCGGTGGCGTGGTGTCCGCCGTGACCGGGGAGCCGGTCGTGACCACCTTCCCCGCTCCCGTGTCCGGCGGCCCGGTCGTGGCCGTGGGCCCTGTCCGGACGTGGGCCGGGTTCTGACCGGCCAGACGGCGGCCCCTCCCTGGATGACCGGGGAGGGGCCGTTGGCGTATCGGGTGTCCGGTCACCCCAGGAACGACAACCGGACCTGACGCTGGGGGTTGTCCCTGTTGGTGTCCACCAGGACGACGGATTGCCAGGTCCCCAGCTCCAGACGGCCACCGATCACGGGGAGCGTGGCGTGGGGCGGAACGATGGCCGGGAGCACGTGGTCCCGGCCATGGCCGGGGGAGCCGTGCCGATGCTGCCACCGGTCGTCCGCCGGGAGGAGCTGGTGGAGGGCGGCCAGGAGGTCATCATCACTGCCCGCTCCGGTCTCGATTACGGCCAGGCCCGCCGTTGCATGGGGCGTGAAGACATTCAGGAGTCCGTCCCGCCCGGCGGCCACTTCCTGGAGGAACGACGCGCATGCGTCGGTCAGGTCGTGAACGGTCTCCCTGGAGCCGGTGGTCACGTCGATGGTCCGCGTAGTGAACGTGTCAGCCATACGTCCATGGTGACGCCAAGGCCCCTCCCTGGTGGGGGAGGGGCCCGGGTCGTGTCCGGTTACGCGGCCAGGTCCTGGAGGTCCCGGCGGGCCGTCCGTTCGGACACGCCCACCAGCTTGGCGTACGTGGTGCCGTTGACCGGCTGGCCGTCTGCCTTCAGCTTGGCCACGGCCGCCCGGATCTCCTCCGGGGTGCGGCCACCCTTGGGGGTCCGGACCTTGGCCACCGGCTCCAGCTCCAGCGGGAGGGCGTCCGGCTCACCGGGCCCGCCATCGATCACGGACAGTTCAGCCGGCCGTGACCCATCGTGAACCGGCTCCGCGTCCACCAGCTCCTCCACGGCCTCCGGCTCCGGGACGGAATCCGCGGTGGCCTCCAGCCCCTCCACGGCGTCCTCCTGGACCGCCAGGTGGGCACGGGCAACCATGTGCATGATGTGCGCCACCACGACCGGGGGCACGGCCGACACGGCGGCCACCAGCCACGCGGAGGACACGGCGTACCCGGCCGCTATCAGGTGGGCGGTCACCTGGGCGGCCAGGGCCAGAGCAAGGGCACCGGCGGCCCCCAGGATGGCCGTTCCCCGGCCGGTGGCCCCCTTGGGTCGGGAGTCCACGAACATGGCCGCCACGGCCGCGTACACGGACAGGCATACGGGCATCAGCCACGCGACCCACGGGGACCAACCGGCCAGGACGGCCAGGCTGTATTCACCGGGGGCGGACATGACCAGGGCGGCCCCCAGGACCGTGAAGGCGGACGGGCGGGCGTACCAGGGAAGGGTGTTCTGGGTGTTCACTTGCGGCCCCCGTCGTTCATGTCCTTCAGTCCATCGAGAATCGCCAGGGCGTCCGCCTGGCAGCGTTCGCAGAGGTACGTCTGACGCCAGACGTGGACGAACGGGCCGTCCGTGTCGCCACAGTCCCAGCACTCAATCCCGGTGATCACGCGGGCACCCCCGTACGGCGGGTCCGGAGGATGCTCCGGAGGTCATCGGCGCGGGCCCGGACATCGGGGGCCGTGTAGTCGGCCGACGCGTCCAGCTCCTGGAGGGCCTGGGCGGCCAGCTCCTGGACGAACGGGGACGGGGTGGTCCCCGCGCACACGCCGCACTGGCCGGAGTCCTGACCGGCGGGGAGGAGACGGCCGCAACGGTCGGAGCACTCGGCGTAGGTGGCCCACTTCCGGCGCGGGGCCGGGAGTTTCCGGGTCAGTCGGTCGGCCACGATCTTGGCGGGGGCGTAGACCTGGGCGGGGAGGCCCTGGACCACGGCGTCCGTGATCTCTGGAGCGGAGTAGCCACGGGCCAGCCACTGGGCGGCCAGGGAGGCCAGGTCCCGGAGCTGGCGGCCAGAGAGCCGGAGACGGGCGTCCACGGACTCCAGGCGGGCCAGGACGCGGACGGCCTCCGGGTCTGCCTGGGTCTCCTGGTCTGTCTTGCTGCTGCCCTCCCTGGCGGCCGGAGCGGCCGGGGCCGTCACCTTGGGGACGGAGGGAAGGGAGGGAGTTTTCTCAAGTTCCTTAGAGACAGAGTCCTTTACTCCCGTAGGGAGCGTTCCCGTGTTCCCAGGGGCCGGGGTGCCGGTTGCCGGTGATGCGGGAACCGGGGAGACCTCCGACTGGGGGAGGTCATGGAGGGCCGTCTCCGTCCACACCCGGCCCGTCTCCGGGTCCCGGATGGTGAACCGGAAGTAGTAACCGGCGTCCACCAGTTCGTCCAGGGCGTTGGCTACACCCTTACGGCCAACTCCCGGGTTCCGGTCGGCCAGGGTGCGAACGTCTTCCTTGGCCCCGTCGGGCAGAGAGATGAGGTGGAGCCACAGTCCGCGTGCTGTAAAGGACAGCTTGCGGTTCCGGGCCGTTGCGTTGGGCACCACCGTGAAGTCACGGTCATGCCGGGTACGATGAATACGCACTGGGAGGTATCAGCTCCAGGTGTAATCGGCCCTGACCTGGTGTTCCCGCACCTAGTCGGGGCCGTGTTGTGTAACGTGTTCGTTGGAAGTTACACGCCACTGCCGGGATCGCGGTTCTCGAGACCGGTGCCGGGAGCGACGACGATCTCCTGGCCGCGCTGCACACGCTGCTGCCCGCCGACGACCGCTGGCAGCACCGGCACGGCAGCCCCGGCCACGGTCGCGACCACGTCCTGCCCGCCCTCGTCCCGCCCCACGCGACCCTCCCGGTCCTGGGCGGCCGGCTGGAGCTCGGTACGTGGCAGTCGGTGTGCCTGGTGGACACGAACAAGGACAACCCGGAGCGGAAGGTGCGCTTGAGTTTCCTGGGCTAGGTGCCGCCTGCACTGAATCCTGGGCCGGGTGCCGCCTGCTCTGACGGGCCAAGCGAATCGTGACTCATACCCGCAATGCCCGTATCCTCATCAATGCACGATTCTTTCCGATGAGCGGATTCATCGCAGGCGCAAGTGAGGCGAAGCGTGGTTCGGTCCGGCGAGGAACCCAAGCCGGCGGGACGTGCGACTGACGGCACGGGGCCCGCCCGTCCTCGCGAGCGGTTTCTCCAGGGCGAGTCCGTGGAGACGGGCGTACGGACGTCCATCCTGAACTCATGGCAGCGCTGCCGGTCCCTGGGCCTGTCGCCGGACGAGTCCGACCTCCCCTACCGGGAGGACTTCGACCCGGGGGGCCGTATCGTCCGCGCGGCCGTTCCCGTGCTCGACCGGCTGCAGTCCACCTTCTCCGGCAGCAAGGTCAACATCTCGGTCGCGGACGCGAACGGGACGGTCCTGCTGCGCCGCTTCGGCGATCCGGCGATGGCCAGGGACCTGCCGGACATCCAGCGGGTCCCCGGGTTCGTCTTCGCCGAGCAGGTCGCCGGCACGAACGGCATCGGTCTGGCCCTCGCGGAGCGGCAGCTCATCCGCGTCCACGGCGCCGAGCACTTCGCGGAACGCGCCCAGCAGAGCGCCTGTGTCGCGCTGCCCGTCCGTGATCCGCTCAGCGGGCGCATCGAGGGCGTCCTGTGCTTCGGTTATCCGCGCGGCTTCGACCGCCCCGCGCTGGCCGCGGCGATCCGCCGGGCGGCCGAGGTCATCGAGCAGCGGCTGCTGGGGCAGAGCTCCGCGCACGAGCGTGCGCTGCTGCGGGCGTATCTGGCCACCGGGGCCGAGACGGCCGCGGGTCTGCGCGGCGGCCTCGCGACGGGGGCGCCGGCCCACCAATTCCACCCTCGTGACCAGGCGATCCTGAAGGAGAAGGCGGCCGAGCTGATCTCCCGTGCGCAGCGGGCCGCCGTCGACGTGACCCTGCCCGACGGCCGGCGGGTGACGCTCGTGAGCCGCCCGATGACGAGTGCGTCAGGGGTGCAGGGCGTCGCCATCGAGGCGGTGCCGCACGACTCCCCGGTGAGCGGGTGCCTCCTCCTCCCGCATCAGGTCGACGAACCGCCCGGCCTTGCCGCCGTCCCGGCCGCGCCCCTGGCCGCCCGGCCCTCCATCACCCTTCCCTCCGGGCACCCCGCCGCCGTGCCCGGTCCGGTCCTGGCGGCCGACGGCGGTGGGGGAGCGGCGGGTCATGGCAAGGCCGTCACGACGGACGGCGAACGGGGCGCCGCGGGGCTCGGCGAGGCCGTCACGACGGACGGCGAACGGGGCGCCGCGGGGCTCGGCGAGGCCGGCACGGCCGGACCGGGCGGGACCGTCACGGCCGACGGCGGCCGCGACGCCCTCGACGATCCCACCGAGGCACCGTTCCCGGCCCGAGGGCTCGTGATGCTGGGGGAGCCGCACGTCGGGGCCTACGCCCTGGCCGCGCGCCGGCGCCTGGAGCTGCTGTCCGAGGCCAGCGCCCGCATCGGGACCACCCTGGACGTGCGCCGCACCGCCGAGGAACTGGCCGAGACGGCGGTCCCGCGACTCGCCGACTTCGTCACCATCGACCTGCCCGACGCCGTCCTTCGCGGCGAGGAGTCCACCGACCCCCTCGCCGACCTGCGCCGGACGGTGCTGCACGGAGTCCGGGAAGGTCTGCCCTTCACCCCGCCCGGCAAGCGCATCGACTTCGGTCCGACCTCGCCCCAGCTGCGCTGCCTGAACAGCGGCGAGCCGGTGCTGGAACCGGATCTGAAGGCCGCCGCGGGCTGGCTCGCCCAAGACCCTGAGCACACCGAACGCCTGCTGACCCACGTCCACTCCCTCATCGCGGTGCCCCTCCTCGCCCGCGGTGTCCTCCTGGGCATCGCCAGCTTCTACCGCGCCGGGAGCTCCTTCGGCGACGACGACTGTTCGCTGGCCCAGGAGCTCGCCACCCGCGCAGCCCTGTCCATCGACAACGCCCGGCGCTACACCCACGAACGCACCATGGTCCTGGCCCTCCAGCGCCGGCTCCTCCCGCACGGGCTGCCCGACCAGGACGCCGTCGAGGTCGCCCACCGCTATCTCCCCGCCGAATCCGACGTGGGCGGGGACTGGTACGACGTCATCCCCCTCTCCGGTGCCCGAGTCGGGCTCCTCGTCGGCGACGTCGTCGGCCACGGCATGCTCTCCGCGGCCACCATGGGCCGGCTGCGCACCGCCGCGCGCAGCTTCGCCGAGCTCGACTTCCCCCCGGACGAGGTTCTCGTCCACCTGGACAACCTGGTGGGGCGCCTGGACCGGGAGGACCCGGACGGCAAGGGCGCCGGTGTCATCGGCGCTACCTGCCTCTACGCCGTCTACGACCCGTCCGCGCAGCGCTGTCTGATGGCCCGCGCCGGGCACCCGCCGCCCGCGCTCGTCCATCCCGACGGCACCGTGACCTACCCCGACCTCCCGGCCGGGCCCCCGCTCGGGCTCGGGGGCCTGCCCTTCGACGCCGTCGAGGTCGACCTCCCCGAGGGCAGTCAGCTGGTCCTCTACACCGACGGCCTCATCGAGGACCGCGACCGTGACGTCGACATGGTCCTGGAGCAGTTGCGCACGGCCCTGGCCCATCCCGAACGCGCACCCGAGGACACCTGCCAGGCGGTCCTGGACACGGTGGCGCCCGCGCACCCGCACGACGACATCGCCCTGCTCGTGGCCCGCGTCCACGCCTTGGACGCCGACCGGATCGCAGCCTGGGAGCTGCCCGCCGACCCGGCGCTCGTCGGCGAGGTCCGGGCGGACGCCATGCGGCGGCTGACCGAGTGGGGGCTCGAGGAGACCGCCTTCGCCGCGGAGCTGATCCTCAGCGAGCTGATCACCAATGCCATCCGGCACGGCGCCGCGCCGATCCGGGTGCGGCTGCTGTACGGCCATGCCCTGATCTGCGAGGTCTCCGACGCCAGCAACACCGCTCCGCATCTGCGCCGGGCGGCCGGCACCGACGAGGGCGGGCGGGGACTGTTCCTGGTCGCGCAGCTCTCGCAGAGCTGGGGAACGCGCTACCTCCCGGAGGGCAAGGTCATCTGGGCCGAATGCGGGCTCGACGCCGCGTGAGGCGTCCGCGGCCCTTTGGAGCCACAGCACCCCGTTGAAATGCCCGAAATGCTGTAATTTGATCGAGTGCGCGACGCTCCCGACACTCCGGCGAAGGCGGCTTCGCCCTTCGGACCGGAGCCCTTGGTCCGTATCCGCGGGCTCAGCAAGCGGTTCGGCGGAACCGCAGCGCTGGCCGGGGTCGACCTGGATGTGCACACGGGCAGCGTGCTCGCCCTCCTCGGGCCCAACGGGGCCGGAAAGTCCACGCTCATCAAGGTGCTCGCCGGAGTGCATCACGCCGACGCGGGGCAGATCACGGTGGACGGGCAGCCGCTCGGCGCTCCCGCCGCCTCCCGCGCCATGTCCTTCATCCACCAGGACCTCGGTCTCGTGGAGTGGATGACGGTCGCCGAGAACATCGCCCTGACCACCGGGTACGGGCGCCGGACCGGACTGATCTCCTGGCGCCGCACCCGGAAGCGCTGCGTCGACGCCCTGCACGTCGTCGCCGGCCACCTCGACCCCGACGCGCCGGTCTCCGGGCTCGCGCCGGCCGACCGCTCGCTGGTCGCCATCGCCAGGGCCCTGGCGGCCCGCGCGAAGCTCATCGTCCTCGACGAGCCGACCGCCCGGCTGCCCGCCACGGACAGTGCCCGGCTCTTCCACGTCCTGCACGACCTGCGCGACCGCGGCCACGCCGTCCTGTACGTCAGCCACCGCCTGGACGAGGTCTACCAGGTCGCCGACACCTTCGCCGTCCTGCGCGACGGCCACCTCGTCAGCCACGGCGGTCTGAGGGACCACAGCCCGGCCCGCCTGGTCCAGGACATCGTCGGCGAGGAGGAAACCCTCGCACCCCGCCCAGCCCTCGCACCCCGCCCAGCCCCCGCCCACCCACAGACGCCCCCGGCAGCAGGGCCACCCCCCGTCCTGACCCTCGACTCCGTACGCACCCCCCTGGCCGGACCCGTCAGCCTGGAACTGGCGGGCGGGGAGGTGCTCGGGCTGGTCGGGCTCTCCGACGCCGGGCACATGGACCTGGGCCGGGCCCTCGCCGGCGACCGGCCGGTCCTGGGCGGGCGGGCCGTACTGCACGGACGGCCGTATCACCCCCGTACGGTCGCCGAGGCCGTCGCCCTCGGGGTGGGGTTCGTGCCGGGGGACCGGCTGCGGGAAAGCTGCCTCGCCGAGTTGACCGTGCGGGAGAACCTCCTGGCCAACCCGCGCGCGGGAGGCGTGGCGGCGCCGCACTGGATCGGGCCCCGGCGCGAACGCGCCACGGCCGCCGCTCTGATCGAACGGTTCTCGGTACGCCCCCGTGACGGCGAGACCCCCCTCGCCACACTCTCCGGCGGCAACCAGCAGAAGGTCATGATCGGCCGCTGGCTGCGCACGGAGCTGCGGCTGCTGATCCTCGAGGAGCCGACCGCGAGCGTGGACATCGGCGCCAAGGCCGCGATCCACCGCCTGCTCGACGAGGCCCTGGAAGCAGGCCTCGCGGTCCTGCTCCTGTCCACCGACTTCGAGGAGGTCGCGAGCGTGTGCCGACGCACCCTGGTCTTCGTCCGCGGGTCGGTGACGGCCGAGCTCAGCGGCCGGGCGCTCACCGTCGCCGGGCTCACCAGGGCCGCCTCGGCCCTCCCTCCGTCCAGCGCCGCGACGCACCCATGACGACCCCCCGGACCCGACCGCGCCGCCCGGGCGGACACCACATCGGCGCCTACGGCCTGCTCGCCCTCACCGCCGTGCTCTACCTGATCTTCTCCCTCGCCCTGCCGGACACCTTCCCCACCCTGGACACCGTCGACTCGATCCTGTCCAACCAGTCGATCCCCGCCGTCCTCGCACTCGCCGCCATGGTCCCCATCGTCACCGGCGCGTTCGACCTGTCCATCGGCTACGGCCTCGGCCTGGCCCATGTGATGGTGCTCCAGCTCATCGTCAACGAGTCCTGGCCCTGGCCGCTCGCCTGCCTCGCGGTGATCGCCGGAGGCCTGGTCGTGGGCGTCCTCAACGGCGTCATCGTCGAGTTCGGCCGCATCGACTCCTTCATCGCCACCCTGGGAACCGGCAGCATGCTGTACGCCGTGACCGGCTGGATCACCGACGGCAGCCGGATCGTCCCCGGCCCGCAGGGCCTCCCGCCCGCGTTCACCGACCTCTACGACTCCACGTTCCTCGGCCTCCCGGTGCCCGCCTTCTACGTGCTCGCCCTCGCCGGGGTCCTCTGGCTGGTGCTGGAACGGCTGCCGCTCGGCCGGTACCTGTACGTCGTCGGGTCGAACCCGCGGGCCGCCGGCCTGGTCGGCATCCCGACCCGCAAGTACACCGTCTACGCCTTCGCCGCCTCGGGGCTGATCGTCGGCTTCGCCGGTGTGCTGCTCGCGTCCCAGCAGCAGATCGGCAACCCGAGCGTCGGCCTCGACTATCTGCTGCCCGCCTTCGTCGGCGCCCTCCTCGGCTCGACGGCGATCAAACCCGGCCGGCCCAACGCCCTCGGCACGGTCGTCGCCGTGGCCGTCCTCGCCGTCGGACTCACCGGCATCGCCCAGCTGGGCGCCGACTTCTGGACAGTCCCGCTCTTCCACGGCGGCACCCTGCTCATCGCCGTGGGCCTGGCCGGATACGCCGCCCGGCGCAGACTGCGCGGCGGGGCCGCGGCGCGTGACTCGCCCGCGGCGCCGCCCCCGCCACCGCCCGCCCCGGAGCCCGGGGCCGGAACGGCGGGCACACCTCCCTGACTCCCGGCACGTCCCGCCGCGCCGATCCCCTCACAGGAGCTTCCGTGCACCGCAACCACAAGCCCGCCCCCGCGGTCCGCACCGCGCGGCTCGCCTCCTGCGCCCTGCTGGTGACCGCGGCCGCCCTCGTCGGCTGCGAACGCGGTTCGTCGGACGGCGCGGACGAGACCGCCACGGGTCCGAGCGGCTGCCCCGCCGTCCACGCCAGGGCCCAGGCCGCCGTCACCCGGGCGGAACGGACCGACACCCCTTGGGGCGGGCCCACCGGTGGCCCCGCGGCGGTGTCCGGCAAGACGATCGTCTACGTCGCCCAGACCATGACCAATCCCGGCGTCGCGGGTGCCGCGAAGGGGGTGCGGGAAGCCGCGCGGGTCATCGGATGGGACGTCCGGGTGATCGACGGCGGAGGCACCCCGGCCGGTATCCAGGCGGCCATGAGCGAGGCGGTGGCCCTCCGGCCCGCGGGCATCGTCATCGGCGGTTTCGACCCCGACTCGACGGCATCGCAGGCCGCGCGGGCCAACGCGCAGGGCATCCCGCTCATCGGCTGGCACGCGGTCCCCGAGCCCGGCCCCAGCAGGCAGCCCGACCTCTTCACCAACGTCACCACCCGGGTCCAGGACGTGGCCCGCATCAGCGCGCAGTGGATCATCTCCGACTCGGACGGCCGAGCCGGGGTCGTGGTCATCACCGACGCCTCGATCCCCTTCGCCAGGAACAAGTCCGACCTGATCAGGAAGGAACTCGCCGCCTGCTCCGGCGTGCGGCTGCTCTCCGTCGAGAACATCCCGATCCCCGACGCGAGCAGCCGCACCCCGCGGGAGATCTCCTCCCTGCTCTCCCGGTTCCAGGACCGCTGGACCCACTCCGTCGCCATCAACGACCTGTACTTCGCCGACGCCGCCCCCGCCTTCCGCGCGGCCGGCGAGAAGGGCTCCGGCCCGCCCTTCAACATCGGCGCGGGCGACGGCGACCCGTCCGCCTTCCAGCGCATCAACAGCGAGCAGTACCAGGCCGCCACCGTGCCCGAGCCGCTCACCCTCCAGGGCTGGCAGATCGTCGACGAGTTCAACCGAGCCTTCGCGGACCGCCCGGCCAGCGGGTACACGGCCCCCGTCCACATCGCCACGGCGGGCAACAGCGAGGGTGCCACGACCTGGGACCCGTCCGGCTACCAGGAGGCGTACCGGAAGATCTGGGGAAAGTGACGGCCGATCAGGGTGCCGATCCCTTCACGGAACATGCACGGAACCTCGAAATCCCTTTAAGTTTCAAGGGCTAATCTCACCCTCAGTCGAGTGGCCGCCGGGGGTCGATCCGAGCGGGGCCCGTCCGCGGTGGCACTCGCACCCCCCCCACCAGGCACAGGAGACTCGGTGTGTACGACGGCGACGTAGTGGTGATCGGCGGCGGCTACGCCGGTGTCCGGCTGGCGAAGCGGCTGGACGGCCTCGCCCGGGTCACGCTGGTGGACCGCAAGGAGGTCTTCTTCCACCGCGTCGCCTCCCTGCGCGCCGGTGTCCGCCCCGAGTGGACCCACACCCCCTTCATCCCGTACGACCGGCTGCTCGGCAACGGCCGCGTGGTCGCGGGCAAGTGCGTCCGCGTCGACACCGCCGAGCGGCAGGTCGTCCTCGCAACGGGCGAGCGGCTGCCCTACGACGTGGTCGTGATCGCCACCGGCGCCGACTACCCCGAGCCGGCCCGCTTCACCGGTACCACCACCGAAGAGGCGGCGAAATCGTTCGCCGAACACCAGCGCAGCGTCGCCACGGCCGAACACGTCCTCGTCGTCGGCGGCGGCCCCGGGGGCGTCGAACTCAGCGCCGAGATCCGCCTCGCCCGCCCCGACGCCCGGGTCACGCTCGCCCACTCCGGGCCGGCGCTGCTCGACTCCACGGGCAGCACCCGGCCGGGACGCAAGGCCCTGGCCTGGCTGGAGTCCCACGACGTCGAGGTACGGCTCGACGCCTTCATGTCCCCCGGCAACGACTTCGGCACGTACCGCGACGGCCGCGGCGCCGTCCTCGAGGCCGACCTGTCCTTCTGGGCGACGGGCACCACCCCCAACACGCTCTGGCTCCGCCTGGCCGGACACGGTGACTGGCTCAACAGGGACGGACACGTCAAGGTCGACCGGACGCTGCGCGTCGAGGGGAAGCTCGACGTGTTCGCCGTCGGCGACGTGAACGACGTCAGCGAACTCAAGATCACCCCAGCCGCTCTCGCCCAGGCGGACATCGCAGCCCACAACATCCGTGCCTACCTTCAGAGTTCGGGCAAGCACCGCAAGGAGCCGCGCTTCTACCGGCCGATTCAGCGCACCCCGCTCATCGTTCCGTTCGGCCCGGCCGACGGACTGACCGTGCTGCCCGTACCCGGCGGCGAGTCCGCCGTCCTCGGCAGCCGCACCACCACCCTGGCCAAGGCGAAGACCCTGATGACGCCGTACATGAGGCGCCAACTCGGTTACACCGCGGCCTGATACGGGACCGCGTCACCTCCTCGCCCCACCCCCCCCTCGTTACCCACGAGTTCGTCCTGGGGTAGGGTCCCCACCGTTTCCGCTACCGGCTGATGAGGTGCCGGTACGGGGCGTGTCGGAGGGGTGGCAAGACGATGGAATCCCAGTGGGGTGACGGCGGATCCGTGGACCTGGACGACACGCGGCTGGAGACCTTGAGTCCCGAACCGCTGCTGACCCGGGACTACGAGACACGTCCCTCGCTCGTGTACGAGCGGCTGAGGAACGAACACGGCCCCGTCGCACCGGTCGATCTGCTGGGAGTGCCCGCCTGGCTGGTCCTGGGCTACCGCGAGTCGCTCCAGGTGCTCCAGGACAACGACGGCTTCCCGAAGGGACTGGAGAACTGGCGGGCCCGTTCCGAGGGCAGGGTGCCGGCCGACTGGCCGCTGGGCCCGTCCCTGGAGGTCAACCACATCCTGATCCAGGGCGGCCCCGGCTACCGGCCGCTGCGGTCCGCGTGGGACGTGGCCCTCAAGCCGTTCCAGGACCCCCGCCACCCGCAGGCGAAGCGTCTGAAGTCCGCCGTCACCGCCTACGCCGACGAGCTGATCACCCTGGTGGGACAGGGCGGCAGGACCGGTGTGGCGGACCTGTCCGCGCAGTTCTCCCGGCCGCTGCCGCTGATGGTGGCGAGCCATCTGCTCGGCTTCCCCGGCTCCCAGGGCGACGACGCGCTGATGGACATGTGGCGCGTCCTCGACGCGGGCCCGGACGCCGAGGCCGCGCTGGAGCGCCTGCTCGCTACGCTGGCGGAACTGGCCGCGGGGAAGCTCGAGAAGCCGGGCGACGACTTCCCCTCGTACCTGCTGGCAGCGCACCCGGACCTGTCGCTCGACCACCTCGCCCGCGAACTGTTCATGCTGCTCGGCATGACCTCCGACCACGTCGGCATCCTCATCTCCAACACCGTCGTCGAGGTCATCTCGGGGGAGGGCAGCGTGCGCGCCAGCCTGTCCGCCGGGATGGTCAGGGAGACCATGAACCGGGTGGTCATGCGCAAGCCGCCCCTGGTGAACTTCGTCCCGCGCTTCGCGGCCCAGGACACTCCGCTCGGCAACTACACGATCCGGGCCGGCGACCCGGTCTGGGTCTCCCCGGGCGCGGCACACGCCGATCCGCTCTTCGCCGACCACGTGGCCGCCGGCACCACCATCAGCACCCGGGCGCATCTGTCCTGGGGAGCCGGACCGCGGCAGTGCCCGGCACGGGAGCTCGCCTCGACGGTCGCGGCGGCCGGGGTGGGGCGCCTGTTCGAGCGGTTCGACCACCTCGACCTCGCCCTGCCCGCCGACCAACTGCCCTGGCGTTCCTCCCCGTTCATGCGGGGCCTGCGCTCGCTGCCGGTGCGCTACGAACTCGCCTCGGCACCCGTACGGCCGGCGGCGGACGACCCCGCGCCGGGGGTGGCGGAGGAGGTCCTGCCGGACCCGTCCGCCCGACAGCGCTCCTCGCTCTGGCGCTATCTGACGGGCCTGATCCGCGGGGGCCGCTGAGGCCGCACGCCGGACCGACGGTGGTGTCGCGCGCTGCCCGTCCCGGCGCCTCAGGAGCCCAGCGCTGCCGCCCGGGCCTCGACCGCCGTGGCCGGGTCCCAGCCCTCGCCGGGGACGGCAGCGAGCAGCAGCCGGGTGTACGGGTGGGCGGGATCGGTGAGCACCTGCCGGGTCGGGCCCTGCTCGACGATCCGGCCCTGGCGCATCACCAGCACGTCGTCGGTGATGTGCTGCACCACCGCGAGGTCGTGCCCGACGAAGACGAGGGCGACCCCGGTGTCCCGGCGGATCTCGTCGAGCAGCCGCAGGATCTGGGCCTGGATCGACACGTCCAGGGCGGCCACGGCCTCGTCCAGGACCAGCACCCGCGGGCCCGGGGCGAGCGCCCGGGCGATCGCGAGGCGCTGGCGCTGGCCGCCCGAGAGCTGCCGGGGCCGGGCCGCGGCCTCCCGTTCGCCGAGCCCGACCCTCTCGAGGAGGTCCGCCGCCAGGTCCTCGTCCCGGCCGTGCAGGCGCAGCGCGGTGCGCAGGCACCGCTCGGCCGTCAGCCGCGGGTCGAGCGAGACGTAGGGGTCCTGGAAGACCATCTGGATCTCCCGGGCACGGGCCAGCCGGGCCGCCTTGCGCCGGGGCGTGCGCGCCTCCCGCGGGCGTCCGTCGACGCTGACGGTGCCGGCGTCGGGCCGCACCAGACCGACCAGCATCCGCGCCACCGTCGTCTTGCCGGACCCGGACTCCCCGACGATCCCGAGCGAGCCGCCCCGGGGCACACCGAACGACACCTCCTCGGCGGCGGTGAGCCGGCCGCGGCCGGGCAGGGAGTAGGACTTGCGCAGGCCGTCGGCGACCAGCAGAGGGCCGTCGGTCATGGCGTGCTCCTTTCGGCCGGGGCCGCCGCGGTGGTCAGGGCGGCCGGTATCCGGCGGCAGGCGGCCGTTCCGCCGTCCGGGAGTTCCGCCGCCGTCGGCCGCCAGGTGTCGCACTCCGGCTCGGCGTCGGGACAGCGGGCGGCGAACGGGCAGCCGGGGAAGGCGTCGGACAGGGACGGCGGGCGTCCCGGGATGGGCAGCAGCGTGTGGGAGGTGTCGCCCAGGGTGGGCGAGCAGGAGAGCAGTCCGCGGGTGTAGGGATGCGCGGGGTCGGCGAACAGCGCATCGGCGGTGCGCTCCTCGACGACCCGGCCGGCGTACATCACGTACACGCGGTCGCAGTACGCGGCGGCCAGGTGCAGGTCGTGCGTGATGAACAGCATCCCGGCCCCCTGCTCCGCGCGCAGGGTGCGCAGCAGGGCGAGGATCTCCGCCTGGGTGGTGACATCGAGCGCGCTGGTGGCCTCGTCGGCGAGCAGCAGCCGGGGCCGCACGGCCAGGGCACCCGCGATGACGACCCGCTGGAGCATGCCGCCGGACAGTTCGTGCGGGCGCTGCCGCAGCCGGCGTTCCGGGTCGGAGAGGCCGACGGCGGCGAGGAGTTCGACGGCCCGGGCACGGTCGGCGCCGCGCTCGCGGAGGAAGTCCCCGATGCGGCGTACGGGGTTGAGGGCGGCGCGCGGATCCTGGTGGACCATGGCGACCGTGCGGGCCCGGTGCCGGCGCAGGTCCTCGCCTCCGAGGGCGAGGACGTCCACGTCGCCGGCCAGCACGGAGCCGGAGGCCGTGGCACCGTCCGGCAGCAGGCCGAGGGCGGCCTTCGCCGTGGTCGACTTGCCCGAGCCGGACTCGCCGACCAGGCCGACGACCTCGCCCGGAGCCACACGCAGGGACACCTCGTCCAGCAGCGGCCGGGCCGCACCCGGGAGCTGAACCGTGAGGTGGTCGAGGGTGAGCAGCATCAGTTCCGCCCTCCGAGCCGGTCGGCCGCCCAGACGCCGACGACGTTGAAGGAGACGACGACCGCGGCGATCGCGGTGCCGGGCACCAGCGCGGGCAGCAGCGCGCCCTGGACGACGGCGGCCTGCCCCTCCTGCACCATCAGACCCCAGTCGGAGCTGGGCGGCTGGGCGCCGAAGCCGAGGTAGGACAGGGTGGCGAGCGACATGAGCGCCTCGCCGAACAGCACCACCAGGTATCCGGCGACCGACCGGCCCAGGTTCGGCACCAGGTAGCGCGCGCAGATCCGGGCGCCGCCCATGCCCTGGACGCGGTAGGCGTCGACGTACGGCTTGCGGCACTCCGAAAGGGCCAGTGAGCGCGTGTACTTGGCGACCGTCGGTGTGTAGGCGAGACCGAGGGCCAGGACGGACGTGGTCATGCCCGTGCCGAAGACCGCGATGATCAGGACGGTGAACAGCAGCCCGGGGAAGGCGTACATCACATCCGTCAGCCGGGAGACGAACGCGTCCGTCCAGCCGCCCCGCCAGGCCGCCAGCACGCCGAGGGTGACGCCGAGCAGCGCGGCCACCGCGAGGAGCAGCAGCGGGGCGATGAGGCTGGTGCGGGCGCCGTACAGAACCCGGGATAGGAGGTCCTGGCCCGAGGAGTCGGTGCCCAGGAGGTGGTCGGGGCTCGTGCCGGCGAGCGAGGCGGACAGGTCGATGGCGTCAGGGGCGTAGGGCGCCAGCAGCGGGGCGAGCACGGCGGCCAGGACCACCAGGCCCAGGAATCCGCCGGCCACCAGCACGCCCACGGGGCGGCGGGGGCGTATGCGGACGGGGGCGAGGGTGAGCGCGGTCATGCGGTACGGGCCTCCTCGCGGACACGCGGGTCGAGCAGCGGATGGACCAGGTCGACGACGGTGGTGACGACGACGTAGCCGGTGACCATGAGCAGCAGCACGGCCTGGGCGACCGGGAAGTCGTGGGTGTTGATCGCGCCGACCAGCAGCGAGCCGATGCCGCTGATGCCGAAGGCGGTCTCGACGACGACCGTCCCGGCGAGCATCCCGGCCATGACCAGGCCGCACATGGTGACGATCGGGCCGAGCGCGTTGCGCAGCACGTGCCGCCGGACGATGTCCCGCTCCGGGATGCCGGAGGCCCGGGCCGCCTCGACATGGTCGGAGGCGGCGGCGTCCGCCATGGCCTGCCGGGTGACCCGGCTGATGAGCGCGAGCGCGCCGAGGGCCAGCGACAGCGCGGGCAGCGTCAGATGGTGCAGGATCCCGGCGAAGCCGCTGCCGGCACCCGTCACCGGGAACCAGCCCAGCCGGACGCCGAACAGCGACACGAGGGCGATCGCCGCGACGAACGACGGCACGGACGCGGCGAGCGTCGTCCCGCCGACCACCGCGGAGTCGACCCAGGTGGACTGCCGGATCGCGGCGAGGATGCCGGAGCCCACGCCGAGGACGACGAACAGCACGGTGGCGTAGGCGACCAGTTCGACGGTGGTGGGCAGCCGGGCCGCGATCAGGTCGGCCACCTGGTCGCCGTACTTGAAGGAGCGGCCGAGGTCGAGGTGCACGCAGTCGGCGAGCCAGCGGCCGTACTGCACGACCAGCGGCTCGTCGAGGTGGTACTGGGCGCGGACGGCCGCGAGCCGCTCGGGGGTGAGCTCGTCGCGACCGCCGGCCAGGAAGACGGCCGGGTCGCCGGGGGCCGCGTAGACGGCCGCGAAGATGACGAAGGAGGCGGCGAGGAGCGTGGCCAGGAAACCGGCCAGGCGCCGTACGATCCGGGCGGCCATGCCGGCTCAGCCCTTCCTCGCGCCGAGGCCGGCCGCCCACGGGTAGTACAGATAGGCCTGCGAGGCGGGCGCCCCGGTCAGTTCGCTGCTCAGCACCAGCACCGAGGGCACCTGGGCGACCGGGATCCAGACCGCCGCGTCGGTGAACCGCTTCTGCACGTCGATGGCGAGGGCGGCACGCTTCGCGTCGTCCAGCGTGGACAGCGCCTGGTGCACCTTCTCGTCGTAGGTCGCGTCCTTGAAGCCGATCCAGTTGTTGGAGGAGTCGGACAGGCCGTTGTCGTAGAAGCCCATCGGGTCGGACTTGGAGATGTACCAGTCGCCGACCAGGACGTCGATGCCGGCGCGGGCCTGCGGGTCGCTGTAGAACTCCTCGAACTGGGTCGTCGGTACCGTTTTGACGTCGCCCTTGAGCCCGATGCGCTGGAGGGCGGCGCGCAGGGCGTTGGCGACGACGGTCCGGCCCTGGCTGGCGTCGGTGCCGATGACGATCGGGGCCGCCGGTGCGCCGGCCTCATTCACGAGCTTCTTGGCCTCGGCGATGTCGTCCGCGCCGGGCGAGGCGGGCGCGCCCGCATGCAGCCGCTTCTGCGCGGCGGCGAACTCCGGCTTCGCGTAGCCCCAGGAGCCGGAGCCGACCGGGCTCGCCCACGGCTGGACCAGGCCGCCGTAGCCGGACTTGGCGATGCCGGCGCGGTCCAGGGCGAGGGACACGGCGCGTCGGACACGCGGGTCCTTCAGGCCGCCGCGTTCGGTGGGAATGAGGTCGAGGGTGGCGGTCGAGGGGCCGTAGTACTGGCTGAGGCCCTTGACGTCGCGCAGCGCGGAGGCGGTGTTGGGTGACTCGGCGAAGGTGCCGTCGGCCGCGCCGGTCTTCAGCGCGTTGACCAGGGCGCTGTCGGAGGCCCAGCGGAAGACGACCTCCTTGGTCAGCGGCTGCTCGCCCCAGTAGCCGTCGTAGGCGCGGATGGTGATCGAGTCACCGGACTTCCAGCCGGTCAGCTCGTACGGGCCCGAGCAGGCGTCGCCCTGGCCGGGAGTGCCGAAGTCCTTGCCCGCCTTCTCCACCTGCTCCTGGTTCCAGACGATGCCGGCGTCGCCGGCCAGGGCCTTGGTGAACAGCGCGTCGGGCTGCTTGAAGCGAACGGTGATCTCGTCGGCGCCCGTCTTCGTCATGGCGGAGACGTTGGTGAACTCGTCGCTCTGTTCCATGTCCGGGTCGGCGTGCCGCTTCAGGCTCCACAGGACGTCGTCGGCGGTGAGCTTCGAGCCGTCGTGGAAGGTGACACCGGAGCGGACCTTCAGGACGAGGGTCTTGTCGTCGGGCGTCGTCGCCTTCTGGGCGAGGAACGGCTTGACGGTCATGTCGGGCTGGAGCTGGTAGAGCCGCTCGCAGACGTTGGTCAGGACGACACGGCCGGCGCTGGAGCCCTGGCTGTCGAGGTCGAGGGAGTCCGGCTCGTCCTCCAGCAGCCAGTTCACCTTCTGGACCGGGCCCTGGGCGGCGGGTGTGGTGGGGGTGAGCTTCAGCCGCGCGGCGTCGACCGGGCTGCCGCCGGTCGTGGCGGTGTCGGCGCCGCTGCATCCGACGGCGGTGAGGAGACCGGTGACGACCAGGCCGCAGGTCACCGTCCCGCGTGAGTTTCTGTTCATCGGCGTTTCTCTTTCAGCTGGTACGGCGGGCCGGGGAGCCGTCGGGGCCGTCGTAGAGGTTCCAGGGAAGGTGCTGGTAGTCGCGGTCACAGGGGGTGCCCGCCGTGACGTGGTAGTCGCCGGTGGTCAGGTCCACGCAGGAGGAGACCAGGGTGGCCCAGTGCTCCACGGCGGGCCTTCGGGTGTCGGGGTGCGTGCACAGCGACTCGGGCAGTCCGAGGTGGTCGGAGAGGGCCTGCTTGATCAGCTTGCGGGACTCGTCGGGGCCGGTGGAGCCGCGCAGGGCCCTCAGGCCCTCCTCGGCGCGGGGGACACGGACCAGCGAGTCCGGGGAGAGGGGACGGTAGTCGGCGGCGATGGCGGCGGGCACGCCCGCCTGGTAGTGGTTGCCGTGCACCAGCAGACCGTCGGTCGGATACATCCAGCCGTAGCCCGCGGGGGTCGTCTCCACATCGACGGCGAAGCCCTCGCGGCAGGTCAGCAGTGCGTTGGAGGCGATATGGGCCCGGGTGCGGCACAGCACGTCGAGGGCGTCGGTGATCGCGTGCTGGTCGAGGACGCTGCGGCGGACGACGGTCTGCGGCAGGCCGACCGCGTCGTCGAAGCGCCCGCCGAGCCCGTTGGCGTTGAGGGCGATCCCGGCGGAGTTCGCGCCCTGGCGGCCGATCTGGCCCGCCTCGACCTGCATGATCAGGGTCGGCGCGGGCGGCTGCACGATCCGCAGCATGACGACCGTGCCGGCGGCCGCGGCCCGCCAGTCCCAGTTCTGGCCCGCCCAGACGTGCCCGTCACCGCTGGCGGGACCGTAGGCGGCGAAGGAGGTGCAGCCCTCGGCGGGCTCCTCCTCGACGACAGCGGCGTCCGTGTCCGAGTCCGCTCCCATGGCCGCGAACGACTGGTCGTAGAGCACCTCGCCGCGTGCGTTGAGGGCGAGCACGTCGAGCAGCGAGACCCCGGCGCCCTCGGCGGTGCCGCGCATCTCCTCCAGCAGGTGCGGGGCGTAGGAGCCGACCGGCTCCTGCCAGCGGGCGGCGCGGGCGGTGACCTGCTCCCAGGTGAGGCCGGCCGAGTGGCCGAAGGCCTCCTCGTAGTAGGCGAGCGCGGTGTGCAGCCGGTCGCGGACGGTCTCGCCGTACTGGCGGCCGCGCTCGGCCGGGGTGCCGGAGATCTCGACGAGGGGGAGGGACGGGGACGCAGGGGGTGCCATTGTTCTCCTCGCAGTGGAGGGATGTTTGCCGCACCGACGTGCTGTAACGTCGATTACGAAAACTGCTCCTCTTGGAATGCGTTGTCCAGGAGAGTAACGGCCGACACGAGGAAGTCAATGCCTGTAACGGAGATTTCAGAGCCCGGGGATCTGGGAGAGGGCGTGGCCCGCCTCCGCGCTGCCGTCCGCGACCACTGGGAGAACCTGTCCGCCTCCGAGCGCACGGTCGCCCAGTACCTGGCGAGCGCCCCCGTGGAACAACTGCTCTTCGCCAGCGCCCAGGAACTGGGCACCGCCAGCGGCACCAGCAACGCCACCGTCGTCCGTGCCCTGCAGCGCCTCGGCTACGGAGGACTCCCCGCCCTCAAGCGCGAGCTGGCCACCGGCTTCACCGCGGCGGTGGCACCCGAGGTGCGGCTCAAGCAGCGCATCGCCCACGTCGGGCGCGACCTGGACGGCATCTGGGGTGATGTGCTCGACGAGGCCCAGGAGCGGATCGAGCAGACCCGGCGGCTCACCGACCAGGAGTCGCTGCGGGCGGCGGTCGCGGCACTGGCGGACGCCGGGGAGGTCCACTGCTTCGGCATCGCCGCCTCCGAAGCGGCCGCCCGGCACCTGGCACTCGCGCTCGGCCGTATCGGCCGCCGCTCCCGGTTCCTCGACGCGACAGGCTTCGCCCTCGCCGACCATCTGCTCGGCCTGCGCCAGGGCGACGCCGTGGTGATCTTCCAGCCCGGACGCGCCCTCACCGAGCTGACCGTCCTCGTCGAGCGGGCGCGTGCGGTCGGGGCACGCGTCGTACTCGTCACGGACGAGTTGGGCGAGGAGTTCGGCGACCGCGTCGACGCCGTCCTCACCGCGCCGCACACCCCGACCGGCATCACCTCGGAGGCGCTCACCGCGCTGGTCGTGGCCGATGTCCTGCTGCTGGCCCTGACGACCCTGGACGAGGAACGGGCCGTGGACACATCGCACCAACTGACCGTCCTGCGCGAGCAACTGCTGTCACCGAAGGGCAACCGCAGGAGCTGACGGTGATCGAGTGGTGAGGCCCAGGAGGCGGGCGTACCGTCGAACGGTGGACACCGCAGGCAGCGGCCCGCAGCCGGCTTCACCACAGGCGGCCACCACCAGGGAATCCGGTGGTGGCGGAAACGCGATGGCACTCTTCGTCCTCGCCTCTTGCCAGCTGATGGTGGTCCTCGACATCACCATCGTGAACATCGCACTGCCGCACATCCAGAGCGCGCTGGACTTCTCCACCACGAGCCTGTCGTGGGTGGTGAGCGCCTACACCCTCACCTTCGGCGGCCTGCTGCTGCTCGGCGGCCGGGCCGGCGACATCCTGGGCAGGCGGCGCGTCTTCATCTTCGGCGTGCTGCTGTTCGTGCTGGCCTCCCTGCTCGGCGGGTTCGCCCAGAACTCCGGCCAACTCCTCGGCGCCCGCGCCCTGCAGGGCGTCGGCGGCGCCATCGCGTCCCCCACCGCCCTCGCCCTGATCAGCACGACCTTCCGCGAGGGGCCGGAACGCAACCGCGCCTTCGGGGTCTTCGCCGCGGTCTCGGCCGGCGGCGGCGCGATCGGCCTGCTCGCGGGCGGGATGCTGGTGGAGTGGCTGAACTGGCGGTGGGTGCTGTTCGTCAACGTGCCCATCGGCCTGCTCATCGTGCTCGCCACACCCAAGTGGATCAGGGAGTCCGAACGCCACCCCGGCCGCTTCGACCTCAGCGGCGCGCTCACTTCCACCGCGGGCATGGTGCTGCTCGTCTACGGGTTCATCAGGGCTGCGGATGACGGCTGGCGAGACGCGCTCACGCTGGCCTCGTTCGCCGGGGCGGTCGTGCTGCTCGCGGCGTTCATCCTGATCGAGCGGCGCTCCAGACAGCCCATCACGCCCCTGCACATGTTCGCCGACCGCAACCGCGCGGGCACCTACGGCATCATGCTGTGCCTGGCCGCCGCGATCTTCGGCATGTTCTTCTTCCTCACGCTCTTCGTGCAGAACGTGCTGGAGTTCAGCCCCATCGAAGCCGGCCTCGCCTTCCTGCCGGTCAGCGCGGTCATCGCGATCGGCGCGGGACTGGCCTCGCGGTTCCTGCCCGTGTACGGGCCCAAGCCGTTCATGGTGGTGGGCGCGATCCTGGCGGCCGCGGGCCTCGCCTGGCTCACCCTGACCGACGTGCACTCCACCTACGCGGGCAGCGTCCTCGGCCCGATGCTCGTCTTCAGCCTGGGCATGGGCATGGAGTTCGTGTCGCTGACCCTCATGGCGCTGTCCAACGTGTCCACCCCGGAGACGGGCGCGGCCTCCGGACTCCTCAACGCCACCCAGCAGGTCGGCGGCTCGCTCGGCCTGTCCATCCTGGTCACGATGTACGGCACGGCCAGCACCAACGAGGCGGACAAACAGGTCCCGGACTTCCTCCGGCAGGCGACCCCCGCCGAGCGCCTGCGGTTCGAGCAGACCGGGCAACTGCCGAAACCCTGGTCCGACGAGATCCTCACCGCCGGTGTCTCGGCCTCCTTCATCATGGCGGCGATCTTCACCGCCGTCGCCGCGCTGATCGCCCTCGTCGTCATCCAGGTCCGCCCCTCCGATCTGGAACGCCTCAAGGGCGGGGCGGGCCCCGGCCCGATGTGAGGCCCGCCCCCGGGCCCGCTACCGCTCGGGCCTGCGGCAGTTCTCCAGGGCGTCGGCGAGGCCCGCCGTGTCCGTGCCGAGCTTGCGGTACACGGAGGACAGCAACTGCCGCACACCCTGCTCGGTGATCCGCAGCTCCTTCGCGACCACCGGCGCCGGGTGGCCCTGGGCCGTCTTCTCGGCGGCCCGGCGTTCCGGGCCCGTCAGCATGTCCGTCTGCGCGTAGCGCAGGGGCAGCGGGCGCAGTCCCGCGGCGGAGAGTTCTCGTCTGGCCCGGGCGGCCAGACCGTCGGCACCGCAGTGCACCGCTCCCTCCAGTCCCTGGTAGAGCCGGTCGGCGGCGTCGTGCAGCTCGCCGCTGCGGACCAGCGCGGCGCCATGGCCCACCAGGGCACAGGCCAGTTCGTACGCCGCGGGCGACCGCTCCAGATGATCGACGGCCTGCGTGTGCAGATCGAGCGCCGCCTGCCCGCCCGTCACCTCCGCCTGGACCCGTAGCGCCTGGCCGATCGCGGACGCCGCACCGAAGTCCCGGGCCCGCTTGGTGGCGTCCTGGGCGTGCAGCACCGCCTGGTCGGGAGCGGTGCGGGCGAGTGCCGAGGCCAGTCCCAGCTGCCAGGGGCACCACGAGGGGTTGTGCCAGTCCCGCGACTCCAGCCAGTCGCCGACCCTGGAGAACAGGCGCGCCGCCTCGGCGAGTCGCCCCTCCGCCAGGAGCAGCTCGGCGTACACCGTGCGGGGATCGGGGAAGATGACGGCGTTGGGGACCACGTCGCCGTAGTGGTAGGTGTCGGCGAGGCGGCGCGCGGCGGTGGTCCGCCCGCGGGCCAGCAGGATCTGGATGAGAATGCCGATGGCGAACCACTGGGCGGGCACCGCTCCTTCGACGCGCTCGGCGGTGTGCAGTCCGGCCCGGACGAGTTCCTCGGCCTCGGGCAGGCAGCCGCGGCGGTAGCGGATGTAGCCCAGAAGCGTCTGGCCCTGCGCCAGATGGGAGCCGCGCCACCCCCTGTGCTCGCACTCGGCCATCCCGTCGGCGAACAGTTCCTCGGCCCGCCGCGGCTGGTCGCAGTACATGAACAGCAGGGCGACCGCGGCGGGCACCTCGAAGCCGCGGTTCTCGTCGGTCCAGCTCATCCCTCCGCTCAGGGCCTCCTCGGCGAACGCGAGGGCGCTGCGCCGCGGCTCACCGCGTACGAGGGCGTCCCATGCCCGCAGGCCGAGGATGTAGCGCTCCTCCAGGCCCCGGCCGGTGAGCTTGGCGGCCAGTCGTGCCAGCCGGCGGGAGCGGGCGGAAGAGTCCGGCTCGTCGGCGCGAAAGGCGCTCCACACGAAGTGGTCCGCCTGCATGCGCAGTTTGACGCGCGCGTTGGTGGCGCGCCGCGCCTCGTCGGCGGCGACGGTCGCGGCCTCGGTCAGCCGGTCGGTGTGGGCAAGCGCCTGGGTCAGCCGGTAGACGATGGAGGCGCGCAGGTCGGGGTCGATTCCGGGTTCCTTCAGCGCCTCCTGGAGATGGCTGACCGTGGCCGTCGGCTCGATCAGGAAGGTCGAGCCGGCCAGTTCGTGGAGCAGGGCGGCGCGGTCCTCGGCAGGGGGTGGTTCCCGCAGCGCCCGGGTCAGCACACGCCGGGCGGCTTCCGGGGCCCCGGCGCGGAGGTACTCACGCGCGGCGGCGCGCAGGCAGTCGACCGTCTCGGGCCGGCCGTCGCAGGGCACCTCCAGCAGGTGACGGGCGGCGGCCATGGGGTCGGACTCGACCGTCCGGGCCGCGTTGGCGGCCGCGTCGTGCATGCCCACGCGCAGGCCCGACGGGATGTCGTGGTACACCGTCGTGGCGATCAGCGGATGGACGAACTCCAGGGCGCCCGCGGGCTCGTCGGCGAACGCGAGGATGCGGTTGGCGCGCAGCTTCTCGGTCGCTTCGACGGCCTCGGTGCTGCCGATCACCGCGAGGTCGGCGGCGGCCTCCGCCGAGAAGGGCCCGCCCAGGACGGCGCCGGCCCACGCGAAGCGGACCGTGCTCGGACCGAGCCGCTTGAGGCGGGCGATCAGGCCGGGGCCCTTGACCGCCGCGGCGAGGTTCCGCATCACGGGCACCTCGTCCTGGGTTCCCCGCACCCGCCGCTCGCGGAGCCTGATGGCCAGTTCGACGGCCTCGAAGGGGATTCCGTTGGTGACCGTCCAGCATTCGCCGCAGAACTCGTCCTCGGCTTCCTCGCCCACTTCCTCCCTGATGATCCGCGCCACACCGGCCTCGCCGAGCGGCGACAGGACGTGCGGGCGCTGCTCGTGGCGTTCGACGAGCGTGCGGAAGGACGTCGCGTCGGGCGGGAGTTCGTCCGGCCGGTAGCCGACGACCACCAGGAGCGGGAGGTCCGCGACCCGGGGTGCGAAGGAGGCGAGCCAGTCGAGGGATTCGGTATCGGCCCAGTGCAGGTCGTCCAGGAGCAGAACGACGGGCGAGTTCAGCATCGTCAGACGCGTCATGACCCAGTCGAGGCCGTCGCGCACTCCGGTCGGGTCCGGCACCCGGGCGGGGTCCGTCGCCTCCAGACCGAGCGCGGCACCGACGATGTCGTACCAACTGCCCAGGAAATCCCGGCGCTCCGTCCCGCTCATCCCGGCCAGGACGGGCTGCATGACCTGGCGGACGACGCGGAACGCCAGCCCCTGCTCGTTCTCGCCGCCCTTGCCCGAGAACACGGTGAACCCCTGTGCGGCGGCGCGGGCGCGCGCCGCCGCGATCAGTGTCGTCTTGCCCAGCCCGGCCACACCCGTGAAGGCCAGCAGCCCTCCGCGCGGTGTCCGGGGCACGCCCTCGGCGGTGTCCCGGAGACCCGCCAGTGCGCGATCGATGGCCTGGAGCTCCTCGTCGCGTTCGAGGAGAGGCCGGTGCTCGGTGATCGGTTGCCGCAGCCCATGGGCCATGTGGTCTACCGCTTCCTGTCGTTGCTCCCCGCCGGACGGGGCGAGCGTACGCCCAGAAACAGGTCGTTTGGCCGGGCCGAAACAGGAGGTAGACAGGGAGAGTGAACTTCCCCCGGGAACGCTTTGACTCCCAACCTTTCGGGGTAACGTGGTCCGTTCCGCCCTTTTCGGGATCCCTGGGGGAGGCGACCGGTCGGGCCAACCGTCAGAGTCCCGCGGGTGCCGCCATCGTGTCGGCGTACCGCGGCACGGTACGGGACCAGAAGTAGCAGCCGCGGATCCAGCCGGCCATGCCCTCCACATAGCCGGCGCCGGACGGGCTCAACTCAGGCCTGATCTCACCGTAGAGATCCTCGAACTCGCGGATCGTGCGGTTGATGTGCCGTACGGCCAGGGTGACGGCCACCGGCAGGGAGCACCGGTGTGTGCGCTGGTAGGCGAGGGCCAGGTTGATCATGCCGCCCGCGCGCTGTTCCTTCACCGCGGAGAAGAGGTCGGGTATCCACACCGCCGCGTCGGCCGACAGCCGGCTCAGGCGTCGCATGGCGGGGTGATGGATCTCCTCCGGGGTCAGTTCGCACGGCTGGGCGGCCTCGCACAGCGGGTAGAACGGCTCGACGCCGGCGATGAGGGAACGTATGGACCGGCACAGCCCGCTGCCCACCGGTTCGGAATGGGCCTGGGCCGCCGCTTCGTACAGGAGGCCGTGCACGTACTCACGGCTGTTCCAGGCCCATCGCGCTGCCTGATCGGGTGTGCACCGCTCCCGGACCTGTCGGTACAGGTCGGCCAGGGCGGCCCCGAGCGGGGTGGTGGGCGGCCGGCCGTCCCGCAGGATCGCGACGCTCTCGCACAGCATGGGCAGCAGCCGGCCGGGTGAGCGCCGGCCGACGTCCTCCGCCTGGTCGTCGAAGACGAACTGGTAGGCGATCTGGTTGGCCACGATCTGGAGGAGCCCGGGATCCATGTCCGGACTGTTGCAGGCCGCGAGTTCGGCGGGACGTGTATAGGAGATCATGGCCGCCACTGCCGGGTCATCGGTCAGACCCCAGGTCCTGAGCCATGAGTCGACGCCCGCCGACGCTTCGGGCGCGTGGGGATTGCGCTCGAACGGGAACGGCATGTAGAGGTTCGCGTCGATCAGGTCCCGCAGATTGACCGCCTGAATTCCGTCATGTGCGGCGAGCGATATTTCCTCATGCGTCGTGGACATCGTTGCCACCTGCCGTTCGGGAGTTGAGGACGACGGGGCAGGCGGCTGTCCGGGGTGCGCGGTGATCCGCCCCGGGCGGTGTGCTCGCCGGCCTCCTGACACGCGGTTCGCAGGTCATGACCAGTCCCCTCGGCCCCAGCGAGGCCGCGGGGCGCAGTCGTTCCTCGTAGCCGGGCAGATGGCGCAGCCGCCAGTGGCGGGTGATGAACGAGACCGCCACCATGGCCTCCGTCATGGCGAGCGTCTCCCCGATGCATTTCCGGCGGCCCGCTCCGAACGGGATCATCGCTCCGGGGCGGACCGCGACGTCCCGCCCGGGCAGCCAGCGGTCGGGGAGGAAGCGGCCGGGGTCGGGGAACAGGGCCGGGTCGTGGTGCAGGAGGTACGGGCTGAACACGACCGTGGCGCCCCGCGGGAGCCGTTGCCCGGCGAGCTCCGTCTCCTTCGTGGTGACGCGGGTGAAGAGCCAGCCGGGCGGGCGGTGGCGAAGGGTCTCGGTGACGACGCTCCGCGTGTGGACGAGGCGCGGAAGTTCGTCGGTGCCGGGCGGCCGTCCTGAGGCGAGCACGCTGTCGACCTCGGAGTGCAGCCGGCGTTCCTCCTCGGGATGCCGTCCCACCAGTTCCAAGGCCGAGGAGAGGCACAGGGCAGTGCTCTCGGCGCCGGCGAACATCAGCGTGATCACCTGCCCGTGGACTTCCCTGTCGCTGATCGCCGTCCCCACGCCGTCGCCCCGCGCCGCCGCCAGCAGGGTTCCCAGCAGATCGTCCCGGTCGTCCCGGGCGGCGCCTCGCCGGCGTTCGGCGACAGCCGCGTCGACGATCGCGCGCAGGCGGCCGGAAGCCTGCCGGTAGCGCCGGTTCGCCGGAGTGGGAACACGGAACAGGGCGTCGACCGGCATCACCGTGCGGACGAACATGCCGCGGACCACGGTGGCCAGGCACCCGCGCATCTCGTCGGCCGTCGCGGGGTCGAGCGAGTCGGAGAAGAGCAGGCGGCTGATCACGCGGGTCGACAGGTCCATCATGGTCGCGCTGACGTCGACCGTCTGCCCGCCCCGCCACCCGCGGCACACCGACTCCACTTCCTCGCCCATCAGTTGCACCTGGTCGGCGACACGGGCCTTGCGGAAGCCGGGCTGGAGCAGCCTGCGCTGGCGCCGGTGATCCTGATGGCGGCAGGTGCCGACGCCGTCCCCCAGTAATGTCCGCAGCCGGTCGTAGAGCGGGCCGCCCTTGTCGAACGTCTCCGGGTCCGCGAGTACCTGGTGGACGAGATCCGGGTGACAGGCCATCCAGGCACGCTGCGGACCCAGGCGTATTTCGACCAGATCCCCGTGCGTGGGCAGAGATTCCAGAAAAGCCAGCGGCCGACGGACCAAGTCGATACCGTGACCCAGGAATGGGAATATGCCTGGAGCAGTGCCCACTGTCCAATTTCGGGCCGGTCCGGGAACGGAGCCGCTCATCGAATACCACCTGCCTCGGTCGGCACACGGGATTGCGGTGCGGGTCGCACCGATTTGACGCTCGCCTCAGTCCTGCCCAGTGAAATCCGCCGACGGCTCGCCGAATCCTTTCTCCATAGGGGCGCACGGAAGCACGGAGGGGCGTCGGGCGAATCACGATTGCTGCATGCATTCAGTTCGTTAATGCTTTTCTGTGCACGGAGAAATCCGTGTTCCGTCTGTGCTCCTGAAGAGCACGGCAGTCGCGCGACGTGCCTGGCATGAACATGGAGACCATGGCGATGGAGCCGTCCCGGCTACACGGCTCCCGCCATGAGAGTCCCCGCCCGAAACGGCCTAGGCGTCCCGGTCCGTTTCGACGAATCGGGCCAGGTTCGCCAGGGCCATGCGCGTGCCCGTCTCGTTGTCCGCGGCGGGTACGGCGTCGGGGATGCCCTCGTGGACCACGAGGACGTCGGTGCCACCGCCCTCCGCGTCGGTGAGCGTCGTCGTCATGGTCATCGTTCCGGCCAGCGCGGGGTCGGTGGTCTCGAACTCGAGCATCTCGACCACCTGCTCGCCCGGCACGAGCCGCGCGAAGTGGCCGTGGTACGTGTCGGTGTGGGCGGCCGACTTCCCCGTGGCGTCCGGCGCGTCGTACGTCAGCGAGACACGGAACCTGCCGCCCTCGCAGGCGTCGAACTCGTGCACCTCGCCGCTCATCCCCTCCGGCACCCGCCAGCGCGCGATCGCCTCCGCGCTCACCAGCGCCCGGTAGACGGCCGGACGTGGTGCGTCGACATGTCCGGAGACCCGCGTCGTGTACATGCCTCCCACCCTACGGCGGTGTTCGCACCAGCCCGTTCAGGCCCGGCCGGGCACGTCCGTCCCGGTCGGCAGCGGCGGCTCCGCCTCGATGTGCCGCAACTCCTCGTCGGTGAGCAGCCGGGAGCGGATCAGGAAGCGGACGCCCTCCGGGGCCTCCAGGGAGAAGCCGCTGCCCCGGCCGGGGACGACGTCCACCGTGAGATGGGTGTGCGACCAGTACGTGTACTGGTCCGCGCTCATCCAGAACGGGGTGTCCCCGGCCACCTGCCCCAGCAGGACGTCCGAGGCACCGACCCGGAACTCGCCGCGCGGGTAGCACATCGGGGCGCTGCCGTCGCAGCAGCCGCCGGACTGGTGGAACATCACCGGCCCGTGCGCCCCGGTCAGCCGCCGCAGCAGTTCCCCGGCGGCCGGGGTCAGTTCGACACGTTCCGTGCGGGTGGGGTGGTTCGTCATGCGATCCCTCCTGGCCGGTCGGTCCGTCTATCTTGGCAATCGGTACGAGCATGCCGTTGTGAGCACGAGAACAGGAAGGCCCCATGACCGACACCGATGCGTGGATACGACGCTTCTTCCCGAGCCCCGACGCCCCCGTGCAACTGGTCTGTCTGCCCCACGCGGGCGGTTCGGCGTCCTTCTTCCGGCCGGTGGCCCAGGCGTTGACCCCCCGGGTCGAGGTGCTCTCCGTCCAGTACCCGGGCCGCCAGGACCGTCACAACGAGCCCATGATCGACACCATCGACGGTCTCGCGGACCAGGTCAGCAGGGCCGTGACGCGCACGGTGGACCGCCCCTTCGCCCTGTTCGGGCACAGCATGGGAGCGACGCTGGCCTTCGAGGTCGCCGTACGGCTGGAGCGGGCCGGGCGGTTCGCCGAGCGGGTCTTCGTCTCGGGGCGCCGCGCACCGTCGTGCTCCCGCGACGAGCGGGTGCACCGGCGTGACGACGCCGGGATCATCGCCGAACTGCGCGGACTCAGCGGCACCGACCAGCGGATCTTCGGGGACGAGGAGCTGATGCGCATGATCCTGCCGGCCCTCCGCAACGACTACCGTGCGGTGGAGACCTATGTGTGGGCGTCGGGCCACCGGCTCCGCAGCCCCCTCACCGCGCTGACCGGGGACGAGGATCCCAAGGCGACCCACGACGAGGTGCGCGCCTGGAGCGCCCACACCGACGGCGACTTCGAGATGAAGCGCTACCCCGGCGGGCACTTCTTCCTCATCGACCACGCCCCGGACGTGATCGGCCTCATCGGCGAGCGTCTGGCCCGGCCCGCCGCGAGCCCGCGCTGACTCACCGGCCGTTCAGATGGGCCAGCACGGCCAGCACCCTGCGGTGACCGCTGTCGCTGGGCGGGAGGCCGAGTTTCAGGAAGACGTTGCCGATGTGCTTGCTGACGGCGCGTTCGGTGACGACGAGGGTCCGCGCGATGGTCGTGTTGTCGTGGCCCTCGGCCATCAGCCTCAGCACCTCGCGCTCACGCGGCGTCAGCGAGTCCAGGGGCGAGTCGCGGCGCCGGCCGAGCAACTCGGTGACCACCTCCGGGTCCAGGGCCGTGCCGCCTCCCGCGACCCGGTCCAGCGCCTCGAGGAACTCGTCCACCCGGCCCACCCGGTCCTTGAGCAGATAACCGACCCCGCTCGCCCCGCCGCCCAGCAACTCGGCGGCGTACGACTCCTCCACGTACTGCGAGAGCACCAGCACGGGCAGCCCGGGAATTCTCTCGCGGGCCTCCAGCGCGGCGCGCAGGCCCTCGTCCCGGAAGCCCGGCGGCATCCGGACGTCGAGCACGGCCGCGTCCGGACGGTGCTCCAGCAGCGCGGGGAGGACCTCGGGGCCGGTGCCCGCGACGGCCGCCACCTCGTGCCCGGCCGAGGTCAGCAACAGCACGAGCCCTTCTCTGAGCAGGGCGTTGTCCTCGGCGATCACCACACGCACGGCAGCTCCACTTCGATCACGGTAGGCCCCCCGACGGGGCTGGTCACGGTCACGGTCCCGTCCAGGGCGGCGACACGGCGGCGGATGCCCAGCAGCCCGGAACCGCCGCCGGACTCGTCCGCGCCGCCCACGCCCTCGTCCCGGACGACGGCCCGCAGCCCGGTGCGCAGGCGTTCCAGGACGACCGACGCCCGACCGGCGCCGCTGTACTTGGCGGCGTTGGTGAGCGCCTCCGCCACGGCGAAGTAGGTGGCCGCCTCGACCGCGGCCGGGGCCCGGACCCCCTCGCCCTCCAGGCCGGCCACCCGCACGGTCACCTCGAGCCCGCTGACCGCGGCCAGGGCCCGCACCGCACCGACCAGGCCCCGGTCGCTGAGGATCGGCGGATGGATGCCCCGCACCACGTGCCGCAGCTCGGTCAGCGCCTCCTCGGCCTGCTCCTGCGCGCCGGCCAGCAGCCGGTGCGCGGCCCGCGGGTCACGGTCGTAGGCGCGCACCGCGAGCCCGATCCGCATGGACAGCGCTACCAGCCGGGCCTGTGCCCCATCGTGCAGATCCCGCTCGATGCGGCGCAGTTCGGCCCCGTGCGCCGCGATCGCGTCCGTCCGGGTGGCGGCCAGCTCCTCGACCCGGGCGGCCAGCCGCGCCCTGGGCGAGGGCTTGAGCAGGGTCTCCGACCAGCCGGCCTCCACATCGGCGAGGCGGGTGATCAACGGCAGGACGAGCGCCTCACGGCGCGCCGGACCGCACCGCACGCCGTCGACGACCAGACCCAGCGGCCACAGGGGCAGGGCCAGGAAGAACAGGGCCCCGTAGACATAGGAGGCCGCCATCCAGCGCAGGTCGGCGAGGGTGCCGGGGTCCCGGACCGCGATGCGCAGCCGCTCCTTCAACGGACCGGTGACGGGCTCGTACGCCTCGGGGATCTCCCGGCCCGTCCAGGCGGCCACCAGGGCGCGCTTCGCCCCGGCTATCCGGCGGATCAGGAGCACCGTCTCGGGCAGCAGCCACGCCCCCACGACGCAGACCGTGGCGATCGCCGTGATCAGCAGCACGGTGATGAACAGGTACAGGCCGAAGGCCAGCAGCGCGGCGGTGAACAGATGGAGCGTGGCCCGCCCGGCCTGCCGCACCGCTCCGCCCAAGACGCCGGCCGGACCGGCCCGTTCGGCCACCGTCATCCCTGGCGCCGCATGTGCCGGTGGATCCAGGCCGCCTGCCCGCCGTCGACGAGCAGATCGGTGCCGGTGACGTACCGCGCCTCGGGGCCGGTGAGGAAGGCCACCGCGTCGGCGATCTCGCCCGGTGTGCCAGGCCGGCCCGCGCCGCACGCGTCGAGCATCCTGAGCATGTGCCCGTCGGCGTCCGAGTCGGCCTCCGCCTTCGCCATGGCGGTGGCGATGACACCGGGGCTGAGCGTGTTGACGCGGGCGCCGAGCCGGTTCCAGGCGAGGGCGGCGGCCTGCACGCGGACGTGGTTGGCGCGTTTGGCGAGGATGTAGGCGGCGGTCGCGTCGTCGCCGAGCCCCGTGACGGCGTCAAGACCGAGCAGCTCCTCGGCGGGAGCCGTCGCCAGGGCGGCCTCGTCCTCGGCGCTGATCGAGGCCATGTGCCCGGCCAGACTGGCGACACAGACGAGCGAGGTGCCTCTCACGGCCACCTTCTCGAACGCCTCGATCACATAGACCGTGCCGAGCAGGTCCACGTCGAGGATCCTGCGGACCGAGGCCGTCGCGGCGGCGACCCCGGCGGTGTGCACCACGGCGGTGACGCGCCCCTGCTCCGCCGCCGTCCGGGCGAGTCGCTCCACCGAGGCACGGTCGGAGACGTCGGTCGGCACGCCCCGCGCCGTGTATCCCTCGGCGCCCAACTCCGTCACGACCTGATCGAGCCGCTCGGGCGCGTGGTCGGCGAGGATCAGCGTCCGTCCGCTGCCCAGCCGGCGCGCTACCGCCGTTCCCATCCCGCCCGCTCCGGTGACGACGACCACGTCGCGCGGGTCGTCCGTACGGTTGTGCATATGCGATCTCCTTGCTGAGAGAGGGCGGGAGCGGCACGGGTCCGCTCCCGCCCGGGGTCAGGCCGCCTCGGTGCCGGCGGCCGGTACGGCGTCGCTCCAGGCCGTCCCGCCCGCGATGGCCTGCCGCCAGCCGCGGACGGCCTTGGGCGGCATACCGACCGCGAGGGCTCCGGTCAGCCGCTCGCCGGTGCGATAGGCGGCCACGAACCTGCGCTCGACCAAGTCCCCGTCCACCACGGCGACTTCGTCGTGCCCGCGCAGATAGCCGTATGCCTGGATCTTCATGTCGTACTGGTCGGACCAGAAGTACGGCACCGGTGCGAACGGCCTGCGCGCTTCCGGCGCGGCGAGCAGGTTGCGGGCGGCGGCCATGCCCTGCTCCGCGGCGTTCGTACGGTGCTCGATCCGCATGGACGTCCCGAACAGCCGGTTGTCCCACCGGGCCACGTCACCGGCCGCGTAGACGCCCGGCGCGGCTTCGCAGTGCTCGTCGCAGAGCACGCCGTCGCCGACCCGCAGCCCGCTGTCCGCCAGCCACTCGGTGTTGGGCAGCGAGCCGATGGCGACCAGCACCTCGTCGGCCTCGACGAGTTCGCCGTCCGCGAGCCGCACGCCCCCGTCGGTCACCCCGGTCACGGTGACACCGGTGCGCAGTTCCACACCGCGGTCGAGGTGGGCCTGCGAGAGCACCTGCCCGACCTCGGTGCCGACGGCGTGCGCCAGCGGCACGGGAGCCGGTTCCAGCAGGGTCACCCGGGCACCGAGACCCCACGCCACCGCGGCGGCCTCGGCACCGAGGAACCCGGCGCCCACCACGACCAGCCGGCAGCCCGGCCGCAGCCGCTCGCGCAGCGCCAAAGCGTCGTCCAGGGTGCGCAGCACGTGTGCGCCGCCGTCACCGGGAAGCCGCCGCGGCCGCACCCCGGTGGCCACGATCAGCCCGTCGTAGGGCACTCGCTCCCCGTCGGCCAGACACACCGTACGGCCCGTCATGTCCAGCCCGGTCGCCGCCGACCCCAGCCGCAGGTCGAGGCCGAGAGCGTCGAGGTCGGTCCGCGGGCGCAGCGGCAACCGCTCGGTGCCCCACTCGCCGGAGAGGATCTGCTTGGACAGCGGGGGACGGTCGTACGGGGCGCGCGGCTCGTCACCGACGAGGGTGAGCGTGCCGTCGTAGCCCGCCCGGCGCAGCGTCTCCACGGCCGCGAGCCCGGCGGCCGAGGCGCCGACGACCACGACGCGCCTCACGACTCCACCAGCCGGATCGCGGCGGCCGGGCAGATCGCCACGGCCTCCTCCACCTCGCCGCGCAGTTCCTCGCCGGGCCGCTCCTCCAGCAGGATCGCGACCCCGTCGTCGTCCCGCTGGTCGAAGACGTCAGGCGCGGCCATCACGCACTGCCCCGACGCCACGCACTTCGGTACGTCCAACTCCACACGCATGCTTGTCATCTCTTGTTCCTTCAGGAGGGGAGAGGGAGGGTTCACCAGGCCACGGGCAGGCTGTGCACGCCGTAGGTCGTCCCGGTGTGGTCGAACTCCAGGTCCTCGATCGCCGCGTCCAGCCGCAGGGTCGGGACGCGGCGGTAGAGCGTGCCGTAGACGACCTGGAGTTCCAGGCGGGCCAGGTTCTGGCCCAGGCACTGGTGGGGGCCGTAGCCGAACGCCTGGTGGATTCGGGCCGGGCGGGTGATGTCCAGCCGCTCGGCCTCGGGGAAGACCTCCGGGTCCCAGTTCGCGGCGTGCAGGTCGAAGATGATGCCGTCGCCCCTGCGGATGACGACGTCACCGATCTCGATGTCGTCCTTGGCGACCCGGCGTACGCCGGTCTGGACGATGGACAGATAGCGCAGCACCTCGTCCACCGCGTTCGCGACCAGCTTCGGGTCGTCGCTCTCGCGCAGCAGGGCGAGCTGGCCGGGGTGCTGGAGCAGGGCGAGGGTGCCGAGGCTGATCATCGTCGCGGTGGTCTCGTGACCGGCGATCAGCATCGCGACGCCCATGTGGACGGCCTCGGTGTGTGTCATCTCGCCGGCCCGCACCCGGCCGGCCATCTCCGACAGCACGTCGTCGTCCGGGTCGGCCGCCTTCCGCGTGATCAGGCTGTCCAGATAGGCGGCCAGCTCACCGCTGACCCTCCTGGCCTCCTCCGCCGACACCGAGCTGTCCAGCACCAGGCTGCTGCTGCGCTGGAAGAAGTCGTGGTCCGAGTACGGCACTCCGAGCAGTTCGGCGATGACCAGGGACGGCACCGGCAGGGCGATCGCCTTGAGCAGATCGACCGGGTTGGGGCCGGCGAGCAGCTGGTCGATCAGGTCGTCGACGATCTTCTGGACCGGCTCCCGCATCTTCTCGATCCGCTTGACGACGAACGGCCCGTTGACGGTCCGCCGCAGCCGCGTGTGCTCCGGGGCGTCCGTGTTGGTGATGAGCCGCGGGGAGTTCGCAGCGATGGACGCCCGGTGGGCGTTCACGTACGGGAAGCCGGGGTCGAGGTCGTCGTCGCTGACGCGGGAGTCGGTCAGCAGGGCCCGCTGGTCGGCGTGGCGGGTGACCAGCCAGGGCGTGCTGCCGTTCCAGATCCGCACCTTGGTGATCGGCTTCTCGTCCCGCAGTTCCTGGGCGACCGGGGCCGGAGCCAGCGGGCACTCCGCGGCGCGCGGCAGCGGGTACTCGGGCAACGGGCCGGTGGCGCCGGTGACGGGGCAGGACAGGGCATCGGACATGACGTCTCCTCAGTGATGTCGGGCGGGGGAGGGGCGGAGTCGGGGCATCGGTATGGAAGCGGAGCGGGCTGACAGCTCCCGGTCAGCTCCCTGACCTCGAGCTGACGTGACGCACGTCACTCGACGTCGGGCCGCGATGTCTCAGGCGTGGGCCGTGGCGCGGTGGTGGGCGACGATCCCGCCGGCCGCGCCGAGCGAGACGAGCCCCATGGAGGCAGCGGCGGCGATTCCCCTCACGCCGTCCAGGGCGAAGTACATCGCCACGGCCGCACCACCGTTGAACAGGAACAGGAACCAGAGCGTGCCCGGCCTGGACAGGAAGCCCTTGATCCTCGGCTTCTTCGCGAGCCGCGTGCCGGTGACGAGCGCGACGGCGGACCCGGCGATGGTCGCCACGTCCTTCCGGGTGCCGTCGAGGACGGCACCGGCGCCCAGGGCGGCGCCGAGACCGACGGTGAAGAAGCTCCAGAGCAGCAGGTTGGCGACGAACGACTTGACGGTGGCGAGGAGTGCGGACATGGAGGTACCTCTCGGGTGGGATGCGGGGAAGGGAGGGTGAGTTCGGCGTTTCCGGCCTGCTCACCACGATCCCGTCGGCCGCGTGCCGCGACGAGGGAGCGCGCTCCCGAACCGAGGGTGCAGCGGGCTACACCACGGCCGTTCGGAGGCCGGCGCCTGGGCTGCTGCTCACTAGGGCCTGTCTGACAAATCCACGCCTGCTCCGCGGCGTCTGGCACGCACGCTCGCCGCGTTGCCGAACCGCCCACGTGGCTCCGCCACGAGGACGCTCCGGCGCCTTGCGATCGCACGCACCAGACGCCGCGGAGCCCGCCCTTCGGGCGGACGACGGGGATTTGTCAGACAGGCCCTAGGAGCGCGCCCCGGAGGCCTCGGCGGGTTCGGCGGGCGCTTCGGCCTGCTGGTCCGCTGCGGCGGCGGTCTGCCGGCGCGGGAGGAACGAGGCGAGGAAGAAGGCCAGCAGGGCCGCGCCGGCACCGAGGGCCATGACGGTCTTGAAGCCGTTCTCGGAGGGCAGGGCGTGCCCCCCGAAGCCGGTCGTCAGCTGCGCCAGGATGACGCCCGCGAGGGCGCTGGCGAACGACGTTCCCATGGAGCGCATCAGGGTGTTGAGGCTGTTCGCCGCCGCCGTCTCGGAGGCCGGCACCGCGCCCATGATCAGGGCGGGCATCGCCCCGTAGGCGAAGCCGACACCGCCGCCGATGACACAGGCGACCAGGACGATGTGCCAGACCTCGGACATCAGCACGATGCTCAATCCGTACCCGGCGGCCACGACGACGGCGCCGATCATCAGGGTGATCTTGGGGCCCTTCGCCTTGGTGAGGGCGGCGGACACGGCGGACATGGCCATCATCACCAGTCCCTGCGGGGCCAGGATCAGGCCGACGGCCAGCATGGACTTGCCCAGCCCGTAGCCGGTCTGCTCGGGCAGCTGGAGGACCTGGGGCAGGACGAGGGACATGGCGAACATCGAGAAGCCGAGCGCGACCGAGGCGAGGTTGGTGAACAGCACCTGGCGGCGGGCGGTGGTGCGCAGGTCCACCAGCGGCTGGCCGGTGCGCAGTTCGTACCGTCCCCACAGCAGGAAGACCACGACCGCGGTGGCGAACAGACCCAGGGTCGTGCCGCTGGTCCAGCCCCAGTCGCCGCCCTTGGAGACGGCTAGCAGCAGGGACACCAGCGCGGCCGACAGGCCGAGGGAGCCGAGCAGGTCGAAGCTGCCGCCGGTGCGGACCTTCGACTCGGGCACGATCAGCACCAGGAGCGCCAGGGCGACGACACCGAGGGCGGCGGAGATCCAGAACAGCGTGTGCCAGTCGTAGCGGTCGGCGATGAAGGCGGCGGCGGGCAGGCCGAGGGCGCCGCCGACGCCCAGGGAGGCACTCATCAGGGCGGTGGAGCCGGCGAGCCGCTCGGCGGGCAGGACGTCCCGCATGATGCTGATGCCGAGCGGGACGACGGCCGCCGCCAGGCCCTGGAGGGTCCGGCCGGCGATCATCGGGACGAGCGAGTCGCTCAGGGCGCAGACGACCGAGCCGGACACCAGCAGCCCCAGGCTGACGAGCAGCATGCGGCGCTTGCCGAACATGTCACCGAGGCGGCCGACGACCGGAGTGGCGACGGCGGCGGCCAGCAGGGTGGCGGTGATCGCCCAGGCGGCGTTCGACGCGGAGGCGTCGAGGTAGCGCGGCAGCTCGGGGACGATCGGGATGACCAGGGTCTGCATCAGCGAGACCACGATCCCGGCGAAGGCGAGAACCCCGACCACGGCGTTCGATCTGGGCGGAGCGGCTGATCCGGTCTTCGCGTGGTGGGCGACGGGGTGGGACATGGAAGCCTCCGGGAGTGACGGGGAAGCGCGGTTGCTTAACTTAGGCAAGCAGATTCTCCTTGCGTAAGTCAAGCAACTTTTTTAGGATGGCTCCATGCCCACACCGCATCCCGTGGCGGAGCCCGCCTCGACGGCCCTGGCCCAGATCGAGCAAGCCCTCACACGCATCACGTACCTGGCCGGCCGGGCCCGGCAGCACGAGCGTCTGATGGCCGAGTCGGGACTCTCGCTGGACCGGGCCGCCGCGGCGATCCTGCGGCACGTCGCCGAGAGCGAGCCGCTGCGGCCCGGGACGCTGGCGGCCCGGCTGTCGGTGGAGGCGTCCCACGTCACCCGGCAGCTGCGGAACCTGGAGCGGGCCGGCTACGTGACCCGCGTCCCGGACCCGGACGACCGCCGCGCCCAGCGCGTCCGGCTCACCGAGGCCGGCCTGGCCGCGGCCGGCCGCATGCAACGGGTGCGCCGCCAGGGCATGGAGCTGGCCCTGGCGGCATGGTCACCCGAGGAGCTAGGGCAGTTGGCGACGCTCTTCCACCGGCTCGTGGACGACTTCGTGGCGCACACCGAGAGCGACCTGCCCCTGCGCCCCACGTAGCCGGCGCGTGCTACAGCAGGTCGCGCGGCACCTTCTCGTTCCAGGTGCGGGAGAAGACGCGGCGGTCGGCCTCGTACGCGTCGAGGGTCGCGTCCACGAAGAAGTCCGTCTCGTCGCATCGCAGCTGGGTGTGCGTCACCACCCGCACGTCCCAGTCGTCCCGCCGGAACCGCATGGTCCAGGTGGACTCGCCGGAGGCCGAGGTGAAGTCGTCGGCGACCGCCGTGTAGCGCTCGTGGGCGCGACGGCCGGCCTCGATGCCGATGTCGTCGAAGCGAACCGTGCCCCGGTCCTTCATGATGTCCAGCTCCGCGTGGTAGCCGACCAGGTCACGCTTGACCTCCCAGCGCTCCTCGGGGGGCGTCAGCTGGCTCGTGGTGAGCGGGGGAGTGCCCTCGGGTTCGCCGAAGGGGGACGACGGCACCTCGTCCGGTTCGTCCACCGGCCGGACCGGCAGGACGAGCGTGCTGGAGTGCTCGTGGACGCTGAGCAGGGCCGGCTTCGGCGGGGGCCAGGCCAGCGGCCAGTAGGACGTCGAGAGGGAGAGCCGGATGCGGTGGCCCGGCGGGAACGCCTGTGCCACACCGTTCAGCGGGATCGTCGCGCGGTAGCGCCGGCCTGGCTCCAGCGGCTCGGGAGCCTCCGTGCTGTCGCGGCGGGTGAGGTTCAGAATGCCGTACGAGACACGGGTCGCGGCGCCGTCGGGGCTCACGTCGGACAGCCGCGCGGCCACCATGGCGACCGGCTCGCTCACCGACAGGTCGAGCTCCACGCTCGGCGAGCCGAGGATCTCCACCTGCTCGGTCAGGGGCTCGGTGTCGAAGACGAGGGAACCGCCGTCCTCCTCGCGCTGGTCGTACGGCAGGTCGGGGGGCGCGTTGTAGGAGGCCCACTTGCCTCCGAACTGGCCCACCGACAGCGGGGACTGCACGGTCAGCGCATCACCGGCCGGCGTCCCTTCCGCGTCCTGCGGCGGCCCGATCGTGTGCCGGGAGAGCGGATGCACCACCGGCCGGATGTGCGGGGACGGCCAGTCAGGCTCGCCCACCCAGCGGCCCGGCCGTTCCTCGTAGGAGGTGGAGGGCGGCACGCTCTCCTGCATCCACGTCCGCAGCATGGGACCGTCCATGACGCCGTTGTCGACGTCCTTGAGCCAGTGGTCCCACCACCGCACGAGTTCCTGGAGGTAGCCGATGGCGGGGCCGGGCTCCCCGAGGTGGGGGAACTTGTGCGACCAGGGGCCGATCAGCCCCTTGCGGGGCACGTCCAGATGGCCGAGCAGCCGGGTCACGGCGTTGGAGTAGCCGTCCGCCCAGCCGCTGGAGGCCAGCACCGGGCAGCGCACGCTCGAGTAGTCCTCGCACACCGAGGCGTGCCGCCAGTAGTCGTCACGGCGCTGATGGCGCAGCCACTCCAGCACCCAGGGCTCGGTGTGCTCCAGCCGTTCGTGCCACATCTCCCGCCAGCGGTCGCCGACCACGGCCGGGTCCGGCGGGCAGGTGGCGTAGGCGAACATGGTGCCCGCCTCGGCCAGGTTGTCCGACAGCAGGGCGCCGCCCATGTAGTGCATGTCGTCGGCGTGCCGGTCGTCGGTGAAGGAGGCGATGGCGATGGCCTTCAGGCCGGGCGGCCGGCGGGCCGCCACCTGGAGCGCGGCGAACGCGCCCCAGGAGATGCCCATCATGCCCGTGCCGCCGTCGCACCAGGGCTGTTCCGCCAGCCAGGCCAGGACCTCCTCCGCGTCCGCCTGCTCCCGCTCCAGGTACTCGTCCCGCAGCACGCCTTCCGAGTCGCCGGTGCCGCGCAGATCGACGCGGACGCAGGCGTAGCCGTGCCCGGCGAGGTAGGGGTGGTGGATCGAGTCGCGTACGGCCGTCAGGTCGCGCTTGCGGTACGGGATGTACTCCAGCACCGCGGGCACCGGCTCCTGGTCCGAGGAGGTCGGGCGCCAGATGTGCGCGGAGAGCCGGACCCCGTCGGACATCGGGATCGTGACGTGCTCGTCTTCCTTCGTCGCGTACGGCAGGTTGGTCACGTAACGCATGGAACCCACGTGCTCCTTACTCTCGGGGTTCACTCCGGTGGCGCTTCACTCGGCCGGGGGCTCGTCGAAGACGAGGCCCAGGGCGGCCACGCAGTGGTCGAACTTCTCCCGCAGCTCCTCCTCGTTCGCTCCGCCGGTGTAGATGTGCGCCAACTCGTAGCTGTAGCTGTCCTGCCCGGGGAGGTCCGAGAGCAGGGTGCCTTCCTCGGGGACCACCTCGATGCGCACGCCCGGGGTCTCCCGTTCGATACGGGCGATCTCCTCGGGCCCGGGCACCCGGCGCACCACTCCGTCGGTGAACCAGCGGTGGTACCACTTCGCCGCCATCGCGTACGGGCCCTCGCCCTGCGGCATGCGGGGGTCCTCGCCGAGGGCGAGGCTGACCATGCAGTGGTGGTTGGGCACGCCGTCCACGTACTGGAACAGCTCCGCGTGCGACTGGGAGTGCCGGGGGTTGATCTCCAGCAGGCTGATCCCCTGGGTCCGCGGGTCGTAGAAGTACTCGATGCTGAAGGTGGCCGAGTCCATTCCGATCTGCCGCATCACACGCTCGGAGACGTCGTGGAGCTCCGCGATGACCGGCTGGGGCAGCGTCGAGGGGTACTGGTGGCGCAGGAAGCAGGGGGAGTCCGGGTACTGGATCGAGTCCAGGACTCCGTAGATCGTCACCTTGCCCTCGTGGACGTAGCCCTCCACGGCGACCTGGACGCCGGACATCGACTCCTCCGCCAGGCAGACCTGGCCGCCCACGCCGTCCATCTCCGGCGGCAGGTCGATGCGTTCGAGGATGTGCTCGAAGGGGCCCCCGATACGGGATATGCCGTCGCGGATCTCGGCGACCGCCGCGCGGAACTCCCCTTCGTCATCGACTCCGAAGGCGAGCTCGGAGGAGTAGGAGAGCGCGGGCTTGAGCCACATGGGGAAGGTCACCTTCTCCGGCGGGCCCGGCGGCTCGGCCGACAGGTCGACCCTGCCGAAGCGGGGGTGCCGGTCGGTGGCCTTCTGCTGTTCCAGCCGGCTCCAGTACTTGTGCTCGCACTTGACCACCGACTCCAGGCTCGTACTGCGGGTGCCGTAGCGTTCGCTCAGGATCGGCACGAGGGTGCTGACCGGGAAGTCCCAGTAGCCGACGATCGCGTCGATGCTCCCGTCGAAGGCGTCCAGCACACCTTGGGCCTTGTCCAGCAACGAGGGCAGGTGCACCTCCCCGACCTGGAGTTCCTCGACGGTCAGCAGCGGGTGAAAACGCAGCCGTTGAGCTCCTGGGACCTGCCGAAGGGTCGGCAGATTGGCCTCGTCGAGCCCTAGCACGAACACGTTCCTCACCGTCTCATCAGACACGGCTCTCCTTCCGACGTCCGGCTCAGGGGCCGGTCTTCCAAGATCGTCGGAGTACCCCTCACACGTGTCGGCAATCCGTTTCGGACACGCCCGCCTCCTGGCCCGGGCGCGTGCGGCCGGTGGCTCAGAGGGCCGGCGCGGCGGGCAGCGGCTGTTCCGCCCAGATGGTCTTGCCCGTGGCGGTCTGGCGGGTGCCCCAGCGGTCGGAGAGCTGGGCGACGAGGAGCAGGCCGCGGCCGCCCTCGTCGAAGACGCGGGCCCGGCGCAGATGGGGTGCGGTGTTGCTGCCGTCGGACACCTCGCAGATGAGGGTCGAGTCGCGGATCAGCCGCAGTTCGATGGGGGCGCCGCCGTAGCGCAGGGCGTTGGTGACCAGTTCGCTGACGATCAGTTCCGTCGTGAACGCCGCCTCCGTCAGTCCCCAGGCGGCCAGTTGTCCGCCCGCCAGCTTGCGGGCCCGGGCCACGGCGGCGGGGTCCGGTGGCAGCTGCCAGGTCTGCACCTGCTCGGCGCCGAGCGCGGCCGTCCGGGCCAGCATCAGGACGATGTCGTCAGCGGAACGGCCCGCCAGCACGGTCCGCAGCACCCGGTCACAGGTCTCCTCCAGCGCGTCGGCGGGGCTGCTCAGCGCCTGGCGCAGCAGGCCGAGCCCGACCTCGATGTCATGGTCGGCGGCCTCGATCAGCCCGTCGGTGTAGAGCGCGAGCAGGCTGTTCTCCTCCAGCCGCACCTCGATCGCCTCGAACGGCAGGCCGCCCAGGCCCAGCGGCGGCCCGGCCGGCAGGTCGAGGAACCGTACGGAGCCGTCCGGTGCGACCAGGGCGGGCTGCGGATGCCCGGCGCGGGCCATGGTGCAGCGGCGGGACACCGGGTCGTACACGGCGTACAGACAGGTCGCGCCGACCTGCCCCGATGCCTCCGCCGACCGCCCGCGCACCTCCGGGCCCTCTTCCCGGTCGAGCCGGAGGACGAGATCGTCCAGCTGGGTGAGCAGCTCGTCGGGGGCGAGATCGACATCCGCGAGCGTCCGCACGGCGGTCCGCAGCCGGCCCATCGTGGCCGAGGCGTGGATGCCGTGGCCCACCACGTCGCCCACGACCAGGGCGACCCGGGCGCCGGACAGCGGGATCACGTCGAACCAGTCGCCGCCGATGTCCGCTCCGGAACCGGTCGGCAGATAGCGGTAGGCGACCTCCATGGCCGCCAGCTCCGGAGGCCGGTCGGGCAGCAGACTGCGCTGGAGCGCCAGCGCCGTGCGGCGTTCCCGGGTGTAGCGGCGGGCGTTGTCCACGCTCACCGCCGCCCTGGCGACGATCTCCTCCGCCAGCAGCAGGTCGTCCTCGCTGAACGCCTCCGGCGTCCGGTGCCGCAGGAAGTGCACCAGCCCCAGGGTCACTCCCCGGGCGCGCAGCGGCACCATCATCACCGAGTGGATCATGTGCTTGGCCACGGACTCGGCGCGCGCGGGCGAGGACCTGATCCACTCCCGCATCCCCGGATCGCCCGGCCGGTGCCGGGTGCCCCGGCCGGCGACCAGCGTCCGCACGGGCAGCGTGTCCACGGGGTAGAGCGTCGTCCCGCCCGAGGGGATCACCGACTCGGGGCAGCCCGCCAGCACCGACCGCTGGGCGGTGCGCCGCACGGTGACCGGCGCGTCCAGCGGCAGCGGTTCCGGCTCGTCACCCAGGGCGACGGACTCCAGCAGGTCCACGGTGACGAAGTCCGCGAATCCGCTCACCGCCACCTCGGCCAGCTCGTCCGCCGTCCGGGCCACGTCCAGGGTGCTCCCGATGCGGAGGCTGGCGTCGTTGAGCACCGCCAGCCGGCGGCGGGCCCAGGACTGCTCCGTGGTGTCGAACACGGTCGCGGACAGCCCCTGGACCGTGCCGGTCTCGTCCTTCAGCGGCGACATGTACATGGACCAGGCATGCCGCCGGGTCTCGCCCGGAGCCAGGCCGTGCTCCTCGTGGAAGATCATCTCCCCGGTGCGCAGGACCTCCCGCTGGAGGCGGTCGTACTCGTCGAAGGGACGGGTGGGGTGGATCTCCCACAGGGTCAGGCCCTTCATCTCCTCCACGGCCAGGCCCATCACCTGGGTCATGATCTCGTTGGCGGCCACGAGCCGGGCCTCCCGGTCGTAGACGGCCACCGGCACCGGGAGCTGGGAGAGCGTGAGGTCCCACAGGGTCAGGGCTTTGGGCTCGGCCCGCCTCACCGGGTACGCCGGTGCGGTGCCGGTCACCAGCCAGAGCTGCCCGCGACCGGCTGCCGCGAGGGGCGTTCCCCGCAGTTGCACCACGACACGGTGGCCGTCCCGGTGCCGCAGGGCCACCTCACCGGCCCACCGCTGCCCGTCGGCCACATGCTGCCGCGTGGATTCCGGGAGGTCGGCGGCGAGCAGTCCGCCGACGGCCCGGCCCACGATCTCGGCGGCGTCGTAGCCGAGCAGGTGGCGAGCGCCGTCGCTCCACGCCATGATCGCCCCACGGGCGTCGACGACGACCGCGAGATCCTCCGGTACGCGTGCCTCCACGGTGCCTCCGCAGGTGACCCCGACCTGTTATATGTCCTTTCTGTGCGCATTTGAACGTAATCGGTGGCGGGTACCTTCGCTGGACGCCCGCTACCGTGACTCCCGCCGGGGTGGATCAGCGCTCGTGGTTGTGCATGACGTGCTTGGTTCGCGTGTAGTCGTCCAGGGCGTACACCGACAGGTCACGGCCGTAGCCGGAGCCCTTGAAGCCGCCCCAGGGGACCTCGCTCGCGAGCACGAGGTGGGAGTTGACCCAGACGGTTCCGAAGTCGAGGCGCGCGGCCACGGCGTGAGCGCGGCGGGCGTTCTCGGTCCAGACGGAGGCCGACAGGCCCAGGGGGACGTCGTTGGCGCGCCGGACCGCTTCCTCCTCGTCGCTGAAGGTCTCGACGGTGATGACCGGACCGAAGATCTCCTCGCGGGCGACTTCGGCCCCCTCGGGGACGTCGACCAGCACGGTAGGGGCCACGAAGTAGCCCGGTCCGTCCAGTGCCCCGCCGCCGGTCGCCACGCGGACGCCTTCGGTCTTCGCGCGCTCCAGGAAGCCCGTGACCCGGTCGAAGTGAGCCCTGGAGACCATGGGGCCGACCTCGATGTCCTCACCGGCGCGAGGCTCACCGACCGCCAGGGTGCGGACCTCGCCGACGAGCCTCTCGACGAACACCTCGGCGATCGACTCGTGGACGAGGACACGGCACGCGGCCCCGCATTCCTGGCCCGCGTTCCAGAAGCCCGCGACGCGCAGTGCCGACGCGGCGGCGGCCGGATCGGCGTCCGGGAAGATCACGACCGGGGCCTTGCCGCCGAGCTCGAGGTGCACCCGCTTCAGGCTCCCGGCGGCGGCCCGGGCCACCGCACGACCGCTGGCGACCGAGCCGGTCAGGGCGATCATGTCCACGTCCGGATGCTCGGCGAGCCGGGCTCCGGCGACCGGGCCGTAGCCGTTCACGACGTTCAGCACCCCGGGCGGCAGGAGATCGGCGACCAGTTCGGCGAACTTCAGGGTGGTCAGCGGGGTCTGCTCGGACGGCTTGATCACGAGGGTGTTGCCGGCCGCGAGAACGGGCGCGAGCTTCCAGGCCGCCATGAGCAGCGGGTAGTTCCACGGCGTGATCACGCCGATCACGCCGAGCGGTTCCCGCAGGATGACGGACAGGTGGTGCTCGGCGTAGTCCCCGGCCGCCATGGAGGTGCCCGCGCGCACCGCACCGGCCATGAAACGGAAGGTGTCGATCGCCATGGCGATGTCGTCCCTGGACACCGCGAGGGGCTTGCCGGTGTTCGCCGACTCCAGCCGGGCCAGGAGATCGGTGTGCCCGGCCAGCCGGTCCGCGACGGCGTGCAGCGCCTCGGAGCGCTCCTTGGGGACCAGCCGGGCCCAGCGCTCCTGGCCCGCCACCGCTGCGGCGACCGCGCGGTCGATGTCCTCGGCGGTTCCCTCGGGGACCCGGACGATGACGTCCTCCGTACTCGGGTCGACCACGTCGATGAGCCGCTCGGGCGAGCCGTCGAGGAACGCGCCGTCGATGAAGTGCCCGGCCGGAGGGAGGTCGGCCGGGGTGATCAGGGGCGGTGCGTCCGATGGGCGCCGGACCTTGGCCACTGTGCTGTGGGTGGTGGCGGTCATGGTCAGTTGCCCCCTTCGGACAGGCGCGGAAGTTCCTGGACGAGAGCGGAGATCCGCGCGGTCGTGGCCGCGTCGAGGCCGAGCAGCGGCTCACGTGGAGGTCCGGCCGGGAAACCGGTGGCGTCCAGGGCGGCCTTGATCGCCGGGATGAACGGAGCGGACATGATCGCGTCCATCAGCGGGTAGATCCGCGCCCACTCCGCTCGCGCCCGGCCGAGGTCGCCGGCCCGCAACGCGCGGTGGATGGAAGCGAGTTCGGCCGGCATCACGTTCGCGGTCCCGGCCATGACGCCGGCGGCGCCCTCGGCGACGGCGGTCAGCAGGAGGCTGTCCCAGCCTACGAAGGTGGAGATGACGTCGCCGTGGCGGTGAATCAGCTGCCCGGCCTGGGCCATGTCGGCGCTGGTGTCCTTGATGTACCGGATGTTCTCGACCTCGCGGGCGAGCTGCCCGACGGTGTCCGGCGAGAGGTTGACCCCGGTGGCGCCCGGCAGGTTGTAGAGCATGACCGGAAGGTCCACGGCATCGGCGACCGTGCGCAGATAGCGCAGCGTCTCCGCGAGCGTGAGCGGCTCGTAGTACGGTGCGACGACCATGAGGACGGAGGCGCCGGCGGACTGGGCGTGCCGGGACAGTGCGACCGCTTCCCTGGTGCTCAGCGCGCCGGTCTGGGCGATCACGGGCACGCGCCCGGCGGTCTGGTCGACGACGGTCTCCACCAGGTGGCGGCGTTCCGCCCCGCTCATCGCGGCGAACTCGCCGGTCGATCCGCAGGCGACGACGCCGTCGACCCCGCCGTCGATGCTGCGGTCGACCAGGCGGCGCAGCGTCTTCTCGTCCATCTCCCCGTCCGGCGCGAACGGGGTGGCCAGGGCGGTCAGGACACCGCTCAGCTGTGACGACATGTCTGGAAACTCCTCAGGTGAAGCTGGGGACGGGACGGGGGACGGACTGCCGGTCGGTGGCCAGCAGGCTCTGTGCCTCCTGCGCGGCGGACAGGCCGGTCTGGATCGCGGTCTCGGTGTAGAGGGTGCCGAGGTAGTCACCGGCCAGGAGGACCCTGCCGGTGCGCCGGGTCAGGGTCTGCTGGAGCTTCCCGCGGCCGGGGAAGCAGTAGGGCGCTCCGGTGGGCCAGCGCTGCACCTCGGCCTCGACGACCCGGTCGGCGAAGCCGGGCAGGACCTGGTCCAGGTCGTCGAGATAGATCTGGCGGATCTTGTCGTCGTCGTGCTGGAGCAGATCGCGCGCCAGGCTGCCCGGCGAGAAGGTCATGATGCTGCTGCCGGGCCGGCGTTCCCGCTCGTAGCCGTGCACGACGTTCGACATGTTCAGCGCGACGTTGAAGGACCGCTTCGGCGTCGCGATGCCGTAGGCGTCGTCCCAGACCTGGCGCCCGGTCTCGTCGCTGAGGAACGCCGCGCTCACATAGGGGCCGTAGACGATCTGCGAGAGCGCCTCGCGGACGTCGCTGTCGAGGTCGACCGCGACGCGGCGGCTGACGGTCGCGGGCGTGGCCAGGACGACGCAGCGCGCCTCGACCTCCCGCTCGGCGCCGTCCTGCCGGTAACGGACCACGACCGAGCCGTTCTTCTGCACGATCTCGTCGACGGTCGCGTTCAGCCGCACCCGCCCGGCCAGGGACGCGGCGATGCGCTCGGTGAGGGTGGACGGGCCGCCGAGGATGCTCTGCGAGAGACCGCCGCCGATGTTCCACACCAGGCTGAAGTAGCCGACGCCGGCGCCGGCCGAGAGCTGGTCGATGTCGGCCGCGGACCGCGTCACCGTCGGTTTGAACAGGGCCTCGGCGTCCTCGGGCAGGTCGCCGATGAAGTCCTTGAAGGACCGGTCGTTCATGAAGTCGTAGACGCGCTGCTGGCGTTGTGCCGCGCTCTCGCCCCGCCGCCGCTGCACGACCCGGGCGTAGCGGGCCACCGACAGGGCGACCTTGGCACCGGCCTTCACCATGCCGACGCGGGCCGCCATCGGCATCGGGATGCGGAACGGGTAGCTCTCCACCCGGCCCTTGAGCAGCAGCTTGCCGTTCATCGACAGCCCGGCCAGCGAGCCGGGTACCGGGACCGCGTCGACACCGGTGCTGTTCAGCAGCCAGGTCGTCGCCGAGTTCCCGCCGGCGTAGACGTGCCCGCCCCAGTTGAGCCAGTACGGTCCGCGGCGCTCGGAGCGGATGCGGCCGCCGACCCTGCCCTCCGACTCCAGCAGGAGCGTGTCCCAGTGCCGCAGGCGCCAGCCGGCGGCCAGTCCGGCGATGCCGCCGCCCACGATCACTACGTCCTTCATCGGTGCCCTCCAGCACGGTCGCGGGGTGAGGATGCGGGGCCCGCCGGGCCCTCACCGGGTGGCGAGGGCCCCGGCGGACGGTCAGGCGTTGGCGGGGCGGCCGACGGGCCTGTCGCTCCGCGGTGTCAGAGCGGCGGCCTCGTGCAGGGCCATGCCGCGGGTCTCGGGCGCCCAGAAGACCGAGACGACGGCGCCGAGGAGGCTGATGGCGGCGGCCGCGAGCATGGTGCCGCCGACGCCCCAGCCGGTCAGGGCCATGGGGACGAGGTAGGTGCCGACGGCGGCACCGATACGGCTGGCCGAGGAGGCCAGGCCCACGGCGGAGCCCCGCACCTCCGTCGGGAACAGTTCGTTCGGGTAGATCCACTGGAGGATCTGGGTGCCGCCGATGATGACCGCGTACAGGGCGAACAGCGTCATGATCACGCCCGACGGGGCGTCGGGGAAGATGCCGAGCAGCAGCAGGGCCAGGCCCGACCAGACGAAGCTGTGGATGACCAGGGGCCGACGGCCCATACGGTTCACGCCGAGCAGGGCGATCACACAGCCGATGAGGAACATCACGGTGATCATGGCCTCGCCGATGTTGGCGAGCCCGCCCTCCAGCTGGAGCGCGTCGAGGATCTTCGGGCCGAAGGCGTAGATCGCGAAGAGCGGCACGATGGAACAGGTCCAGAAGACGGAGATGTAGAGCATCCGCCCGCCGTAGCCGGACCGCAGGATCGCCTTCATGTCGACGTTCTCGCGCTGTTCCGACTCGTCCGGCAGATCGGCGATCGTGACGTCCGGGCCGTAGACCTTTTTCAGGACCGCCTCGGCCTCCTCGGTGCGGCCCTTGTTCGCCAGCCAGCGCGGTGACTCGGGCGTGCCGTGGCGCAGCAGCACGATGATCGTGGCGGGCAGCGTGGCGCTGGCCAGCATCCACCGCCAGCCGTCGTCGCCGACGGACAGCAGGAGCTCGCCCACGATGTAGGCGGTGGCGGCGCCGACGAACCACATGACGACCAGACCGCCGAGCAGCGGGCCCCGGTAACGGCGCGGGGTGAACTCGGCCAGCAGCGAGGTGGCGATGGGGTAGTCCGCGCCGACCGCCATGCCGATCAGCAGCCGCAGGATGAACAGCCACACCTGGTCGGACGCCCAGAACTGGGCGACGGAGCAGACGATGATGGCGATCAGGTCGATGGTGTAGAGCAACTGCCGGCCGAACCTGTCCGTCAGCCAGCCGCCCAGGAACGCGCCCAGGAAGATCCCGATCAGCGCGGACGCGCCGATCAGCCCCTGGGCGGAGTCGGACAGGTCCAGCTGGGGCGTTATCTGCGTCATGGCGACGCCGATGATGCTCAGGACGTAGCCGTCGAGGAACGGGCCTCCGGAGGAGTACAGCGCGAGTTTCTTGTGGAAGCGCGACAGGGGCGCGTCATCCAGTCGGTTTCCTGCGGTCGGGGTCATCACAGCCTCCGGGAGCGGTTCCCGGACGTGCCTGTGCGAGGCTGCGTCCAGGAGGCCAGGTCGGGGTTGATGTGCGGTTGCCGATGGCACGAGCGCCGCCCGGCGAGAGTGGGGGCTCAGGGCGCGGCGAACTCGCGGTGTCGTGGGGACGCCGGCAGCGTGGCCGCCGGATGGCAACGAAGTATGTGAAGACCACGGGCTGCCAACAACGCCCTCATCGATTCCCCGGTCGCGGGGGTGTGTCCGAGTCGGAAGTTCGGCTACGGTTCCCGCCATGCCTGGCCGTCCCCGCGACGCCGTGCTCCTCACCGAGGAGGAACGGGCCGCGCTGCTGACATGGACCCGCAGCCGCAGCTGCTCACAGGCCCGTGCGCTGCGCGCGCGGATCGTGCTGGCGTGCGAGCACGAGCCCACCAACACCGCCGTGGCCGAACGCCTCGGCATCTCCCGCGACATGGTCGGCAAGTGGCGGGCCCGGTTCCTCGCCGACCGGCTGGCCGGCCTGGACGAGCAGCCCCGCCCCGGGCGGCCGCCCACGGCCGACGACGACACCGTGGCGCACGTCCTCGTGCGCACGCTCACCCCACCTCCGGCCGGCGCCCGGCCGTACTGGTCGACCCGTTCCATGGCGGCCGAGACCGGCCTGAGCCAGAGCACGGTGAGCCGCATCTGGCGGACCTACGGCGTCCGGCCCGGGGCACACGCCGCGGCCGGGTCGCGCCGGGCGTGGTCCCTGCCGGAGGCCGGGGAGTGGATCGGTCTGTTCGTCGCCCCGCCGGTGTGCGTGCTGGCCGTGCGGGCCGGACGCGGCTCCTCGACGACAGCCGGAGACCGGTTGTCCGGCCAGGACGGGGAGGCAGCCCACGTCCTGGCCGTGGCCTGCGGCTTCGCCGCGCTGCGGGGCGACGGTGCCCCGCCCGGCGCGGGTCACGCGGCCCTGCGCGCCTTCCTGGAGCAGGTGCGGTCAGCGGCCGGTGCCGGGGCAGCCGTCCACCTCCTCGCACACGGCGTACCGGGGGAGGCGTACGCACACCTCGACCCCCAGGACCCGTCCGCGTCTCCACGCCCGCGCTGGCACCGCCCGCCCACGCCGGCGGCCTGGACCGACGAGACCCGGCGCCTCCTCGCCGGCGAGGGGCACACTCCCCGGAAGGCCGCGTCCGGTCCGCACCGGCTCCGTGACGCCCTGCTCACCTGGTCCACCACCTGGACCCCCGCGGCCGCCCCCTTCACCCGGGTCGCCGCACCACTCCCGTCGTACGACATTCCGGCGATCAGCGGCCGTGACTACGACTCGAACCCCTCGCGAGCTCGCGCAGAACTCTCCGAAGACGCCCGGCCCACACCTCCCGACGCCCCGCCCGGCGCCCCCATCACCACCGATCCGGTCATCGGCCTGCTCAGGGAAGCGGTCCTCGCCGGTGGCCACCGGCCCGGCGAACGTGTCCGGGAGGCACCGCTCGCGGCACGCCTCGGCCTCTCCCGAAGGGCCGTCCGCGCGGGTCTGCGGGCCCTGGCCGAGGAGGGCATGCTCGATCCGCTCCCAGGCGGCGCGACCGCCGTCCCCGGCCTCACGGCGAAGGACGTCCTGGACCTCTACGCGCTGCGCGCCAGCCTCGGCGCGCTGCTCATCCGCCGCGTCGCCATGCTCGGCCCCGAGCACCTCGCCCTGGCCTCAGCCGCCCTGGAAGAGGTCCGCGCCGCCGCCCGGGACAAGGACCACGCCCGGCTGCGGGAGGTCGACCTGCGCTTTCAGGACGCCCTGGCCCGTACGGCCGACCTGCCGCAGGCGGCCCGGACCTTCGAGCACCTCACGGCCCGGCTGCGGATGTTCGTCACGATGCTGGACATGGACTACAGCCAGGCGTTCGTCACCATCACCGACGAGGACACCGCCGTCCACGACGCGCTGCGCGACGCCGACGGGAACGAGGCGGCCCGGCTGTGGCGGGTCAAGATCGAACGCTGTGTCCGCTACATGATCGCCCAGCTCCCCGAGGACGACATCGCCCCGCACCTGTGGGCCACGCTGGCGGGACGGCCCCGCCTGGGCTGAGACCCCGGGAACCCCGGGGGCTCTCGTCGCGCCGTCAGATGGCCGCGCGAATCGCCCGCTCGAACCCTTCGACGTGACCGCGGGCGAGCTGCGCCGCCTTCTCCGGTTCACCCGCCACGATCGCCTCGATCAACGGCCCGTGCTCCTCGATGTGGCCGGCCATGTCCGACAGGCGGTCGAGGAACAGGCACCAGATGCGGGTGGCGAGGTTGTCGTGGCGGACGAGGGTGTCCTCCAGGTAGGGGTTGTGCGCGGCGGCGTAGACGGCGCGGTGGACCTGGAGGTCGAGGTGCATGAGCGCGCTGTCGCCGTGCCGGCCTGAATGCGCGCTCTCCAGCTCCTGCCGCAGGGCCGTCAGGGCCGCCCGGTCCGCGGCCGTGGCGCGGCGCGCGGCCTGGGCGGCGGCCAGCGGCTCCAGTTCCTGGCGCACCTCGGAGATATGGGCCAGATCCGTGATGTTGACCTCGGTGGCGAAGGTGCCGCGCCGGGGGTAGGTCGTGATCAGCCGTTCGTACTGGAGCCGTTTGAGCGCCTCCCGCACCGGCGTCCGTCCGACGCCGAGGGACTGCGCCAGCTGCTCCTCGTGGATCGGCGCGCCCGGGCGGATCTCGAGCATGACGAGCCGGTCGCGGATGGCGCGGTAGGCGCGCTCGGCGAGCGACAGCTCCTCGCCGGGCGCCGCGCCGCTCGGCTCTCCGCCTGCGGGCTCGGTCGCCAGCTGCTGCATGAAAGCCCCCTTGACCTGTCCGGCGAGCTCCCATACCGTACCGCAGAGTCTGATATATCAGTTGCGCATTAGTCGGCCACCAGGATGGTGCACAGATGGCAACCAGCCCGTCGACCAGCACACTCGCCTCCCCTCTCGCGCTTCCGCTCGGCGAACTCGACCCGGACATCGCCACCGCCGTGCGCGCCGAGCTGCACCGCCAGCAGTCCACCCTCGAGATGATCGCCTCGGAGAACTTCGCCCCGGCCGCCGTCATGGAGGCCCAGGGCTCGGTCCTGACCAACAAGTACGCCGAGGGCTACCCGGGCCGCCGCTACTACGGCGGCTGCGCACACGTCGACGTCGTCGAGCGGCTGGCCATCGACCGGGTGAAGGAACTGTTCGGCGCCGAGGCCGCGAACGTGCAGCCGCACTCGGGCGCCCAGGCCAACGCGGCCGCGATGTTCGCGCTCCTCGACCCCGGCGACACGATCCTCGGCCTCGACCTGGCGCACGGCGGTCACCTGACCCACGGCATGCGCCTCAACTACTCCGGCAAGCTGTACGACGTCGTGCCGTACCACGTGCGCGCGTCCGATCTGCGCGTCGACATGGACGAGGTCGAGCGACTCGCCCTCGCGCACCGCCCCAGGATGATCGTCGCCGGCTGGTCGGCCTACTCCCGGCGGCTGGACTTCGCGGCGTTCCGAAGGATCGCCGACCGGGTGGGCGCGTATCTCCTCGTGGACATGGCCCACTTCGCCGGGCTGGTGGCCGCGGGCCTCCACCCCAGCCCGGTGCCGTACGCCGACGTCGTCACCACCACCACGCACAAGACCCTCGGCGGCCCGCGCGGCGGCGTGATACTCAGCCGCGCCGGCCTGGCCAAGAAGATCGACTCGGCGGTCTTCCCGGGCCAGCAGGGCGGCCCGCTGGAGCATGTCATCGCGGCGAAGGCGGTCGCCTTCAAGGTGGCGGCGGGGGAGGAGTTCAAGGAGCGCCAGCAGCGCACCCTGCACGGCGCCCGCATCCTCGCCGGACGGCTGCTCTCCGACGATGTGGCCGAGGCCGGGATCACCGTGCTCACCGGCGGCACCGAAGTCCACCTGGTCCTCGTCGACCTGCGGAACTCCGAGCTCGACGGCCGGCAGGCCGAGGACCGGCTGCACCGCGTCGGCATCACCGTCAACCGCAACGCGGTGCCGTTCGACCCACGCCCGCCGATGGTCTCGTCGGGGCTGCGGATCGGCACGCCGGCCCTGGCCACCCGCGGCTTCGGCGACGCGGAGTTCCGCGAGGTCGCCGACGTCATCGCCCAGGCCCTCAAGGGCGAAGAGCCCGAGGACGCACTGCGCGACCGGGTCGGCAAGCTCGCCGCCGCCTTCCCCCTCTATCCCCACCTGTCCCACGCGAACGGAGGCGCGACATGACCGCCCAGCCGCTGCCGGAGCACCCGGACTTCCTGTGGCGTACCCCCGAGCCGCGCTCCTCGTACGACGTCGTCATCGTCGGCGCGGGCGGCCACGGCCTGGCGACCGCCTACTACCTCGCCAAGAACCACGGCATCACCAAGGTCGCCGTCCTGGAGAAGGGCTGGCTGGCCGGCGGCAACATGGCCCGCAACACCACGATCATCCGCTCCAACTACCTCTGGGACGAGAGCGCGGCGATCTACGAACACGCGCTGAAGCTGTGGGAGCGGCTCCCCGAGGAACTGGACTACGACTTCCTGTTCAGCCAGCGCGGCGTCCTCAACCTCGCGCACACCCTCCAGGACGTCCGCGAGGGCGTGCGCCGGGCCAACGCCAACCGCCTCAACGGAGTCGACGCCCAGTGGCTCGAACCGGACGAGGTCGCCAAGGTCTGCCCCATCCTCAACGTCTCGCCCCGCACCCGCTATCCGGTCCTCGGCGCCACCTTCCAGCCCCGGGCCGGCATCGCCAAGCACGACCACGTCGCCTGGGCCCTGGCCCGCCGCGCCGACGAGCTGGGCGTGGACCTGATCCAGGGCTGCGAGGTCACCGGCTTCCTCGAGGACGGCGACCGGGTCGTGGGCGTGGACACCAACCTCGGCCGCATCCACGCCGGCCGGGTCGGCCTCGCGGCCGCCGGGCACAGCAGTGTCCTGGCCGAGCGGGCGGGCGTACGGCTGCCGGTGCAGTCCCATCCCTTGCAGGCGCTGGTCTCCGAGCTGCACGAGCCGGTGCACCCGACGGTGGTGATGTCGAACCACGTCCATGTCTACGTCTCCCAGGCCCACAAGGGCGAGCTGGTGATGGGCGCGGGCGTCGACTCCTACAACGGCTACGGGCAGCGCGGCTCCTTCCACGTCATCGAGCAGCAGATGGCCGCCGCCGTCGAGCTGTTCCCCGTCTTCGCCCGCGCGCACGTACTGCGCACCTGGGGCGGGATCGTCGACGTCACCCCGGACGCTTCCCCGATCATCGGCAGGACCCCCGTCGAGAACCTCTACGTCAACTGCGGCTGGGGCACCGGCGGATTCAAGGCCACCCCGGCCGCCGGCTGGACCTTCGCGCACACCCTCGCCACGGGCGAGCCGCATCCGCTGAACGCCCCCTTCGCCCTCGACCGCTTCACGACGGGCGCCCTGATCGACGAACACGGCGCAGCGGCCGTGGCCCACTGAGGAGGACACCACCGTGCTGCTCATCACCTGCCCCTGGTGCGGTCCGCGCAACGAGACCGAGTACCACTACGGCGGCCAGGCCCACGTCCCCCACCCCGAGAACCCGGGCGAGCTCACCGACGAGCAGTGGGCCGCGTACGTCTTCTACCGGGACAACCCCAAGGGCCCCTTCGCGGAACGGTGGATGCACAGCATCGGCTGCCGCCGCTGGTTCAACGTCCTGCGCGACACCGCCACCCACGAGGTGCTGACCTCGTACCGCCTCGACGAGCCCCGTCCCGGAGGGAACCGATGACCGAACAGCGCTTCCGGCTCCGGCAGGGGGGCCGTATCGACCGCGGCACCGTCCTGCGGTTCACCGTCGACGGCCGGGAACTGACCGGCCACCCCGGCGACACCCTCGCCTCGGCCATGCTGGCGAACGGCCTGGTCGAGGTCGCCCCGTCCCTCTACCGGGGCCGCCCGCGCGGCATCGTCGCCGCGGGTGCCGAGGAACCCAACGCCTTGGTGCAGCTCGACGGCCCCTGCTCGGAGGGCATGCTCCCGGCGACGACGGTGGAGCTGTACGACGGCCTGTCCGCCACGACCCTCTCCGGCATGGGCCGGCTCGACCCGACCCCCGACCCCGCCGTCTACGACAAGAAGTACGTGCACACCGACGTCCTGATCGTCGGCGCCGGGCCGGCCGGGCTCGCGGCAGCCGCGGCTGCCGCCGGCTCCGGTGCGCGGGTGATCCTCGTCGACGATCAGCCCGAGGCCGGTGGTTCGCTGTTCTCCGGCACCGAGTGGGTCGCCGACGTCCGGGCGGCCCTCGACGCCGCCCCCGAGGTCGTCGTACTCCCGCGCACCACCGCCTTCGGCTCCTACGACGACAACTACGTACTGGCCCTCCAGCGGCGCACCGACCACCTCGGAGCTTTGGAAGGTGTCTCACGGCAGCGGCTGTGGCACATCCGGGCCCGTCAGGTGGTCCTGGCGACCGGCGCGCACGAGCGGCCGCTGGTCTTCGCCGGCAACGACCGGCCGGGGGTGATGCTCGCCGAGGCCGTGCGGACGTACCTCAACCGGTATGCCGTGGCGCCCGGTTCGCGGGCCGTGGTGAGCACGACCAACGACAGCGCCTACGACACGGTCGCCGATCTGCACGAGGCGGGCATCCCCGTCGCCGTCGTCGTGGACGCGCGCGCCGAGCTGTCCTCCCGGGCCGCCGAGGTCGCCGCGGCGACCGGGGTACGAGTGCTGACGGGCAGCGCGGTGGCCGGGACCGAGGGGGACGGACGGATCACGGGTGTCACTGTCCGGGCCCTCGACGGCGGTGAACCCGAGTCGTTCGACTGCGACTTGCTCGCCGTGTCCGGCGGGTGGAGCCCGGTGGTGCATCTGCACAGCCAGCGGCAGGGGCGGCTGCGCTGGGACGACGAGCTGGTCGCGTTCGTTCCCGAGGGCGTCGTACGGGATCAGCAGGTCGTGGGGGCGGCACACGGGACGTACGACCTCGACGGTTGTGTGGCCGAGGGGAGGCGGGCCGGTGCGATGGCCGCCACGGAGGCCGGGTTCCCGGTGCCCGTGCCCCCGGCGTCGTACGAGGAGGCCCGCCCCGATGTGCGCGCCCTGTGGCTGGTGCCGGGCCTCGACGACGGCTGGGACACCCACTTCGTCGACCTGCAACGCGATGTCACCGTCGCCGACGTCCTGCGCTCGACCGGCGCCGGGATGCGGGGCGTCGAGCACGTCAAGCGCTACACCTCGCTCGGCACGGCGGGCGACCAGGGCAAGACGTCCGGCGTCAACGCGATCGGGGTGATCGCCGAGATCCTCGGCGGTACGCCGGGCGAGATCGGCACCACGGCCTACCGGGCGCCGTACACCCCGATCGCCTTCGCCGCGCTGGCCGGGCGTGAGCGCGGTGAGCTGTTCGACCCGGAGCGCACCACCTCGATCCACGGCTGGCATGTCGCGCACGGCGCGGAGTTCGAGGACGTCGGGCAGTGGAAGCGCCCCCGGTACTACCCGCAGCACGGTGAGGACATGGACACGGCCGTCGCCCGGGAGTGCCGGGCGGCCCGCGAGGGGGTGGCGTTCATGGACGCCTCCACCCTGGGCAAGATCGAGATCCGCGGCGCGGACGCGGGCGAGTTCCTCAACCGCGTCTACACCAACGCCTTCAAGAAGCTGAAGCCCGGCATGGCCCGCTACGGCGTGATGTGCAAGCCCGACGGCATGATCTTCGACGACGGTGTGACACTCCGCCTCGACGACGACCGCTACTTCATGACCACCACGACCGGCGGCGCCGCCGGAGTCCTGGACTGGCTCGAGGAGTGGCTCCAGACCGAATGGCCCGAACTCGACGTGCACTGCACCTCGGTGACCGAGCAGTGGACGACGATCGCCGTGGTGGGCCCGCAGTCGCGCGAGGTCGTCGCCCATCTCGCCCCCGACATCGACCTGTCCAACGAGGCCTTCCCGTTCATGGCCTTCCGCGAGACCACCCTGGCCTCCGGCATCCCGGCCCGCGTCTGCCGGATCTCCTTCTCCGGCGAACTCGCCTACGAGATCAACGTCTCCGCGTGGTACGGCCTCGCGGTGTGGGAGGAGGTGGACGCGATCGGACGGCCGTACGGCATCACTCCCTACGGCACCGAGACCATGCACGTCCTGCGGGCCGAGAAGGGCTACATCATCGTCGGCCAGGACACGGACGGCACCGTCACCCCGCAGGACGCGGGCATGTCCTGGGTGGTCTCGAAGCAGAAGGACTTCATCGGAAAGCGGTCCTTCGCCCGCCCGGACACCTCCCGCACCGACCGCAAGCACCTGGTCGGCCTGCTGCCGAGCGACCGCACGACCCGGCTGCCCGAGGGCACCCAACTCGTCGCGCCGGACGTGCCGATCACCCCCGAGGCCGGGCCGGTGCCGATGCTCGGCCACGTCACCTCCAGCTACCACAGCCCGGCCCTCGGCCGCCCCTTCGCCCTCGCCCTCGTCACCGGCGGGCGGGCCAGGATCGGCGACACCCTGCTCGCCCCGGTGGGCGAGGACCTGGTGCCCGTCGAGGTGGCCGAGTGCGTCCTCTACGACCCGGAAGGGACCAAGCGAGATGGCTGAGCCGACGATCGACACGGGCCCGGTGGCCCTGCGCAGGAGCCCCCTGGAACATCTGGAGGACCGGATGCGGGCCGCCGCCGTCACCGGCGCCCGGGGCGTCACCCTCAGGGAGCTGCCGTTCCTCACCATGGTGAACGTGCGCGTCGACCCTGCTTCCGAGACGGCCGAACGGATCGAGAAGACTCTGGGGACGCGGCTTCCGCGCGAGTGCGGCCACACCGCCGCCTCCGGCCCGCACACGGCCGTCTGGCTGGGCCCCGACGAGTGGCTCGTCATCTCCCGGACCGACGGGACCGCTCTGACCGCCGAGTTGCGCGAGGCGCTCGGGGGAGACCCGGGCTCGGTCGTGGACGTCTCCGCGAACCGCACCACGCTGGAACTGCGCGGCCCGTCCGCCCGGCAGGTGCTGGAGAAGGGCTGCCCCCTGGACCTGCACCCCCGGTCCTTCGGTCCGGGCCGGGCGGCGTCGACCACGGTGGGCCCGGTGGCGGTGCTGCTCCGGCAGATCGACGACGCGCCGGCCTACCACCTGCTCCCGCGCTCCTCGTTCGCCGACCACCTCACGCGCTGGCTCGTCGACGCGATGAGCGAGTTCCGTGGCGCGGAGGTGCCCTGATGAGCACCAGGAGGTTGATCTTGTAGTCGACGGTGAGCACGTCGGTGCCGTCGGGGGAGGGTGTACGCGGCGTAGCCGCCCGCGCTGTCCGCCACGTGCTCTTCTTCGAGTACCGGGTGCGGTGCGCGGGGTTCGTCAGCCGGCCAGGCGTTCCACGAGCAGGAGACCGCCGACGGCGATCATCATCGCCCCGGAGACACGCGTGACCGCCCGGGCCGCGGCGGGCCTGGTCCTGAGGACGGTCCGGGCGAGGACGCCGACGGCGAGATAGACGACCGCGCAGGCGGTCATGTGCAACGTGCCGAGCAGGCCGGTCTGCCCGGCGACCGGCCAGCCGCCCGCCGGGTCGATGAACTGCGGAAACAGCGAGAAGTACAGCAGCAGGGCCTTGGGATTGAGGCCCGAGATCCCGGCACCCCTGAGCATGGTCCGCAGCCGGGAGGAACCGGAGGTGACCGCCTCCGCCTCGGAGACGGTGAGGACGGCCGGCTGCCGCAGCACGCCCCAGCCGAGCCACACCAGATAGCCGGCTCCCGCCACGGTCAGCGCGGTCAGCAGCGTCCCCGAACTCGCCACGATCACCACCAGCCCGGCGACCGCGAGCAGGGTGTATCCGGCGTATCCGGCCACCAGCCCGGCGACCGCCGGCACGACCGACCGGTCCCGAAGACCCGCCGAGATCGCGTAGGCCCAGTCCGCGCCGGGGGTGAATACCAGCAGCAGATCCACTGCCAGGAATGCCGCCAGCGTCGTCGTGTCCATGGATGGGCCCCTCTCACGTGCAATGGTGCGAGAGGAAGGTTAGGTCGGATAGGCCCGAAAGTGTTCCCTTCTTTACTTCATGATCGCGCGATGTGGGGCAGAATCTTCTCCATGGATGCCCTGGACCGGAAAATTCTCACCGAGCTGCAGCTGGACGGCCGTCTCACGGTCACCGAACTGGCCGCGCGCGTGAAGCTGAGCGTCTCTCCCTGCCACCGCCGCCTGCGCGATCTCGAACGCGAGGGCGCGATCCGCGGCTACCGGGCGGTGGTCGACCCGGCCGCCGTGGGCCTCGATTTCGAGGCCCTCGTCTTCGTCACCCTGCGCTGGGAGGACGCCGACACCGTCACCGCCTTCGAAGAGGGGGTGGCCGCCGTGCCGCACGTGCTCCAGGCCCAGCGGCTGTTCGGCGACCCCGACTACCTCCTGCGCGTCGCCACCACCGATCTCGCCGCCTTCCAGCAGCTCTACGACCAGCGGCTCGCCCGCCTCCCCGGCATCCAGCGGCTGACGTCCACCCTCGTCATGAAGCACGTGGTCGACGACCGGCCCTTGCCGGAGTGAGCGGAACCCCGGTCACTCAGCGCCCAGACCGCCCGCGAACGGCATGGTCCGCCACTGCTCCACCGCCGGCTTCAGCGCCTCGACGAGCAGGGGCAGTTGCGGGGCGAGGGCGAGGCAGGCCACCGCGCGGGACATGCCCACGGCGTTGACGACGCGCAGGACGCCCTCGTCGAGCCGCCGCAGGCCCCGTCGTTCGGCGGCCGTGTTGTACGCGGCCTCACACTCGGGGCCGAGAGCCGCCAGGTCCCATTCGACCGGGCCGAGCGTGGTCAGCTCGAAGTCGGAGTACAGCTCGCCGTCCGCGGTGGAGACGATGTTGGCGGCGGGGGAGTCCCCGTGGATCGGCTGGAACTCGATGCCGGGGAACGCCGCCTCGAACGCCGCGCGTGAGCTGACGACGGGCTCCAGGATCTCCCACTCGCGCCGGGCGCGGTCGAGGTCGGCCGGCTCCAGCAGATCGGGACGCCCTTCGAGCACGGCGAGCCCCTCGGAGACGAACCGCGGTTCGGCCGCGGACAGGAACGGCAATTCACCGGGGTACTCGCGCAGCGCGGCGTGCAGATCGGCGACCAGAGCGGAGTTGTGCGCGTAATCCGGCTCGACGTTCTGGTCCAGCTCGACGAACTGCCAGAACGTCATCGAGAAACCGTCGCGCCGCACGGGCTCCCGGGGCACGAGCGGGCTCGGCGGAATCACCGGGTGCCCCTGTTCCGCGAGCCACGCCACGACATCGAGTTCCATCCGCTGCCGCGCCGACTGGAAGCCGGCGTCGGAGTACGACGGCAGGACGGTCGGCACCCGCACCACCACGGGTGACGGAGCGAGGTGCACCACGACGGAGAACACGTCGTAGATCACCGTCGCGTCGGACACCGTGAGTCCCAGATCACGACCCGCGGCGACGGCGGCGGCGAACGCACGGGACTTACGGGCCTCGACCTGATCAGGAGTCAAGAATCCATCCATGCCGCCGATCGTGTCACGCCCGGCGCAGGCGGTGCGATGCAATATCGATCAGTCAGATGGAAGCAAGTCCCGTGTCCGCACCGGGAGTCCCGTCTCGAAGGAGCGGTTCGCGGCCAGACCGGTGACCAGGGAACGGGCCCCGTCGGCCGCGTCCGCCGCCCGGTGCAGGGGATCCGGCGCCCGGGTGCCGAACAGGTCCTCCAGCATGCGTACGTCACCGCCGCCGTGCCCGCCCTCGCCGGTCGCCACCTTGATCTCGCGCGGCTCCTCCCAGAAGGGGCGCAGCAGATGAGCAGGGCGGGCCAGGCCCATTTCCTGCGGAGTCGTGACGGCAAACCTTTCCGCCGCTGTTGCAGACTGGCGGGAGTGCGCGCCCGGTCAAGGAGTCGTGCGCTGCACGGCAACCGGCCGCAGAGCCTCCGGCCTTGCGTGGCCGCGTCCCTCCCACCCGCCCTCCCGAAACGAGGAAGCAGCGTATGCCGTACATCACCGTGGGCCAGGAGAATTCCACCGCCATCGACCTGTACTACGAGGACCACGGATCCGGGCAGCCGGTCGTCCTCATCCACGGCTTCCCGCTCGACGGGCACTCCTGGGAGCGCCAGAGCGCCGTACTGCTCGACGCCGGGTACCGCGTGATCACGTACGACCGGCGCGGCTTCGGGCAGTCCTCGCAGCCGACGACCGGCTACGACTACGACACCTTCGCGGCCGACCTGAACACCGTGATGGAGACCCTCGACCTGCGGGACGCCGTCCTCGTCGGGTTCTCGATGGGCACCGGCGAGGTCGCCCGCTACGTGTCCGCCCACGGCTCCGGCCGGGTCGCCAAGGTCGCCTTCCTCGCCTCGCTGGAGCCCTGCCTGCTCAAGTCGGACGACAACCCGGGCGGGGTCGCCCCGAAGGAGTTCTTCGACGAGATCGTCGCGGCCGTGAAGGCGGACCGGTACGCGTACTACACGAACTTCTACAACGACTTCTACAACCTCGACGAGAACCTCGGCACCCGGATCAGCGAGGAGGCCGTCCGCAACAGCTGGAACGTCGCCGCGGGCGGCGGCTTCTTCGCGGCGTCCGCCGCGCCCTCCACCTGGTACACCGACTTCCGGGCCGACATCCCGGCGATCGACGTGCCGGCCCTGATCCTGCACGGCACCGGCGACCGCATCCTGCCGGTGGACGGGACGGCGAGGCAGTTCCACAAGGCCCTTCCGGCCGCGGACTACGTGGAGATCGAGGGCGCTCCGCACGGTCTGCTCTGGACCCACGCGGAGGAGGTCAACTCGGCACTGCTCGCCTTCCTCCGGAAGTGATCGAACAGAAGGGATCGTCAGCCACGAACTGGGTTCCTTACGGGTCTCGCAGGTCCAGGCGGGCCGCCAGGTCGTGACGCGCAGCAGGCGGCTGATCGCCCGGGACGGCAGGGAGGCCCTGATAGGGCCGGGGCCAGGTGACTTCTCCCTCTCGGACTCTTCCCGTCTGTTCCGCAAGCAGGTGCGGACCAGGTTGCCGCGCTGGTGGCGACCTGCTTCGCGCGCCTGGCCCGTGAAGCGGCCGGTTTCGACGCCGTCGCCGGCGCGGCCACACTTCATGTCCGGGCGGCCTACGGCGTGACGCCCCGTGAGTGGCAGCGGAACGGTCTGACCGGCCGATTTCAGGCCTGATTCCGGGAACGTCCCGGCGGTTCGCCGCGTTGCATCGATGTTCATGCCGCCGACCCAGGGAGCATCGTGCCCGAGACCACGCCCGGCACCACCGCCGTTCTGCCCGTCCTCCCGTCCCTGAGCGCACAGGCAGAGCGACTGATCGAAACGGGGGTGCACGAGATCGCGGGCCTGCCGGCCGCCGAGATCCGTACGTACGCCGCCGGCGCCGAGGCCTCGGTGGGCGGCGAGGGTGCCCTGCTCGCCGTTCACCCGGACCGGGCCCCCGCCTCCGCCCTCGCGCCGCTCCTCCGCCGCGAGGGCAAGCCGGGCTTCGTCGTCATCGACATGCCCGACGCCGACGAGTTCACCCCCACCGCCGTCGAACTGCCCGACGCCCCGCTCTACGTCCTCACCGGCCTCGACCGCGGCGACCACATGAGCAACTGGAGCCCCGAAGAGGCACTGCCCGCCCTCACCAAGGAGGACCGCACCCCGCTGCTGCTCACCGAGGGCATCCACTGGGTGCTCCAGCAACCGGCCGCCCTGGAGCGCAACCTGTGCTTCATGACCATCGGCTCCCGGCGGCGCAAGCCGAACGGCACGTTCGACGCCCGCACCCCGGCGATCTGGATCAGTAACGGCACCGGCCGCGACGGCCGCGAGCGCCGCGACGCCCCGAAGGTGGGCTGGTGCTGGTGGAACAACCGCCACACCTGGCTGGGCTTCGCCTCCACCACGGGCCGCACGGCCTAGCCTCCGGGCACCGGCCCGCCCCTCCCTGCACGAGCGGCGGGCATCAGCGCACCCAGCCGGTGTAGCGGTTGCCGCCGCCGCGGGTCGACTCGGTGGAGCGGGCGCGGATGTCGCCGCTCTCCACGGCCGCGTTCACCGCGCGCACCAGCCAGGCGTTGACCGACAGGCCCTCGCGTGCGGCGGCCTCCTCGGCGCGGCCCTTGAGATGCCCGGGCAGGCGCAGATTGATCCGCGCGGTGGTGCCGTCGTCGGCGTCGGCGGGCGCCGGGGCCGGTGCCGGGGCCCTCGGCGGCTCGGGACGCGTGTCCGGCTCCTCGAAACCGGCGGCCGGCGGCGGCGGTGTCACGACGAAGGCGGGGTCGAGCCCGCGCAGCCGTACGTCGACCGAGCCGGGGGCGAGTTCGCGGGTGATCTCGTCCATGGCGGCGGACAGCACGTTCAGCAGTGTCAGGCGGGTCGCCGACTCCAGCGGAGCGGTCAGCCGCTCGGCCAGCTCGCGGGCGTCCTCCCCACCGGCTTCGGCAGCCACCGCGAGTTCCCGGCGGAGTGTGTCGACGTAGGGCGTGAGGTCCATGGCGGCATGATGGCATCAAGGTGGCGCCATGAGAAAACCCCAGGTCGAAGGACCTGGGGTTCACCGTTCCCGCGTGTGTCACACGAAGGCGCTCTGGCCGGTGATCGACTTGCCGACGATCAGGGTGTTCATCTCGCGGGTGCCCTCGAAGGAGTAGATGGCCTCGGCGTCGGCGAAGAACCGGGCGATGTCGTGCTCCAGGAGGATTCCGTTGCCGCCGAAGATCTCCCGGCTCCAGGCCACGACCTCCCGCATCCGGGAGGTGACGAACGCCTTGGCCAGCGCGGAGTGTTCGTCACGGAAGACCCCCGCGTCCTGCAGCCGGGCGAGCTGCACCAGCATGCCCCAGGACGCCGTGATGTTGCCCAGGCTCTTGACCAGCAGGTCCTGCACCAGCTGGAAGCCGCCGATCGGGCGGCCGAACTGGCGGCGCTCCCGGGCGTAGTCGAGGGCCAGTTCGTAGGCACCGACCATCACGCCGAGTCCCTGCCAGGCCACCCCGCTGCGTGTGGCGCGCAGGATCTCGGCGACGTCCCGGAACGAGTTGATGTTCTGCAGGCGGTTCGCCTCCGGCACCCGGACGCCGGTCAGGGTGATCTCGGCGTTCTCCACGATCCGGAAGGCGATCTTGCCCTCGATCTTCACCGGCTCGAAGCCGGGCGTGCCCTTCTCGACGACGAAGCCCTTGACGTGGTTGTCGTCGACGTCCCGGGCCCACACCACGACGTAGTCGGCGAAGGTCGCGTTGCCGATCCACTTCTTGGCGCCGTTCAGGACCCAGGTGTCGCCCTCGCGCCGGGCGGTGGTGCGCATGCCGCCCGCGACATCGGAGCCGCCGAGCGGTTCGGTCATGGCGAACGCGCCGATCTTGTCCATCGCGGCCATCTCCGGGAGCCAGCGGTCGCGCTGCTCCTGGTCGCCGCCCGAGTGGATCGAGTACATCGCGAGGCCGTTGTGGACGCCGAAGAACGTGGACACGGAGGCGTCGGTGCGGGTCATCTCCAGGGCGAGCATGCCGCTGAGGAGGTTGCTGACGGCGGGGCGGTGTTCGCCGTAGCCCTCGTAGGGCAGTCCGGCGAGGCCGCTGTCGCGGAACAGGGAGATGAGCTGTGTGGGGAACTCGCCCTTGGCCCAGTTCTCGTTCACCAGCGGCTTGACCTCGTCCCGCATGAGGGCGCGGGCCTTGAGGAGGATCTTGCGCTCCTCGTCCGGCAGCAGGGCCTCGTAGTCGTAGAAGTCCGCGACCAGCTGGTCCTCGAGCGGTTCCATGGGGGTGGTCATCTCAGTTCTCCTCCTTGTCGGCGCTGTCCAGGGCGGACAGCACGGCGAGTTGCCTGCGGTCGCGCGTCTCGGTGAGTTCCGGGTACGTGGAGGAGCCGTAGGCCTTTTCCACGGCTTCGATGAGCCGTTCCTGTTCTTCCTCGTTCTGCGACGGGGTGCCGAGGCCCGCCCACATCCGCTTCATCGAGGCTCCGATGTGCTCGGCCATGTGCCGATAGCCGCCGGGGCCGCCGCCCAGGTGCGAGCCGAGGAACGGCCCGACCGTGGCCCAGCGCAGGCCCAGCGAGTTCGTCATCACCTTGTCGAGGTCCTCGGGGGTCACCACGCCCTGCTCGACGAGGTACACCGCCTCCCGGCTGAGCGCGTTCTGCAGCCGGTTCCCGACGAAGCCGGGGATCTCCTTGCGCTCGACGACCGGGGTGCGGCCGACCGAGGTGTAGAAGTCCACGGCGTCCTGCACGGCGTCCTCGCCGGTGCGTTCCCCGGGCACGACCTCGACGAGCGGGACCAGGTGCGGCGGGTTGAAGGGATGGCCGATCAGGACCCGGGCGGCGGCCTCGTCCGGCAGCTCACGCGTGAAGTCGCTGGACGGGATCGCCGACGAGGAGCTGAGCAGCAGCGCGTGGTCGGGGGCCTCCCGGACCAGCGTGGCGAACAGGTCCTGCTTGAACTCGAGCCGCTCGGGGCCGTTCTCCTGGACGACGTCCGCGTCCCGGACCGCCTCGGCGACATCGGCCGCGATGTGCACCCGGCCGGCGAGGCCCGTCACGTCCAGGCCGCGGGCGGCCAGCTGCGGGGCGGTCCGCTCCAGGACCTCGGCGACGGCCTCGGCGAGGTCCGGCCGAGGGTCGGACACCCGGACGGTCAGGCCGTGCGCGGCGAACAGCGTCGCCCAGGACAGTCCGATGGTCCCGGCGCCGATCACCGCGGCCGTACGGAAGGCGCGGATCATGACCCGGCTCCCTTCAGGTAGTCGTGGACCGGCTCGACGCCCGCGAGCGTCAGGTCGGTGAGGATGTGGCCGGCGGAGACGATCTCGAGCACCGGCAGATCGGCCAGCGGGGCCAGCACGTGCTGGAAGAGCTGCAGCCGGGCGGGGCCGGTCCACGCCTCCTTGACGGTGAGGTCGGTGATGCGGGTGCGGACCAGTTCCTGCACGCGCGGCAGACCGTCGTAGCCGGGAACGGACTTGAGCATGAAGGTCGGCACGGTGATCTGCGCCGCCGCCTCGTCCCGGTCCAGTTCATGGTGCTTGTAGCCCATCGTCGCGGTGGCGACCCGCAGGGTGCCGTGGTCGAGGGTGCCGACGAGCGCGCCGGTGTCTACGCGGAGCGCCGGGGAGCCCATGGCCTTGGGGTAGGCGGAGACCTCGCGGCCGGAGGCGGTCGCCGGGAAGTTGTCGAGGTACATGGCGTGCAGGTACTCGCCCCGCTCGCCCTCGAAGCAGACGGGGATCGCCTGGCCGGCCTCCGTGTAGGGGCCGTAGCCGCTGACGTCGCCCATCTTCATGACCTCGAACCGGACCAGCGGTTCGTCGATCCGCAGCGGCTCCGGGACGACCGCCCGCAGCGCCTCGGGGTCGGTGCGGTAGACGATGTTGAGGTACTCACGGTCGGTGAACCGCGGGACGGTCGGCGCGAACGCCGGGCTGGTGAGAGGGGTGGTGACGTGCCGTCGTACGTCCTCGGTCCGCATGGCGCCTCACCGCCCCGTCCACTGCGCGGGACGGCGCTCGGCGAAGGCGGTCATGCCCTCGCGGACGTCGGCCGAGGCCATCAGGGTCTTCATCTGCTCGCGCTGGAAGGCGAAGGCCTCGGCGTCGGGCGCCCCGTCGGCGGCGCGGACGACGCGCTTGACCGCAGCGAGCGCGAGCGGGGCGTTCTCCGCGAGCCGCTCGGCCAGCCGGAGCGCCTCGGCGACGGTCTGCCCCTTGGCGGTGACCCGGTTGGCCAGGCCCAGTTCGCCGGCGCGGCGGCCGTCGACGGGTTCGCCGGTCAGCAGGAGTTCCATGGCCAGGTGGTGCGGGATCCGCTTGGGCAGCCGGATCACACCGCCGCCCGCCGCGATCAGTCCGCGCTTGACCTCGGGCAGGCCGAACCGGGCGTCCTCGGCCGCGACGATCAGGTCGCAGGCCAGGGCCAGTTCGAAGCCGCCGCCCATGGCGAAGCCCTCCACGGCGGCGATCAGCGGCTTGGCCGGCCCGCACTCGGTCAGGCCGCCGAACCCACGGCCCTCTACCTCGGGAGACTCGCCGCGCAGCGCCGCCTTGAGGTCCATGCCGGCGCTGAAGGTCTCGCCCTCACCGGCCAGGACACCGGCCCGCAGCGCCGGGTCGTTCTCCAACTCGTCCAGTGCGGCGGCCAGTTCGGCGGCCACCGCCGCGTTCACGGCATTGCGGGCCTCGGGGCGGTCGAGGGTGATCAGCAGGGCGGAGCCGATGCGTTCGGTCCGTACGACAGGGTTTTCAGGGTTGCTCATGGCTGTCCTTCTGTCCTTGTGTGGCGGCCGTCGGGGCGCGCGGGCCGCTCCCCGACGGCGAGACGAGGGGGAAAGCGGCGGCGCTCAGCGGGCGGCGTCGAGTTCGGCGAGGACTTCCTCGGTGTCCTGGCCCGCGACCGGCGCCAGCCGGCGGATCGAGCCGGGGGTCGCGGAGAAGCGCACGGGGATGCCGATGGTGCGGACGGTGCCCTCGGTCGGGTGCTCGACGGTGTCGAGCAGGTGGCCGTCGCGGACGTAGGGGTCCTCGTGGGCGTTCTCCAGCTCCAGCACCGGTGCCATCGGGATGCTGTGCTTGGCGCACACCTCGGCCCACTCCTCGGTGGTCAGCGCCGGGGCGCACACGCCGGTCAGCTCGGCCAGCGCCTCGTGGTCGGCGCTGTCGATGGCGTCCCCGTTGACGCGCGGGTCCTCGGCGAGGTCCGGGCGTCCGGCGGCCGTGAAGAAGTCACGGTAGTTCCGCGGGTTGTACGGGATGACGCAGGCCAGACCGTCCTTGGTGCGCACCGCCTTGTGGCCCTTGAGCATCGACAGCGGGAAGCCGGTGGGGCCGGTCTCGGGGACGTGGGTGTGGCCCGCCAGGTGCTCGACGAGGTTGAAGGCGATCAGGGTGTCCGTCATCGGGATCTCCACCTGCTGGCCCCGCCCGGTCCTGTCCCGGTGCAGCAGGGCCGCGAGCACGCTGTAGGCGATGGTCAGGGAGGAGACCTTGTCGCCGATGATGGTGGGCAGGTAGACGGGCTCGCCCAGTGCGCGGTCGGCGATGTCGACCAGGCCGGACGAGGCCTGCACGGTCTCGTCGTAGGCGGCGTGACCGGCGCGGTCCGAGTCGCCGCGGAAGCCCTGGGCGTGCGCGTAGACGAGCCGCGGGTTGCGGGCGGCGATGTCGTCGTACGACAGGCCCAGGCGGTGCAGCGCGCCCGGCCGCATGTTCGTGATCAGCACGTCCGCGGTGTCGACCAGGTCGAGGGCGCGCTCCCGGTCGGCCTCGTCCTTGAGGTTGAGGGTCACGCTCCGCTTGTTGCGGTTGACGTTGAGGTTCAGCGGGGTCATGCCCGGCGTCGTGCGGTAGTGGCCCACGCGCACGGTGTCGGCGGGCGACTCGATCTTGATCACGTCGGCGCCCAGGTCACCGAGGATCTGGGCGGCGTAGGGGCCCATCACCACGGTCGAGAGGTCGATCACGCGCACGCCGTCCAGAGGACCTGCGGTGGTGTCCGCGATTTCCGCCATCGTTACCTTCACTCCTAGCTTCGCCACATGTGTGTATCTGGAAACTAAGTTAGCAAGGGTCGATCTGGAACGGAATGACCAAAGGGCGAAAGGCGGTATGACCGCAGTGGTCATACCGCCTTTTCGGGGATTTCCTGGAACTTAGGCGTGAAGAGGTTCGGCGAATACTTCGCGGGCGGTGGAGACTACTTCTTCCAGGTCACCGCCGTCGGCTCGGTCCTTGCGCCAGAAGAGTCCGGTCTCCAGCGACGGGTGGAAATCGGAGAAGGGGAGCACCGCCACATTGTCGAGACGGTAATTCTGCACCGGGCTTCTGGAATCCAGCATGGAAATGGAGAAGGCCAGCCCGCTGGCCACTATCTCGGAAACTCCGTCGAAGGTGACGCTGCTCAGTTCGATCCGCTTCTTGATGCCGAGATCGGACAGTTGCTGGTCGAGTCCGCGGAAATACGCGTTGGTCACGGCCGTGGGGGAGCCCGCGTAGGCGAGTTCGGCGAGCTCCGCCAGCGCGACCGACTCCCGCCCCGGGAAACGGTCCCTGGGTACGACCGCGCCGAGTCGCTCCGACATCACCGGCAAGTGTTCCAGGGCGGGGTCGCCGCCGACCGGCAGCCGGGCCAGCGTCAACGCGAGCCGTCCGTCGCACACCGCGTCGACCAGCCGGTCGGTGCCGCCCGGCCAGCGTTTGATCTCGAACCGGTCGCCGACCCGCTCGGCGAGGGCGTCCATTCGTTCGCGCAGGTCCGGATGGATGCCGCTGGGGACGCCGAGCAGCAACGTGGTCCGCTGCGGCCGGGCTGTGTCGTCGAGACGCCACCGGATGGAGTCGACCTGCTCCAGGACGCCGCGCGCGATCGGCAGCAGTGCCGTGCCGGCCGGGGTGAGTCTCACCCGATGCGTGTCGCGGTCGAACAGCCGGTGCCCGAGTTCGCTTTCGAGGTCCTTGATCCGCCGGCTCAGCGGGGATGCCGCCATGTGCAGTTTGCGGGCCGCGGTGGAGAAGTTCAGTTCTTGGGCGACGGCGACGAAGTAACGCAGGTGTAGGAGCTCCACGCGGACCACCCTAGCGACCCCGCCGGTAACCGGATTGCCCTATCCGGTTTCGGTGGTACGGTGGGCGCAGTGAACCGGTAAGGCCTATCCAGTTCATGAACTGGATAGGCCTATCCAAATGACTGGGTCGCGTGTGACCCGTAGTGAAAGGACTCGCCGTGCCCAGCATCGCCATCGTCGGAGCCGGTCCCCAGTTGGGCCTGGCCATCGCCCGCACCTTCGGCTCCCAGGGCTTCGACGTCGCCCTGATCTCCCGCGACCGGGCCAAGCTCGACGACCTCGTCGGCAAGCTCACCGCCGAGGGTGTCCATGCCGCCGCGTTCCCCGCGGACGTGCTCGACCGTAGCGGGCTCGCCGAGGCGCTCCAGGGGGCCGCCGCCGCGTTCGGCGGTATCGACGTCCTGGAGTACTCCCCGGTGGGGACGTTCGGTGTCACCGCCCTGACCGCTCCCACCGGCACCGAACCGTCCCATGTGGAGTTCGAGATGAACCTCCAGCTGTACGGGGCCATCGCCGCCACGCAGGCCGTACTGCCGGCCATGCGCGAGGCCGGTGCGGGCACCCTGCTCTACACCACCGGCGCAGGCTCGATCTGGCCCGACCCGCGCGTCGCCAACGTCAATGCCGCCGCGGCGGCGCTGCGCAACTGGGTGATGAACCTGCACAAGGAACTGGCCGACGCCGGCAGCGGCATCCAGGCCGCGCATGTCGGTATCGACTCGTCGATCGGTGTCTCCGTCGTCCCCGGTCTTGAGGCGGCCCGGCCCGAGCAGATCGCCCCGCTCTACTGGGAACTGCACACCGCCAAGCGGGACCAGGCCGAGCTCGTCTTCAAGCTCTGAGGCGGGTGGGCCTCACCCGCCGTCGGGGTGGGTTCCGGGCGTGGAGGCCCCGGACCCGGCCCGGGTCTTGCGGGCGTAGGCGCGGGCCGCGCGTGCGCGGTCGCCGCAGCGTGTCGAGCACCAGTGGCGGCGGCCGTGCCGCAGCAGGTAGCGGCCGCAGGGCGGAGAGCCGCAGGCGGTGAGGCGCTCGGCGTCGGGTCCGGTCAGCAGGTCGGCCGCGTCGGCGGCCAGGGTCGCGAGGGCGTGGTCGACGATCTCGGTGGTCGGGTGCGGGGGAGCGCGGTAGGGGCCGTTCTTCTCGTCCCACTGGAGCAGTGAGGCGGTGGGCACCTTGGTCATGGCGTCGTTGACGGCCGAGAGGGCGGCGGGCAGGGCCGGCGCCGCCTCGACACGGGAGGCGAGCAGCGACCTGATCTGTTCGCGCAGCGACCGCAGCTGTGCCGTGCACATCTCCCGGAGGCCCGCGTCCACGGGGGCGAGACCGTGGTCCGCCAGCCACTGATTCGCCTGCGCCGGCGTGCCGAGGAAGTCGGTGAACTTCCCGCCGGGCGAGGCGATGGCGCTGTTCGCGAAGGCGAGGGCCGGGTACTGCTCCTCGCCCGGCGCGGGGGGCACGGCCGGTTCGGCGAGTCCGGCGGCTTCTTCGGCGGTGCTCACATCCATGGATCTCATGGTACGGCGTGCATGTATCCGTGAGAAGCGTGCTACGGTCTCTCACGGATAAGCCGCTCCGATCCGTGAGGTGTTTCTTCTGTGGCTCCTTCAGTGACGACCCGTGAGCAGTTCCCCGTCCGCGTCTTCGGCGGCCCGACCGCGCTCTTCGAGTACGGCGGCCTGCGCTTCCTGACCGACCCCACCTTCGACGCGCCGGGCGACTACCCGACCCCGAGCGGCCCGGCCCTGACCAAGACCGCCCCTGCCTCCGGCAGCCCCGCCGAGCTCGGCCGCGTCGACGTGGTCCTGCTGTCCCACGACGAGCACGCCGACAACCTCGACCGTGCCGGCCGCGCCCTCCTCGCCGACGTACCGCTGACCCTCACCACCCCCGGTGGCGGCAAGCGCCTCGGCGACAAGGCCAGAGGGCTGGCCGACTGGGAGTCGGTCGAACTGGACCGCCCCGACGGCGGCACGGTCACCGTGACCGGCGTCCCCGCCGTCCACGGCCCCGGTCCGCGCGAGGAGACCGAGGCGATCACCGGACAGGTCGTCGGATTCGTCCTGACCGGAGACGGGCTGCCCACCGTGTACGTCAGCGGTGACAACGCCTCCCTCGACGCGGTCAGGGAGACCGCCGAGCGTCTCGGGCCGGTGGACACCGCCGTCCTCTTCGCGGGCGCGCCCCGCTTCGCCGGCCTCTTCGACGGAGGCACCCTCGTGCTGGACAGCGCCCAGGCCGCCGAAGCCACGCGGATACTCGGCGCCCGCCGGGTCGTCCCCGTCCACTACGACAGCTGGACCCACTTCACCGAGGGGCGCGACGAACTCCGGGCCGCCTTCACCGCCGCGGGGCTGGCCGACCGCCTGGACTGGGGGCACTCGGGCTGATCGGGGACATCGCGGCAGCCGGGTTCCGTCGTAGGGTGAATGCCGCTCGCGAGGGACGGGGGGCCGAGGTGGCCGATACGACGCGGATCCGGACGACGGTCGCCGAGGTGATGGCCGAGCTGGCCGCACTCGAGGACCCGAAGGCGCGCGCGGTGAACGAGAGGCACGGTGACGATCACGGTGTGAACCTCGGCAAGCTGCGCGCGCTCGCCAAGCGGCTGAAGACACAGCAGGAACTCGCGGTCCGGCTCTGGGAGACGGGTGACACCGCGGCGAGACTGCTGGCGATCCTGATCTGCCGCCCGAAGGCATTCGGGCGTGCTGAACTGGACGCCATGCTGCGCGAGGCGCGCACCCCCAAGGTGCACGACTGGCTCGTGAACTACGTGGTGAAGAAGAGCCCGCACTCCGAGGAGCTGCGCCTGGCCTGGTCCGCCGATCCGGATCCCGTGGTCGCGAGCGCCGGCTGGGCGCTGACCACCGAACGCGTGGCGAAGCAGCCCGAGGGCCTCGACCTCGAGGGACTGCTCGACGTCATCGAGGCGCGGATGAAGGACGCCCCGGACCGCTTGCAGTGGGCGATGAACCACTGCCTGGCCCGGATCGGCATCGAGCACGCCGCCCACCGCACTCGCGCCATCGGCATCGGCGAGCGCCTGGAGGTGCTCAAGGACTACCCGACGCCCCCCGGCTGCACATCCCCGTTCGCGCCCGTCTGGATCACCGAGATGGTGCGCCGGCAGCACGGATAGCCGGCCCGGGCGCGATGGTGCTTCGCTGCTACTCCGGTGCCTGCCGCCAGTGGAGGCACCGGCTGTAGTCGAAGTTCCATTTCAGGCAGAGCCGGGCCTTGACGCTCGTGTCCCGGTCCCGGTCCCGGAACTCGGTGATGATCTTGTTGCCGTCGATCCGGGAGAATCCGACCTGGGTCTCGAAATCGATGTCCATCTCGTTCTCGAGTTCCAGGCTCGCGAGGGCGTATCTGCCTTGTGCCTCGGGGTACTTGAGGAAAACATCCATGATGGCGTTGCGGAACTCGACATCCCCGTTCGGTGCCTCTGCCACGACCGTCTCCTGACCTGCCGGTTGGTGAGTCGTCTGTTACGCGCATTCTGTCTGCATATCCATGGATGCGCGCGCTTTGCGTCACCCGAACAGGCCTGTGTGACAGCGGCTCCCGCCCAGCACGGGGTCTGGGCGGGAGCGGTGCGGTCCCCTCCGGTCGTTCTTCAGCACGAGAGGACCGCTGTCCTTCCAGACTGGAAGGTCCGACGCCCGGGGAGGCGTCCGTGTTCCATGGTGCGCATCGCCCCGGGTGTCGCCACGAGAAGTACGTTTCCGCCTTCAAAAGCGTTCAATCCGCCATGTTTTGCACGCTCGGGTGACCGACATGGCTCAGTGGGACGCGCTGCGGACGGAGGGACGCCCGGCGGCATTGTTCCGTAACTCCATGATCACGTTGAGTGTCTGGTGGTCGACGCACCATGCTGACGTCCAACTCCTCCGCAGCGCCTCAGCACCGCCGTGGAAGAGCCTTCCAGACGCCTCGAGTTGAGAGACAAGGTGCGATGTCCAGTAAGCAGGTGTTGACCGTCGTCGTGATGGTGGCGGTCTTCGCGTGGAGCACGGTGATGACCGTGCTGGGGCACCTCGCGGCCGTGGCCGCGCTGCTGCCGTCGCTCGGACTGCTCGTACAGCAGATCGTCGCCGCCCTCCACACCGCGCAGTCCCCGCGCCACACCCCGGTGGACGCCGCCCCGACGGCCATAGCGGCCGGACCCGAGGAGTCGGTGCGATGACCCCGTTCTCCGTGTACGAGCAGCCCGACGGCGAGCCGCCGAGCAGGCGCGGCCGCAAACCGGAGTCGATCGGGGAGCAGGTGGGCCCCTCCCACCGCGCCTGGCTGGAGCCCGTGCGCAGCAGGCTCTTCGCCAGCGGACTCACGCTCGACGACCTCGTCGGCCGCTCCGGCTACTCCAAGGCCCGCATCAGCGAACTGCTGCGCGGCAAGGGCTACTACCCCGGCTGGGAGATCACCTACAGCGTGGTCCGGGCCCTGGACATCCCCGTCTGGCCGCTGCGCCGCCTGTGGACGGCGGCGGCACGCGAGGCGGCCAAGGACGCCGCGTGGATCGAGAGCCGCATACACGCCGTCCAGCCGCTGCCCCCGGAACGGCCCCCGCTCGCGCACCAGGGCTTCACCGAGGCCATGCGCCACCCCTACACCGCCTACGCCCGCGCCTTCCTGCAGAGCGACCGGCGAGCCCACTGGGTCGTCTCGGAGGCCTGCGACATCCTCTGGCTGGGCTGGGACGACGCCGTCGCCGGCCCCAACGTCCCCCGCCACGCCTGGCGACTGCTGCGCTCCCGCGTCCTGTTACGCGCCCAGCTCCACCCGGCCGGACACCCCGATCTGCGCCCGGCGGCGTTCCAGACCGTCGACCAGAGCCGGATCGACGATCTCACCGCCCGGTTCGCCCGCATCGGCCGGCTCGCCGACTTCTTCGACGCCGTCGCCCGGCTGCCCCAGAACCAGCTCGACGTCACCGTCCTGCGCTATCTGTGCGGCATCCACCCCGACGCCGTCCCCGACGTCGTCGGCCTGTCCGCGGCCATCACCCAGTCCATCGACCACCACGCCCGAGGCGCCCTGGAAGGCACCTACCACCGCCATGACCACCGGGAGTGAGCACCCCGCCATGACCGCCATCGACGATCTCCTCTCCCGCTCGCTCCTGCTGCACGATCCGCACGTGCCGTCGGACACCGTCCCGTACGAGGACACCGCCTACCCGGCCTTCGCCCCGGACGGCACCCCGCTGTGGGACGTCGGCGGCGGCGACCTGGCCGACGACAACGCCGCCCGGAGTCTGCAGGCCCTGTGCGAGGCGGTCGTCGTCCACTCCACGCCCGGCCAGCTCGCCGACTTCGTCACCGAACAACTGCCCTCCCCGCGCGGCGCCTGGATCCTGGGCTGCGTCCTGCAACTCGCCGACGCGGGAGACGGCGCGCGCTTCTGGTGGCAGTACGCCGCCGGGGCCGGTGAACCCGCCGCCTCCTACTGCCTCTACCTGCATCACCTCGCGCTCGGCGACCGGCAGGCGGCCGCCCTGTGGCACAAGCAGGCCGGCGACGACGCACCGGCCGACAGCGGCCTCGGCGTCGACACCAGCATTCCCACGGTCCTGCGCATCCTCAGCGGCCTGGCCCCGACCGCCCCCCGCGACCACACCGAGACGTACACCGCGGTCAAGGCGTACGTCACCACCGCCGTCGCCGCCGGGTACGCCCGCAACCCCGGCTACGAAATCCCGCTTCCCGGTCCGCACTTCGCGGAACAACTCGAGATCATCCTGGCCGCCACGTCAGCGGTCTCCCGGTCCGTACGGCAGGCCGAGCCGCCGGCCACCGGCCTGCCCAACCGCACCAGGCCGCGAACCGACGCCGGGGACCGCTCCGGCGAGTCCGCGCCCGAGCCGGAACGGGTGCTGGTGGAGACCGCCGCACGCGACGAGTCCGCCTCCAGCTTCTTCCGGGAAGCCCTCGCGGCCTGCTGGGAAACGGCGGTCGCGGACCGTACGGCCAGGGGGGCGGACCGTCGCGATGTGCGGCTGCGCTACCTCCTGGACCGCCGGCCCACCGAACCTACTTCGTGCCGCTGAGCGTCTGGGTCGCCAGCGCCAGGTTCTTGTCCTCGGCGCTGCCCCAGGCGTAGACGACATTGGCCGTCCCTTCCTTGAGAGTCAGGTCGGCCGGGCCGATGGCCACGTCGTCCGTGCCGGCGAGCACGACATCGGCATTCACGGTGCCCGCCCCGACCTCGGCGGTGTCCTCCTTGGGGTTCTCCAGGCCGGTGAAGAGCGGCTGCCCGTTCGCGCGGACGTCGACGGCCGGCGCCGCGGCGACATGACGCACCGTGAGGCGTGCCTTGCCTTCGTCGACCTGCGAGACATCGTTGGTGAAGGCCGTCAGCCGGGGTGCGCCGTCGGCGGTGAGGTGTGCCGCGATCGTGGCGTTCCCGCCTTCGGGCACCTTGATCTCCTTCTCGAGAGCGGGTGTGCCGTCCGGGTTCTGGCCCGCTTCGAAGATCTGTATGTCGTACGTACCGGCGTCGAGCGCCTGCGGATCGGTCACCGTGCCGGGCTTGTAGTCGCCGAGGAGTTCGTCACCGTTGGCGTAGACGTCGACGGTCATCCCGGGAATGCCGTGGAAGACGGACACCATGGCCTGGTCCTGTGAGGCGGCACCCGCCATGGCGGGCGCGGTGGCGCCCAGGGCCAGGGCGCAGGCGGCGGCCGATGCGGCGACCGTGAGAGAGGTCCGGGAAATCATGGGGTGATCCCTTCGAATGTGCCTCCGCTCCTTGCGGGGTCTCGATGTCGTTTCGTGAAGGGTGACCGCCATGGATGCACGGAATGCACCTTTCGTCCGGAACTTCAGCGGTCTTCGCGGGCGGGTTCGACGGCGCGCCTAGACGCCGGTCCAGCGGACCTGGCCCGGTTCGATCGCCGTGCGCAGACGCTGCAGTCCACGGCGGGCATGACTCTTCACCGTGCCGAGGGGCATTCCGGTCCGTTCCGCGATCTGAGCCTGCGTCAGGTCCTCGTAGAAGGCCAGACACAGCACGTGCCGCTGGTGCCACGGCAGACAGGACAACTCGTTCACCAGCAGGACCCGGTCCAGCACGTCCTCCGCCGCCGACTCGTCCCGTCCGACCGTGTCGTCGGTGTGGGCGAGCGAGTCGGCGAGAGCCAGCCGTCTGCTCCGGGCGGCCAGCGCATCGACGATCTTGCGACGGGTGATGCCCACGAGCCAGGCGCCCAGCGGGCCCCGCTCCGGGCGGAAGCCTGCTTGGCCGCGCCAGGCGCCGAGGAACACCTGCTGGGTGACGTCGTCGGCCTCGTGCGTGTCGCCGAGCGACCGGGTGGCCATGGTGTGGACCAAGGGGGCCCAGCGCCGGTAGACCGCGGCGAAGGCGTCCTCGTCGGCGGCACGGAATCCGTGGGCCAGTTCGTCCTCGTACCTGGTTTCTTCTCGGGTGTCGATGGTCATGGCCTGGTTCCTCCTGCCATGCGCGAGGTGCGGCCGTCCGCACGCGTCCCAGTGTTGTGACGCACAAACGACGCAGGCAACATGCGTCGTTTGTGCGTCGTACAGTGGGGATGTGAGCAGCGGTGACGGCGACGGCCGGCCCGACGCGGACCCGGGGAGCGGCGGACTCACCACCGGAGAGGTGGCGAGACGCTTCGGGGTGGCGCCCACCACGGTCCGTTCCTGGGACCGCCGCTACGGCATCGGTCCCGACGCGCACACCGGCGGCAGGCACCGGCGCTGGACCGCCGCCGACGTGGCCCGTCTGGAGCGGATGTGCGCCCTGACGGCGACCGGGCTGCCCCCTGCCGAGGCGGCGCGCATCGCGCTCGGCGCCGCGCCGCCGGACGCGACCCCGCGCACCCCGCCACCGCTCCCACCGCCGCGACCGCTGCCCCGCGGCCGCAGCCGGGCCGGGAGCGGTATGCGACTCGGCGAAGTGCGGCAGGAGTCGAGGGGGATCGCCCGCGCCGCCCTGCGCCTCGACGCCGCCGCACTGGACGAACTGCTGCTGGCGGCGATCGCCGACCACGGACTGGTCACCGCCTGGACGGAGGTGATCATGCCCACCCTGCAGGCGACCGGCCGCAAGTGGGAGAGCTCGGGCGAGAAGTACGTCGAGGTGGAGCACTTCCTGTCGTGGCACGTCTCCGGGGCGCTGCGGCGCAGCACACCCCCCGTGACCGTCGACGGCCCGGGCATCACCACGGTGCTCGCCTGCGTACCGGGGGAGAACCACACCCTGCCGCTGGAGGTGCTGACCGCCGCGCTGTCCGAACGCGGTCTGCCGGTACGCATGTTCGGTGCCGCGCTGCCCGTCGAATCGGTCGTCGCGGCGGTGCGCCGGACCGGACCGGCAGCGGTGGGCCTGTGGGCGCAGTCCCGCACCACGGCCAGCCGGCCACTGGCTCAGCACGTGGCGGCGATGCGATGGGGGGTGCGCGGTGCCCGCAGGAAGCCGGTCGTCCTGACCCTGGGCCCGGGCTGGGCCGGCCAGACCCTCGCCGGACTGCCCCATCCCCCCGGCCTGGCCGAGGCCCTCGCGGTGGTGGAGTCGGTCGTGTCAGGGCGGTGAGTCACCCCGTGCCCACTCCTGGCGTCGCACGTCGGCGAAGGTCGGAGAGCCGGTCCAGGCCGCACGGCCCGGGCCATGCGTGTCCTCCGACGGCCGCAGGAAGTGCGGACCGAGCTGATCACCGAAGAGCCGGCGCATGCGGCACCCTGCCGTCAGTCCCGGCCGCGTGCGTGCCTGAACCGGGCCAGACCCTCGCCGAGATCGATCAGCGGGCGCGGGTAGTCCACCCGCGCCCGTTCCCGCTCGGGCAGCCGCCAGGGCTCATGGACGTGGGCATCGGGCACGGCTCGCAGCTCCGGCACCCACCGCCGCACGTAACCTCCCGCCGCGTCGAAGCGCTTGCCCTGGACGACCGGGTTGAGGACGCGGTGGGGACGGGTGTCGGTGCCGGTCCCGGCGACCCACTGCCAATTGAGCTGGTTGTTGACGATGTCGCCGTCCACCAGCAGGTCCAGGAAGTGCCGGGCGCCGATCCGCCAGTCCACATACAGCGTCTTGACCAGGAAACTCGCCACCAGTAGCCGCGCCCGGTTGTGCATCCAGCCCTCGTGGCGCAGCTGGCGCATGGCCGCGTCGACGACCGGGTAGCCGGTGCGGCCCTCCCGCCACGCGGCGATGTCCTCGGCGGCCTCGTCCTCGCTCCGCCACCGGTCGTGCCGGGTCCGGTAGTCCTGACCGGAGGCGTCGGGGCGGGCCGCCAGCACCTGGTGGTGGAAGTCGCGCCAGCACAACTGCCGTACGAACGCCTCCGCCCCCGGCCCGCCGCGCTCCCGGGCCCGCTGGACCAGCTCCACCGGCGACAGTGCGCCGAAGTGCAGATACGGCGAGAGCCTGGAGGTCGCGTCGCCCGCCAGATCGTCGTGCCGGTCCTCGTACTCGGACAGGCCGCTGCGCACCCAGCGGGAGAACCGGTCGCGCCCCGCTGCCTCGCCCCCGGTGGGCAGGCCCGGCGAGATGCCGGACACCTCGTCCCGGGAGGGCAGCGGTTCGCCCCGCACGGCGTCAGGGACGTGCACGACACGCGGCGCGGGGCTGATGTCCCTCAGCCGCTCCCGCGACCACCGGCGGAAGTAGGGGGTGAAGACGGCGAAGTGGTCGTTGCCCGCGGGTGTCACGGCGCCGGGTGCGACGGCCGTGATCACACTCTCGTGCACGTGCAGCGCCACGCCTTGTCCGCGCAGCGCGTCCCGCAACCGCTCCTCCCGCCGGTGGGCGTAGCCGGTGACGCCCGCCGAGAGGTGCACCTCCGTCGCCCCGCACTCCGCGGCCACCGCGCAGACCTCCTGGACGACAGGGCCCTTGCGGACGACGAGCCGGCCGCCGCACCGGCGCAGCGAGGCGTCGAGGCCGGCCAGGCAGTCGGCGAGGAAGGCGGCGCGGTTGGGCACGTCGAAGCCCGCCGCGTGGACACCGGGATCGCGGACGAAGAGCGGCACCACCTCGTCCGCCCACGCCAGTGCGGCGCGCAGCGGCGGATGGTCGTGCACCCGCAGATCCGAGGTGAACAAGACGACCGCGACGGTCATGGCGATGCTCCTGAGGGTGCGGGGTGGATCTCTACTGCCTGACTCTTCGGTCGCGGCGGGCGGCCCGGATGCGGCCGGGGCGCGGGCCGGCCCGGCGCGCGCTCATGCCCTTGGCGGCGGCCTGGGTGATGTTGCGGGCCATGCCGCCGAAGACGACGGCGTGGAACGGGGACAGCGACCACCAGTAGGCGTGCCCCAGCAGTCCCCGGGGATGGAAGAGGGCGCGCTGCCGGTAGCGCGTGCGGCCCGCGTCGTCCGTCTCCGCGTACATCTCCAGCCACGCCAGGCCGGGCAGGCGCATCTCCGCCCGCAGTCTCAGCAGGCGGCTCGGCTCGATCTCCTCGACCCGCCAGAAGTCGAGTGAGTCGCCGGCCCGCAGGCGCTCGGCGTCACGTCGTCCGCGGCGCAGGCCGACACCTCCGACGAAGCGGTCCAGCCAGCCCCGGACCGTCCAGGCGAGCGGGAAGGAGTACCAGCCGTTGTCACCGCCGATGCCCTCGATCACCTTCCACAGCGACTCCCGGGACGCGTCCACCGGGAGGTGCCGCTCGTCCTCGTAGAGGCTGCCGCCCGCCCAGTCCGGGTCGGTGGGCAGGGGGTCGCTGGGCGCCCCGGGAACGGCGGCGGAGGACCAGCGGGTGACGACCTGTGCCTCCCGCACCTTGCGCAACGCCAGTGCCAGCGCCGCGTCGAAGGGCAGCGGCCGGCCCGGAAGGTCGGGCACGTACCGGGCGATGTCATGCTCGCGGCACACGACCTCGTGGCGTAGCGACTCGGTCAGCGGCCGGGCGAGGGCGGCGGGCACCGGGGTGACCAGGCCGACCCAGTGGCTGGACAGCCTCGGGGTGAGCACCGGCACCGGCGCGATGAGCCTGCGCCGCAGCCCGGCCACCTCGGCGTACCGGTCCATCATGTCCCGGTAGGTGAGGACGTCCGGCCCGCCGATATCGAACGCACGGTCGACGTCACCCGGCATCGAGGCCGAACCGACCAGGTACCGCAGCACGTCCCGCACACCGATCGGCTGGGTCCGGGTGTGCACCCAACTGGGCGTGACCATGACCGGCAGCCGCTCGGTCAGATAGCGCAGCATCTCGAAGGACGCCGACCCCGAACCGATGACGACCGCCGCCCGCAACACCGTGGCCGGCACCGGCGCCTCGAGGAAGACACGTCCCACCTCGGCCCTGGACCGCAGATGCGGGGAGAGGGACTCCTCGGGAACGCCCTGCGGCGTGAGCCCGCCGAGGTAGACGATCCGCCGCACACCGGCGGCGCGCGCCTGCTCGGCGAAGACCCGGGCCGCCCTGCGGTCGGTCTCCTCGAAGCCCGGACCGGTCCCCAGGGCGTGCACCAGGTAGTACGCGACGTCGACACCGCGCATCGCGGCGGCGACCGAATCGGCGTCCGTGACATCCCCTCGGACCGTCTCGGCGTGCCCCGCCCAGGGGTGATCGCGAAGCTTGCCGGGGGAGCGGGCCAGGCACCGGACCCGGTGACCGGCCTGGAGCAGTTCCGGCACCAGACGCCCGCCGATGTACCCGGACGCCCCGGTCACCAGACAGTGCAGCGGCTGTGCGTCCCGTTGTCCGCCTGTCTCCACGATCGGCTCCTCCACGCGTGCGCTCCGGCGTTGCCGCCTCATTCCCTCGATCATGGGAGCTGCGGCTGGACCGCGCCTGTCGCGGCGGCGACCGGCCGCATTCGCTCTCACACGAGTACTTCGGACGCATCGGAGCCGGCGGATGCATGGCTGCGCCGAGCGGGTGCTCAGCCGGGCGGGCGTTCAACCGGGCGGCGTGTCGACGCCGGCCGCCTCCTGGTCGGCGCGGCCTCCGGCGCCGAGCAGCCCCGTGGCCGTGAACGGCTCGTCGGCGGCGAGACGCGGCAGTTCACGTCGCGACAGCCGTGTGACGACGGGCGGCATCGCCGCCCGCACCAGCTGGGTGTACCGCAGCCAACGGGGCATGTAGACCGAAGGCCGGCGCCGTTCGACCGCCGTGACCAGCCGGCCGGCGACGTACGGGACGGGATACACCTTGCGCGCCGGCCGCGGCATGTGGCCGCGCAACTCCCGCAGCACCGCGTGCGCGTCGGCGTCGCGGACCATGTCCGTGTCCGTCCAGTTGATGTACGCGATGCCCACGCCCACCCGCTGATGGGCGACCTCCGCCTGCAGCGCGTGGGCGAACGACTCGACCCCCGCCTTCGACGCGCAGTAGGCGCTCATCATCGGCGCCGCCCCGATGGACGCGAGCGACGCCACCTGGAGGAGGTAGCCCCGCGTCTCCAGGAGGTCCGCCAGGAACGTCCGCGCGGTGACGGCACTGCCGACGAGGTTCACCTCGACGACCCGGCGCCAGATCGCGAGATCGGCCTCGGCGAACGGTCCGCCCTCGGCGACTCCGGCGTTGGCGATCACCACCGAGGGCGGCCCGAACCGCGCACGGATCCCGTCGGCGGCGCGCGCCATCCCGCGCTCGTCCGTGACATCGACCTCCCAGCACTCGGACATGCCCTGAAGGCTGTCCCTCACCCGGGCCAGCGTCCGCTCCTCACGGCCGAGCAGCGCCACCCTCGCGCCCCGGTGGCACAGCTCCCGGGACATCGCCTCCCCGAGGCCGCGCGCCGCACCGGTCACCACGGCGGTCCGGCCGTGCAGGGGGCTCCGGGCGACCGGCAAGGGACGCTCCTCTCCGCGACGGCGCTGGCCCGGCCCACGTTAGGCGCGGACCGGGCCTTCGGCACGCCGGGCATCCGGCCTCGCGCCGATCCGGTCAGGATTCGAGAAGCGTGGTCTGCCGAGCCGACCTAGCGTCGAGGTCATGACTTCCATCGCATCCGTCACCCTCGAGGCGGCCGACCCCACGGCCACCGAACGCTTCCTCACCACCGCCTTCGGCCTGGGCGGACAGGTACGTCTGCGGGCCTCGGAGGCACCGACCACCGGCTTCCGCGGCTTCACGCTGTCGCTCGTGGTGTCCCAGCCGGCCGACGTCGACGCCCTCGTCGACGCCGCCGTGAACGCCGGTGCCGAGACCCTGAAGCCCGCCGCCAAGTCCCTCTGGGGTTACGGGGGCGTCGTACAGGCCCCGGACGGGACGATCTGGCAGGTGGCCTCGTCGTCGAAGAAGAACACCGGCCCGGCCACCCGGCAGATCGACGAGATCGTGCTCCTGCTCGGCGTCGAGGACGTGAAGGCCAGCAAGCAGTTCTACGTCGATCACGGCCTCGCCGTGGCGAAGAGCTTCGGCAGCAAGTACGTCGAGTTCGTCACCGGGTCGGGCCCGGTCAAGCTGGCGCTCTACAAGCGCCGGGGCCTGGCCAAGCTCGTCGGCGTCTCACCCGACGGCACCGGATCGCACCGGCTCACGATCGACAGCGACGCAGGCACCTTCACCGACCCGGACGGATTCGCCTGGGCGACGGCGCCGGAGAACGCGTCGCTGTGAACCCGGCGTTGTCCGGGAACCCGCGGCCCTCGGTCATCGGGCCGCGGGATCCGTGCGGGGCGTGCGCGGGGTGCGGGCCGTCAGTTCCAGCAGTTCGTCGACCGACCACTGGTCGTAGACGTGCTCGCCGTACTTTGCGGCGAGGACGCGGCCGCCGGGTGCGATGAGGAAGTCGGCGGGCAGGCCGAGCCGACCGCCGTGCGGGCTGGTCGAGGGCAGGTGCTCCCGCCCGCGGGCAACCTCCCCTATGCCGCTGAGGACCGCCCGGACGATCGGTCCCCAGGCTCGCGGGCTGAGCAGGGCGCGGGGCGACCGTTCCACACCGAACTCCGTGTACAGCCTCCTGGTGGGGTCGGCGATCACGGCGAACGGGAGATCGGTCGTGTGGGGCGACAGTTCCTCGGTGGGCGAGTGGAAGACCACGACCTCGCGCACACCGGCGGCCTCGATCTCCCCGTGCCGCCGTATCACCGACCGCAGATGCAGGTTGCAGACCGGGCACCCCGCGAACCGCCGGAACTGAAGGTGGACCAGCCGGTCGGGGTCGGGAACGGCGACCTCGTCGCCGGAGACAGCGGTGAGAGTGCGTTCCTTCACGGTGGACCCGGGCTCCACCGGACTACGGGACAGGCGCATGGACGTTCCCTCCGTTGGCGTACGACATACGCCTACCAGCGTAGGCGTATGCCGTACGCTGTCAACCGTCATGCCACGTCCCCGTTCCCTCACCCCCGATCAGCTCGCCTCGGCCGCCCTCGCCGTCATCGACCGCGAGGGGCTCGCCGGGCTGTCGATGCGCGCCGTCGCCCAGGAGCTCGGCATGAGCACCATGGGGCTCTACCGGTATGTGCAGGACCGCGAGGAGCTCGAACGGCTCGTCGTCGAGCTCGTACTGGACACCGTGAACGCCGAGGCCCCTGATCCCGACGCGTCATGGCGCGAGCGGATCGAGGTCATGGCGCGGCGTCTGCGCGACACCGTGGGCGCTCATCCGGCGGTCGTCCCCTTGACCATCACCCACCGGCACCACTCCCTCGGAGTGCTGCGCTGGTCGGAGACCGTGACCGCCGTCCTCACCGAGGCGGGGATCGAGGGCGACCGTCGGGTCGTCGCCCTGCGCGGCCTGCTCGGCTACATCATCGGAGCGATCCAGCTGGAGCATCTCGGTCCCCTGTCCGGGCCGGGGACGACAGCCATCACCGAGCTGCCGCCCGCCGAGTTCCCCTACATGACCAAGACCGCGCGGGACGCCCGGAACATCAGCGCGGACCAGGAGTTCCTGGGAGGGCTCGCCATGCTGCTCGACGGCCTCGGGGCATGAGGCCGTCGGGCTGCCGTGCGCGTCAGGCCGCTGCCCCGGCCGGCGAATCCGCCAGGGCCGGCTGCCGTACGACGCGGCGGCGACGGCTCGGCAGGCCGAACATCGGGTTGGCGACGCCCCAGGCCGCGCCCTTGCAGATCAGTTCCTTGTAGACGGCGGCGAACCGGCCCGTCAGGGCCGCCCGGACGGCGCGGTCGTCGGCGGTGACGTACTGGATCAGGCCTTCCTTGCGGCCCAGCGAGATGCACTGGTTGAAGTAGCGCAGCGGCACGTTCGGGAGCTTCCCGCCGGTCAGGCGGGCCGCGATGGCGTCGGCGGCCTGCCACGCCATGGGGGTGCCGGAGGCGCACGACATCCGCAGCGGCTTGTCGCCGGGGCCCATGGCCAGGGCCGCGTCGCCGACGGCGTACACGTCCGGGTGCGAGACCGAGCGCATGGTGCCGTCGACCAGGATCTGCCCGGTGTCGTCGACGTCCAGGGTGGTGGCCTGCGCCAGCGGGTGAACGGCGAAGCCGGTCGTCCACACAGTGGCGGCGGCGGTGATCGTCGCGCCGTCGGCGGTGGTGACGCGGTCGGCCTCGACGCCGGTGACGGAGGAGTTCTCGTGGACGGTGATGCCGAGCTTGCCGAAGACCTTCCGCAGGTGCCGGCGGCCCTTGGGGGAGAGCCAGTCGCCGAGTTCGCCGCGGGCGGCGAGGGCGACGTCCAGGTCCGGGCGGGCCTCGGCGATCTCGGTCGCGGCCTCCAGGCCGGTGAGCCCGCCGCCGACCACGACCACGGACTCTCCGGCATCCAGGCGGGCCAGGCGCTCGCGCAACCGCAGTGCCCCGGGACGGCCCGCGATCTGGTGGGCGTGCTCGGCGACACCGGGGACGCCCTGGTCGTTCCAGCCGCTGCCGAGGGCGTACACGAGGGTGTCGTACTCCAGCTCCTCGGTCTCCGGCCCGCCGGGGCCCTTCGCGTCGACGACGGCGACGGTCCTGCGGTCGACGTCGACGCCGGTGACCTTCGCGAGCTTCAGTTCGACGCCGGTGCCCGCGAACATCTCGCTGAAGGGCCGGGGCCGGAGATCCTGGCCGGCCGCGAGCTGGTGCATCCGGACCCGCTCGACGAAATCGGGCTCGGCGTTGACGAGGGTGATGGCGACGTCTTCACGGTGCAGTCGCCTGGCGAGGCGGCCGGCGGCGATGGCTCCGGTGTAGCCGGCTCCGAGGACGACGATGCGGTGCTGCATTTCGGGCTCCTGTCTCGAGCGGGACTCGCCCCTTGAACCGGGCGGCCCGCCGTTTCCTGACAGGAACGTGTTGTGAAGCACATCACATCGTCGTCGGCGGTGTCAGAAGACCGTGAGCAGGGGATCGCCGTGGTCGGTGGCCGCCCACTGCCTGGTCGCGCGTTCGAGCTTGTCGGGGTTGACCTGGTTGCGGAACGCGGCGATGCCCCCGGCGGTGATCTCCAGGCACATCACGCCGATGACCCGGCCGTCGAGGACCACCACGAGGGCGGGGCCGCCGTTGGCGGTCGCGGCGAAGACGTCGGGCGATCCGCCGACCAGGTCGCGCTTGGCCTTGCCGGGTTTGAACAGGCCCCGCATGAACTTCGCGACCGCGAGGGCACCCTCGAACGCCTTGGCACGGGCCGGGACCTTCCCACCGCCGTCGCCGACCGCGATCGCGTCCTGGGTGAGCAGCCGCACGAGCGGCTCGGTCCGGCCGCTGGTGGCGGCCGCGAGGAACTCGTCGACGATCCGCCGGGCGGCGGCCTCGTCGACCTCGGTGCGGGCCCTGCCGTCGGCGACGTGCTTCTTGGCGCGGTGGAAGATCTGCTGGGCGGCGGCCTCGGTGATGTCGAGGATCTCGGCGATCTCCCGGTGCGGGTAGGCGAACGCCTCCCGCAGGACGTACACCGCCCGCTCGCTGGGGGAGAGGCGCTCCAGCAGGGCGAGCACCGCGTACGAGACCGATTCGCGCTGTTCGGCTGTGTCGGCCGGGCCGAGCATGGGGTCCCCGGCGAGCACCGGCTCGGGGAGCCACTGGCCCACGTAGGTCTCGCGCCGCGCGCGGGCCGAGGTGAGCTGGTTGAGGCACAGGTTGGTGAGCACCTTCGTCAGCCAGGCCTCGGGGACCTCGACGCGGTCGATGTCGGCGGCCTGCCAGCGCAGGAAGGTCTCCTGCACGGCGTCCTCGGCCTCGCTCGCGGAACCCAGGAGACGGTAGGCGATGGCCTCCAGGCGGGGCCTGGCAGCTTCGAACCGGTCCACGTCGCTCATGGTCAGGGCCATGGCCGGGATCTTAACCCGGGCGTGGCTGCTGAGGGGCGGGGCGGAGCACCCGCCGCTAGCCGTGCAGTTCGCGATAGGCGGCGACCGCCCCGGGATGCAGCGGGACGGCGCCCGTGGAGATCAGGCTGCGGGCGTCGAGGAACTGGGTGCCGAGGGCCGAGGTGGGGACCAGGTGGGCGGCGCGGCGGACCAGGACGTGGGTGAGGGCGGCGGCGATCGGGGAGGGCAGGCCGGGGCGGCACAGGAGCAGGTTGGCGACGCCGATGGTGAGGACCTCGGGGGACTTCCGGTACGCCCCGGCCGGCACCGACACCGCCTCCAGACCCGACCCTGCCGAACCGAGGCCCTCCCGCAGCCGGGGCAGCAGGCCGGACAGGGGCAGCAGGCGGACACCGGGGTGCGTGTCGAGCCAGGAGAGCACGGGGAGCGGCACGCCCCCGGCGACCAGCAGGGCGTCGATCGTTCCGGCCCGCATCGCACGGGCCGCCTCCGGCATCAGCAGATGCCGGACCTGAACGTCGGTGCCCGGGGTCAGACCCGCGACGCGCAGCAGCCGGTCGCCGAGCACCGCACCGCCGGACGCGGCCGCGCCCAGGGATACGGTGCGGCCCGCCAGGTCGCTCACCCTGTGGATGGGGGCGTCGGAGCGCACGGCCAGCTGCACGTAGTTCTCGTAGACCCGGCCGATCGCGCGCAGCGGGACGCGACGGACGAACGGTGCGGTGCCCCCGTACGCCGCCCACGCGATGTCCGACAGCGCCGGCGCCACGTCGGCCCGGCGGGCCCGGAGCAGCCGTACGTTGTCCACGCTGCCCTCGCTGGTGACCACCTCGCAGGAAAGCCGCGGGTAGACGGCCGTGACCTGGGCGCAGAGCAGTCGGCCGAAGGCCGTGTAGAAGCCGTCGGTCTCGCCGGTCGCGATCCGCAGCTCTCCCTCCGGTCCGCGGTCCGCGTGCCGTGCGTCGGCCGCCGCGGAGCCCGCGAGCAGGCCGGTGCCCGCCACGCCGAGCGCGGCGCGCAGGGCGGTGCGGCGGCTCATGGAATGCGCTGAGCCGGTCATACCGGGTGCCCCTTCGGGAGGACGACCCGGACGCGCAGGCCGTGCGGTTCGGCCGCCGTGAACTCGACGTGTCCGGCGTGAGCGGCCACCAGCCGCTCCGCGATCGCCAGACCGAGTCCGCTGCCGCGCACCCCGAGGTGGCGTTCCGAGCGCCAGAAGCGGGTGCCCGCCCGGGAGAGTTCGCCGGTCGCGAGGCCCGGCCCGTCGTCCCGCACCTCGAGCACCGCGTCCGGGCCCTTGCCGGTGCAGCGTGTCTCCACACGGGCGCCGCTCCCCGCGTACTTGATCGCGTTGTCGAAGAGGATGTCGGCCACCTGGGCCAGCTCTCCCTCGGGGCAGGCCATGAGCACGGCGGGGCCGGGGACGAACTCCAGACGGACTCCGGCCTGTTCGGCCACCGGCCGCCACAGCCGGGCCTGGGCCGCCGCGACCGCCGTCGCGTCGCAGCACGACCCCCTCGCGTCCGAGACGGCCAGTTCGCCCGCGCGGTGCTCGGCGTTCGCCAGCGTGAGCAGGTCGTCGAGGAGGTGCTCCATGCGTTCGAGTTCGGCCGTCACCCCGGTGTAGGTGCGGGTCGCGGAGGTGCGCAGATGGGGCTGGAGCGAGTCGATGCGCAGCCGCAGGGCGGCCAGGGGGTTGCGCAGCTGGTGCGAGGTGTCGGCGACGAGCCGGCGCTGCTGTTCCAGCGCGGTGGTGACCCCGTCGGCCATGCGGTTGAAGCCGGTGGCCAGCTGGCGCAGCTCCGGCGGGCCGCCGGCCCGGGCGTGCTCGGGCGGCAGCCCGGCGGCCAGGGTGCCGACCGCGCGGTCGAGGCGGTGCAGCGGCCGTACCACCCACTGGGTGGCCCGGCGGGCGAGCAGCACACAGGCCACGGCCAGCAACCCGGCGCCGGCCAGGACCAGCGTCCAGCGCAGGGCGATGTCGTCCGCCGCCACCCGCACCGAGGCCCGCAGCACCACGGCACCGGACACCCTGGTGCCGGTGCCCACCGGACGGGCGAGCAGCCGGTCGGCCCGCGACCAGGGACGCAGCGTCCCACCGGGGGAGACGGGCTGGTTGCGCAGCGCCGCGTCCACGAGCCGGGCGACGGCCGGGTCGGCCGCGCGCAGGCCGCCCGTCTGCACCACCGGGGCGCGACGGGCGTCGACGACCACGACGGCCTCGCCGTACAGCTCGGTGTAGCGGCGCACGTCGGCGGTGAGCGCCCCGGTGTCGTCGCTCTCGGCGGCCTGCTCGGCCAGCCCGGCGAAACGGTCGAGGTCGGCGGTGCGCGCCGCGACGAGCTGCTGGGTGCGCTGCGCCGAGGTGACGGCCAGCAGCGGGACGGCGAAGCCGGCCACGGCGAGCACCACGAAGGCCAGGACCACGGTGAGGACGCGGGTGCGCATGAACAGGGCCTGCCGTGAGAACCGGCTCAGTCGCCGAAGCGGTAGCCGAAGCCGCGGATGGTGGTCAGCACCTCGGGGCGGCCGAGCTTGGCCCGCACCTGGGTGAGGTGCACGTCGAGCGAGCGGGACACGGCGAGGAAGGCGTCGCCCCACACCTCGTCCATCAGCTGCTGGCGGCTGACCGCCGTGCCGGCCCGGGCCGCCAGCGCGGCGAGGACCTCGAACTCCTTGGTGGTCAGCCGCACCTCCGCGCCACCGACCAGCACCCGGCGGGCGTCCAGATCGACCTCGACGTCCCCGGCCCGCACCATGCGCGTGGCCGGAGCCGAGGACGCCCCCACCCGCCGGGCGACCGCCTCGATACGGGCCAGCAGCTCGGCCAGCCGGACCGGCTTGACCAGGTAGTCGTCGGCGCCCAGCCGCAGGCCGCGCACCACCGAGCGTTCGTCCCCCCGCGCGGTGAGCACCACCACCGGCAGGGGGCTGACCGAGCGCAGCTTGCGCAGCACTTCCAGACCGTCCAGGTCGGGCAGACCGAGGTCGAGCAGCAGCAGGTCCGCCTGCCGGTGGCGGGCGAGGACGTCCTCGCCGCGCTTGACCCTGGCCGGCGCGTGGCCGTTGTCGTACAGGGCCTCGGTCAGCGCGCCCGCCACACCGTCGTCGTCCTCGGCCAGCAGCACCCGCACGGTCGCCTCCTCTCCCGCCTCGTCAGTCGCGAGACCGGGAAACGTCCTCGTCCAGCGGCGACGCTTCGGAGGTCTCGCGCATCCGAATGTAGACGAGCAGCGAGATCAGGACACAGGCGGTCACGTAGTAGAAGTACCAGTTCTCGTGTCCGGCCTTCTTGAACCAGAGGGCGATGTACTCGGCGGTACCGCCGAACACGGCCACCGTCAGCGCGTACGGCAGACCGACGCCGAGCGCCCGGATCGAGGTCGGGAACAGCTCCGCCTTCACCACCGCGCTGATCGAGGTGTACAGGGAGCTGACGGCCAGCGGCCCGACCATCAGCAGGAACGCGTACACGGGGTCGCTGGTGTGCGACAGCAGGGTGAGCGAGGGCACCACCACCACGGTGCCCAGCGCCCCGAACGCGATCAGCAGGGGACGCCGTCCCACCCGGTCGGAGAGCAGGCCCATCACCGGCTGGAGCAGGACGAACACGAGCAGCGCGAAGAAGTTGATCCAGGCTGCCGTCGGCTTGGCGATGCCGCTGGTGTTGACCATGAACTTCTGCAGGTAGGTCGTGTACGTGTAGAAGAACAGCGTGCCGCCCATGGTCAGCCCCACGACGACCAGGCACTGGCGCGGGTAGGACAGCAGCAGCCGCAGGCTGCCGCGGGCCGGGCCGCCCTGCTCCTTCTCGCCCTCCGACGCGGCGCGCTCGAAGCTCTCGGACTCGTCCATGCCGCGCCGCAGCCACAGCACGATCACGGCCCCCGCGGCGCCGACGACGAACGCGATCCGCCAGCCCCAGGAATCCATCTGCTCGGGGCTGAGCACCTGCTGCAGCACGATCTGCAGACCGAGCGCCGTCAGCTGGCCTGCGATGAGAGTGACGTACTGGAAGCTCGAGTAGTAGCCGCGGCGGCCGGGCGTGGCCACCTCGGACATATAGGTGGCGGAGGTCGAGTACTCACCTCCCACCGACAGCCCCTGCAACAACCGGGCCAGGACCAGGAGGACCGGCGCGGCCACCCCGATCGCGCCGTACGACGGGGTCAGCGCGACGATCAGCGAACCGGCGGCCATCAGCGTCACCGACAGCGTCAGCGCCGCGCGGCGGCCACGGCGGTCGGCGTAGCGGCCCAGGACCCAGCCGCCGATCGGCCGCATCAGGAAGCCGACGGCGAACACCGCGGCGGTGTTCAGCAGCTGGGCGGTCTGGTCGCCGGAGGGGAAGAAGACGGACGCGAAATAGACGCTGAAGGCGGTGTACGCGTACCAGTCGTACCACTCGATCAGATTGCCGATCGATCCGCGCACGATGTTGCTGACGACCCTGCGTTCGTCGCGGCGTGGTTTCCGCGCACGCTCGGCGGTGGTCTGTGTGGCCATCGGAACTCCCTTGTCTGCGGCCCGGAAGCACACAGAGTCGACGGCGCGAACAGGGCCGCTCAATGGCGGGAGCCAAGTCCTTACAGTCCCTTAGGGCTTCCCCGAGCCACATGATCGACATTGCGGCGGTGCGCGCGGAGAGCCGCTGAGCTGGTGACCACGGATGAATACTCAATTATCCTGGTTTGCACTCATGCCGTGCATAGCGATCAGGGGCCGGTGCTGCTTTGGGCAGGATGGCGCGATGACGCAACCGGGAACCACCGGGGACCAGCCGGGGACGGATCCGGTGCAGTCCGACGGCGAGGCGGCAACGGCCAGGGCGGTCGTGGACGCCCACGGCAGGCTGACCGGGTGGAGCGAAGGCGCACGACGGCTGCTCGGGTACCGGGCACCGGAGGTCACGGGCCGCTCCGCGACCGTTCTGCTCGCCGGCGAGCCGCTCACCGAGACGCTGCGTGCCATCACGGGACTACGCCGGTGGAACGGCTCGGTGAACCTCCGCCACAGGGACGGCAGCCTCGTCCGGGTGAGTCTGCTGGCCCACCGCCGTGAGCGGGGCCCCTCCGGCGACGGCGGCGGCCATGAGTGGCTTCTCGTCTCGCCGGTCGCCCGCTCCCGCACGGAGATCGACGAGGACGGTCTGCTCGGGTGGTCACTTACCCAGTCCCCGTGCACCACTGCGCTCTACGACACACGGCTGCGGCTGCTGCGGGCCAACGCGGACATGGAACGCGTGATGGGGCTTACCGAGGCCGAGATGCGCGGGCTACGGGTGTCGGAGATCGTCCTCGACGCGGAGAGCGACCGCACCGAGCACCTGATGCGACGGGTCCTGGCGACCGGCGAACGACAGCACCGGCGGGCCGTCCTGCAACTGTCCGGCGACCGGCGGGAGAGTCTGTGGTCGGTGACGCTGGCGCCGGTGTACGACCCCGACGGCATGATCCAGGGCGTCCTCCTGTCCGCCCACAACATGACCGAGGAGCATCTGGCCCGGCAGCGCCTCGCCCTGGTCGCCGAGGCCGGGGTCCGTATCGGCACCACCCTCGACCTGACCCAGACCGCCCAGGAGATGGCCGACGTCGCGGTCGGGGCGTTGGCGGACTTCGTCACCGTGGACCTGCTCCCCGACATCGAGGACGACCAGGAGCTGCGCGCCATGACCCTGCCCAGTGAGGTCATGCTGCGCCGGGTGGCCAACCAGTCGGTGCTTCCGGGCTGCCCCGAAGCCGTGGTGGCGCTGGGTACGGTCGCGGTCTACCCGAACGTGTCACCGGCGGCCGAGGTCCTCGTCTCGGGACAGCCCCAGATCCATGAGGTGACCCCGGCCGGGGTGGCCAGGTGGGAGAGCCAGGCCCCGGAGCGGGCGGAACGGGTCCGGCGCTTCGGTTTCCACTCGGTCCTGGCGGTGCCGATGCGGGCCCGCGGCATCACGCTCGGCGTGGCCACCTTCACCCGGCACCGGAATCCGGAACCCTACACGGAGGACGACCTGCTTCTGGGGCAGGAGATCACCGCCCGGGCCGCGCTGAGCATCGACAACGCCCGCCGCTTCACCCGGGAGCGCACCACCGCGCTGACCCTGCAGAGCAGCCTGCTGCCGCAGGGACATCCCCGGCAGCCCGCGGTCGAGACCGCCTCGCGCTATCTGCCGGCCAGCGCGCAGGCCGGGGTGGGCGGCGACTGGTTCGACGTCATCCCGCTCTCCGGCGCCCGGGTGGGCCTGGTCGTCGGCGACGTCGTGGGGCACGGGATCCAGGCCTCGGCCTCCATGGCACGGCTGCGCGCGACCGTGCGCACCCTGGCGGACGTCGACCTCCCGCCCGACGAACTCATGACGCACCTGGACGATCTGGTGGACCGGCTCTCGGCCGAGGGCGAGGACGACGCGCCCGGCAGCGCCGCCGAGATCGGCGCCACCTGTCTCTACGCCGTCTACGACCCGGTCAGCCGGCGCTGCTGCGTGGCACGCGCCGGCCATCCGGCGCCGGCGCTGCTCATCCCCGGCAGCGAACCGTTTCTGCTCGACCTTCCGGCCGGGCCGCCACTGGGGCTGGGCGGCCTGCCCTTCGAGGCGACCGAGATCGAGCTGCCCGAAGGCAGCCTGCTCGCGCTGTACACCGACGGTCTCGTCGAGGCGCGCGGGCGCGACATCGACCAGGGGGTCGACGACCTGCTCAAGACGCTGGCCCGAGCGGGATCCTCGCTGGAGAGCACCTGCGACGACGTGCTGCAGGCGCTGCTCCCGGACCGAGCGGCCGACGATGTGGCGCTGCTGCTGGCCCGGACGAAGGCCCTGGACTCGGGCCATGTGGCCACCTGGGACGTACCACCTGAACCGTCCGAGGTCGCCCGGATCCGACGCAGCGTCACCCGGCAGTTGCAGGAGTGGAATCTGGAGGAGGACGCGTTCGTAACCGAACTCGTCGTCAGCGAACTGATCACCAACGCCATCCGCTACGCCGAGCCCCCCATCGAACTGCGCCTTATCCTGGACCGCCACCTGATCTGCGAGGTGTCCGACACCAGCAGCACCGCACCGCACCTCCGCCGAGCCCTCACCTACGACGAAGGCGGCCGCGGCCTGCTCCTGGTCGCCCAGCTCAGCCGAAGGTGGGGCACCCGCCACGCGCGCCGCGGGAAAACCATCTGGGCGGAACAGGCCTTGTCGACAGACGACTCGGGTCCGGCCACGACGTGATCCGGCTGCGGCGGGACGTCGGACAACCTTCGGACGCTTCGAGCTGATCGTCATCGGCAATGCCTTTCACCGGCTGAACCGCTCCCCGGTGGCCCAGCGCGCCCACACCTGGCTCAAGCCCGGCGGCTGCCTCGCGTTGTGCTGGTCGACCTCGCCATGGGCCGGGCCCCGGGACTGGCAGCAGGCGCTCGACAGGCTCCTGCGTTCGTGGCAGGACACCCTCGGTGCTTCCGGCCGCGTCCCGCCCGGTTGGGACCGGGCACGGCAGCGGGACCCAGACCACGAAGTACTGTCCCGTGCCGGGTTCGACGTCGCCGGACGCCACGAGTTCTCGGTCGAGCACCACTGGACGGTTCCCGAACTCGCCGGCCACATCCGGTGCTCGCCGATCGTGCCTCCGAGTTCGACGCCGACCTCATGGCCGGACTCGGCCGCCATACGGCCGACGACCGCCTCACCGAAACGGTCGACTTCGCCTACGAACTGGCTCGCCGGTCAGCCTCCGCGTGACCGCGAGGACCTGCATCCGATCCTCCACCGCGGCTCGGCAGATCCAGCAGACTTGCCCTTGTTTCCCAGCGAAGGAGGAACGGCGAGCATGGCGAGCAGCGCACTTCTGGTGATGGATGTTCAACGGGACGTCGTGGCCATCGCCGACAACGACGGTTCTGGATATCTGCCGCGTCTGCGCAGGGCGATCGACGGTGCCCGGGCCGCCGGGATCCCCGTGATCTACGTGGTGATGGGGTTACGGCCGGGCGACCCGGAAGTCAGCCCCCGCAGCAGGGTGATGGCGAACGTCCTGCGGGCCGGCCTGTTCACCGAGGGTGCTCCCGGCACCGAGATCCATGACGACGTCGCCCCCCAGCAGGGCGACGTGGTGGTGACCAAGGGGCGGGGGAGCGCGTTCTCGGGCAGCGACCTCGACCTGGTGCTCAGGGCTCGAGATATCGACAGCCTTGTTCTCACCGGCATCGCCACCAGCGCCGTGGTGCTGTCCACTCTGTGGCACGCCATCGACCTGGACTTCGGCCTCACCGTCCTGGCGGATGCCTGCCTCGACACCGACCCCGAGGTGCACACGATGCTCGCCGAGAAGCTGTTCCCGCAGTGGGCAGACGTCCTCGCCGTCGAGGACTGGCTCAAAGCCACCACCCCGGCGTGAGTAGGGTCAGCCGGTGCGCAGGCGAGCGGTCTGTTCGGTGCCGACGTCGGTGGTGCGTCGCAGATACCGCTCGATGACGGTGAGTTCGTCGTCGGTGAAGTCGTCCAGGGCTTGGTCGAAGGCCTTCCCAGGGGTGTCCCAGGCGGCCTCGATCTCGGGGGTGCGTCCCCTGGTGAGGGAGACGAGCATCTTGCGCCGGTCGTGAGCGTCGGGATGGCGCTCGGCGAGTCCGGCCTTCTGGAGGCGGTCGACCAGACGGGTGGCTGATCCGGAGGTCAGCCCGGTCAGCTCCGCGATCTGCCCCGTGGTGCGAGGGCCGGGTTCCAGGGCGAGCAGGCTCACGCACTGCAGGTCGGTGGGGTGCAGGCCCAGGTGTTCGGCCATGGCCTGGTTGAACAGCGTGTAGGCGGCATGGTGGCGCCGGGCCGTCGCGGTGACCGCCGCGACCAGCCCCCCACGGGTTCGGTTTGACATGGAATCACCCTTGTGCCGTACTAATCTCTGCGTCACGCAGATAATGTGTGGTGCAGGTCCTTTGTAGCACGACCCCTGGGAGAACTCATGACCACCACCCACACCCCCGAGCGACTGCGCGCCCTCTACGGCCGCTGGAGCGAGATGTGGCGCGGCGACCTCAGCCACGCCGAGGAGATCCTCGACCCCGGATTCGTCGTCCACCAGGCACGTCCCGACGGCAGCGACTCCGAGGCCACCACCGGCCCCGAGCGCCTGCTGCCCGAGATCGAGCAGACGATGGCCGCCTTCGGCGACATCACCATCACCGTCGACCTGGGTCCGATCGTCGACGGCGACCTGCTCTCCGCCCGCTGGACCATGCGCGCCGCCTACACCGGGGGCATCCCTCAGGCCACCGCCCCCATCGGCACGAAGATCTCCTTCAGCGGCAACGACATCCTGCGCGTCCAGGACGGCCGGTTCGTCGAATACTGGACCTGCACCGACATCCTCGACGGTCTGTCCCAGCTCGGCGCCGTCTCCGGCCCCAACGGCCCTGCCCGGGAAGTCGATGTGCCCTGATCGGCTGAGGCGGAAGGGGCCGCCCACCCCCTCGCACTCGGGCAGGCACGCCCTACAACCCCACGATCCCGTTCCACCGCTTCCCGAACTCCACCCGCTCCGCCGACGTGATGTCACGCGCGACGGCCAGCCGGCCGCGCAGCTCCGTGTCCGGGAAGATCAGGGGGTTCTCGGCGAGGGCGGCCGTCTCCTTGTCCTTGGCGGAGGCGAGGACGTCCTGGGCGGCCGGGACCGGGCAGACGTAATTGACCCAGGCGGCGAGTTCGGCGGCGACCTCGGGGTCGTAGTAGTAGTCGATCAGCCGCTCGGCATTCGCCTTGTGGCGGGCGAGGTTGGGGACCATCAGCGACTCGGCCCACAACTCGGCGCCCCCTTCGGGGACGACGAACTCGATGTCCGGGTCGTCCGCCTGGAGCTGGATCACATCGCCCGAGTACGCCTGACAGGCCAGGACGTCCCCGCTCGACAGGTCCTTGATGTAGTCGTTGCCGGTGAAGCGCCGGATCTGTCCCCGACTCACCTGCTCCTCCACCTGGTCGCAGACCTCCTCGAAGTCGTCGGCCGTCCACCGGGTGATGTCGACGCCGTTGCCTTGCATCAGCAGCGCGAACGCCTCGTCCAGGCCGGACAGCAGGGTGACCCGGCCCTTCAGGTCGCTCGCCCACAGATCGGAGACCTGCCGTATCTCCCGGCCGGCCCTGCGCCGGTTGTACGCGATCCCGGTGATCCCGGACTGCCACGGCACGGTGCACCTACGGCCGGGATCGAAGTCCGGCGAACGCAACTGCGGGTCCAGATACTTGGTGACGTTCGGCTGCCGCGCCCGGTCCATCTCCTGGACCCAGCCGAGCCGCACGAACCGCGCGCACATCCAGTCACTGATGACGATCAGATCGCGCCCGCTGGATTGATGGTTCATCAGCGCGGGGCTGATCTTGCCGAAGAACTCGTCGTTGTCGTTGATCTCCTCGACGTAGTCCACCGACACGCCCGTGCGCCGCTCGAAGCTCTCCAGGGTCGGCCGCCGCGCCTGGTTCTCGTCGTCGGTGTCGATGTACAACGGCCAGTTCGCCCAGATCAGCCGTCGATCGGTGGCGGAGAGATCGGCCGCGGCGCGGTCACCGGGGCGCACGTACGCGGCCGGCACACCGCACCCGGCGAGTCCGCCGAGCACCGCGCCGGAGCCGAGTGCGCGCAGCAGGGTGCGGCGGGAGAGCGGAGGGATCGTCTGCAAGGGCATTCGGGCAGCATGCCCCGCCTTTCGGGACCGAACAATTGACAGCGCTTCTGAAGTCAATTCGTTGGGTCGTATATCAGTTTGACTTTACTTTCCCTTTGCGGTTGGCTGCGGGCTCGACCATCATGATCCGGGGGGATCCTCATGCACCGCACCATCCGCGCGGCCGTCTGTTCCGTCGCCGTCGCCGGGCTCGCGCTCGGCCTCAGTTCCTGTTCCGAGGCGGTCGACCAGGTCGACAAAGCCGTGGACGAGACGTACGAGGTCACCTACGAGGTGACGGGGAAGAACGTGGACTCGATCGAGTTTCACGGCGGCGGTGGCAAGGCCACGGCGCCGAAGATCGAGTCGGTGTCGAAGCCCAAGCTGCCCTGGACGAAGACGGTCAAGCTGCGCGGCATCATGCCCGCGGCGGTCATGCCGGTCGCCACGGACCTCGAAGGGGCCCAGGTCGTCTGCAAGATCACCTACAAGGGCAAGGTCATCGAGGAGCAGAGCGCCAAGGGCCTGGTGACCGCGGGTGGTTGCATCGCGGAGTCCCCGGTCGCGGGGTAACTCCGGGGAGGCCTCGGCGGGACCCCGTCAGGAGGTCCCGCCCCCATGCGCGGCGGAGGTCAGGCCGGCCAGGGCTCGTTCACGACTGTCCGTTCGGCTCGGGGAACCTCTCCACAGCGGCGACGAACGACTGTTCACCGTCTTGGTCCTTGGGCTCCCCTACCAGCCAGTCGCGGAGCGTCTGCCACGTCGCCGCATATCCGGACGACAGATCGTGATAGGTGCTCGGGCTGAGTGAGGCTTCAGGCGTCGCTGTGGTCTGGCTGAGGAACTGTTGCCATTGCAGGCTACGTGAGTCGGGAGCCTGCGCCCTCTCAGTCTCCTTCATCACTTTCTTCAGCCGAGCATCGATTTCCTTGAAGGCCCGGTGGCCGTCCGGGGCCTCGTCCACGAGTACGGAAGGAGGAAAACCTGCGGTGCCGCACAGGACCGGATCGCTATTGCCCTGGACCGAGCGTATGAGATCCACGCGGTAGCGCCAACTCCATATGTGGCCAGCGGCGGCGACCTCATGAATCCGATTCCAGATGACGCGTTCGACTCGCAGCCACTCGGTCACCTCATAAATATCGAAGACCTCCTCCTTGCTCCGTCGGAGCCACACCTCCTGCATCACCTTGGCGGTTTCCTCGACCAGCCGGTAGTCGTAAGCCCTCATCTGCTCGATGTTGCTCGGAACAGATTTCTTGGAGACTTCCGGGGACGGGTAGGCGGTATCTCTGAACCTCTTGAAGTATCTGTGCCCCTGGAGCATTGCCAGATCGGGGTCCTCATTGATCAGCCATGCCTGCTCCACCGACGCGAACTTACCTTTCGAGACCAGGATCGCTTTCTCCAGCGTCGTCACCGCACAGCGGGCAAGCTCGTCGCTGAGCTTTTTCGTGGTGGCCTCTTTCATCATCGCTACGGCATATACACAGGCGCTGTTGTAAAGCGTCAACCAGTCGCGACGGCGCCACACGGGACATAGGGGGATTCGCCCCCGGGCCGTATTGATCTGTTTGCGGAGTTTCGTGGCATCGGCGCGGTTCCGGGCCGGGCGGCAGTTGTTGAAGCACTCGGTGGCCCAGGTCAACCGCAGTTCTGCCCACACCTTCCGGTTGACCTGAAATGCTCCCCGGGTTACCGGTTGCAGTGGAACGCGCGCGCTTTGGACATAGGAGAAGGGCCAGAAGGACCGCATAAGAATCCACACCCACTCGGGTGCATAGAGCCCGGCCAAGCGAGCCCATAGGTCATCGGCGGCGAGACGGTCTGTCTCTTGCGTAGCGGCTTTCTGGAAGGTCAGACGGATACGCCTCAGATTCATATCCGGCGTATCGCGGTCTTTGCTGTCAGGCGGCCGCGTCCGCGACAGTACAGCCTCGATCCAATCTCTGGCCTTTTCTTCGTTGTCCGGGAGCTCCGCCTGTTCTTGGTGCAAGGGGTCGATATCTGCCAATTCGATGGCCACCGGCCAGTAACGGTTCACGAGAATCGGTATGAGATCCTTGTGTGTGTCCTCACCATTCGCACCAATGCGCTCGTACCACTGCTCTGCTATCTTCTCAGAGATTCCCAGAATGATGGTGTTCCGGTAGCGCAGGCCGAGCACGTCGCGGTATTTTCGAGGGTGCCGGAGGTAGCGGAATCGGCGCCAGTGCAGGTTCCCACCGCTTTGCCACAGGCGTTTGTCATACTCGTGCGCGGTCTGTCCGTCGAGGGTGAGAGCCCTTTGGCAGGTATCGAGCGCATCGATGTGCAGGCCCATCTTCTCCTGAACCTCAGCCAGCTCCGCTCGCAGGTATGAATTCACAGGATCGAGCTTGATCGCTTCGTAGTACTGTTCCAAGGCCTCGTGATAGTGGCCTGCCCGGCTGAACTCGTTCGCCTTCTGATAGGACGCGTACAGCGCTGGATTCAGCTCCCGTCCCCACCATTTTCGCCAGGGCGGCTGCCTGCCGGCGCGGGTCACGGGCAACAGCGAGCTGATCACACAGTATCCGGCTTTGCGGATGACCTCGTCCCAGTCCTTTCCCCATACGGTCAACGCGCGTGAGCCGCCGAAGACGAACGCCATGACGGTGACGGTCATGCCGTAGCGTTCCGGCTCTTCGTCCCGGTACCGGAGCACCCCGCTGACCCGATAGGCCAACTTCGGGCGAAGCCGGCTGAGCAGGCGCGGCAGAACGGCACCCAGCTTCTTGGGGTCGATCTCGACGTCGCCGAGCAGTTCCAGAAAGCTCATCGGCGGTGCCTCGGCGGGCAGCGTTGTCGGCGCGTACATGCTGCTCTCGGACAGTTGTCGCCGAAACTCGGCGGTCAGGTCCTCGACGGAGGGTTTGTTCGCCCCCAGGGGCGGTGTCGAGTCAGTGAGTTGCTGCACGTCGACGGGGCCTGGTTTGTACGCCAGCCACGCTCGCGTCGCCCTCCAGTAGAAGTAGAAGAGGAGCAGGATGGCGGCGAAGAACCCAAGCCGTTCTCCCAGCGAGAGGCCGCCGCTGTGATCGAAGACCCTGCCGAGGCCGCCGCAGATCTGCGCCATCCATCCGGCGATCGTCTGCACCCACCCCCAGGCCCAGTCCCACGCACTGTCATTCCAGGCTGGATGATCTTCGCCGGCCCACATCAGCAGACCGATCATCCCGACGGTCCCCAAACCGCTCCACACCCACCATGCCACCCACCGGGGAGCGGGCAGTGAGGAGTTCAGTCCCCCTTCGCTTGCTCCTCGGCGGTTGAACATGATGAATCCACGAGTCGTGTGAATCCCGGTGGTGAAGTTCTTTCCTGAGAACCACGGTATCCAAGAACGAGGTTGTAGACAGGGCAACCATCTCGCGCCGCCGAGAGGAATCAATCGCCCGATTCCATGGGCCGCTTTTCACTTCGCGGTGTACCCGCGAACCGTGTCGCGGAATGCGATCGGGGTATGGCCGGTGCGGTGGTGGAAGAACTTGCTGAAGTGTGTCGCACTGGAGAATCCCAGGCGATCCGCGATGCGGGCCGCGCTCTGGTCGCTGTGGGCGAGGAGGCGCTTGGCCTCCAGGACGACGCGGCGGTCGATGAATTCCTTGGCGCCCAGACCGATGGCGGTGAGTGTGGCGCGGGAGAGGGTGCGGGCCGAGTAGCCGAGCGTCTCGGCGTAGTCCTCCACTCGGCGGGTGCGCGCGAAGTCCTTCTCCACGGCATCGCGGAAGCGCTGATACGTGGCGTCGGGTTCGGGGGCGGGACCACCGGCGGGCGCGGTGAGGTGCGCCAGGCGCAGGACGAGGACCGCCAGCAGATGGCGCAGGGCCGCGGTGTGGATCTCGAGGGGCAGGTGTCCGAGGGCGTGGAACTCGGTGGCGAGATGGTCGGCGGCCAGTCGCAGAGCCGCTGCGTCGTCGGGCAGGGGGCGTCGCAGGACCGGCCCGTACGGGTCTTCCGCGCGAGCGCCGTGCGCGGTGGCCGGGTCGAGGAAGTCCTGACGGAACAGGATCAAGGTGCCCTCGGCGTCGGTGAGATCCCCCCATTGCTGGACCTGCCCGGGGCGTACCCAGAGCCAGGAACCCGGTTCGAGGGCGTAGGCGGTGAAGTCGACGGTGTGCCCCAGGGCCCCGCCGGTGAGGGTGATCAGGTGGTGGAAGTCCGGGCGTTGAGGGGCCGCGAGCCGCTCTGCGGGGACCCGGTGGCGCAGGTCGGCGAGGGACAGCACCTCCACGCCGGCCGGGGTGCCGGCGGGCGCGGCGAAGGGGATCTCCGGGATGCCGCGATCGGCATCGTGTCGCTTTTTGACCATAGCGAGTCGCCAGCGTATCCGATCCGGCCTGTTCATCTCCCATAGCTTGAAGGTGTCAGTCCGCTCGGAGTCGATCCGGTGTCGGAAAGCAGTAAGGGAGAAGCGCCATGAGCAACGCCAAGAACACCGTCCTGACCGCAGCCGCCGAGCTGTTCGGAGAGCAGGACCCGAGCGCGGTGGACCGCTGGATCGCTGCCGACTACCGCCAGCACAGCGCCCTGGCCGCCGACGGCCCCGAGGCCCTGCGCGGGCTGGTCACCGGCCTGCCGGAGGGCTTCCGGTACGAGGGTGCCCGTGTGATCGCCGACGGCGACCTGGTCGCCCTGCACGGCACGTACCACGGCTTCGGCCCCGACCCGCTGGTCGCCTTCGACATTTTCCGCGTCGACGCCGACGGCAGGCTCGCCGAGCACTGGGACGCCCTGACCCCGCTGGTCGAGGACACCGCCTCCGGCCGCTCCCAGACCGACGGCCCCACCGAGCCGGCCGACCTGGACAAGACCGACGCCAACCGCGCCCTGGTGGCGGAGTTCGCCGAGAAGGTCCTCAAGGGCGCCGACTACTCGGTACTGACCGACTACATCTCGACGGAGACCTACCACCAGCACAACCCGGAGGCGGCCGACGGCCTCGACGGCTTCGGCGCCGCCGCCGCGAAGTGGGCCGAGCAGGGCAAGAACCTCGTCTACAAGACCGTCCACAAGGTCATCGCCGAGGGCGACTTCGTCCTGCTCCAGTCGGAGGGCGAATTCGGCGTGCCCGTCGCCTACTACGACCTCTTCCGCGTCCAGGGCGGCAAGATCGTGGAGCACTGGGACGTCGTAGTCCCCGTGCCCGCCGAACTCCCGCACTCCAACGGCCTGTTCTGACGCACTCATCGCGCCGCACCCGGCGCCCGACCCGACGGAGGAACCATGAGGGACCCGGAGAAGAACAAGGCCACGGCCAAAGCGTTCTACCACCTGATGTTCAACCAGTGCCGCCCGGCGGAGGCCATCGACCAGTTCGTCGGTGACACCTACATCCAGCACAACCCGCACGTCGCCGACGGCAAGCAGGCGTTCATCGACTACTTCGAACGCATGGCCGCCGAGTATCCCGGCAAGCGCGTCGAATTCAAGCGCGCCTTCGCCGAGGGCGACCACGTCATCCTGCACTGCCACCAGATCTGGCCCGAAGAGGAGTACGCGGGCATCGACATCTTCCGCTTCGATGCGGGCGGCAAGATCGTCGAACACTGGGACGTCCTCCAGGTCATCCCGCCCACCTCCAAGAACGACAACACCATGTTCTAGCGCCACCGCGCGCGGGACGAATGCGTTCGACCCGCCGGACATTGTTCGAAACCTATTGACGCTGCCCTGGGCGTCGGCTGAGACTCTCGCAACACACGTCCCCCGCGTGTAACGGCAGGCCCACGGCAAGAGCTCGCCGTCGCCTCGTCGGTTCCTCGTTTCCGCGTTCCGCCTTGCCCGTCATCAGCCATGCCTCAGCAGGGAACCTCGACATGACGCACGTCGTACGATGCGCACGACCTCACCACCGCGCGAGACGTTGGGCGGGCCATCTCGCCGGACTGGCCGCCGCGTCGATGCTGCTCACCCTCACCGGACCCGCCGCTCCCGCGCAAGCGGAACCGGCGGCACCGGCGGCCGAAGCCGCGGACATCACCGACGGCCTGGCCCTTTGGTACAAGCTCGACGCAGGCCCCGGCGGCACCGTGACCGACGCCTCCGGCAACGGCCGCAACGGCACGGTCAGCGGCACCGCCGACTGGTCGGCATCCGGTCAGGGGCTCGCCTTCAACGGGTCCGACACCTACATCAAGGTGCCGGACGACGTCATGAAGGGCATGGACTCGATCAGCGTCTCCATGGACGTGCTGATCGACCCCGCCCAGAGCACGCCCTACTTCCTCTACGGCTTCGGCAACACCAGCGCGGGCAGCGGCAACGGCTACCTCTTCACCACCGGAAACTCCTTCCGCACCTCCGTCGCGACGGGCAACTGGTCTACCGAGCAGACCACCAAGCCGTCCGACTCCCACAACCTCACCCGCGGCGTGTGGAAGCACATCACCTACGCCCAGACCGGCTCCACGGGCGTGCTCTACGAGGACGGCGTCGAGGTCGGCCGCAACACCTCGGTCACCACCACGCCCGGCGCCATCGGCTCCGGCACCACTACGGCCAACTACATCGGCAAGTCCGTCTACGACGGCGACAAGCTCTTCAAGGGCCGGATACGCGACTTCCGGGTGTACGACCGGGCACTGGACGGCTCGGAGGTCGAGCAGCTCTCCCTCCCCGTCGCCACCCAGGGCGTCGCCGACGACAAGGACGCACTGAGCCTCGGTGACACCAGCGGCGTCACCTCCGACCTCGACCTGCCCAGGACCGGCACGGCCGGTGGCTCCGCCATCACCTGGGCCAGCGACAACCCGTCCGTGGTGTCGGACACCGGCAAGGTGACCCGCCCCGAGGCCGGTTCACCGGACGGCCGCGCCACGCTCACGGCGACCCTGAAGAGGGGCACCGTGACCGGCACCAAGGCCTTCGACGTCACGGTCCGGCCCGCGCTCGACGACGCCGCCGCCACCCGGGAGGCCGCCGAGGCCCTCACGGTCCACAACCTCGACGACGCCCGCGGCAACCTCACCCTGCCCGAGAGCGGCACGTACGGCACGACCGTCACCTGGTCCTCCGCGAAGCCGGACGTCGTCTCCGCGGGCGGCGAGGTCCACCGTCCCGCGCACGGCGACGGCGGCACCACCGTCGAACTGACCGCCACCGTCACCAAGGGCGAAGCGAAGGCCACCCGCGTCATGACGGCCAAGGTGCCCGAACTGCCCGCCGAGGCGGCCCTCAAGGGCTACATGTTCAGCTACTTCACCGGCGAGGGCACCTCGGACGGCGAACAGCTCTACGCCGCCCTCAGCAAGGGCGACGACCCGCTGCACTGGCGTGAGCTGAACGACGGCAAGCCGGTCCTCACCTCCACGCTCGGCGAGAAGGGCCTGCGCGACCCGTTCATCATCCGCTCCCCGGAGGGCGACAAGTTCTACCAGATCGCCACCGACCTCAGGATCTACGGCAACGGCGACTGGGACGCATCCCAGCGCACCGGCAGCAAGTCCATCATGGTCTGGGAGTCCACCGACCTGGTGCACTGGACGAACCAGCGCCTGGTCAAGGTCTCACCCGACAGCGCGGGCAACACCTGGGCGCCGGAGGCGTTCTACGACGCCGAGCGCGGAGAGTACGTCGTCTTCTGGGCGTCGAAGCTGTACGACAACGCCGACCATTCCGGCGACACGTACAACCGCATGATGTACGCCACCACCCGCGACTTCCACACCTTCAGCGAGCCCAAGGTCTGGATCGACCGCGGCTATTCGGTCATCGACTCCACGATGATCCGGCACGACGGCACGTACTACCGCCTGTCCAAGGACGAGCGGAACAACAGCTCCTCCACGCCCAACAGCAAGTTCATCTTCCAGGAGAAGAGCGACTCGATCCTGAACCCGTCCTGGACCCCGGTAGCCGAGGGCATCGGCAAGGGCGCGATGAACGCCGCCGAGGGGCCGCTGGTGTTCAAGTCCAACACCGAGGAGAAGTGGTACGCGTTCCTCGACGAGTTCGGTGGACGCGGCTACATCCCGTTCGAGACGACCGACCTCGACTCGGGCACCTGGACCCCGTCCACCGGCTACGACCTGCCCGCCAAGCCCCGGCACGGCACCGTGCTGCCGGTCACCCAGGCCGAGTACGACCGGCTGCTGCGCGCCTACCAGCCCGACCAGATCGTGAAGAGCGTCGAGGACGTCTCCGTGAAGACCGGGGTCGGCAAGGCGCCCGTGCTGCCGGCCACCGTGATCGCCGAGTACGCCGACGGCGCCAGGCGTCCCGTCGCGGTCACCTGGGAGGACGTCCCGGCGTCGAAGTACGCCCAGGCGGGCACCTTCACCGTCACCGGGAGCCTGCCGGACGGGACGGCCGTGCCGGTCCGCGCCTCGGTCACCGTGTCCGAGGAGGGGCCGGACATCCCGGCCGACCTGCTGCTGCACTACGACTTCGACGAGACCGGCGGCAGCATCGTCCGTGACTCCAGCGGCCACGGCTACCACGGCACCTACGTCCGCACACCCGACTTCGGCACCGGTGTCGAGGGCGGCTCGTTCAAGATGTCCGGCGACTCGTCGAACTCGCCGTACGTGAAGATCCCGAACGGTGTGCTGAAGAACGCCGAGAGCGTGACCGTGTCGACGTACGCCAAGTGGAAGGGCGGCAGCAGCTTCCAGTGGCTGTTCGGGCTCGGCCCCGACAGCGACAAGTACCTGTTCGCCACGCCCTCCAACGGCGGCTCCAGCCTCTACTCGGCGATCACCAAGGCGAGTTGGTCGGCGGAGTCGAAGCTGACGGCCGGCTCGCAGCTCACGCCCGGGCAGTGGCGGCACGTCACCGTGACGCTGGACGGCGCCACCGGCACGATGGTCCTCTACGCCGACGGCGTCGAGGCGGCCCGTACGACGACCACCATCAAGCCGTCCGAGCTGTACGACGCGGCCAAGGACCACAGCGGCTACATCGGCCGCTCCCTGTATGCGGCCGACCCCTACTTCGGCGGCGAGGTCGACGACTTCCGCGTCTACGACCGTGCCCTCACGGGCACCGAGGTCATGCGACTCAGCGGCAACACCGCGGGCATCGCCAAGGTGACGCATCCGGCGCTCAAGGTCGACGCGCTCGTCGACAACGCGGCCGGCGCGATCACCCTGCCCATGAAGGCGGGCACGGACCTCACCGCCCTGGCACCGGAGTTCACGCTCGCCGAGGGCGCGACGATCAGCCCCGCCTCCGGCAGCGTGCGCGACTTCACCCGGCCGGTGACGTACGAAGTCACCGGGTCGGACGGCAAGAAGCGCACCTGGAAGGTATCGGCGCTGATCATGAAGACACCGGTCCTGCCGGGCCTGAACGCCGACCCGAACATCGAGCGCTTCGGCGACACCTTCTACATCTATCCGACGACCGACGGCTTCGAGGGCTGGAGCGGCACACAGTTCAAGGCCTACTCCTCCACGGACCTGGTCCACTGGAAGGACCACGGCGTCATCCTCGACCTGGGGCCGGACGTCAGCTGGGCGGACAGCAGGGCCTGGGCACCGGCGATGACGGAGAAGGACGGGAAGTACTACTTCTACTTCTGCGCCGACGCGAACATCGGCGTAGCCGTCTCCGACTCACCCACAGGGCCGTTCAGGGACGCCCTGGGGAAGCCGCTGCTGAAGGCCGGTGACTTCCGCGGCCAGATGATCGACCCGGCGGTCTTCACCGACGACGACGGCAAGAAGTACCTCTACTGGGGCAACGGCCGCGCCTACGTCGTCCCGCTGGGCGACGACATGACCTCCATCGACACCGCGCAGGTCACGGACATCACCCCGAGCGGCTACAACGAGGGCACCTTCGTCATCAAGCGCAAGGGCACCTACTACTTCATGTGGTCGGAGAACGACACCCGGGACGAGAACTACCGCGTCGCCTACGCGACCGGCCCCTCGCCCACCGGCCCCTGGACCAAGCAGGGCGTGATCCTGGAGAAGGACCTGTCCCTCGGCATCAAGGGTCCGGGCCACCACTCCGTAGTCCACGTCCCGAACACCGACGACTGGTACATCGCCTACCACCGCTTCGCCATCCCCGGCGGTGACGGCACGCACCGCGAAACCACCATCGACAAGCTGGAGTTCGACACCGACGGCCTGATCAAGAAGGTCGTCCCCACCCTCGGCGGCATCGACCCGGTCACCGTCGTCCACGCGGGGCCGGACGCCACAGGCGCCGAGGGCGAGGCGATCACGCTCGCCGGCACCGTCTCCGGGGCGGGCACCCCCAAGTGGACCGTCCAGGGCGGCGCCCCGTGCGCCGTCACGGACCCAGCGGCGGCCCGGACGACCCTTACCTGCACCGACGACGGGACCTTCCAGGTCACCCTGACGGGCGGGCGCGGCACCGACACGGCGACCGTCAAGGTCTCCAACGCCGCCCCGACGATCACCTCCGCCAAGGGCCCCGCCTCGCCCCTCCCGGCGGGCAAGCCCGCCGTGGTCACGGCCTCCTTCGACGACCCGGGCACGGCCGACCGCCACACCTGCACGGTCGATTGGAAGGACGGCAGCGCGCCGACGACCGGCACGGTCCACGACTCCGGCTGTCGCGCCGCACACGTCTACGACGACGCGGGAATCCACCGCCCGGTCGTCACGGTCACCGACGACGACGAGGGCACGGACTCCACCACGCTCGCGGAGCTGATCGTCTACGACCGTGCCGCCGGACCCGCAGCGGGCGTCGGCACGATCACCTCTCCCGCCGGTGCCTACCCGGCCGGGCCGGGGCTGACCGGGAAGGCGGCGTTCACCCTGGGCGCCGAGTACCGGAAGGGAGCCACTGTCCCCACCGGCAAGGCCACGTTCGTCTTCGGCTCCGCCCGACTCACCTTCCGCTCGACCGGCTCCGACTGGCTCGTGGTGAACGACTCCCAGGCCGTCTACCAGGGCGCCGGCACGGTGGGCGGCAAGGGCGGTTACGCCTTCAGGATCACCGCCACCGATGGCCCGGACACCTTCCGCATCAAGATCTGGAAGAAGTCCACGGGCGAAGTCCTCTACGACAACAAGACCAACGCCAGGACGAAGGGCGTCGTCACCATCGGAAGCAAGCGGCGTTAGGTCCGTCTTCGACGAAGGGGCGGCGACTGTGCTGCGCGGTTGAGCGTTCGCATCGCCGCCCCTCTGTTCCCTGGCTTTCCTGTCTGATTGCCGGGGGGAGTGGCAGAAGGCCGCGCCCACCCCAAGAGGTGGTTCGTACGGTGGAGACGGCCCTCTCACCTCTTAGGAGACCGTGGGTGTGTAGTGGGAGGCGTCGTCTCCCTCGACGACGTGGCTGAGGGTGCCGTCGATGCCGGTGGGGACATCGCCGGCGACGGTGACGCGGTGGAGGAGGCGGGGGAGGTCGCCGTAGTCGTCGGGGGCGTAGTGCTGGGTGATGCGGTTGTCGAAGAGGACGACGTCGCCCGGCGTCCAGGCGACGCGCACGATGTTCTCGGGGCGGGTGACGTAGGCCTGGAAGAGGCGCAGCAGGTCGCGGGAGTCGGAGGGGCTGAGTCCGACGATGCTCTGGGCGAAGCCGCCGATGAAGAGGCCGCGTTCGCCGGTTTCGGGGTGGACGCGGACGACGGGGTGGGCGGTGCGGTACTTGCGGGAGACGAACCGCTTGCGGTGTTCGGCGGCCTTGTCGTTCTTCGGGGCGGCGTAGTCGTAGTCGTTGGTGTGGACGGCCCACAGCTTGTCGGCCAGCTCGCGCAGCGGCTCGGGCAGGTCCCGGTAGGCGGCTGCCGAGTTGGCGATGAGGGTGTTGCCGCCGTAGGGCGGGACCACGATGCTGCGCAGGGTGGAGGCCTTGGGGGGTGTGCGGACGAAGGTGACGTCCGTGTGCCACTGGTTGGCGCGGATGCCTTCGTCGCCGTCGACGGGCAGGATCTGGGGCCGGCCTTCGACGGAGGGCACGGTGGGGTGTGCGGTGGTGAGTTCGCCGAAGAGGGAGGCGAAGCGGAGCTGGCCTGCGTCGTCGAGGTTCTGGTCGCGGAAGACGAGGGCCTTGTGTTCCAGGAGGGCGGAGTTGATCTCGGTGACGAGGGCGGGGTCGAGGTCGCCGGAGAGGTCCACGCCGAGGATCTCGGCGCCGATGCGGCCGCCGATCCTGCGGATGTCGAAGCCGGTGCTGGTGGTCATGTGCGGGTGTTCCTTTCGGGAAGTGACCAGGGAGAGGTCATCAGCGGGTGGTGTCAGGAAGTGATGGGCGGAGAAGTTCTCCTGCGGCCGCTGCGACCAGCCGGTTGGCGGGGCGGGGCAGGCCGTAGTGCTGGCGCAGCGTGCTGCCGGTGTACTCGGTGCGGAACAGGCCGCGCCGCTGCAGGATCGGTACGACGTGATCGACGAAGTCCTCCAGGCCGCCCGGCAGATGGGGCGGCATGATGTTGAATCCGTCCGCGGCACCCTGCGTGAACCACTCCTCGAGCTGGTCGGCCACCTGCTCCGGGGTGCCGGCGAACACCCGGTGACCACGGCCCGCACCGAGTCGGGCGATGAGCTCGCGCAGGGTGAGTCCGTCGCGGCGGGCGAGTTCGGCGACGAGCGTGAAACGGCTCTTGTTGCCGTTGATGTCCCGCTCCCCGGGCAGCTCGGGCAGCGGCCCGTCCAGCGGCAGCCCGGTCAGATCGGTGCCGAGCATCGCGGACAGCTGGGCGAGTCCGTACTCGGGCACCTGCAGCTCCGTCAGCTCCTTATCCAGCGCGCGGGCTTCGGCCTCCGTCGAGCCGATGACGGGGGCGATGCCCGGGAGCACGAGCAGTTGTTCGTCGGTGCGGCCGTGGCGGACGAGCCGTGACTTGAGGTCCTTGTAGAAGGCCTGGCCGTCGGCGAGGGTCTGCTGGGCGGTGAAGACGGCCTCGGCGTACTGGGCGGCGAACTCCTTGCCGTCCTCCGACGAGCCTGCCTGCACCAGCAGTGGGTAACCCTGGGGGGTACGGGGGACGTTCAGCGGGCCCTGCACCCCGAAGTACTCCCCGCGGTGGTTGATCTCCCGCACCTTGGCGGTGTCGGCGTAGACGCCGCGCTCCCGGTCGAGCAGGATCGCGTCGTCCTCCCAGCTGTCCCACAGTTTGGTGGCCACCTCGACGAACTCCCGCGCCCGGTCGTAGCGCAGCCCGTGCTCCAGGTGCTCGTCCTGCCCGAAGTTGCGGGCCTCGTTCACCGTGCCGGAGGTGACGATGTTCCAGCCGGCCCGGCCGCCGCTGATGTGGTCGAGGGAGGCGAACTTGCGGGCGGTGTGAAAGGGCTCGTTGAAGGTGGTGGAGACGGTGGCGATCAGGCCGACGTGGTCGGTGACCGCCGCCAGGGCCGACAGCAGCGTGAGTGGTTCGAAGCCACCGAGGGCGTTGTGTCTGACCTTCCCCCACAGGGCGAGGCCGTCGGCGAGGAAGACGGAGTCGAACAGGCCGCGCTCGGCGGTCCGGGCGAGCTGCTGGAAGTAGCGCAGCTCGGTGACCCGTTCGGGCTGGGTACGCGGGTGGCGCCAGGCGGCGTCGTGGTGGCCGGCGTTCATCAGGAAGGCGTTGAGGTGCAGGCGTCGGGGGCTGGTCGCGGTCATGAGGTTCCTCGGATCGGAGCGTGCGACTGAGAGGCGGGAGTCGAGCGGGGCAGTGCGGCAGACCGGACGGCGGTGGGGCAGGAGAGCGGGCCGAGGTCAGCCGCCGGCCGGCAGGCGCCAGGTGCTGAGTCGTCGTTCCACGGCGACCAGGAGCTGGTTGAAGGCCACTCCGATGGCGGAGATGGTGACGATGCCCGCGTACATCTGCGGGATGGCGAAGTTGTACTGCGAGGCGTTGATCAGATATCCCAGGCCCGCCTTGGCGCCGATCATCTCGGCGGCGACGAGCACGAGGATGGAGACTGCTCCGGCCAGCCGGATGCCGGTGAAGACGACCGGTACGGCGGAGGGCAGGATGACCTTCTGGAACAGTTTGGGCGCGGACAGGTCCATCGACTTCGCCAGCTTCAGCAGAGTGGGGTCGACGCCGCGGACCGCGCTGATGGTGTTGAGGAGGATGGGCCAGGTGCACGCGTAGAGCACGATGGAGATCTTCGAGGTCTCGCCGATGCCGAGGAGCAGCACGAAGACCGGCAGCAGGGCGAGTGCGGCGGTGTTGCGGAAGACCTCCAGCAGCGGGCCGAGGAGGTCGGCCACGGGCCGGTACCAGCCGATCAGCAGGCCGAGGGGCACGGCGACGAGGACGGCGAGGCCGAATCCGCTGAAGGAGCGGACCAGGCTGGCGCGGGCGTTGTCGGCGAGCTGACCGTCGGCTGCCAGTTCCCACCAGGCGCGGGCGACCTCGCTGAACGGCGGCAGGAACGTCCGGTCGACCAGCCCCAGGCGCGGCGCGGTCTCCCAGAGCAGCAACAGGGCCACGATCGCAGCGGACTTGGTGGCTCCGCTCACCAGCAGATCCGGCAGTCGGCGCACCGCCCGGCGGGCCCGGGCCGTTGCGGCGGGAACCCGGCGCGGGTCCGGCGGCGACGTCCCGGGGGAGGGGACCGAGGCGAGTTCGGTGGAGCCGGACGTGGTGCTCTTCTCGGTGACCGTGCCGGTTGCCGAACTCATACGGCAGCCGCCTCCTTCTCCAATTGCTGGGCCCTGGCGACCTCGTCGTGCAGCAGTGACCAGATCTCGTGCCGGTGGTGTGCGAACTCGGGGCTGGAGCGCAGGTCGTCCGTCGCGTCCCGGGAGCCGAGGGTCACCGGCACGATCCGCTTGATGCGACCTGGCCTCGACGTCATGACGGCGACGCGCTGTCCGAGGTAGACGGCCTCGTCGATGCCGTGCGTGATGAAGAGGACGGTCTTTCCGGTGCGCTGCCATATGCGCAGCAGCTCGTCCTGGAGCGACTCGCGGGTCTGGGCGTCCAGCGCGGCGAACGGCTCGTCCATCAGCAGCACATCGGGGTCGTAGGCCAGGCTGCGGGCGATCGCCACGCGCTGGCGCATCCCGCCGGACAGTTCGTGCGGGTGGCGGTCCTCGAAGCCGGTGAGGCCGACGAGGTCGAGGAACTCCCGGGCACGCCGGGCACGTTGGCGTCGGGGGACGCCGGTGGCTTCCAGGCCGAACTCGACGTTGCCCTGCGCGGTGCGCCAGGGCAGCAGCGCGTACTGCTGGAAGACGATGCCGCGGTCGAGGCCGGGCCCGGTGATGGGGTGCCCGTCGAGCAGGATGCGTCCGCCGGTGGGCCGGGTGAGACCGCCGAGCAGGTCCAGCAGGGTCGACTTTCCGCAGCCGCTGGGACCGACGAGGACGACGAATTCGCCGTCCGCTATCCGCAGGTCGATTCCGTCGAGGGCGGTGAAACGGGTGGTCTGCCGCGTTCCCTTCCGGTCCTTGACGGTGAATTCCTTCGTTACGTTCTCGAATTCGATCTTGGGTGTGGTGGATTCCGGCATGGGGTCAGCTCCCGCTGGCGTTGAACTTATTGGTGTAGAGGTCCGACAAGGTGACCTGGTTCTTTTTGATGTCGCCGCGCTCGGTCAGCCAGTCGACCCACAGCTTGAGTTCTTTGCCGGTGATGCGGCCCGCCTTCTCGGCGACGCCGAAGGAGTGCCAGTACTTCAGCGGGGCGGGGTCCTCGTTGCGGCCGCGCTTTTTCACGATGTCGGTCATCCGGGCGATGACTTCCTCGCGGGGAGTGGAGCGGGACCAGTCGATGGCCTTTCCGACGCCGGTGACGAAGACGCGCGCGGTGTCGGGGTTCTGGTTGAGGAAGCGGTCGGTCATCACGTAGGTGCCGGCGCTGAACGCGCCGAGCAGCTGGTAGTCGGTGAACAGCGGGCGGATGCCTCCGGTGGCCAGGGCCTTGTCGCGCAGGAGGCCGCCGAGTACGGCCACGTCGATCTGCTTCTGGCGAAGGGTCTGCTCGGTGTTGACCGGTGGGACGACCAGGGGCTCTGCCTTGCCGATGTCCGACTGTGACAGGCCGCCCCGCTGGAGGTAGATGTCGAGCATGGCCTCGGAGTGGGCTCCGAGGGTGTTCATCCCGATCTTCTTGCCGATGAGGTCCCGGGCCGAGCGGATGGGGCTGTCCTTGAGGACGTAGAAGCCGTTGTAGGCGTACTTGTCGGCGCCGTAGTAGCTGATGACGGCTTTGATGGGGGCCTTGTTCGCGGCGAGTTTGACGACCGCGCCGTTGAACGCGCCGCCGAAGTCGACCTGGCCGGTCGCCGCGGACTGGATGTCCTGCGGCCCGCTGATGGTGTTGCCGACCCAGTCCAGCTTCACGTCCTCCAGATAGCCGAGGTCCTCGGCCAGCTCCGGCAGAGTGACCTGGCCCGCCCAGCCCTGATAGCGGAGCGTCTTGGTTCCGCCCTTGCCGGACGTGGCTCCGGCGGTCGTTCCGCAGCTCACGGCCACCGCCGAAAGACCGAGCAGCGAGAGGAATTGACGTCGGGACGATGCCGTAGTGGCCATGAAAGGGTCCTGTTCAACGGAATAGGGAAATCGCCCATGGTCAGGACCGCGTGCGGTTCTTGAACAGGACAGCACGCGAAGCCGCGACGGGCGGCGGAAGAGGGACCTCGCCGGAAAGAGCTACGAGGAGTTCAGCGTCTACAGCAGCAGCGGATGACGCGACAGTTGACTATGAAATGGAGCGCGCGAGAGATGCCCGTCCGGGGCTCAGAAGCCGACGGCACAGATGGCGCTGGCCTGGCGTCGCAAGTCGACGTGCAGGCGCGCGGCTAGTTTCTCGGAATGGCTCACAGTCAAGAGAGTTGCAGCGAAAACCGGCCACGTCAATGTCGCTTGCGCATGCGTCTCATCTTCTGAACTGCCCGACACGGGAGTGAAGCACGGCGTTCACAATTGCCGCCGACCAGGGTCAGACGGGCAGGATGAAAGGAGGGTGGTCCGACCATCGCGCCAGAAGCGGTCGAAGCCCAGCCGCGCGGACGCGGAGCGGACACCGACGATGTCGAGGGCGCGGGCGGTGGTCTCTTGCTCGGGGTGGCGAAGGCCCCTGGCCCCGCCTCGCCGATCCGGCCGCCTGGACCCGACGGTGCCCATTGGCAGTCCGAACACCACTCCAACTCGAGCCGCCGGGCCGGGAGGCGGAACGCGTCAGCCGTCCCTCCGCTCCCGCTCGCCCAACCCGTGCTCCCCGCCCGCCCGGAGCATCTGGCTCGCGGCCAGCTCGCGATAGAGGGCACTGCTGACCAGCAATTCCTCGTGGCGTCCGGCGGCGGACGCGCGACCGTCCTGGAGCACCACGATGTGGTCGGCGTGCTGCACGGTGGACAGACGGTGGGCGATGACCAGCAGGGCGCACTCCTGGGCGACGTCCTTCATGACCGTGGTGAGCGCCGATTCGTTGATCGCGTCGAGGTGGGAGGTGGGCTCGTCCAGCAGGAGCAGCGAGGGGCGGGCCAGCAACGCGCGGGCCAGGGCGACACGTTGACGTTCGCCGCCGGAGAGATTGCCGCCGCGTTCACCGATGACAGCGGTCAGGCCCCCGGGCAGCCGGTCGACGACCTCTTCGAGCCGGGCCAGTTCGACGACGCGCCGGATCTCCGCCTCCGTGGCGTCGGGCACGGCGTAGGTGATGTTGTCGCGCAAGGTGCCGTGGACGACATGGGTGTTCTGATCGACCACGGCGATGCCTCGGCGGCAGGCGCCACGGGTGAGTTCGGCCGCGGGCCGCCCGTCGTAGAGCAGGGTGCCCGCATCCGGCTCGTAGAACCTAGCGACCAGGGCGAACACCGTGCTCTTGCCGGCACCGGAGCGGCCCACCAGGGCCACCTGCCGACGCTGCGGGACAGCGAACGAAACGCCGCGGAGGACCGGCCGCCCCGGGGCGTAGCCGAAGTGGACGTCGCGCAGGTCGAGAACGGGGTGCTCGCGGGTGCCGGACGGTCCGGCGGGCCGCGGTGCGGGGGCGCGGCCTTCCGGGACGTGGGGTTCGGTGGGCTCCACGGGAAGGCGGAGTGCCTCGTCGATGCGCTGGTAGGCGCCCATCCCGCGTTGGATGAGGCCCACGGCGCGGAAGACGGAGGACAGGGGCAGGACGAGGTACGAGGCGTAGAGCAGGAACGCGACGAGGTCGCCGAGGGAGCCGGCCTGACTGCCTACACGCAGGCCGCCGACGACCAGGACGATGAGGAAGGAGCCCTGGACCGCGAGTTCGACCGCGGAACTCATCACGGAGGCGAGCTTCGCGCTGCGCACCCCCGCGCCGTAGGCCGCGTCCACGCGGGCACCGATGCCGGCCGCCTCACGCTCCTCGGCGCGGTGCACGCGGACCATCGGCAGGGCGTGCAGGGCGCGTTCCAGATCGGCGGCGACGGCACCGATCGAGCCCTGCATCTGTTCGGACGCGTTCCGGATGCCCTTGAGCAGCGAGGCGACCACCACGGCCGCCGCCGCGACGGTCACGGCGACCAGGAGCAACAGCAGAAGGTCCAGCCACGCCATGAGGACGATCGCCCCGGCGGCGACCAGGCTTCCCGTGACGAGATCGACCACGGCCTGCGAGACGACCTCCCGCAGCAAGGTGGTGTCGGCCGTCACCCGGGAGACGAGGTCGCCGCCCCGGTGACGATCGTGTTCCCTCATCTCCAGTCGGAGCAGTCGGCCCACCAGCCCGTGCCGGAGTTGCCGGACGACACCTTCGCCCATCCGCTCCAGGAGGAAGCGTCCCGCTGCCCCCGTCGCCGCCTCGACGACGAACAGTGTGCCCAGGAGGGCCAGCAGCGGCCAGATGAGCTGCCCGTGGCCGCTGGCGTCCACGACCTGCTTGGCGACCAGGGGCTGGGCCAGTCCCAGGGCGGAGCCCACGAGGGTCAGCACGCTGGCGACGGCGATGGCGCTCCGATGCCCGGCGGTGAGCCGGTACATCGTGGCCACCGCCGCCAAGGTGGACTTGTCGGCTCCGGGCTCGACCTCTGCGACCGCGGCCCGGCCGCCTCGCGATGCCGTCGCGCCGGTCATCGGTCAGTGGGCCGTGGCCGCGGGGCGACGGCCACCAGGCGGGCGAAGTAGCCCGGTGGGACACCCTCGCCGACGGGACGGCCGTCAGCCTCGATCCAGGCGTGCGCGGTGAAGGGCGGGGTGACCCGTACGCCGGTGCACCAAGTCGGCCATGTTCCGCCGAGACGGCACAGCAGCGCCGCCCCCAGGGAGCGCGGCAGGCACCCCTTCGGCCCGGCGCAGCGCAGGCTGGCGGCACACATGGCGTCGCGTGCGTTCTGAGCCTGCGCGGTGGTCGCCGGCGTGGCGCCGCGCCGCAGGATGCCGAGCACGGCGCGGATGTGACGGGGCGGCAGCAGGGCGAGGGCCACGGCGGGGAGCAGGACGAGGCGGGCGGTCAGGCGTCGGGCCAGGGGAACACCGGTGGGCCGCTCCAGCGCGCTGGGCGTCGTCATGAGGCGAGCCCCGAGTCGCGCAGCTCCCGCACGAGCGTCTCGACGTCCTGCCGGGCCTGCTCCTGGTCGATGTCGAACTCCCGGGCCAGGGCGGCGGCCGCGTCCGCCTCCTCGCCGCCGTCCAGCAGTGCCCGCACCACCAAGGTGGCCGTCGGATTCAACTCCCAATAGGCACCGGCCTTTTCGTCCAGCAGCACCGTGCCGTAGTCGGTTTCGGCCGTGGAGACGTTCTCGCCGAGCCGCAGGGGCATATGAGGGCCTTTCTGACGTGTCTGACAGGGGATGCGGTCAGGGTTGTGGGACATGGGTGCGGCCGTGGGCGAGCCCTCGCAGCCACACCTCCGCGGCGATCGTGGAGTAGAGGATGGCGTCGGAGAGCCCCGGGGACGCGGGCCGCCGGGCGAGGCGGCGCAGTTCGGCGCCGTCCACCAGGCCCAGCTCCGCCAGCCGTGAGTCCTCCCACAGGGCCAGCAGGTCGGCGCGGTTTTCCCGCAGTCCATTGGAGGCGTCCATGGAGGCTGTGGCCTTGTTGCTGCGCCGCAGGCACTCCTCGGGCACGATCCCGCGCATCGCGGCGGTGAGGACGGGCTTGTAGCGCCAGGGCGTGACGCGCTCGCTCGGACGTACGGCGAGACACGCCTCGACGACGCGGTCGTCGAGGAAGGGAGAGGCCATCGGCAGGCCGGCACGGGCCGCCATCCGGTCCCACTGCCGGATCACGCGGGTGCAGGAGCGGATCTGCTCCAGGTCGGTGTGCAGACCGCGGTCCGGATGCAGCGGCGAGGCCGTCGCCGCTGCGTCGAGCAGGGCCCGGCGGGCCATCCGCTCGGCCTCGGGAGTCACCCAGTCGAACAGGCGCGGGGTCATGCCCCAGCCGAGACCCGTCGCGACGGACGGGGGCAACGGGCCGCGTAGCTCACCGGCTGCGTCGGCGAGCCACTTCCCGTACGGCCGGAAATCGGCGAGGGCGCGGAGTGTGCCGCCGAGCGGCCACTGCCACAGAGCCCGGAACCCGCGTAACTGGCGCAGCGCGAACAGCGGGCGGGTGCGCAGCAGCCGGTGGTAGTACGCCTCGGAGCACCATGCCACGTGGTCGCCGCCGATGCCGGTCAGATGCAGCCGGCTGCCGCGTGCGGCGAGGCCGGGCAGATGGTGCAGGACCCGGGAGCGGTCCATGACGCCGATGGTGGGTTCGTCGAGGAGGTCGTCGATGCCGAGCAGGTCCTCATAGACCAGCGGCGAGGCGTCCGCGTCCCACACCACGTGCTCGACGTCGGGCAGGTGCCTCATCGCCCGCTCGGCCCAGGACAGGTCGGTGTCCGCCGGATCCCGTCCCGGCCAGGTACTGGCCACCACGCGGGCGGGGGAGCGGTCGGCCAGGAAGCAGACGGAGGTGGAGTCCAGGCCCCCGGACAGGTCGCAGCTCAGCACGCCGCCCTGGCGGGTACGGGCGCCGACGGCCTCCTCCAATGCCGTCCGGATCAGGGGCGCCGCTTGGGCAAGCGGCCGGACCGGCTCCGGCGGAGTCCACCACCGGGTGTGCCGTACGCTGCGGCCGTCCGCGGCGACGACCACGGCGTCCTGCGGAGGAACGGCGGTGACCGCACGCCACATCGATGTCTCGAACAGCGGGTGAGGGGCGGGCCACAGCAGCCTTACGGCCAGTTCCTCCACGTCGGGGTCCAGGCCCAGGACGGTGGCCAGCGTGTCGGCTCGGGTCGCGGCGATTCGCACGCCGTCGATCTCCGCGTGGAAGACGAGTCGCAGTCCGGAGGCGGTGCCCTGCACCCTGATCTGTCCGTCCAGGGCGCCGACCAGGTGGAAACTGCCGGGGAGGGATCGGGCCAGTGCGTCGAGCTCCGCGAGATCACGCAACCGGGCGGCCCGGCGCCGCAGTTCGTCCGTGCCGATCGGGCAGCAGCCGACGACGGCGAGGGAGGCGCTGCCGACACCAGCGGTGACGAGTTCGTCGTCGCTCCAGTGACCGACCAGCCAGGGCCGGCCCGACGCGTGCGCGAGGGTCCGGCTTCCGGGGCGGGCGAAGGAGCGGGCCGCGGCGGCCGCGTCCGCACGGTCCGTGAAGACCGTGAAGTGCGCGTCGCCGCGGCCCGTCCCCGCACTTTCGTGCAGTTCAGTCATGACGTCGGGTCAAGGACTGTCGGTCGTCAGTTCTTGCTCAGGATCAGCCGGTCGTTGCCGGAGCGCTGAAGGAACCCCGTCTCCTTCCGGAAGGTGCCGAGCCGGACGAGCGTCGGTGCCTCGTATGCCTTCTTCATGACCACTCCTCACGTACGGTTTCCCGCCCGCCTCCCTGACCGACGGCCCGGCCGGACCGGGCTCGTGCGCTGCCGGTCGGCCCAGAGCTCATCGGGAACCCGGGCCAGGAAGCGGACGCAGCAATAGCTAGCTGCAGAGCGTGAGATCAAGGCAAGAGCCTTTGCGAAGCTCGGATAATATGCAAACTCCGAATCTCCAGGGTTGTGCGCCCGCTCTCGTTTTGTCTGTCCTCGGCGCGACATCATGGGTGACCCGGGTGTACGCATGCGCGAAGAGACGTTTTGACGTGCGCCTCGGCACTTGCTCGCCGCACCTGCCGGGGGGCGTCTGAAGCCGGCCACAGGTGGGCGCCGCTGGGGCGCACTCACTCCACTCGCCGGGCTCCCCTCAGGGCCCTCGACTCCGAATCCCGAGGACCTCACCGGCAAGCCCTGTGCAGGCGACGAGTCGACTCGCCGCTCGGGCGTGCGCCGCCTTCCTTCGTGCGCCTCGGCCCGGCTGTGCATGCCGTGGCCGTGGAGGAAGCCGTGCCACCACATGAGGCAGGTCGTTCGAAGCGTCTTCTGGCGTGCACAAGGTCCAGGGCAGCGCTGCTTTCACAGGGTCGACGGCGTGCCCCGTGCTAACGTTGACCGTTTGCAGGGTCGCTGTGCCGGTGCTCCGATCGATGTCCCGGGCTGGTGACCGCGTCCCCGCCGCGCCTTCCTCGGTACGGTCCCTTCGGAGGAAGGCTTACTGTGAACGAATCAGCACGTGGCGATGCCCGGCGGCAGGACTGTGTGTCCGAGGCGCCGGACGCCGCTTCGGCGCTGCCCACGGTGGCGTCCTTCGCACAGCTGGGACTGCCGGCCGAGGTTCTGCGGACGCTGGACGAGCACGGCGTGACTGTGCCCTTTCCCATCCAGGCGGCGGCGCTGCCGAACGCGCTCGCGGGACGGGACATCCTGGGCCGGGGCCGCACTGGATCCGGCAAGACGCTCGCCTTCGGCCTGGGGATGCTCGCCCGGACGGCCGGGCAGCGCGCGCAGCCCAAAGAGCCGCTGGCGCTCGTTCTCGTGCCCACCAGGGAGCTGGCACAGCAGGTCGGTGAGGCGCTCACCCCGTACGCCGAGGCACTGCGGCTACGGCTCGCGACCGTAGTGGGTGGAGTGTCCATCGGACGGCAGGCCGCCCTACTGCGCGACGGCGCCGAGATCGTCGTCGCCACGCCCGGCCGGCTGCACGACCTCATCGAGCGCAAGGGCTGCCGGCTGGGACGGGTGCGCATCACCGTCCTGGACGAGGCCGACCAGATGTGTGACATGGGTTTCCTGCCGCAGGTCACCGAGATCCTGGAAAAGGTGCGTTCCGACGGACAGCGGATGCTGTTCTCCGCCACCCTCGACCGCGACGTCGACCACCTGGTGCAGCGCTATCTGCGCGACCCCGCCGTCCACTCCGTGGACCCCTCGTCCAACGCGGTTTCCGCGATCGAGCACCACGTCTTCGTCGTGCACGGCCCGGACCGGTACGCCGTGACCACGGAGATCGCCGCCCGGGACGGCCGCGTCCTGCTGTTCCTGGACACCAAGCACGGCGTCGACCAGCTCACGCGGCATCTGCGGGCCAGTGGCGTGGCCGCCGCCGCCCTGCACAGCGGGAAGTCCCAGCCGCAGCGCACCCGGACCCTGGCCCAGTTCAAAAACGGGCAGGTCACCTCGCTGGTGGCGACGAACGTCGCCGCACGCGGCCTGCACGTCGACGACCTCGACCTCGTGGTCAACGTCGATCCGGCCACCGACCCGAAGGACTATCTGCACCGCGCCGGCCGCACGGCTCGGGCCGGCCGCTTCGGCACCGTCGTGACGCTCGTCCTGCCGGGACAGCGCCGCGAGACGAGCCAGGTCATGGCGGATGCCGACGTCGCTCCCAAGGTGACCAAAGTGCGCTCAGGCGAGGCGGAGCTCAGCCGGATCACCGGTGCCAAGACCCCCTCCGGAGAGCCGCTCGACGGCGGGGCGGCCGCAACCCGGCCCAAGAACCACAACGCCCCGTTCCGCGGCCTTGGCAGCGCCAAGGACGCGAAGAGCGGCTCCGGTGGCAGGTCGTCCCGGAAGAGCAACGAGGCCCGCAAGCTCGCGGAGGCCCGCAAGGCGGCCCGGGTGCGGCGCGGCGGCTGATCCCCGCCGGCCGTACACCCCAGTCGTCCTGATCGTTGAGGGAACGGTGAGGCCAGGACACCGACCTTGCGCGGCACGTTCGGTGTCCTGGAAGCGGTCCACGTCCACTCGACCCCGGACCAGCCCGGCTCGTGCTGCCGGGCTGTGGCTCAGGCGTCGATGATGACGGGGATGATGAGGGGCTTGCGGCGGTGGGTGCGGAACGCCCAGTTCGCCACGGCGCGAGCGAGGAGCTGTTCGAGTTGGCGCGCGTCCCCGACGCCTTCCTCGGCCGCGGTCGCCAAGGTCTTCTCGATGACGGGGACGACCGGCTCGAAGGTGGTGTCGTCGTGGACGAAGCCGCGGGCGAGGAAGTCGGGGGCCTCGGCGAGGGCGCCGGTGTCCGCGTCGACGATCGCCACCACCGTGACGACGCCTTCCTCCGCGAGGGTGAGGCGGTCCTTGAGGGACGCCTCGGTGGCGCCGCCGACTTCCATCCCGTCCACGTAGACGTTGCCGGCGGGAACCTTGCCGGTGATGGAGGCCCGCCCGTCGACGAGGTCGACGACGACGCCGTCCTCGGCGATCACGACACGGCCGGGATCGACGCCGGTACGGATGGCGAGGTCGGCGTTGGCCCGCAGGTGGCGCCATTCGCCGTGCACGGGCATGACGTTGCGGGGTTTGACGATGTTGTAGCAGTAGACGAGTTCGCCGGCGCTGGCGTGCCCGGAGACGTGCACCTTGGCGTTGCCCTTGTGGACCACGTGGGCGCCCCACCGGGTGAGTCCGTTGATCACCCGGTAGATGGCGTTCTCGTTGCCGGGGATGAGGGAGCTGGCGAGCAGGACGGTGTCGCCCTTGCCGATGCGGATCATGTGGTCGCGGTTCGCCATCCGTGACAGCGCGGCCATCGGTTCGCCCTGGGAGCCGGTGCACACCAGAGTGATCTTGTGGTCCGGGAGCTTCTCCAGCTCCTTCGTGCTCACGACCAGACCGGACGGGACCTTCAGATAGCCCAGGTCACGGGCGATGCCCATGTTGCGGACCATCGACCGGCCGACGAAGGCGACCTTGCGGCCGTGCTGGTGGGCGGCGTCCAGGACCTGCTGGATGCGGTGCACATGGCTGGCGAAGCTGGAGACGATGACCCGTCGCGGCGCGGTGCGCATCACCTGCTCGATCGCCGGGTTCAGCTCACGCTCGGAGGTGGTGAAGCCGGGTACTTCGGCATTGGTGGAGTCGGTGAGGAACAAATCAACGCCTTCCTCGCCGAGGCGGGCGAAGGCGCGCAGGTCGGTGATGCGGTCGTCGAGAGGGAACTGGTCCATCTTGAAGTCGCCGGTGTGCAGCACCATGCCGGCGCCGGTGCGGATCGCGACCGCGAGGCTGTCCGGGATGGAGTGGTTGACCGCCACGAACTCGAGGTCGAAGGGCCCGAAGCCGCGCCGGTCGCTCTCCCGCACCCGCACCGTGCGCGGCCGGATGCCGTGTTCCTTGAGCTTGGCCTCCAGGAACGCGAGCGTCAGCTTGGAGCCGACGACGGGAATGTCGGACCGCTCGCGCAGCAGATACGGCACGCCGCCGATATGGTCCTCGTGGCCGTGGGTGAGGACCACGGCCACGATGTCGTCCAGCCGGTCCCGGATCGACGTGAAGTCCGGCAGGATCACGTCGACGCCTGGCTGGGTCTCCTCGGGGAACAGCACGCCGCAGTCGACAATGAGCAGTTTGCCGGCGTACTCGAACACGGTCATGTTGCGGCCGATCTCACCCAGGCCGCCCAGGGCGATGACCCGCAGCCCTCCTTTGGGAAGGGGCGGGGCGGCTTTCAGTTCGGGGTGTGGATGACTCATTCCTTGACGGTACCCGGAGAGCGAACGAGATGATCCATTGCCTCTGTGATCTCTCCGTCCGACGGAGCGCCCGAGTGGTGAAGGCGGACCGCCGTCCGCGGGTGAACCGGCATCGAAGACCCAAAAGGATGCCGACCATGGCCGCTCCCCGTAAGCACACGCCGAGGAACATCCTGACGGGACCTCGGTGCGGCATACTTTCCCGATGAGTTCCCGCACATCCCCGATCAGCCGGCCGATCACGATACGGAGGGCAGTCGCGCGGGATGCCAAACGGCTCACGCGGCTGGTACGTGGCTCAGGCGCCTACGAGGGTAAGTTCGCGGCCGCGGTGGCGGGCTACCGGGTCGGTCCTGATTACATCGAAGCCCACCGCGCCTTCGTGGCCGTCGGTGCCGACGAGCATGGGGGCCGGGTCCTCGGGTTCTACTCGCTCGTCCTTGCTCCACCGGAGCTCGATCTGCTGTTCGTCGCCGACGAAGCGCAAGGGCGTGGTATTGGACGGCTGCTCGTCGCGCACATGCAGTCCGAGGCCCGTGCCGCCGGGATCGACCGGGTCAAGGTCGTGTCGCATCTTCCTGCCCAGGACTTCTACCACCGCGTCGGTGCGGTCCGGACCGGGACCGCGCTCGCGAACCCGCCCGCCGTGCCGTGGGACCGTCCCGAATTCGAGTTTCGCATTGCTTCGGCGTGACGCGGTGTGCCGGTTCGCGTGGGGCCGGCCCGCCCGGCGCCTGGCCCGGCCCGTGACCCGGACGGGCTCGGCCTTCCGCCGAGCCCGCCAAGCCGGCTCCGTACCGGAGCCGGACTCGTGTCACGCCGTCAGCGCCGCAGTGTCAGCAGACCCGGCCGGTAGGGCAGGAGGCCGTAGTCGACGCCGTCGGAGTTGGGGCTGCGCCCCTGGTAGAGCAACTGCAGATTGCAGGGATCGACGGTCATGGTCTGATCAGGGCTGGTGCGGATCAGTTCGCCATGACTGATGTCGTTGGTCCAGGTGGCGCCACTGTTGGCCTTGCCGGCGAAGGGATTGCTCTCGGTCGCGGCCTGCGGCGTCCACGAGCCGTTCAGACTGGTGGCCGTGAACGAGCGGAAGTAGCGGCCCTGCGAGCCGATCGCCTCGACGATCATGAGGTAGCGGTTCTGGCCCTGGAGCTTGTAGACCTGCGGGGCTTCGAAAAGGTTGTTCCGCGTATCGCTCATGACCACGGTCGAGGTCGTTCCGAAGCTGCCCGGGAAGTTCCCGATCGGCATACTGGCCCGGTAGATCTTGCCGTTGTCACCGGCGAAGAACAGGTACATGTTCGACCCGTCGGCGATGAGCGTCTGGTCGATGGGTCCGGTTCCGGAGTCGGAGATGCTTCCGGAGAAGAGCGGCTGCTCGGATGACCAGCCGTTCGGGTTGGTGGGGTCGCTCGACGTCCGGTAGGAGAAGGCGGTCCTGCCCCACTGGTAGGCGAGCACCCAGATGTTCTTCGGTGCGAAGTAGAAGAGCGTGGGCGCGACGGTGGAAGCCGACATCGTGTTCTGGCCGGCCGAGGCCATCTCCGGCCAGTTGGTGAACAGGCCGAAGTTCATCGAACCCCACCTCGTCCCCGTGTCGTGCGTCGTCGCGTAGACGAGTTGCCTGCCGTTGTAGGGGACGACGGTGAAGTCCTTGAGCGAGACCCACCCCGGCTTGGGCTGCGCCAGCGCGCCCGTTGACGTCCAGCGGTATGTCGACGGAAGTTCGCACGGGCCGGAGCTGTCGCCGCCGACCTTGACGAGCTGCCACTGCTGGTTGCTGCCGCCCCAGTCGTCGTACTGGACGATGTTCGCGCTGTCGGCGGTGGAGGCGCCTTGTACTTCGAGGGCCTTGTTGCTGTGGCGCGAGATGAGCCGCACGTAGCCGTCCGAGCTGTCGGCCAGCCGCCACTGCTGATTGGTGCTGTTCAGGTCGGCCCACTGGACGATCGAGCCGCCGTTCGCTGTGGACCAGTTGTGGACGTCCAGCACCTTGCCCGAGTGGCGGGACTTGATGCGGTAGTAGCCGCCGCCGGAATCGACGAACTGCCACTGCTGCTGGTTCTGATCGTTCCTGGTCCACTGAGTGATGCGGGCACCATCGCTGGTCGCCCTGTTGTAGACATCAAGGGCCTTGCCGCTGTTGCGGTTGACCAGCACGTACGAGGCGTTGGGGTCCACGGCCGCCGCGGCGGCGGGCTGGGCCCCGAGGAAGGTGGCCACGAGCAGCAAGGGCGCAAGGGCCGCGAGCAGGCGTCTTGGACGGACCGGGGACGGGTGACGAAACCACATCAGAGCGCCTCCTTAGGCGTGGGGGGTGAGGTGACCCCGATGAGCCGCGGAGCGGACGTGCCGGAGGGCGGGTAAATCTCGAATGTTTCGAAGAATTCCCGGATGCTTCGACGCCACAAGCTAGGAATGAGCTGCCCTCTGGTCAAGCCCTGTCACCGAACTGTCCACAAACCGCGCCCGGGGTTTGTGGGATGGCGTACCAGGGTTCCGAAAGTTTCGGACGAAGGGCGGAAACTTTTCCTGCGGAGAGTATTGACGATCCATGTCAACACCTCGATCATCCCTGTCTGAGAACCCGGCCACAGTTCGAGATATCGAAGCACGTCGGCCCTGAGCAGTCGTGCTGCACGGCAGATCCGCGCACCAAAGCACCTGCGCCACCCGTCTCGTTCAGGTGAGGTTCGTACCAGCGCATCCTGGCTCTTCGCGCAGTCGAAGAGGTACGCGACGCCGCGTCCCGCTCCCATGACCGCGGTGTCCGGTGATTCCGTGCTGCCCGGGTTCCGGCCCGCCCCGTCCGCCTGCCGAGTGCGAGCGGACGACGCATTCCCCTGCGCTTCAGTCCTTGCGTGATTACCACCTTGGAGGCACAGCCATGAGCTTGTATGTCCTACCCGGACCCATGACTCGCCGGAAGCTCCGCAGCCTGCTGCTGGCGCTGGTCGTCGGCGTCCTCGGTACGGTCGCCGCACTGGTCGCGCCGCCGACCGCACACGCCGCCGAGAGCACGCTCGGCGCCGCGGCGGCGCAGAGCGGCCGCTATTTCGGCACCGCCATCGCCTCGGGCAGGCTGGGCGACTCGGCGTACACGACGATCGCGGGCCGTGAGTTCAACTCGGTGACGGCCGAGAACGAGATGAAGATCGACGCCACCGAACCGCAGCGGGGCCAGTTCAACTTCACCGCCGGCGACCGCGTCTACAACTGGGCGGTGCAGAACGGCAAGCAGGTGCGCGGCCACACCCTGGCCTGGCACTCCCAGCAGCCCGGCTGGATGCAGAGCCTCAGCGGCAGCACGCTGCGCCAGGCGATGATCGACCACATCAACGGCGTGATGCGCCACTACAAGGGCAAGATCGCCCAGTGGGACGTCGTGAACGAGGCCTTCGCCGACGGCAGTTCGGGAGCCCGGCGCGACTCCAACCTGCAACGCACGGGCAACGACTGGATCGAGGTGGCCTTCCGCACCGCGCGCGCCGCCGACCCGGCCGCCAAGCTCTGCTACAACGACTACAACGTCGAAAACTGGACCTGGGCCAAGACCCAGGCCATGTACGCCATGGTCCGCGACTTCAAGCAGCGCGGAGTGCCGATCGACTGCGTCGGCTTCCAGTCGCACTTCAACAGCGGCAGCCCCTACAACAGCAACTTCCGCACCACCCTGCAGAACTTCGCCGCCCTCGGCGTCGACGTGGCCATCACCGAACTCGACATCCAGGGCGCCGCGGCCACGACCTACGCCAACGTGACCAACGACTGCCTGGCCGTCCCGCGCTGCCTCGGCATCACCGTCTGGGGTGTGCGCGACACCGACTCCTGGCGACCGGAGCACACGCCGCTGCTGTTCAACGGCAACGGCAGCAAGAAGCCCGCCTACACCGCCGTCCTCAACGCACTCAACGGCGGCTCCTCCACGCCCCCTCCGGACTCCGGACCGATCAAGGGCGTCGGCTCGGGCCGCTGCCTGGACGTGCCCGGCACCAGTACCACCGACGGCACCCAGCTCCAACTGTGGGACTGCCACAACGGCACCAACCAGCAGTGGACGTACACCGCCGCCGGCGAGCTCAGGGTCTACGGCAACAAGTGCCTGGACGCCGCCGGCACCGGCAACGGCACCAAAGTGCAGATCTACAGCTGCTGGGGCGGCGACAACCAGAAATGGCGCCTCAACTCCGACGGATCGATCGTCGGCGTCCAGTCCGGCCTCTGCCTCGACTCCGTCACAGGCGGCACCGCCAACGGCACCCTGATCCAGCTCTACTCCTGCTCGAACGGCAGCAACCAGCGCTGGACCCGCACCTGAGACACCGCTGATGGTCCCGGCCAACGGCAAGGCGGTGGAGGTGCAGGGCGCATCCACCGCCGACGGCGGCAACGGCGCTGATCTCGAAAGCCCCGAACCTGAACCACCGACCTCGCCCCCTGCGGAACTTCAGGCTCGTCGCGTGGGGCTATCTCAGGCCAGAGGGGTGCCGCACTCAGCTCGTGATCAATACACCTAGTGCGCAGGGCGGGGTTTGGCCTTGGTGGCGTGGCGGGCGGCCTTGTAGGTCTCGGGCAGGAAGCGGTGTTCGATGGCGGTGCGCTTGGTGGCGGCGTCGCCGCCGACGATTTCGGCGCGTCCGTTCATCAAGGCGAGGAAGCCCTGGCGGGCGACTTCCTTGCGGCTGTTCTTCTTCATGCCGGGGCCGAAGGCGGTGTTGTTCATGCCGGCGCTGGCGTGGAAGTTGCTGTCGGTGGCTCCGGGCATGAGGCAGGTGACGGTGACGCCGTGTTCCTTGAGTTCCTCGCGCAGTCCGAGGGCGAACATGCGGGTGAAGGCGCGGGAGGGCCCGTAGACGGTCTCATAGGGCGTGGGCAGGGTCGCCGACAGCGACGAGGTGATCAGGATGCGGCCGCAGCCGTTGCCGGCCATGTGCCGGGCGACGTGCTTGGCCAGGTGGACGACGGAGGCCACGTTCAGCTGAATCAGGGAGAGTTCGTCGTCGAGGTCGGTGTCGAGGAAGGCGCCGCCGATGCTGCGGCCGGCGTTGAGGACCGCGGCGTCGAGCGGTCGGCCGATGTCTCGCACCGCCCGCCACACCGTCTCGACGCCCTCGCTCCGGGAGAGGTCGGCGCGCACGGGTGTGACGTGGACGCCGTGCCGCGCGAGGTCGGCGGCTGCCTGGTCGGTGTGCTCGCTGCGGCCGGTGGCGATCAGGTCGAAGCCGTTGATGGCGAACAGCTTCGCGAGTTCGTAGCCGATGCCCGCGGAGGCCCCGGTCACCAGGGCGAGCGGGCGGTGGGAGGGGGCGGTGCTGCTCATGAGACGTGCTCCGTTCCGTGTGGGGTTGGCCGTTCGGTGCTGCCGGTGGCCGACCGCCGTGGGGTCGGCGCGGGCTGGCTCCGGGGCGGGGGTGGGTTTACCACTCCTGGCGGGTGGGGTGGATGACGATGTCGTTGACGGCGACGTCGGAGGGCTGGTCGAGGGCGTAGACGGCGGCGTCGGCCACCCGGTCGGGGTGGATGGCACCCTGGTTGAGGTTCTTCGCGATCTGCTTGCCCTCGCTGTTGGAGACCTTGTCGGCCCAGCCGGTGTCGATGACGCCGGGGCTGATCATGGAGACCTGGATGCCGTGGGTGATGCCGACTTCCTGGCGGAGGCTGTCGGTGATGCCACGGATGAAGAACTTGGTGGCGCTGTAGACGCCGCTGGCGTCCCCGACGCGGATGCCGGCCACCGAGCTGAGGTTGAGGATGTGGCCGGACCGTCGGGAGATCATGCCGGGCAGGACGGCGCTGATGGCATGCAGGTAGCCGCGGACGTTGGTGTCGATCATCTTGTCCCAGTCGTCGACGGCACGGTCGGACCACTTGGAGAAGAGCATCAGGCCGGCGTTGTTGACCAGGTGGTCGACGGGACCGTACTCACTTGCCGCGAACTCCATCAGACCATCGACGTCGTCCAGGCGGGTGACATCGGTGATGCGGGCGGTCGCGGTGCCGCCGGCGTCGCGGATCTCGGTGACCAGGTTGTTGAGCTTGTCGGCGTTGCGGGCGGCGAGGACGACACGGGCGCCGCGCGCGGCCAGGGCCCGGGCGCTGGCCGCGCCGATGCCCGAGGACGCACCGGTGATGACGCTGACGCGGCCCTGAAGGCGGGTGTCGTGGCTGTCTGCCATGGTGGCTCTCTCCTTGGCGTGAGCGGTGATCAGGCGGTGCGTGTGCGGGTGTCGAAGTCGAGGAACATGCGCACGAACTCTCCCGGGTTCTCCTCGGGCACCCAGTGGCCGGACTGCTCGACGAGGTGGCCGGTGACGTGGTCGGCGATCTCCTCGCACATGGCCAGATAGTTGGCGGCGAGTGCCTGGGTGGCGCCGCCGGAGGCGAGCACGGGGACGGTGAGTTTGCCGCCGGAGGCGATGGCATCGCGGTGGATCTGGGCGTCGTGGTCGAGTTCCCGGTAGATCTCGCACAGGGCGCGCATCGCGCCGGGGGCCTGGAAGGCGCGGGCGTAGACGTCCACATCGGCGTCCGTGATGGCGTCGGGCTGGTAGGTCAGGTCGTCGAAGAACCGCGTGATGTACCAGCGTTCCCGGCCGTGGGTGAGGTAGACGGCGATGTCGGGGTTGGCGTGGAAGTCGAAGTGCCAGGCGCTCTTGGCGACCTTGCGCTGCTCGTAGTAGTGCGTGCCGGGCAGCGGGGCTTCCATGGTGGTGAGGCTGACGACGTCGTCGCGGAAGCGCAGGGCGTAGCCGAACGCCAGCATCGAGCCGAGGTCGTGGCCGACGACGGAGACGGGCCCCTGAACTCCGAGGTGCTCGTGAATGAGGGTGTGCAGGTCCGCGGCCATCGTCCACTTGTCGTAGCCGTCGCGGGGCTTGGTCGACGCGCCGGCGCCACGGTAGTCGGGGGCGATGACGCGGTAGCCGGCCTGTGCGAGCGGGGCGAGTACCTTGCGCCAGGCATGCCGGGTCTGCGGGGCGCCGTGGATGAGCAGCACCGCCTTCGACGCCTCGGCCTCGGGCAGAGGGGACGGTTGGGCGAGGGTGTAGCCGATGCGGACCCCGGCGTCCTGGTCGATCCAGGCACGGCCGTGGCTGATCTGGACACTGCCGTGGTCGGTGACGGTGGCCGCTGCGGCGTGCGCGTTCATCCTGGGGTGCCTTTCGTCGTAGGGGTGCGGGAGGCGGAGGGCCTGATGCGGGGCAGTCGGCCGCAGGTGGTTGTCCGCTGAGGTGGGTGTCAGGTCAGGCCGTCACCACGATGTGGGGACATGCCGTGAGCGCCGCATCGGCGGGGAAAGCGGTGTGCATTGCCTCCCTCTCCTTCACTGCCGTGCGCGAGGAGGGCAGGAAGTGCTGGAGAAGACGCTGGGGGCCCAGGCTCCGGCCAGGGCTGGCCAAAACCGCGGGCTGCCTTAGGTGCCGGCCGGTGACGGGCCAGGCGCCGCCGTCACCGGCCGGCCCTCCAGGCTGGGGTCAGGCGGCGGGGGCGTCGAAGTCGGCCGACCTCGTCAGTGCCTCGTTCGCCCGGATCTCGGCGAGCATCGACTCCAGATGCTCGATCGCCATGGTGTACGCCGGGGCACCCAGCGGCAGGCGCTGGGGGTGGGCGTCGGCGGCGAGGGCGGTGATGATCGCCCGGGCGGCGGCGTGGGGGTCGCCGGGCTCCTTGCCGGTGTCCGCGCGGAACGCGGCACGGGCCGCGCCGACCGTGTCGGCGTAGTCGGCGATCTCCCGCTCGGGCAGCGTCTCGTTGGCGGAACGGCCGGCCCAGTCGGTGCGGAAGGGGCCGGGCTCGACGAGCAGCGTGGTGATGCCCAGCGGTGCGACCTCCTGGCGCAGGGCGTCGGTCAGGCCCTCGACGGCGAACTTGGTGGCGGCGTAGTAGCCGACGGCCGGGAAGGCGCGCAGTCCTCCGATGGAGGAGAAGTTCACGATCGTTCCCGCGCGGCGTGCGCGCATGCCCGGCAGGACGGCGCGGATGACGTCGGACAGGCCGAAGACGTTGATGTCGAAGATCCGGCGGATCTCTTCGTCGGTGCTCTCCTCGACGGCGGCGAAATAGCCGATGCCGGCGTTGTTGACCAGCACATCGATGCCGCCGAAGTGCCTCTCGGAAGCGTCGACGGCCTCCTTGACCTGCGCGGCGTCGGTGACGTCGAGGGGCAGGGCGAGCGCCTGGTCGTTGCCCTCGACAAGATCCTTGATCTGAGCGACGTTGCGGGCGGTGACGACCGCCTGGTGGCCGACGGCGAGAACCTCCTGGGCCAGAGCGCGGCCGAAGCCGGTCGAGCAGCCGGTGATGAACCAGACCTTCTGCTGAGCAGTCATGAAGCGGATCTTCCTCAGAACGGACGCACCCCTCCTACGGCGATCACAACGGGGTTCCGGCGACAGAGGTGCTACGTACAGGGTGAAGCGGCGCCCGCCCCGGCCTGTGCCTCACACACGGCAGGCGGGCCGCGGACCTGTTGAAGGTCACTGCGATGGCCGCCCCACCATTCATGCACGCCGTGGAGCCGAGGGCCAAGCCACCTGTGGGGGCCATTGCTGCCGGGGAAAAACCTTCCCCCCCACCCCGGTGGATCGCAGCCGCAAGCCGGGCAAGACTGGTTCTCATGGCGAACCATGCCGAGGAGATCAAGAAGTTCCTGCGCACCCGGCGTGACGCGGTCCGCCCCTCCCAGGTCGGCCTGGCGAACTACCCGGGCCGGCGAGTACCCGGCCTGCGTCGCGAAGAGGTCGCGCAGCTCGCCGGTGTCAGCGTGGACTACTACACCCGCCTGGAACAGGGGCGGCTCACCAGCGCCTCCGAAGGGGTCATCCTCTCCATCGCCGAGGCCCTGAAGCTCACGCAAGCAGAGACCCAGTACCTGCGCGACCTGCTGCGCCCCCACCCCCGCCGCAGCGCCCAGCAGGCGCCGCCCCAGCAGGTGCGGCCCGATCTGCTGCGCATGCTGAACGGACTGCACGACCAGCCCGCCTTCGTCCTCGGCCGCCGCAACGAGGTCCTGGCCTCCAACGACCTTCTAGACGCGCTGTTCACCCCGTTCAACCACCGCCCGCCCGACGAGCGCAACCTGCTGCGCTGGATGCTCCTCGACCCCGCCGCCCGCTCCCTCTACCTCGACTGGGCTCAGGTCACCTCCGAAGTCGTCGGCGTGCTGCGCGCCGAGGCCGGCCGCAACCCCCACGACCCGCAGATCGCCGAATTCGTCGCCGAACTACGTTCGATATCCTCCGAGTTCCGCACTTGGTGGGCCGAGCGGACCGTCATCGAACGCACCTGGGGCACCAAACGGTTCAACCACCCCGTCGTCGGGCGCCTCGACATCACCTACGAAGCCCTCTCCCTGCCCGGCGACCCTGACCAGATCCTCTTCGTCTACGCCGGCAAGACTGACGACGACCTCGAAAAACTGCGCATCCTCGCCAGCTGGTACGCCCAGTCCACCCCCCGCCCCGCCACCGCAGGCAAGGACACCGCCCAGCCGCAACGGGACGGGCTGGGCGAACAAGGTCCCCGCCACGCGTAGACCCGGCCGGGCGTCCGCCGCCGGCTCCCCCCATAGCCAGCTCAGCGGCTCCACCCCCCGCGTGGCGACTGACCTGGTCCAGGGTGTGCGCCTCGGTCGGGGTCAGCCCGACGATGGGGCTGAAACTCGTGAGGACGGAGACGGCGAAGTCGTGGACGCGGCACGGCCCTTGAGGGGCGGCGTGCCGACCGGGTCGTGGAAGAGCGTGCTCGGCGAAGGCGCCGCTCCAGGGGTCGGCGTCGCCGTTCTGGGAGGCCCACTCGCCCTACGAGTACTCGTGTGTCGGGTGGGCGGGATTCGTCGCCGCGGTGGAGAGAGCGAGCCAGTGGCGCAGGTAGTCGGAATCTGCGAACTCGTCGGCAAGGACCGCGCCGAGTACGGCGGCGCCCTGAGTCCCCGACGCGAGGATCCTGCACGTAGGCCGGGGTTTTGGTCCGTGACTGGTCCGGAAGAGCGTGTTGAAGGGGCCGAGCGCGAGGCGCCCGACTGGGTGGAAGGTCAGGTCAGGCGCCCTTTCATGTGTCCTCTAGAAGAAGCCCAGCTTCTTCGGCGAGTACGACACCAGCAGGTTCTTCGTCTGCTGATAGTGGTCCAGCATCATCTTGTGCGTCTCGCGGCCGATCCCCGACTTCTTGTAGCCGCCGAACGCCGCGTGCGCCGGGTAAGCGTGGTAGCAGTTGGTCCAGACCCGGCCCGCCTTGATCTCGCGGCCCAGGCGGTAGGCCGTGTTGCCGTCGCGGGTCCAGACGCCGGCGCCCAGGCCGTACAGGGTGTCGTTGGCGAGTTTGAGGGCCTCGTCGACGGAGTCGTAGGTCGTGACCGAGACGACCGGGCCGAAGATCTCCTCCTGGAAGATCCGCATGTCGTTGCTGCCGCGGAAGATCGTCGGCTCGATGTAGTAGCCGCCCTCGAGGCCGGGGACCGCGCGGGGGTTGCCGCCCGTGACGACCTCGGCCCCTTCCTTCCTGCCGATGTCGAGGTAGGAGAGGATCTTCTCGTACTGGTCGTTGCTCGCCTGCGCGCCGATCATGGTGTCCGGGTCCAGCGGGTCGCCGCCGACGATCGCCTGTGTGCGTGCGACGCAACGGGCCATGAAGTCCTCGTAGATGGAGGAGTGGATCAGGGCGCGGGACGGGCAGGTGCACACCTCGCCCTGGTTGAGGGCGAACATCACGAAGCCCTCTACGGCCTTGTCCAGGAAGTCGTCGTCCGCGTCCATGACGTCGGGCAGGAAGATGTTCGGGCTCTTGCCGCCCAGTTCCAGCGTGACCGGGATGATGTTCTCGCTCGCGTACTGCATGATCAGGCGGCCGGTCGTCGTCTCCCCGGTGAACGCCACCTTCGCCACGCGCGGGCTGGAGGCCAGCGGCTTGCCCGCCTCGACGCCGAAGCCGTTCACGACGTTGACCACACCCGGGGGCAGCAGGTCCGCGATCAGTTCCATGACGTAGAGCAGGCTGACCGGGGTCTGTTCGGCCGGCTTGATGACGACGCAGTTGCCCGCCGCGAGGGCCGGCGCCAGCTTCCATGTGGCCATCAGGATCGGGAAGTTCCACGGGATGATCTGGCCGACCACGCCCAGCGGCTCGTGGAAGTGGTACGCGACCGTGTCGGCGTCGATCTCCGCGATGCTGCCCTCCTGCGCGCGGACGACACCGGCGAAGTACCGGAAGTGGTCGACGGCCAGCGGAATGTCGGCGGCCAGGGTCTCGCGGACCGGCTTGCCGTTCTCCCAGGTCTCGGCGACCGCGATCTTCTCCAGGTGTTCTTCCAGACGGTCCGCGATCCTGTTGAGGACGCCCGCGCGTTCCGCGGTGGACGTGCGGCCCCACTTGTCGGCAGCCCGGTGCGCCGCGTCCAGGGCGAGGCCGACGTCGGCGGCGGAAGAGCGGGCCACCTCGCAGAAGACCTTGCCGGTCACGGGGCTCGGGTTCTCGAAGTAGCGGCCCTCGACCGGGGCGACGAAGTCACCGCCGATGAAGTTGTCGTAGCGCCGGGCGAAGTTGACGATGCTGCCGTCGGTTCCTGGCTGCGCGTACACCATGGCGGCTCTCCTCGGTGAAGGGCGGTGAAGGGCGGTGACAAGTGACGCCCTTCACTGTGCTCCCGCGAGGTTGGCGCAAGGTTGGCGCCGCGGGACCGGCCGCCGCGCGCAGGCTCAGTCGCGCAGGGCCGTGGTCAGCCGGCCCGCGGCGATCGCGCGGCGGGTGTCGTCCGGGCCGAGCAGACGCAGTGCGTGTTCGTGGATCTCCGCGTCGTACGGGGCCCGTTCGCCGTAGCGCAGGGCGTGGTCCGGGCGGGTGCTCGCCAGGACGGACTCGCGTACGGCCACTTCGATGCGAGTGCGCCACTCCTCGATGCCGGGCGCCTCGGAACGGGGCAGCAGCGGACCGCCGTAGCGGCGCAGGGCGGTGTCCGTGTCGCCCTGTTCCAGTGCGCGCAGGACGTCGGCGGCGTCGCAGGACACCGGGACCGTCAGGGCGTAGCGGCGAGGGGCGATGCCGCCGCCGAGGGCGCGGCGCAGATGGGAGATCTCGGCCTTGAAGGTGGACGCGGTGACCGGCCGGTCGCCGTACAGGGCGGCGCGCAGCCGTTCCGGGGAGTAGCCGTCGGGTTCGAGCGCGAGCAGGGTGAGGATCTCCAACTGGCGGGGGCGCAGGGTGAGGTGACGTTCGCCGGACACGTCCTGTACAGCCTGTTCGGCGCCCAGGCAGGTGAGCCGCAGCCGACTCGCCCGGCTCGGCCGGCCCGGGCGGTCGTGTTCCGTGGAGAGGCGGGCCTCGATGGTGGACACCAGCGTCCGCACGGTGGACATGGCCAGGGGGTGCGAGCGGTCCCAGGTGGTGGACAGGTCCAGAACGCCGAGGACCCGGCCGTCCGGGCCGTGCACGGGGGCGCAGTAGCAGACCCAGCCGTGCAGGGCCGACACCAGGTGCTCGGCCGAGAAGACGGAGCTGGGGCGGCCGGTACGCAGTGCGAGGGACAGGGCGTTGGTGCCCATGGCCTGCTCGTCCCACCGGCCGCCCGGCGCGAAGTTGACCCGCTCGGCCTTGCGGCGCATGGTCGGGCCGCCGCAGGTCCACAGGATGGTGCCGGACTCGTCGGTGACCGCCGTGACGAAACCGGCGTCCTCGGCGATGCTGTGCAGTTCGCCGGCGAGGCCGGAGACCGGCCGGTACAGCGGTGAGGACGTCCAGCGCTGGTGCACCGGGCCGCCGTCGGTGACCGGGGCGCTGTCCCGGCCGGGGTCCACACTGCCCAGTGAGCGCGCCCAGGACTCGGTCACCTCGTGGCGCAGCGCCGCGCTGCCGCCCGGCCGCGTGCCGGGGACGCTCAGCCGCGGTACCCAGTGGGACCACTCGTGCTCCAGCACGGTCCTGCGCTGCCGGAGGTCAGGGCGCTGTGACATGGCCTCTCCCTGCCGTCGTAGCCGTCGTACCGGTTCTCGGCGTGAGGTCAGTGTTACCGGATGCGCCGGGCCCGGTCGAGGAAACCGGCGGACCGGGGTCCGGGGTTTCGCATGACCGGCCGGGAAGTGGCTCTGCTCTGAACGAGCGACCGCCTGACTGGATGTTTGTCCGGACCCCGCGTGCCGCCGTTCGGGTGACGGGTTCACTCGACCCGACGGACGGCGTCCCGGCCGCGTACCACCGGCGCGCGGCGTCGCGTTGCCCTGGCATGGACAGCACTGCGACGGCGTGGCGCCTGCTCGGGAACGACGCCGCGTCCCGGCCGTACGCCGAACTCACCAGCGGATACTCGGGCCATCCGCCGATCTACGCGGCGCTGGTCGCCGAGTGGGAGGCCAGGGGTCACACCACCCCGGAGCACCGTGACGGCCAGTGGGTCTCCTTCGCCGCGCCGACCGAGAGCGAGACCTGGACCGCCGTCCCCGCGTGGAACACCGGCCCGCACCTGGGCCCGGTCGTCCCTGGCGGTGCCCACCCGGCTGCCGGCCGGCACACAGGCCCGGTCGTCCCTGGCGGTGCCCACCCGGCTGCCGGTCGGCACACAGGCCCGGTCGTCCCTGGCGGTGCCCACCCGGCTGCCGGTCGGCACACAGGCCCGGTCGTCCCTGGCGGCGCCAATCCGGCTGCCGGTCGGCCCACAGGCCCGGTCGTCCCTGGCGGCGCCAATCCGGCTGCCGGTCGGCACACAGGCCCGGTCGTCCCTGGCGGTGCCCACCCGGCTGCCGGTCGGCCCACAGGCCCGGTCGTCCCTGGCGGTGCCCACCCGGCTGCCGGTCGGCCCTCAGGCCCGGCCGGCACTGCCGGCGCACCGCCGGCCCCCGGCCGCCACACAGGCCTGATCGCCGATCGGATTGCGGGAACACTGGCCGCTCCCGCCGCCGTCCGTCTCACCAGCCCTCAGGGGCCACCGGCTCCGCGCTGACCGGTGCCAGGACCGCGAGGGTGCCCGTGGCCTCGCGCAGGGCCGACTCGAGTGTGCCGGGGGAGTGCAGGGCGCCGGTGCCGTCCGGTGGGACGAGCCACTCCAGGCGGCCGGCGGGCCGGTACGGCGGTGGTACGGCGACCCAGGAACCACGGCCGACGTGCCGGACCCCGAACCCCACCCACTCGCTGACGGGGTCGGGCGGCAGGAAGAAGCCCACTCTGCGCGCCGTGCAGTCCACGAGGGTGGGGCCCGGCACCTTCACCGGATCGCGCCACAGGTAGTCCAGGGCGAGCAGGCCGAGCCGGTCGGGAACGCTCAGCACGTCCCAGTAGCGCCCGGCCTCCACGAGAACCGTGCCCGCGCCGTAGTCCCACTCCCGCTTGCACTCCTGGGGGTCCGTGGCGGCCGCGGCGAGCCACTCGACGGCTTGCTTCCACATGACGCTCTGCATGGCCACCCCAGGCACAGTCGGCGCGCCGCGAAGGACGCACGCGGGACTCGGGCCGGTGGCCCACGGGGATCCGGGAGATCCGCGGTGCCGGTCCGGCCCAGTCATGCTCGTAGATATTTCTAGGCGCCGGAAGGGGTGGCGCGGCCTGGCGTTTGGGTCGGGCATGTCCCGGTCGAAACAGGGCACTCGAAGACGCAACACGTAAGGCCGCGGTCAACTCCGGACGCGTCCATGCCGCCCATACGAAACCGGCCACTGGCCGATGAACGACTCGGGGAGAACTCGGGGAGTGCGCTGGGCGGATGGGGTGTCGTCGCCGGAAATGCGCGGCCCCGAAGGCATGCCCGCCACCGGCCTTCACACCCCCTGTGTGCGAAGTGTGGGCCAGTCCACGAGGGCACGCGGGCAGGATGTGCGAATCAGGGAAGTTTGCCTTCACAAAACCTTCCAGCGTGCTGGCCAGAACCTGTCTTGTTCGGTCAACTCCGAACGCATCAAGGTGGATTGAGCACTTGAGCATCAGGAGTCACAAGCGCGCTGCTTGACCTGTGCGACCGAACCGCACGGGTACTGACGGGGGAACTGATGAGGTGCGCGTGCCCACCGCCGACGCTCGGGGGGCAGTTCCTCGCGCCCGGCCCGAACGTCCCTCCCTCACCGTCTCTTGGTGCCGTCATCCGGTGCCCGAGACAGGGATTAGGAGGGGGAATGCCGATGAGTGCAGTGAGCGCCGCCAAGCCGACGTATCCCGGTGTCTACGTCGAAGAGCTTCCCAGCAGCACCCGCACCATCTCGACCCTGACCACTTCGGTGACCGCCTTCGTGGGCCACACCCGCCGCGGTCCGCTGAACGAGCCGGTGCGCGTCACCAGCTTCACGGAGTTCGAGCGCCGCTTCGGAGGCCTGAGCGCCCAGAGCGCCGTCGGCTACGCCGTTCACCAGTTCTTCGGCAACGGCGGCACCGTCGCCGTGATCGTCCGGGTCGCCAAGGCCGGCAGCGGCCAGGCCGCCTGTGTCACGCTGGAGTCCACCGAGGGCCACAGCGAGTGCGACGTCCTCAAGGTGCACGCCAAGGAACCCGGCGTGTGGGGCAACGGCCTGCGGGTCGCCGTCGACTACGACACGCCCTGCCCCGAGGAGACCTTCAACCTGCGCGTCCACGACGCCAAGGGCGAGGCCCGCGAGAGCTTCACCGGTCTGTCCGCCGACCCGTCCAGCGGCCGGTACGCGCAGACCGTCGTCAACGCCGGCTCCCGGCTGATCCGCGTCGAGGCGGTCGGCGAGGGCCGGCCCGACCCGTCCGGCACCGTCTCCAAGCCGTTCGGGCACGAGCTGCCCGACCTCGCCGTGGACCTCACCGTCAAGATCGGCGACGTCGAGCGGGAGTTCACGCTCTACGACCCCGACTGCGACGGAGAGGCCCCGTCTTCTGTCGCCGAGCTGGCGCTGCTGCTGGAGCGCAAGCTGCGTGCCCTGCCCGACGCGCCCGGCAAGCACGCCTTCGCCGGCGCCGAGGTCACCGCCTTCGGCCGGCGCGTCCAGGTCGTGGCCGGTTCCACCGACCCCGAGGACGTCGTCCGCTTCCTCGGCGAGTGCGCCAACGACCTCGGCCTCGAGGCCTCCGTCAACCCGCCGGTCTTCCCGCTGGAGGGCGGCGAGGACGGCGAGGCGCCCGGCCCGCGCGACCTCATCGGGTCCGAGGCCGACAAGTCCGGTATCCAGGCGCTGCGCGGTGTCGCCGACGTCAACCTGCTCGTGCTGCCCGAACTCGCCGCGTACGAGAAGGCGGAGGACGCCGTCACCGTCGTCTCGGCCGCCCAGCGGCTGTGCCAGGAGCGGCGGATCTTCCTGCTGGTCGACGCGCCGAGCACCTGGGTCAGCGTGGACACCGCCCGAGCCGGGCTCGCCGCGTTCGACGCCGTCCGCGGCAACCACGCGGGCCTGTACTTCCCGCACCTCCAGCTCACCGACCCGCTCACCGGCCGGCTGCGCTCCTTCCCGCCGTCCGGCGCCGTCGCCGGCGTCATCGCCCGTACGGACGCCGAGCGCGGCGTGTGGAAGGCCCCGGCCGGCACCGAGGCGCGGCTCGCGGGCGTGCACTCGCTCACGGTCAACCTGACCGACCGCGAGACCGGCCTGCTCAACCCGCTCGGCGTCAACGTCCTGCGGACGTTCCCGGTGACCGGCCCGGTCGTCTGGGGCGCACGCACGATGGAGGGTTCCGACGCCCTCGACAGCGAGTGGAAGTACGTGCCGGTGCGGCGGCTGGCCCTGCACGTCGAGGAGAGCCTCCAGCGGGGCCTGCAGTGGGTGGTGTTCGAGCCCAACGACGAGAACCTGTGGCAGCAGATCCGCCTCAGCGCCTCCTCCTACCTGCACACGCTCTTCCGCCAGGGCGCCTTCAAGGGCGGCACACCGCGCGAGGCCTACTTCGTCAAGTGCGACAGCGACACCACGACCGACGAGGACATCGAGAACGGCATCGTCAACGTCCTGGTCGGCATCGCGCCGGTCCGCCCGGCCGAGTTCGTGGTCGTCAAGATCCAGCAGACGTCCGGACAGTTCGCGCTCTAAGGAACGCTCCAAGGAATCCCTGAGGACATTTCGATGGCAGAGTTCACGGTCAACGCCCATCGTTTCGACCCGTACAAGAACTTCAAGTTCCTGGTCCTGTGGGACGGTCGGACGGTCGCGGGCATCAGCAAGATCAGTCCGCTGAAGCGGACCACCGAGGTCGTCAAGCACCGCCACGGCGGCGACCCCTCGTCCCCGCGCAAGTCGCCGGGCCGCTCCGAGTTCGAGGGCATCACCCTGGAGCGCGGCGTCACGCACGACCCCGAGTTCGACCGCTGGGCCAACAAGGTCTGGCAGGTCGGCGCGGGCCTCGGCTCCGAGGTGTCCCTCGCGGACTTCCGCAAGGACATCGTGATCCAGGTCCTCAACGAGGCCGGCCAGGTCGCCGTCTCGCACAAGCTGTACCGGACCTGGCCGAGTGAGTACCAGGTCCTCGGCGAACTGGACGCCAACGCCAACGCGGTGGCCATCCAGTCGCTGAAGCTCGAGTGCGAGGGCTGGGAGCGGGACTACGAGGTTCCCGAACCAGAGGAGCCGTCGTTCCTTAACCCGGCGTAGCGCTCCGCTGGGGAAGCGCCGTCGGGTTGTTGTTCGTCTGCGGGTTCGTGGGGGGCTGGTCGCGCAGTTCCCCGCGCCCCTATGGGGCACGTAGTGGGGGAGGCATGGCCATCACACAGGCGGTCGACGTTCTGGCCACCTGGGAGACCGGGTTGGCCCAGGAGCCGGCCGGGCGCGCGCTGTTGTTGCACAGGGCTGCCCGGCCGGATCTGGGCGGTGACCGGCAGGCGCTGCTGTCGCTTCCGGTGGGGGAGCGGGAGGCGGATCTGTTCGCCCTGCGCCGGGCCCTGTTCGGGGAGCGGATGCAGGTGCGTCTGGACTGCTCGGCGTGCGGCGCGGACATGGAGTTCGAGCTGGACGCCGGGGAGTTCGCCCGCACCCTGGCCGACCGGGGCGATCCGCTGGTGCGGGTCGCCGAGGACGGCTGGGAGGTCGAGTTCCGGGTGCCCGGCGTCGCCGACCTGACGGCGGCGGCCCGGGCGGCCGACCCGCGTGGCGTGCTACTGGCGCGGTGTGTGGTGAGCGCCGTACGCGAGGGGGAGTCCGTGTCCGCGGACACGCTGCCCGTCGCCGTACAGCGGCGGATCGCCGAGGCGGCCCAGGCCGCCGACCCGGGGGCCGACGTCACGCTCAGCATCGCCTGCCCCGAATGCGGGGAGCCCACCCGGGCCGAGCTGGACATCGCCTCCTACCTGTGGACCGAACTGGACGCCTGGGCCCGGGACCTCCTGCTCGACGTCCATCTGCTCGCCACCGCGTACGGCTGGAGCGAGCCGGAGATCCTGGCGCTCAGCCCGCTGCGGCGCCGTTACTACCTGGAGCTGTGTGCGGATGCCTGACTCCACCTCGCAAGGGCGGCCGGAGCCCGACTTCCTCGACCGGCTGCTCGCCCGGCACGCGGCGCCCGCCGCGCGGCGGCCCGGAGTGGTGCGCGTACGGCCGCGGCTGGCCGGCCCGTTCGAGCGCGTCGAGGCGGTACGGGCCGCCGCGGCGGACCCGGACGGCACCGAACCGCTGTGGCCCGTCGCCGCCCCGGCCGCCGTCGCCCGGCCGGACGGGACGCGCCCGGCGGCCCGCGAGGTCGTCCGTACGGAACGGGAGCGGACGGTCGTACGGACCGAGCAGGCCCCGGCACCCGACGAGCCCGCACTCCGGCCGGCCCGGCCCGCCGAGAACGAAGGGCCGCTGCTGCGTCCCGTCACCCCCACGGGCCCCGTGCTGCGGCCGGTCCCCGACACCGCCCGCCGCGCGGCGGGCCGGGGCCGTACCGAGCGGGCGGCCCCCACGAACGCGGCGTCCGTGCCCACCCCCCCTGGTACGGACGCCGCTTCCCCCGCCGCCGTGTCCGCCCCGCTGCTCCCCAGCGCGGCGGACACGGCGGCCGCACGGGACGCCGTCCGGCAGGCCGCGGCCCGCCGTCCCGGGCGCCCGGCCGAGCAGGTGGTGCAGGTGCAGATCGGGCGGCTGGAGGTCACCGCGGGCGGCGCGCCGCAGGGCGGTGCCGACAGGCCCCGGCCACGGGACGCGGAGCGCCCCCGGGCCGCGGTCAGCCTGGCGGACTATCTGGCCAGGGGACGCGAGTGAGTGACACGCGACGGCACGGCAGCCGTACGACGAGAAGGACCAGGACGACGAGAGGGACCGAGGAACCGACGCCATGAGCAACGCACTTGCCCTCGCCCACGTCACCCAGGCCCTCGCCCTGCTGATCGAGGCCCATCTGCCGCCGGACATCGACATCGCGGTGAAGGTCGAGCCGCGCAAGCCGCCGGCCGACCCGCCTCTCGAGCCGACCATCACGGTGTTCCTGTACCAGGTCACGCCGAACACCTCGCAGCGCAACAACGACCTGCCCGCCCGGGCGTCCGACGGAACGCTGGTCCGGCGACCGGCCGCCGCGCTCGACCTGCACTACCTGATCAGCGCGTACGGCGAGGAGGCGGAACTGGTCGGGCAGCGCCTGATCGGCTCGGTGGTGCGCACCCTGCACGAGATACCCGTACTGCCCAGGGACATCATCGAACTCGCCGGTCAGCGGCCGCACTTGAGCGGGAGCGACCTGGCCGATGCGGTACAGCGGGTGCGGTTCACGCCGACGGTGATGGACGTCGACGAGACGTCCAAGCTGTGGGGGATGCTCCACCAGACGCCGTACACGCTGTCCGTCGTCTACCAGGCGGTCCTGGTCCTCATCGACGGGCGCGAGACGCCGGTGCCGGCGAAGCCGGTGGAACGGCCGGAGGTACGGGTGCTGCCGTTCGGGGCGCCGGGGGCGCCGTCGCCCGAGGCGGTGCCTGACGAGTCGGTCCAGCCCTCGCGGACGGCCGCGGAGTCCGCCGGCGCGCCGACGAAGGCCGTTGCCAGGACCGAGGCGAAGGAGCCCGCCAAGCCGGCCCGGGGCCGCAAGCCGTCCCAGCCGGCCAGGACGGCGAAGAAGCCGGCCGCCAGGCCTGCGAAATCCGCACGGTCACAGCCGTCGGCCAAGAAGGCGGACGGCAGTGAGGACACGGAGAACTGAGGCGCATGGCAGCGACGGGGGCAGGTGAGGACATGGGAGCGCGGGGAACGGCCACGGTCGCTGCCGCGGCGGGCGACGGCACGACGCTCACCGCGGAGATCCGGCGTGTCCTGGGCCGTGTCGACGCCCACGCGCTCCGCGGGACGGACGGGACGACCGAGGGGCGGGAGGAGCACACACCCTTGCCCGAGCCCGCCGACGGTCCCGGCACCGCCCCTCTCGACGCCCTGGTCGCCTGCCTCGGGCTCACTGCGTTCGAGCGTGATCTCGTGCTGCTCGCCGCCGCGCAGGAGCTGGAGCCGACGACCGGCGCGCGGTGTGCCGCGGCGAGTGGTGATCCGGAGCGGGCGTACCCGACGTTCTCGCTCGCCCTGGCCGCCCTGGACGAACCGCACTGGAGCGCGCTGCCGCCCGTGTCGCCGCTGCGCCGCTGGCGGGTCGTGGAGCTGGACGACACATCACGGCTGACGACGTCCCGGCTCCGGCTCGACGAACGCATCCTGCACTTCCTGCTCGGCTCGCCCTACCTGGACGCCCGGCTGCACGGCCGGCTGCGCCGCACGACGGTGCCCGACCGGCTGCCGCCGTCGTACGACCTCGCCGCGAGCCGGGTCGCGGCCGGCTGGACGGACGGCGCCCGCCCCGACGCGCCGCTGCTCGTCGAACTGGTCGGCGGCGACCTGCGCAGCCGTGCCGACATCGCCGCCGCGGCCGCCGCGCGCGCCGGGCTCGGGCTGTACGCGCTGAGCGCCGAGGACATCCCCCTCGACCCCGCCGAACGCGACCGGTTCGCCCGGCTGTGGCAGCGCGAGGCGATCCTGCTGCCCGCCGCGCTGCTCCTGGAGTTCGGCGAGCCGGACCGGGATCAGCAGGCCGCCACGGAGGCGTTCCTGGCCGGGGCCGCCGTACCGGTCGTCGTGTCGAGCGCCGACCCGCGCCGCACGGACCGCCCGCACGGCACCCGGGTCAGCGTGCCGCGCCTGGACGACGAAGAGCAACTGGCCCTGTGGACCGACGCGTTCGACGGCGTGGCGGACCTGGAGGAGCACGAGCTGCGGTCCCTGATCGCCCAGTTCCAGCTGCCGCCACACGTCGTACGGTCCGCCGCCGCCACCGTGCGCCGTGAACTGCCCTACGAGGACGAGCTCGACGCCGCCGGCCTGGCCTGGCGGGCCGGTATGGACGAGGCCCGGGTCGGCATGGACGAACTCGGCCGCCGTATCGAACCGCAGGCCGGCTGGAGCGACCTCGTGCTGCACGAGCGGCAGACCGGCGTGCTGCGCGAGATCGTCGCGCATGTGCGTCAGCGCGCCATGGTCCACCAGGAGTGGGGCTTCGCCGCCACCCTGCGCCGGGGCCTGGGCGTCACCGCGCTCTTCGCCGGCGGATCCGGCACCGGGAAGACCCTGGCCGCCGAGGTGATGGCCAAGGAACTCGGCCTCGACCTGTTCGTCGTCGACCTCTCGCAGGTCGTCAGCAAGTACATCGGCGAGACCGAGAAGAACCTCCGCCGTGTCTTCGACGCCGCCGAACGCGGCGGCGCGCTCCTCCTCTTCGACGAGGCCGACGCCCTGTTCGGCAAGCGCAGTGAGGTCAAGGACAGCCACGACCGGTACGCCAACCTCGAGGTCAGCTACCTGCTGATGCGGATGGAGGCATACCGCGGCCTCGCCATCCTCACCACCAACATGAAGAAGGCCCTGGACAACGCCTTCCTGCGGCGCATCCGCTTCGTCGTCGACTTCCCCTTCCCGGCCGAGCACGAACGCGCCGAGATCTGGCGCCGCGTGCTGCCGCCGCAGGCCCCGGTGAAGGACATCGACCCGCGGTTGCTCGCGCAGCTGACCGTGGCGGGCGGCTCGATCCGCAACATCGCCCTGTCCGGCGCGTTCCTCGCCGCCGAGGAGGGCGAGGCGCTCCAGATGCGGCACATGCTCGCGGGAGCCCGTACCGAATACCTCAAGCTGGAACGCTCCTTGACGCCGACGGAGGTCCGCGGATGGGTGTGACGCAGAACGGTGGGACGCAGCCGGGTGGGACGCGGGTGGGTGCGTCGGCCCCGGCGCCGCGCGAGATCCGTGTGGAGATAGGCGAGCTGGTCCTCGACGGCTTCCGCGCGGACCCCGACCGGGTCTCGGCCGCCTTCGAGGACGAGCTGACCCGGCTGGTCCGCGAGCGCGGCGTGCCCGCCGACGGTCCCTGGACGGCTGATGTCCTCTCCGGCCTGCCCCCGCTGCCCGCAGGCCTGTCCGCCCGCCGTCTCGGGCAGGAACTGGCCCGCGCGGTGCACGAAGGCCTGTGCGGCCGCGGGGAGGTGACGTCATGAGCAACTCACCGACCCAGGACAGCCGCTCCGAGCAGTCCGCCGAGCAGCGCCGCCGCAAGCGCAAGGAGCGTGCGGCCACGTCCCGCGCCCCGGAGCCGAAGAACATCGTCAGCGGCGCGGGTCAGCCGCTCGACCCGGGCGTACGACGGGAGCTGGAGGAGCGCCTCGGGCACGACCTGAGCCGCGTACGCCTGCACACCGGCAGGGACGCCGGTCACCTGGCGGACCTGCTCGGCGCGGACGCGGTCGCCGTCGGCCAGGACATCTTCTTCGGCGAGGGGGCGTACCGGCCGGGCACGGACGAAGGCCGCCGGCTGCTCGCGCACGAGCTCCTGCACACCGTCCAGAACCCGCACGGCCTCGGCACCCTGCGCGCAGGCCGCGACCTGGGGGCGGTGAGCCTGCCGCAGCAGGCCATCGAACGGGAGGCCGAGTCGGCCGCGCAGGAGCTGGTACGGGACACGGAACCCGGGCCGGACGCGGCGGCGGAGCTCGACCAGGCACAGGCCACCCCCGGCTGGCTCCGCTACGCGACCGTCGACGCCGACCGCCGCCGCACGGAGCAACTGGACCCCGCGACCCTCGTCGACCGCCTCGCCAACGGCCTTCTGCGTTCCCTGCGCGGCGACCCGGAGGACCGGTCGGGTCGCGTCCGGATCCAGCTGGCCCGCATGGCGCCCGAGGTGCAGGACAGCGTCCTGGACAGGCTGGAACTGCGGCTGCCCGTGCCCGTCGTCGACCGGCTGCTGGAGGGCGTGGAGGAGACGGAGCGGTCGGGCCCGCTGCCGTTGGAGGCCGCCGCGGCTCCGCTGGCCGTACCCGGTGCGGCGGAGGAGATCGAGGAGGAGCGCGCTCGCGAGGACTCAAAGGCCGATCCCGCTCCGGGCCAGGACGTACGGCCGAACGAGCCCGGCAAGCCCGGCGGGGAAGCGCAGGATGGCCGGACCGCGCCCGGTGGCGACCGGGAAGAGGACGCCGGGAACCAGGACGAAGGATCCGCCTCCGGCGACGCCGACCAGGAGAACGCCCAGGAGCCCGCCCAGGGCGGCGCCGGCTCGGCCGGGCGGCAGCAGGAGGGGGCCCAGGACGAGCAGGAGCGTTCGCAGGACCGGCAGGAGGACAAGGAAGCCTCCGGCCGGGACGCCGAGCAGGACGCCGCCGACGAACGCAAGGACGCCTCGGACACCGAACGCGACCAGCAGGACCAGGACAAGCAGGACGAGCGCGACGCCGAGGAGGACCGGGGCGGCCCCGAGGACGAGGCCGCCCAGGAGCCCGAGAAGCAGGCCGGCGAGCAGGAGCGGCGCGAGGACGAGGGGGCGTCGGAGGCGACCCGCCGCCAGGCCCCTGCCCCGGGCACCGTCGACCGCAGCGGTGCCGAGCCCGGGGAGAAGTCCCGGACCGGCCGCGAGGCCCGGACGTCCCGAACCCCGGGCGACCCGGAGAACGAACAGGACACGGACGACGAGCCGTTGGGACTCGAACCGGAGTCAGAGCGCGGCGAGAGAGACGAAGACGTCCGGGCGGACGAGGCGCCGGGCGGCGAGGCGGCACCCCCTTCGGAGGCCGATCTCCTCGGGCACACCGACGCGGCGAAGAACGCGAGCCTCGTCGAGGAACGGCAGAAGGGCACGGCCCCACGGCCCCCGCTTCCGTCCACGGACGTCGCCTCGGTATCGGACGGGGCGCAGCAGGACGAGCGGCCTGGGACCGCTCAGGACACCCCGTCGTCCGCCGAGGAGACGATGGTGGGTGACGAGGTCCCGGACGCCGTCACCTTCGGGCCGGACTCCGGGCAGCAGCCCGGGGCCGACGGCGCCCCCGAAGCGGCGGGTGCGGACACCGGGGCAGCCCGTGCCGCTGCCGACGGCGACCGGTACCGGAAGCAGTCGGACGAACGCAAGGAGGACGGAGAGGCCGCACGGCGCGATGAGGAGGCCCGGACCTCGGACGTGGCGTCGACCGGTGCGGCCGCGCCCGGTGAGACCGCCGCGCCGGACCAGTTGGCCAAGTCGGGCGAGGACGCCCGTACGCAGGGTGCCGGTGCACCGTCGAGCACCGGGGTGGGGAAGGACGGCGCGAGCGAGGCCGCGCAGAGCGCCCGGAAACCCGAAGCCGGGGCCCCCGACCGCAGTGGCGGGAAGGAGGCGGACTCCAAAGCGGACAAGGGCTCCGCGGCGGACAAGGGCAAGGACAAGCAGGCCGACAAGTCCGAAGGCGGCCGCGAGGCGGGCGGGACGAGCGGCTCACGCGACACCGCCGGGGACCAGGGGACCACGGCTCCGGCACCCGACACGTCCCCCGGTGGCCAGGAGACTTCCGAAGGCAAGGGCCCGGCCACCACTCCCGGCCCGGAGAGCGGCCCGGACAAGGTCTCCACCCCGGGTCCCTCGAGCGCGCCGAAACTGGCACCGGGCAACGGCCCATCGCCCATGGCCGCGGGACCGCAACCCAAGACCAACACCCCCAAGGCCGCCGATTCCGCGGCCCCCGCCGGATCGTCCGGCGGCTCCACGGGCTCGCGCTCCCGCCCGGCGGGCAGCAAGCGCCAGGCGGCGCGAAAGGCGGCGAAGACCGCGTCGCGCCGCGGCGGAGGTGCGGGCGGCGGCCGTAGGACCGCAGCCCCGGCGGCCGTCCGATCCGGTGGCCGCCCTTCCAAGGCCGGCGGATCAAAGGCGAACCCCAAGGCCAAGAAGGCAACCCCGCCCCCGGACGTCTCCAACGCCACCCCCGAGTCCGGTCTGTCGACGGCCGCGGGGCTCAAGCCGCACCAGGCCCTGGAAACACTCAAGGGCGTCAGCGGCGCGGTCGGCCGCTCGGTCGACAAGGAACGCACCAGCCTGCGCAAGGCGCCGCCGAAGATGCAGCGGCCCTCCGGCTCCCCGCGCACCGTCCCCGGCGGCCCGCGGGCGGCGGCCCCGGGCACGTACACGAACGCCAAGGTCGCCCGTACCGACGCCGCTCAGGGCAAGACGCCCGAGATCAAGGGCGAGCAGAAGCCGGAAGGTGACGTCCCGGGCGCGAACGTGCCGGAGCCGAGCTGGTGGGACATCGCCGTCACCATCGGCGCCCAGCTGTTCGGCAAGCTGCTGAAGGAGATCCTCCCGCTCGACGACCTGATCGACTCCATCCTGGGACTGCCGACCAAGGACGAGGGGCTGAAGAACGCCCGCGTCGGCGACGCCCCGAGGCTTCCGCTGGAGAACGACTCGGATCCGCAGCGTACCGACGAGCAGGGCCGCAAGCTCGACGAGCGGAAGAACGAGCTGCACCGGTCGGGACGTGACGACGCGGCCCGCCCGATGGGCGAGGACCAGATCTATCCCGACGTGCCCAAGGAGACCCTGACCGGCAAGGTGGCCGGCGGGAAGAAGACGGCGAAGGGCGGCGGCGCGCGGTCGGTGTCCGGCGGCGGTGTGCCGATCGAGTCCGCCTCCGCGGTCGCCGAGCACGACCGGGGCCCGCAGATCCAGGCCGGCTTCTCCCAGGGCCGGGACAAGATGGGGCAGGAGCGCCGGGCCAAGGACAAGAAGGCGGCGGACGACCGCAAGCAGCACGACCAGGACCTCCAGAAGGAGGTCACGGCCAGCGGCGAGAAGCAGTCCGACGCCCGCGACAAGGGCCGGTCCGACATCGCCGACTCACGGGAGCGGTGGCGCGGGGAGCAGGACGCCAAGGTCGCGGAGATCGACGGCAAGAAGGGCAAGAAGTACGACAAGGTCCGCGACGACATCAAGAAGAAGGAGGAGGACACCGACAAGGACGTCGACAAGCGGACCGAGGACGACAACAAGAAGATCGACGACGAGCAGACGAACGCCGAGAAGGAGGCGGAGAAGAAGCAGGAGGACGGCAAGGACGACGCCGACAACTGGCTCGAAGAGGCCATCGAGAAGCTCAAGGAGTTCTTCGAGAAGCTCAAGAACGCCATCAAGAGCGTCTTCGAGAAGGCCCGTCAGGTCGTCACCGACCTCATCGACAAGTTCAAGCAGCAGGTCTTCAAGCTCATCGACGACGCCCGCAACTGGGTCATCGACCAGATCAACACCTTCGCCGACGCGCTGATCGCCCTCGGTGACGAGCTCCTCGCCGACTACCCGGCGATGCGCGACAAGTGGCGCAACACCATCGACGGGGCGCGCGACTGGGCCGTGCAGAAGGTCAACGAGGCGGCCGACGCGCTGAAGGAGGTCGCCGGGAAGCTCCTCGACGGCCTGTGCGGCGCACTCCTGGCCGGCCTCGACGCGCTGGAAGGCGGCCTGCTGGCCGCGGTCGACATCGCCGAGACGGTCACCGTCGGCGCGCTGGAGTTCGGTGCCGCAGCGGTCGCCGCGCTCGGTGAGTGGGCGGCCATCTTCAACGACATCGTCTCCGACCCGGGCGACTGGATCAGCAAGGCCGGTGCCGCCGCGGAGACGGGCGCCAAGGAACACCTCTTCGAGGAGATCAAGACCGCCGTCCGGGCCTGGTTCAACCAGAAGGTCCAGGAGATCATCGGCATCCCGATGGAGGACTTCCAGGAGCTGATCTCCGGCGGCGTCACCGTGGAGCAGATGGCGCAGATGGCCTGGGACGAGGCGCTGCCCCAACTCCCCGTCATCATCGGCGTGATGGTCGTCGAGAAGGTCGTCGCCAAGCTCATCCCCGGCGCCGGCTGGGTCATGGCGATCATCGACGCCCTCCAGACGGCGTGGGGCGCCCTCAGCGAGATCCTGGCCGCGTTCGGCCTGTTCATGGACTTCCTGAAGTCGGTCAAGAGCGGCAACGGCGCGCTGCCGTTCGCCAAGGCGGTCGCGGCCGGTGTCGTGGCCCTGCTCGAGTTGGTCTACACGTTCCTGGTCGAGGGGGTCGGCCGGTTCATGGGCAAGGTCGCCGACCGGCTCGGCGACATGCTGAAGAAGATCCGTACGAAGAAGGACAAGCCCGGCCCGGACCGGCCGGAGGCACCGGGCAAGCCTGACGATGACAAGCCGAGGGACGACAGGCGCGAGGACGACGGCACCAGGGACACGGACAAGCCGGCCGACCGCCCCGCCCCGCGCAAGCCCTCGCCGGACAAGGCCTCCCGGCCCTCGTCCAAGCCCCGCCCGGGCAAGCGCTCCTCCCCGGAGAAGAAGCCGCGCCCCTCGCACTCCACCCGCCCGAAGAAGCGCCGCGACGACGACGAACGCCGTGAGGAGGGCCGCGAGGTGAACGCGGCCCGGCGCCGGGCACGGGACGCCGAGCGCAGGCTGCGCGACGACGACAGGGACGAGCACGGCCGCGGGGCCGACCGCCGCGGCCCGGCCCGGGACACGCTCCGCGACCGGCGCCGCCCCGGCGCCGACCGGAGGGACGGCCGTGACCGCGACGCCCGCGACACACGCCCCGATGACCGCCGTGCGGACGGCAGGCGGCGCGCCGACGAGCCCCGCACCGATGACAGGCGGCGCCCCGACGAGCGCCGCCGGGACACCGGCAGCACCCCCGACCGCCGCTCCCCGGACGGGGGCCGCCGGCCCGGTGACCGGCCTCGCCGCAGCCCGCTGCGGCGTGCCCGCCAGACGGTCAAGGCGGCCGTCAACCGCGCCCGCCGGGCGGCGCGCAAGCTCTACGGGAAGGCCCGCCGCCGGCTCGGCAGCCGTCTGAACGACCGGCTGCGTCGTCTGCGGGACCAGTGGCGACGCCGGCACGACCGGGATCGCACGCGTGACAGGGACCGCGACAGGCGCCGCGACAACGACAGGCGGCGTGAGGAGGACAGGCAGCAGGAGGCGCCTCCGCTGCCGAAGGTGCGGTTCCGGATGGCCGACGGTGAGCTGCACACCCTGCTGTTCAACGGCCGCACGCAGAGCGCCGACCTCGTGGTGCGCAGTGTGCAGCAGGCGATGAGCGCGTTCTTCGCCGACTGGCAGTCGGACATCGCGACGATGCCCGCCGGTACCGAGAGGAACGCCCAGACGACCGCCCTCAGCAAGGCGGACGCGCTGTCCCAGAGCATCGACGGAATGCAGAACCGCATGTCGCCCAGGCACACGACCGCGAACTACGGCAGCCGTCCGATCCCCACGAACATCCGGTCCTGGCAGTACAGGCGACTCCAGACGGCGATGGTCAAACTCGCCCGCCTCCTCGAAGAACGCGACACGAACAACAACAACGACATCCCCCCCGCGGTGTTCCCGCCGTTCGTGGACAACGTGCGGGCACGGAACTTCAAGGCATACTACCTGCAACAGGGCATTCCGAAGGGGCAACCGGCAGGCTTGCACAACAAGAAACCACCCAACCCCGTGGGGTGGAGCCAAGCCCTTTCCCAGGCCCCGAACCATTTCGTCAAGATGCACCTTCTGCCCTTCAAGCTGGGCGGCCTGGCATCCGGCTCGAACCTCGTACCGGCGCCGGGTGATATCAATACGCGATTCCACTACGGCGTCGAAGACGAAGCGAACACGGCGAGGTCGGCGGCGGGGAAGGCGATCTGGTACACCGTCCGGGTCAAGTTCCGGAGCAATCCGCACGAGTTCTTCCCGGAGAACGTCATGACCAGGTGGAACTACCACTACAAGTCCGGGAACACGTGGAAGGAAAGGCCGCCGACCACGGCGTCGAAGCGCCACTACACCGAGGACATTCCGTTGCCGAAGTTCATCGAAGTGAACCGGCAGAGCGAAGAGGACCGCATGTTCTCGAAGTACTTCAAGGCATCCACCAAGATGGCCGCGGAGATCAGGAAGCTGTCCCGCCAGCGGCGGTTCCGGAACGTCGGCGATCTCACCTCGCGGCTGGAGAAACACCTCAAGGCGACCAGCAGCCCGTTGCAGGGCGAGTTCAGCACGGTCAAGGCGGAGATCCGCGCACGGCACATAGAAGGACTGATCTCCTACTGACCACGGCACCGCCCCACGCCTGACGAACGGAGCTACCCATGACCGACCTGAACCCCGCCGAACGACGACTCCGGCTGATGATGAGCGAACTGCGAGAGGCATCCGAATTCGAGGTGTACGACGCCCTGCCCGGTGCCGTCGACCCCGTGTGCGAGGACATCGACGCGGCATTCGCCGACATCACGGCGTCCACGGGCGTCTCCCTGGACGGCGCGCTCAAGGACTGTTTCGTTCGTTTCGACCGGTGCTCGGCCAGCTGGAGCATCGAAGCCTCTGAGAACGGCCTCTCGGGAGAGTTCAGCATTTCGCACCTGCCCGCCGTGGTCGCCACCGAGGCGCCGCCCACGGCGACGGAGCTGATGACCCAGGACGAACGGCAGCGGTACGCGGAGTTCAGGGTGCTGGACGATCACCCGGTGAGCGGGACGGGCGCCTTCACGGCGCTGCGCCTGAATCCGGAAACCCCCAACCCGGAGATCTGGTACCACGACTTCCACTACAACCTGGGCGGCTTCCGGATGGCCCTCGACCACTGCCGCTATCTCGACGCCCTCACGCTCACCAAGGGGACGTTCGGCTGGCAGTTCCTGTTCTGCGATGTCTCCTTCGCGGACGACGACTTCGTGGGTCTGGGGGACGAGCTGGGAGAAATGCTCGACGTTTTCCCCCGCCTCTTCCCCGACCACGACTACACGGACCTGCAGGCCCGCCTCCGGGAGCGCACGTGACCCGCTACGCCGACATCCCCAAACCCATCCGCTCCGGCATCGTCGTCGTCAACCCCGACACCGGCACCCCGCAACGCATCATCGTGCTCCAGTTCAACCCGGACACCCTCGAACGCAGCGTGACCCCGCAGTCGGCCGGTGACAGCGGTGACGCCGGAGGCGGCGGGACCGGTAGCGGTGACCGGAACGAGGCGCTGCGGCTCAAGGGGCCCGCGCAGGAGACCTGGAAGTTCACCGCCGAGATCGACGCGACGGATCAGTTCGAGGTCGCCGCGCCCGACGGGATCCACCCTCAGCTCGCCACGCTGGAGATGCTCGTACAGCCGACCACCGCGCAACTGCGCGCCGCGAGCAAGCTGTCGCAGAAGGGCGCCATCGAGATCAGCCCGATCGAGATGCCGCTGACGCTGTTCACATGGGGGAGCAAGCGGGTCATGCCCGTGCGGTTGACGGAGTTGTCCGTGAACGAGTCCGCCTTCGACGTGAACCTCAACCCCATCCGCGCCTCCCTCAGTATCGGCATGAAGATCCTCACCGTCAGCGATCTGCCCGCCGGGCACCGCGGCGCCGATCTGTACATGGCACACCTCGCGCAGAAGGAGCGGCTGGCCGCGGCGGCACGGGGCGGCAGCCTCGGCGCGCTGGGGCTGGGCGGCGGCCTCGGAGCCGCGGCGAGCGCATCGATCAGGAGGGGCTGAGCCACACCATGGCCGACATCGAACCGTACGAGAGCGCCCTGGACGCCATACCCGGGGCCCATCCGTATCCACGCACCAGCCGGTACCACGACGCCGAGATCGGGGTGCACCGCCGACCCGACGGAAGCGAGGTCAGGTACACCAAGCGCCGGCTGCTGCCGCCCCTCGACGACGGCGGCGACCAGGAGACCCAGCCCCACGTCGTCGGCGCCGGGGAGCGGCCCGACCTGCTCGCCCAGCGGTACTTCGGCGACCCCGGGCAGTGGTGGCAGATCGCCGACGCCAACCCCGTACTCGATCCACGCGAGTTGACCGAGGAGGCCGGGCGGATCATCGGCATTCCGGTCGCCGGCGGCTTCCCGCAGGGGGACCGGCGTGTTTGACCTGCCCGTGGGGCAGGGCCCCGTGCACATCACCCTCCTCATGGGGCCCAAGCTCGCCCGCCCCGTGCCCGCGGAGGTCACCGAGGCCCTGCTGTCCGCGCAGATCACCGCCACCGCGGGCGAGCGCAGCGGCTTCCAGCTCGCCTTCGACCTCACCAAGAACGGCATCATCAGCCGCCGGCTGCTGCCCGAGGGGTACTTCGATCCGAAGACCCGGCTCATCGTCACCGTCAACGTGCGGGGTACCGCCGCCGTGCTGTTCGACGGGCTCGTCGTACGGCAGGAGGTCGGTGCCAGCAACCGGCCCGGCCACTCCACCCTCACCGTCACGGGCGAGGACCTCACCCTGCTGATGGACCTGGAGGAGCGCACCGCCCGCTACCCCAACCTGCCGCCCTCCGAGCGGGCCCTCGCCATCCTGCGCCGCTACTCCGACTACGGCATACGGCCCGACGTCTACACCGAGAAGGTCGCCCAGCCCCCGCACCAGGACCTGCGTGTGCACTACCAGACCGGCACCGACCTCCAGTACGTCACCGAGCTCGCCCGCGCCAACGGCTACACCTTCTACCTGGAACCCGGACCCAACCCGGGGCAGTCGTCCGCCCGTTGGGGCCCAGAAGTCCGGCTCGGCATCCGCCAGCACGCCCTCAACGTCAACATGGACGCCCAGTCCACCGTCGACCAGCTGACGTTCGCCTACGACGGGACGGCCCGGGAAGAGCCGCAGGCACGCTGGCAGGACCCCGGCACCCGGCAGTCCACCCTGCTGCCACAGCCGCCGATCAGCCCGCTGCGCCCGCCCCTGGGCAGGCGCCCCACCCCGGCCCTGAAGCGCAAGACGCTGTCCGGCACCGCCAAGCAGCAGCGCGAGCAGGCCGAGGCCGAACTGCTCGCCCGCGCGGCCGTCTCCGCCGACGTCGTCTCCGGCTCCGGCTCCCTCGACGTCAACCGGCACGGCTACATCCTCCAGCCGCGCCAGCTCGTCGGCGTACGGGGCGCCGGACGCGCCTACGACGGCGACTACTACGTCAAGTCCGTCACGCACAACCTGCGGCCGGGCTCGTACCAGCAGAACTTCACCCTCTCCAGGGAAGGGCTCGAAGCCCGCAGCGACTACGTCCGGCCGTAACCCACCCCCCCCGAGACCATCAACCAGGAGCACCTCCACCATGGCGGCACCCAGCAATCGCTACCTCGGCAAATTCCGCGGCCGGGTCGTCGACAACAACGACCCGCTGCGCATCGGCCGCGTCACCGTCGAGGTCCCCGACGTGCTCGGCGACGAGCCGTCGACCTGGGCGCTGCCCTGCCTGCCGTTCACCGGGCCGGAGTCCGGGCAGTTCGTGGTGCCGCCGCCCGGCGCGGGCGTGTGGGTGGAGTTCGAGCAGGGGGACCCCAGCTTCCCGGTGTGGACGGGGTGCTGGTACGGCGCCGCCGAGGAACTGCCGCCCGACGCGCGCCGCGAGCTCCAAGCGAACTCGCCGAGCAAGCCGGTCGTCGTGCAGACACCCCAGGCGCACAAGCTCGTCATGAACGACACGCCCGGCGCCGAACAGGGGATCCTCCTGCAGGCCCAGGGCGGCGCCTACATCCGCATCACCAAGGAAGCCGTGGTCATCGCGACCGGCGCCGGTGCCGAGGTCGTGCTGCGCGGACGTGAAGTGACGATCAACGAGGGCCAGTTGACCGTGCTCTCGAAGCGATAGACGACGGGGGATCCAGCAAGTGACAGGTACGACCAGAAGACTTCTCGACGCCGGCACCGTGCTCGGCTGCCCGCACGGCGGGCGCGTCACCGCGGCCACCCCGCCCTCCGGCGGCGTCCGCGTCGCGGGTGCCGCCGTCGCCACGGCCGCGCACCCCTACGTGGTCACCGGCTGCCCGCACACCGTCGACCGGGTGCCCTCGCCGTGCGTCACGGTCCGCTGGACCGCCGACACCACCGGCATCACGGTCGACGGCGCGCCCGTGCTGCTCGACACCTCCGCGGCCCAGTGCTTCAGCGCGGCCTTCGTCCCGCAGGGGCCGCCCGTCGTCCAGGCCGCGCAGCGAAAGGTCACCGTCCGATGAGTCCGACGAGCCCGATGAATCCCGGCAACGTCACCGCTCCCATGGGTGCCAGGGGCCCGCGCGGCGATGTCGCGTTCCCCTTCCGCGCCGACCGCCGCGGCCGCACCGCGCACGCCGGCCACGGCGAGCACGTCCACGACCTGATCGAGCAGCTGCTGTTCACCAGCCCCGGCGAGCGCGTGATGCGCCCCGACTTCGGCTGCGGACTTCTCGACCTCGTGTTCGCGCCGAACAGCCCCGAGCTGATCAGCACGCTCGAACTCTCCGTGCAGGCCGCGCTGCAGCGCTGGCTCGGCGACCTCATCGAGGTCACAGCCCTCGACATCGTCAGCGAGGACCACTCCGTCCGCGTGTATCTGTCGTACGCCGTCCGGGCCACCGGCACCCGGCGCGACGACGTCTTCGAAGGGAGGGCCGCCGCATGACGACCGGCACCACAGCGTCCCGCCGCGCCAAGGTGAGGGCCGCCCAGCTCAATGGCGTCGACACCGTCGAGACCGGCGACGACGGTCTGCTGCTCACCGTCACCTTCCTCGGCAAGGCCCCGCACGGCCTCGGCCCCGAGAACATCCGCGTCGACGGCGGCCGCCGCGTCACCGGCATCACCGCCGTCGACGTCAGCGTCGAACGCGAGGAGGACCCGGAGCTCGACGACCGGCTCTACGTCACCCTCGACCGGGCCGGAGACACCTCCCGCTACCGGCTCTCCCTCGTCGAGACCGACCCGTACGGCCGCCCCGGCACCGAGCCGTACCGCGGCTTCGACCAGCGCTACCACAGCGCCACGTTCTCCTTCCGCCCCGACTGCCCCACCCCCTTCGACTGCAAGGACGAGCACCGGCCGGAGACGGACTTCCCCGCCGCGCCCGTCATCGACTACACGGCCCGCGACTACGACACCATCCGCAAGCTGCTCCTGGACCGGCTCGCGCTCACCACCCCCGACTGGGTCGAGCGCAACCCCGCCGACCTGGGCATGACGCTCGTCGAACTCCTCGCCCACACCGGCGACCAGATCAGCTACCAGCAGGACGCGGTCGCCACCGAGGCCTACCTCGACACCGCCCGCCGCCGGGTCTCCATACGCCGTCACGTCAAGCTCATCGACTACGCGATGCACGACGGCTGCAACGCCCGCGCCTACGTCACCGTCCGGACCGCGCAGGACCGGACGCTCGCCCCGGGCACGTTCCGCTTCGCCTCCGTCGACGTGCGCAGTCTCGACCCGCACGACCGCCCCGAGCCGGGCACCGTGATCGACGAGGCCGACCTCGGGGACCTCGACGAGCGCGGCTCGGTGGAGGTCTTCGAACCGGTCGTCGCCACCGACCCGCTGGAGCTGCGGGTCGCGCACAACGCCATCCGGCTGTGGACCTGGGGCGGCGAGGTGTGCACCCTGCCGCGGGGCGCCACCGCCGCCACCCTGCGCGACGCCTGGGTGGACCCGGAGACCTGCCGCTCGCGCCGGCTGGCCCTCAGGCCGGGCGACGTGCTCGTCCTGGAGGAGGTGAAGGGCCCGCGCACCGGCACGCCGGGCGACGCCGACCCCGCCCACCGCCAGGCCGTCCGGATCACCTCCGTCACACCCGGCCTCGACCGGATCGAGGACCAGCCGGTCCTGGAGATCACCTGGGCCGCCGAGGACGCGCTGCGCTTCCCGCTCTGCCTCACCACCCGCGGCGGACGCGACTGCCTGCCCGTCGACGACGTCACCCTCGCCCGCGGCAACGTCGTCCTCGCCGACCACGGACGGACGCTCACCGGCCTGCCCGAGACGGTCACCGTGCCGCCCGTGCCCGCCGTGACCGCCCCCTGCGACCCTCCCGTCTTCGGCTGCCACGACACCGACGAGGGCAACGCCCCCGCACGGCTGATCAACGCCCTGACGGCCCGGACCGAGTCGGGCCGGGCCCTCGTACCGAGCGACGTCCGCGAACTCTTCGGTGTCGTAGGGGAGGCCGCGACCAACCGCGCCGGACTCGGCCTGGAAAGCGCCGGGCAGCGGCACGAACAGGTCGTCCCCGGCACCGCGTACGCCCAGGCCACCGCCCTGCGCACCCTGCTCGCCCAGTCCGTCTACCCGGGCATCGCGCCCCGCTTCCGCCCGGTCCTCGGCCGGACGCCCGTCACCCAGGCGGTGCCCTTCCCCGACCCCGGCACCGTCGCCGCCGGGCAGGCCGAGCGGATCGCGGCCATCCCGGGCCGGGTCCGGCAGCGCCTCGTCGAACTGTGGCGCAGCGCCCGCGACCGGGACGGGCTCGGCCGGGAGGAGATCGCCGAACTCGCCGTGATCTACGGCCTGAACGTGCTGGAGCGGTTCGAACTGCACCGCCACCCGGTCCGCGCCCTGCGCGAACTGCTCTACCGTAGCGACCAGTTGCTCGACTCCAAGCTGCGCCGCGTCGAGGTCCTCGCCGCCCGGGCCCGGGCGGGAACCGTCCTCGACGGGCACATCGCCTGGGAGATCGCCCACGCCTGGGGCCCGGCCTACGCGGCCGGACTCCACCCCGAGGAGACGGTGCTGCGCGGCTCGGCGACCGCCGCCCTCACCCAGGACCCGCGCCGGGCGCTGCCCGCCGTACGTCCGCACGACGGGGAGCAGACCTGGGTGCCGCGCCGCGACCTGCTCGACAGCGGTCCCCGCGAGCGGCACTTCGTCGGCGAACTGGAGGACGACGGGCGCCTCGCCCTGCGCTTCGGGGACGGCCGGCACGGCGCGAGGCCCAGGCCCGGCTCCCGCCTGGAGCTGCGCTACCGGCTCGGCGGCGGCACCGCGGGCAACGTCGGCGCCGAGGCCATCAACCACCTGGTCGTGCAGGGCGACTGCGACGTCCCGGCCGCCGTCGTGCGCAATCCGCTGCCCGCCACCGGCGGCATCCAGCCCGAACCCGTCGAGCAGGTACGCCAGCTCGCCCCGCTCGACCTGCGCCGCACCCGGCTGCGCGCGGTCACCGCCGACGACTACGCCGCCCTTGCCGGTGCCCTGCCGGGCGTGCAGCGGGCGGCGGCCGAGATCCGCTGGACCGGCAGCGTCCAGGAAGCACACATCGCGATCGACGCGTACGGCACCGGCACCCCGTCGCGGGACCTGCTCGACTCGGTCGCCCAGGCCCTGGAGACGTACCGGCGCATCGGCCACGACCTCGTCGTGGGGCCCGCCCGCCTGGTGCCGCTCGACATCGCGCTGAACGTCTGCGCCGAGCCGGGGCACCAGCACGGGCAGATCCTGGCCGAGCTGTACCGCGTGCTCGGCAGCGGACGGCTGCCCGGCGGACGGCTCGGCTTCTTCCACCCCGACGCGCTCACCTTCGGCGAACCGGTCCGGCTCAGCCGACTGGTCGCCGTCGCCGCGGCCGTGCCCGGGGTGGAGAGCGTCGAGGTCACCCGGCTGCGCCGGCTGTCCGAACAGGACCGAGGAGAGAGGGAGGACGGCGTGCTGCGGCTCGGCCCGCTGGAGATCGCCACGTGCGACAACGACCCGGACCGGCCGGAGAACGGCCTGCTGGCGATATCCCTGGGAGGTGCCCGATGACGGACCCGTACCCGGTCCCCGCGACCGACGACTGCGGCTGCGGCGGCGCCTGCCGCGGCGGCCACGACGAGCGCCTCGCGCCGAAGCCGCCGCACAACCCGCCCGGCCGCACCGCGCTCGACTACCGCGTCGGCGAGTACGGCTCGTTCCTGGCCGCCCTGCTCGACCGGCTCGCCTCGCCCGCCTACCCGGCGCTGAACCGCCTCACCGTCCGCACCCCGGACGACCCGGCGATCGGCCTGCTCGACGCCACGGCCGTCCTCGGCGACCTGCTCACCTTCCACTCCGAGCGGATCGCCGACGAGGCCTATCTCCGCACCGCCGACGAGCACCGCTCCCTGGTGCTGCTCGGCCGGCTCGTCGGGCACCGGCCGCGTCCCGGTGTCGCCGCCGCCACGCACCTGGCATACACCCTCGAACGCGACCCGCGCGCCGAGGCGCAGAACGTGCTGATCCCGCGAGGCGCGCGCAGCCACAGCGTCCCCGCGAACGCCGACGAGGCGTCGCTGACGTTCGAGACCGCCCGGGACCTGACGGCCCGCTGGGACTTCAACGAGCTGAAGGTCCGCCGCCGCCGTCCCTCGCTGCTCACCCCGCAGGACCTCGACAAGCGCTCCGAACTCTTCGTCGAGGGCACGGGGCTCTCGCTCCAGACCGGCGACCAGTTGCTGTTCGTCTTCGGGGAGGGCGCGGGTGGTGCGCGCAAGCTGCTGCCGGTGGCGAAGACGCGGGTCGACCGGGACGACGAGATCACGGCGATCTCGCTGCCGAAGTCGGCGCCGGCGACGCTGAAGGAACTCCTCGACGAGGTGCGGCGCTGGATCGCGCTGCCCGTGCAGCCCGGTGAGCCGGGGGAGGAGCCGCCGACGCCGGAGGTTCCCAACCCGCGGCCGGTCAGCCGGCTGATCGAGGACTTCGAGGATCAGGTTCTCGAGCCGCTCCGTGACGACCTGGAGGAGATCAAGACGCCCGAGCGGCTCGCGGCCCGGCTTTCCGAGCCTCTTGCCCGGCTCGGTGAGGCGCAGGTGCTGGCTGCTCCGTATGAGGGGGTGGCGGCGTGGTTCGAGCAGTTGGAAGCGGTGCTGGCCGAACTTGCCGAGCGGGCTCTGGAGTTGGCGCCTGCGCAGACGGATACGGATGAGGAGGGTGTGGTGGTGGGTGCGCGGCCGTCTGCTGCGCCGTCGGGGCTGGTCGCGCCCACGCGGCGGAGCCGCATATCGACACAGCCCGCGCCCCTGAGGGGCGACTCCAACGCCGCTCTGAAAGCCCTGGGCGCTGTACTCCCCGCCCTCCGTGCCACGGCCCCCAACCCCCCTGGTACCCCCCGGCGGCAGCTCCCCGGCACCGACACCGCACGACTCCTCTCCGCCCTCAACCCCGGCCTCGGCAGTCTCTATCCGGCCTGGCGCACGGCCGCCGCCCCCGGTACCCCGCAGCTGCTGCGCGAGCTGCTCGCCCTGCGCGTCACCGCGGCCCCCTTCGGCGCCACGGCCCCGCTGAAGCCGGTCCAGGACGATCGGGGCCGGGTCATCCGTACCGCCGACTGGCCGCTGACCGGGGCGGTGCTGGCGACCATGCGGGTCGTCTTCGACACGACGGGCAAGACCCCGGTGCGGGCCGAGTTCCAGTACGTCGAGGGCAGCAGCTCCGACCAGCGCGCGGAGAACCTGCCCGTCGCCCAGCCCGTCACCTTCGCGCTCGGCCCCGGCCAGGTCGAACTGTCCGTGCGCTCCGGCCAGGACCGCGACCTGAGCTGGCTCAACCGGCGCCCCGCGGACTCCCAGGAGCCGGGCGTCACGGCCCGCTTCCTGTCCGCCCTGCCCGAGCGCACCCTGTTCGTGTCCCGGCCCGACGACGAGGGCCTGGTCCACGTCGGCGTCCACAACGGCACCTCCCAGCAGATCGCCCTGCGGCCGGGCGCCGGTGAGCAGTTCACGCACGGCGACCACGAGATCAGCCTCAAGTACACGGTGGGCAGCGCCGAGCCGGGCGTCGAGGTCGTCATCGCCAGCAAGCCGGAGCCCGTCAACCGCCGCACGCTCCAGCTGGACACCGTGCACGAGGCCATCACCGTCGGCAGCTGGGTGGCGATCCAGCGGCCCGCCAAGGGAGCCGAGGGCGGTGTGCCCGGCGATCCGAAGCTGGCGTTCGTCACCACCCAGGTGGTGGCCGCGCGTACGGCCGCGTACACCAACTACGGCATCACCGGACGCGGCACCGAACTCACCCTCGCCGCCCCCTGGCTGGACGAGTTCGACGTCCTGCTGTCGCACATCCGCGACACCACCGTGCACGCGGCCGGGGAACCCCTGCGTCTCGCCGACGAGCCCCTCGGCGAGGACGTGCACGGCAACGAGATCGAACTCGCCGAGCTGTACGAGGGGCTGCGGCCCGGCCGCACGCTCATGGTGGCGGGCGAACGCAGCGACATCCCGGGCACGGCCGGCGTCAAGGCCACCGAGATGGTCACGGTCGCGGCGGCCGACCCGGCGGTCGACTCCCGCCTCCCCGGCGACCACGTGCACACCCGGCTCACCCTCACCGCGGACCTCGCCCACCGCTACCGCCGCGAGACGGTCCGCATCCTCGGCAACGTCGTCGAGGCCACCCACGGCGAGAGCCGCGAGGAGGCCATCGGCAGCGGCGACTCGGACCGCGTCAACCAGACCTTCGCGCTCTGGCAGTCCCCGCTGACCTGGCTCGCCGACGACAACCCCCTCGGCGCCACCCCCGTACTGGAGATCCGTGTCGACGGCGTGCTGTGGCACGAGGTCGACAGCCTCGCCGGGCGCGGCCCGACCGAGCGGGTCTACATCAGCGGTGCCACGGCCGACGGCCGGACGACCGTGACCTTCGGCGACGGTGTGCACGGCGCCCGGCTGCCCTCCGGCCACGAGAACGTCCGCGCCCGCTACCGCTTCGGCACCGGCAGGGCAGCCAACGTGCCCGCTGACCGCGTCACCCAGCCCCTCACCCGGCCGCTGGGCGTCACCGCGGTCACCAACCCGCGTCCGGCCACCGGTGGCGCCGACGCCGACGGCCCCGGCCTGACGCGGCGTACGGTCCCGCTGGCCGTCTCGGCGCTGGACCGGCTGGTGTCCGAGTCCGACTACGAGGACTTCGCCCGCTCCCGCGCCGGCATCGGCCGGGCCTCGGCACGCGAACTCTTCGACGGGCGGCGGCGCGTGCTGCACGTGACGGTGGCGGGCACGGACGACGTGCCGATCGCCCCCGACTCGGACACCCTGCGCGCCCTGCGGGGTGCCCTCACCGAGTACGGCGACCCCAACCTCCCGGTCCGCGTCGACGGCCGGGAACTGGTCCTGCTGCTGATCGCCGCCCAGGTGAAGGTGGCCCCCGACCACGCCTGGCACAACGTCGAGCCGCGTCTGCGGCAGGCCCTGCTGAACCGGCTCGGCTTCGAGGGCCGGGAGCTCGGCCGGCCCGCCCGTCTCTCCGAGGTCCTGGCCACCGCTCACACCGTGCCGGGCGTCGACTACGTGGACGTCGACGTCTTCACCGGCGTGCCCGCCTCCGCGACCCCGGAGGAGCTCACCGAGCTGCTCACCCGGCCCGGCCCACCGCGGGCATCCGTCCCGGCGCACCCGGCGACGTACGACGAGAAGATCCACACGGTCCGCGCCGGGAACGGCGAGACGCTGTCGGAGATCTGCGCGAAGTACGGCGTCCCGCTCGCCGAACTGCTGCGCCTCAACCCCGACATCACCGACACCCGGCGGCTGCCCGAGGGCCGGTCGGTGTACGTCTTCCGCGGCATCCGCCCGGCCCAGCTCGCGCTGCTGTCGCCCCGGGCCGCGGACACCCTGATTCTGACGGAGGTCAAGTGATGTCCCCGGATCCCCAGTTGGAGACTCCGCCCCCGGTGGTGCCTCGGGAGCCGGACGGGCTCGCCGATTTGCTGCCCCGCTGGCACCGGCTGCGCGACGCCGAGGAGGGCGAGCCGCTGCGCGCGCTGCTCGCCGTGATCGCCGAGCAGGTCGACCGTGTCCGCGACGGCGTCCAGCAGGGCTACGAGGACCTGTTCGTGGAGACGGCGGCCCCCTGGGTGCTGCCGTACCTCGGCGACCTGGTCGGCTACCGCACCCTGCCCGGCTACGAACGCGTCCTCACCACCGGCCTGCACGACGGTGGCCGGGCCGCCCTCGCCGAGGCCGTCGCCCCGCGCCGGGACGTGGCCGCCACGGTCGCGAGCCGCCGCCGCAAGGGCACCCTGCACCTGCTGGAGGAGCTGTCCGAACAGGTGGCGGCCTGGCCGGCGCGCGCCGTCGAACTGTCCCGGCAGGTGGCCCACACCCAGCCGGTGAAGCTGTACGGCACCGGCACCCACCGGGGCGAGCGCGGCCGGCTGACCGACCTGCGCGACGGCGCCGAACTCGCCCTCGGCGGCGGCCCCTTCGCGAACAGCGCCCGTACCGCCGATGTCCGCCGCGCCGAGTCACGGCACCGGCAGGGCGGCTGGACTCCGGCCGGCGTCGCCCTGTTCGTGTGGCGGCTGAAGGCGTACGCGCTGACCCGGACCCCGGCCTACTGCATCGACCGGGCCCGCAACCTCTACACCTTCTCGATCCTCGGCAACGACACCCCGCTGGCCACCAAGCCGTTCCCGGAGCCCTCGCCGACGCACATCGCCACCGTCGACAACGTGCCGGCGTTCATCACGCGCCGTCTCCTGCACGACCGGCTGCTCGACTACTACGGCCCCGGCAAGAGCTTCGTCATCCGGCGTGACGGCGAGGACAACCCGGTTCCGCCCTCGGACATCGTGGTCGCGGACCTGTCGGATTGGCGCTACCGTCCCAAGCGCGGACAGGTCGCCGTGGATCCCGAGCTGGGCCGGATCGCCTTCGGGGCGCGGTCCGCGCCCCGGCAGGGCGTGTGGGTGGATCACCACTACGCGTTCGGGGCCGACATGGGCGGCGGCGAGTACGAGCGCGACCGTGAGCCGCGTCCCGAGGCCGAGTTCTACCGGGTCGGGCCCGGACAGCCCTACCGGCAGATCATGGACGCCTACCGGGCCTGGCAGCACGACCGCCGGGCAGGCCGCACCGGGCCCGACGGCATCATCGAGATCACGCACAGCGGCGCCTACCAGGAGCAGCTGGACTTCGACCTCGACCCCGGCGACCGGCTCGAACTGCGGGCGGCGGAGGGCACGCGCCCCGTGATCCGGCTGCTCGACTGGTACAGCAACCGCCCCGACGCGCTCAACATCCGCGCGGTGTCCGAGGACTGCGCCCCGCACGAGCGGCCCCGTGTCGTCCTCGACGGACTGCTGGTCGCCGGACGCGGCATCAACGTGACCGGAGCGATGGGCGCCGTCGTCGTACGGCACAGCACGCTGGTGCCCGGTTGGTCCCTGGAGCCCGAGTGCGATCCGCACTCGCCCGAGGAGCCGAGCATCGTCCTGGACCGCACCACCGCCTGCCTCCAGATCGAGCACAGCATCCTCGGCACCATCGAGGTCATCGGCGACGAGGTGGGCGAGGACCCCCTCGACATCCACATCCGGGACAGCGTCCTCGACGCCACCGCCGACGACCGCGAGGCCCTGTCCGCCCCGGACTGCCGCCACGCCCACGCCGTGCTGCACCTGCACCGCACCACCGTCATCGGCGAGATCCACACGCACGCGGTGAAGATCGCCGAGAACAGCGTCTTCACGGGCCGGCTCCACGTGGCCCGGCGCGGCATCGGCTGTCTGCGCTACTCCTACGTCCCCTCCGGCTCACGCACCCCGCGCCGCCACCGCTGCGCGGACACCAAGCCGCTCTTCGCCTCCCAGCGTTACGGCACGCCCTGGTACGGGCTGCTGGCGGACCGCTGCCCGGAGGAGATCCGGCGCGGCGCGGACGACGGAGCCGAACTCGGCGCCTTCCACGACCTGTACCGGCCGCAGCGCGAGGACGGCCTCAGGGCCCGGCTCGCCGAGTACACCCCGGCCGGTACCGACGCCGGGATCTTCTTCGTGACATGAGCCGCACCGCCACCGGCTGAGCCGCACCGCCACCGACTTCGTGAACCCGCACTTCTGAACCAGGGGGACACCCTTCATGCACGCAGACCTCTCCCGCTCGACGTTCCGGCCGGAGCGGCACTACTCGGCGGTCGTCGCCCAGCAGGGCCGCGTCCAGCTCGACGCCGACCTCAACGAGCAGACCGCGATCCAGCTCCACCAGGCCCGCAGCCTCGCCGCCGACCTGATCGGCCCCCACGGCGGCCCGCGCGACGCCGCCGGTTTCCGCATCGAGTACGTGGGCGGCAAGCACGAGATCGACACCCTCGTCATCCACGGCGGCCGCTACTACGTCGACGGCATCCTGTGCGACGCCGACCGCCCGGCGGCCGGGGTGCCCGTCACCGACGAGGAGAGCGAGGAGTCCGCGCCGGAGCCGCCCGCGCAGTGGACCTACTGGGACCAGCCCGACGCCTTCCGCGACCCGGAGAAGCCCGGCGACCGGCTGCCCTCGCCCGCCCAGACGCCGTTCCTCGTCTACCTGAACGTGTGGGAGCGCTCGGTCAGCGCCGCCGAGGACCCCGCCCTGCGCGAGGTCGCCCTCGGCGCGGCCATGCCCGACACCTCCGCCCGCCTCAAGGTCGTCTGGCAGGTGCTGCCGCTCTCCCTCACCCAGCTGGAGATCGAGGAGACCGACCCGTCCAAGGAGGTCGTCCGGGCCGCGTTCACCCGCTGGGCGCAGCGCCAGTCGGCCCCCTCGGCCCGGCTCGCCGCCCGCAGCGAGCGGCCCGACCACGCGGATGAGGACCCGTGCCTGGTCAAGCCGGACGCCCGCTACCGGGGCCCGGAGAACCAGCTGTACCGCGTGGAGGTCCACGCGGGCGGCGAGGCGAAGGACGCCACCTTCAAGTGGTCACGGGAGAACGGCTCCGTCGTCTTCCCCGTCGACGAACTCGACGGCACCTGGGTGCAGTTGGCGTCCCTGGGTCATGACGACAAGCTGGACCTGGACGTCGGCGACCACGTGGAGTTCACGGACACCGCCTACGCCTCCCGCCTGGAGCCCCTGCCGCTGCTGCGCGTCGAGGAGCTGGACCTGCCCGGCCGCCGCGTCCGCCTCTCGGCCGAACCGGACCCGGGCGTCGGACGGCTGGCGCATCTGAACCCGTACCTGCGCCGCTGGGACCACCGAGGCGGCCCGAAGCGCAAGGGCCGCAGCACCGATCTGCGCGGCGGGGCGATCCCCGTCACGGAGGGGGAGTGGCTGCCGCTGGAGGACGGCGTCGAGGTGTACTTCGCCAAGGACGGCGCCTACCGCACCGGCGACCACTGGATCGTGCCCGCCCGCACCGCCACCGGCAGCGTCGAGTGGCCGGTCGACCCGGCCCGCCGCCCGCTGCTCCGGGGACCGGCCGGCATCGCCCGGCACTTCGCCCCGCTGGCCCTGATCAAGGGCGAGGGCAGCGCGGTCGATCTGCGCCTGGCGTTCGGCCCGCTGGCGAGCAGCGTGCCGGCCGCCGACGAGGCGACGCTCGCCGCGGAAGAACAGGCCCGCCGCGAGGAGCTGGCCGCCGAGGACCCCTCACAGGGGAGGTCCCAGACCACAGCGGAGGCGGAAGCCGCCGTCGAAGGAGACAACTGATGGCCAAGCCGCTCAGCGCGTCGAAGCTGGTGGAGATCCTGCGGGCCGAGGGCGTGACCGTCCACGAGGTCCGCGGCTGGCGCACCCACAACCGCAACAGCAAGGGCCCCTGGGGCCCGGTGAACGGCGTGATGATCCACCACACCGTCACCTCCGGCACCGCCGCCTCCGTCGACATCTGCTACGACGGCTACTCGAACCTGCCCGGCCCGCTGTGCCACGGCGTCATCGACAAGAAGGGCCATGTGCACCTGGTCGGCAACGGCCGCGCCAACCATGCCGGCCTCGGCGACAGCGACGTCCTGCGCGCCGTGATCAACGAGTCGAAGCTGCCGGGCGACAACGAGGCCGACACCGACGGCAACCGGCACTTCTACGGCTTCGAGTGCATCAACCTCGGCAACGGCAAGGACCCGTGGCCCGAGGCGCAGAAGGAGGCCATCGAGAGGGTGTCGGCGGCGATCTGCCGGCACCACGGCTGGTCCGAGCGCTCCGTCATCGGCCACAAGGAGTGGCAGCCGGGCAAGGTGGACCCGCGCGGCTTCACCATGGACGGCATGCGCAAGCGCATATCCGACCGGCTGAAGGGCGCCGGGGGCGGCACCAAGCCGGACCCGGACCCCAAGCCCGCGCCCAAGCCGTCCTACGAGCCGTTCCCGGGCGCCGCGTTCTTCCACGCCGGACAGCGCTCCCCGATCATCACGGCGATGGGCCGCCGCCTGGTCGCCGAGGGCTGCAGCCGCTACGAGGAGGGACCCAGCCCCGACTGGTCCGAGGCCGACCGCCGCTCCTACGCGCTCTGGCAGCAGAAGCAGGGCTTCTCCGGCAGGGACGCCGACGGCATCCCCGGCAAGCTCACCTGGGACCGGCTGAAGGTGCCCAAGTCGGGGAAGTGAGCGCGTGCGCCCCTCCCCGCGGAGGGGCGCACGGGTGTCACCAGCGGGGGAGCAGCCGCTCGTACTCCGGCCGGAACCGCCGCATGTAGCCGGTGTCGTCGCGGCTGCGCATCCCGGAGTCGACGTAACGCCGGTGCAGCTCGTCGAGCTTGTCGTGGTCGAGTTCGACACCGAGACCCGGACCGGTGGGCACCTTGACCTCCCCGTCGCGCAGCTCCAGCACGCCCGGCACGATCACGTCGTCCGCCGAGTTCCACGGGTAGTGCGTGTCGCAGGAGTGATCGAGGTTGGGGATGGCGGCGCCGACATGGGTCATCGCGGCGAGGCTGATGCCCAGGTGCGAGTTGGAGTGCATCGACAGGGCGAGTCCGAACGCCTCGCAGACGGCGGCCAGTTCACGGGTGCGGCGCAGTCCGCCCCAGTAGTGGTGGTCGGTGAGCAGGACCTGGATGGCGTTCTGCTCGACGGCCGGCTTCAGATGCTCCCAGGCGATCACGCACATGTTGGTCGCGAGCGGCATGGGGGACTCCTTCGCCACCTCCGCCATGCCCTCGATGCCCTTGGCCGGGTCCTCCAGGTACTCCAGCACACCGTCCAGTTCACGGGCGACGTACTTGGACGTCTCGACCGTCCACGCCACGTTGGGGTCGAGGCGCAGCGGCTGCCCGGGGAAGGCCTCCGCGAGGGCCCGCATCGCTGCGATCTCCTCGTCGGGCGGGAAGACACCGCCCTTGAGCTTGAACGACCTGAACCCGTACCGCTCCTGCATCAGCCGGGCCTGCTCGACGATCCCGGCCGGGTCCAGGGCCTCGCCCCAGTCGTCGGTGATGGCCGGGCGGCCGTCGAGTACGGGGTGCTCGGCCCACTTGTAGAACAGGTACGCGGCGAACGGCACCGAGTCGCGGACCGTGCCGCCGAGCAGGTCGCTGACCGGGCGGCCGAGCAGCTTGCCCTGTGCGTCGAGGCAGGCCACCTCGATCGCCGAGGTGGTCCAGCCGCGTTCGTGGGAGCTGGGCACGGTCGGCAGCAGGGCCGCGTCGATCGCGGCGGCCACGGCCGTGGTGTCGAAGACGTCCATGCCGACGACCGTCTTCGCGGCGGTGTGCAGCCGCTCCAGGCGGGCCGTGCCGCCCGGCGACTCGCCGAGGCCCACGGTGCCGTCCTCCAGCACCAGCTGGAGGATGATCCGCAGGGCGAGCGGCTCGTGGACCCCGTTGGAGTTGAGCAGCGGCGGGTCGCCGAAGGCGATCGGGGTGATGATCAGCTCGCGGATGCGCGTGGAGGTCATGCGGCGGCCACCTTCAGTCCGTGGTCGAGGAGTTCGGAGAGCCGGGCGAGGTGTTCCGGCGCCGGGTCGAGCAGCGGAGCGCGTACGCCGCCGACGTCGAGGCCGCGCAGCGTCACCCCCGCCTTGACGAGCGACACGGCATAACCGGGGACCTCGTCGCGCAGGGCGACCAGCGGGCCGTAGAACTCGTCGAGGAGCCGGGAGACCAGGGCGTCGTCGTCCTCGGCGAGCGCCCGGTGGAAGGCCAGGGCGATCTCCGGGGCGAAGGCGAAGACGGCCGAGGAGTAGAGCTCGACGCCGATGCCCTGGTAGGCGGGTGCGGTCATCTCGGCGGTGGGCAGGCCGTTGAAGAACTGGAAGTCCTCGGTGCCCGGCACGGCACGTACCGCGCGGACGATGCGGTGCATCAGCTCGATGTCCCCGATGCCGTCCTTGAGTCCGACCACCACGGGCAGGGCGGCGATCTCGGCGGCGGTGTCCTCGGTGAGCCGGGCGGTGCCGCGCTGGTAGAAGACGACGGGCAGCCCGGTGGCGGCCGTGACCTCCTCGACGTACCGCACGAGGCCCCGCTGCGGGGCGCTGACCAGGTAGGGCGGCAGCAGCAGGATGCCGTCGGCACCGGCCCGTTCGACGCGGGCGGCCTGGTCCCGGGCGACCGGGGCCGGGCCGCCGGCCGCCGCGAGGACCGGCACGCGTCCGGCCGTGGTCTCGACGGCGACCCGGGTGGCCCGCTCGATCTCATCGGGCGACAGCGCGTGGAACTCGCCGGTGCCGCAGGCGACGAACACACCTCCCGCGCCCGCGGCGACACCCGACTCGATGTGCTGGGCCAGCCGTTCCTCGTCCAGTGAGCCGTCCGCCGCGAACGGCGTGACCGGGAAGAACAGCACTCCGTGGAACTTCATGTCTCCCTCATATGTGGGGGGTTGGGTGGTCAGCCCTTGGTGGCGCCGGCGGCGATGCCGGTGACCAGCGAGCGCTGGAGGAGCAGATAGACGATCAGGCTGGGGACGAGGGCGATGACCGCACCGGCCAGCACCACCCCGGAGCCGACCTCGGGGTCGGTGCGCAGGATGGACAGGGCGACGGTGACCGTGTAGTCGGTGGGGTCCTTGGCGGCGATCAGGGGCAGCAGGTACTGGTCCCAGATCATGATGAAGCCGAGCACCCCGGCCACGCCGAGGGCGGGCTTGCACAGTGGCAGGATGACCTGCCACAGCATCCGCAGCTCGCCCACGCCGTCGATACGGGCGGCCTCCTCGATCTCGGTGGGGATGTCCTTCATGAACTCGGTCAGCAGCATCACCGAGAATCCCCAGGCGCCGAGTGGCAGGATCACGCCCCAGACCGTGCCCTTGAGGTCGATGCCGACCACGGGCACATGCCCGAGGACCAGGGACAGCGGGATCGCGATGACCTCTTCGGGGAGCATCATCGTCAGCATGAACAGGGTCAGGACCAGCGCCTGCCCACGGAAGCGGTGCCGGGCCAGCGCGTACGCGGCGAGCGTGCAGACGGCGAGCTGGAGCAGCAGTCCGCCGCCCGCGATGACCAGGGAGTTGCCGAAGTAGTCCCAGATGCCGCGCTCGCCCGCCACGCGGAAGTTCAGCAGGGTCGGATGGTGGGGGAGGAACGACAGGGTGGAGCCGCTGGCCTTCTCGCTGAACGAGCCGGAGAAGATCGTCAGGAACGGCGCCGCGAAGACCCCCAGGGCGAGCACGCAGAGCAGGACGCGCAGTGCCCAGGCGGGGCCCGGCCGGTCGTTCCAGCCGAGGGCCGTGTCGAAGCGGGCCGGGGTGGCGCGCTGCTTCCCGGCGGACTTCCGCGTGGGGGAGGCGGTCACCGGTGTCCGGACGGGGTCGATGGCGGGAGCGCTCATCTCACGTCTCCCCTCTTGCGGAGGTAGTTGACCGTGACGGTGAGCAGCAGCGTCACGCAGAGCAGGACCACGGAGGCGGCGGACGCGCCGCCGATGTCGTTACGGGTGAAGCCGAGGGTGTAGGCGCGGGTCATCCACACGTCGGTGGACCCGGCCGGACCGCCGCCGGTGAGGACGTACACCTCGGTGAAGACACGCAGTCCGCGGATCGCGGCGAGGGTGAGGACGATGCCGAGGGCGGGGCGGATCGCGGGCAGCGTGATGTGGCGCAGCCGCTGCCGGAGCGAGACGCCGTCCATCGCGGCGGCCTCGTACAACGAGCGGTCCACGCCCGCCAGTCCGGCGAGGATGATCACCATGTTGTACGGGGCGAGCATCCAGATGCCCATGGCCATCGTCGCCCACAGCGCGGTGTCGGGGTTGTCCAGGTAGGGCACGGGTCCCAGGCCGAGGAGCCCGAGACCGCTGTTGATGAGGCCGTCGGAGGTCGGGTAGTACAACAGCCGCCACATCTCGCCGACCACCGCGGTCGCGGTGACGACGGGCAGGAACACGGCGGTGCGGATGATCTTCAGCGAACGGGCCTGACCCTCCAGCAGCAGGGCCAGGAGGAAGCCGGCGACGATGCCGCCGAGGGACATCCCGATGCCCAGGACCAAGGTGTGGCCGATGGCGTCCTGGAAGCGGTGGTCGGTCAGGACCCGGGTGTAGTTGTCGAGCCCCACCCACTTGTCACCGAGGAAGGGCCGCACGTCGAAGAAGCTCAGCCAGACGCCCTTGCCCATGGGCAGGAACTTGAAGACGAGGGCGAGCAGCAGGCCCGGGGCGAGGAAAAGCCAGGGCAGTACGGCCTTCTTGCCGAGGATCCGGGCTCTGCGCGGCCCGGGTGTCGTCACGGTCGCGGTCATTTCAGCAGGTCCTGGTCCTTGAGGTCACCGGCGAGTGTGTCGTTGAGGTCCTTCAGGCCGGAGCGGACGTCGCTGCCGCAGTACGTGAAGATCGCGTTGAGCGCGTCGGCGGTGTCCTGCTTGATCGGGGCGAAGTCGGGGGCGTTGGGGAACTGCACGGAGGCCGTCTCGTACGCCTTCTGCACGACACTCCAGCGCGGGTCGTCGCGCACCTGCGCCGCGTCCAGCGTGGAGTTGACGGGGATGCGCACGACGGGCTGGTGGTCGCCGGTCATGGCGAGTGTCTGGCCCTCGGGGGAAACGAGGAAGGCGGCGAGCGTCTGCTCCTGCTTCGCCTTTCCGGTCTTCGCCCCGAAGTAGATGTTCTCGCCGTCGGCCAGCACGTCGTTGTTCCCGGCCGGGCCGGTGGGCGCGGGCAGGACCTCGTACTTGTCCTTGCCGAGCGCCTTGTCGAACGTGGAGATGTTGTAGGGGCCGGTGAGGTACATCCCGGCGTTGCCGTCCTGGAAGTTGGTGGTGTTCGCGGTGACGGAGGTCAGGGCGCTGGGCTGGATGACACCGTTGTCAACGCAGAAGAGGTTGTCCTTCATCCAGGTGACGGTGCGCAGGGCCGCCGCCGAGTCCATGGCGGGCCGGTAGCCCGTGCCCTCCTTCTCCAGGATCCGCACGCCGCCCTGCCACAGCCAGCTCGAACCCCACCAGGCGACATAGCCGTTCTGGGCGCTGCCCGGGACCACCATGCCGTACGTGTCCTTCTTGCCGTCCCCGTCCGGATCGCGGGTGGCGAAGGCCTTGGCGAGGGCGAGGGTGTCCTGCCAGGTCTTCGGCTCGGGCAGGCCGAGCTTCTCCCGCCAGTCCTTGCGGACGAACAGCGTCATGGCCTGACGGGAGTACGGGATGCCGTAGTGCCGGCCGTCGCGGCCCACGGTGGAGGACCAGGACTTGGCGGTGATCTCGGCGTGCCCGGCGATCGAACCCGGGGTGATGGGCTTGAGCAGGCCCTGGGCCTGGTAGCTGCCCATCAGGGCCGTGTCGTTGATCATGACGTCCGGCAGGTCCTTGGTGGACGCGCGGCTCTGCAACTGCTGGTCGAAGTTCATGACCGGCTGGTAGTCGATCTTGATGCCGGTCTTCTTGGTGAAAGCGGCGAACACCCTCTGATAGGTCTGGGCGGACTCCGGATCACTCCGGGTCCACACCTCCAGCGTGTTCGGATCGCCGGCCCGGGCGCTGCCGGAACCGGAGCCGCAGGCGGCCGTTCCGAACAGGAGCCCCGAGACGGCGAGCGCGGCAGCCAGGCGGTGACTGCGTCGGCGATCCCGCATGGATGGTTCTCCGTTCATATCCGTGAACTCATTTCACGAATCTAAATGATCGGCCAAGCTACGGATCGTTTCATCGCCATGTCAATACATGGCCGAAAGATTTCACCGACGCCATACTCACGCCCCCGGGCAGGGTGGCGAACGACGAAGGCCCCGACCGGATGATCCGGTCGGGGCCTTCGGGACAAGGGGGCGTCAGGCTTGGCGTTCCGCCTGCTCGGCGTTCTTCTTCTTGATGCGGACCGCTTCCTTGCGGACCTCCGCCTGGGTGGCGCGCTCGCGCTCCAGCCACTCGGGGCCTTCCTGCTTCAGTGTCTCGATCTGCTCGGTGGTGAGGGGCTCGGTGACCCCGGCGCGGGCGAGCCCCGCGATCGAGATCCCGAGCTTCGCCGCGACCACCGGGCGGGGGTGCGGGCCGTTGTGCCGCAGGTCCTGAAGCCACTGCGGCGGGTTCGCCTGGAGCTCGTTCAGCTCGGCGCGCGAGACGACACCCTCCCGGAACTCGGCGGGTGTGGCCTCGAGGTACACACCCAGCTTCTTCGCCGCGGTGGCGGGCTTCATCGTCTGGGTGCTCTGGTGCGACGTCATGGCATCAAGCGTATCGAGCGTGTGCACGACCGCTGACCACGGCCGGTAACCTGGCGAGGTGACAGGCTCGGAAACTTCTCCCACGTTCCGGCTCGTGTACGTACCCGGGGTGATGCCCGACAAGTGGGTGCGTATCTGGAACGAGCGGCAGCCCGACGTCCCGCTGGATCTGACGCAGGCGGCCGCCGGGGCGGTGGCTGAGCGGCTGCTGGGCGGGGAGGCCGACGCGGGCCTGGTCCGGCTGCCCGTGGACCGGACGGTCTTCAGCGCGATCCCCCTCTACACCGAGCAGACGGTCGTCGTGGTGCCCAAGGACCACCTGGTCACGGCGGTCGACGAGGTGTCCCCCGAGGATCTGGCCGACGACATCGTGCTGCATCCCCTCGACGACGTGCTCGCCTGGGAGAGCCTCCCCGGGCGGCCCGCCTTCGAACGTCCCGCCACCACGGCCGACGCCGTCGAACTCGTCGCGGCCGGGATCGGCGTCCTCGTCGTGCCGCTGTCGCTCGCCCGCCTCCACCACCGCAAGGACCTCACGCACCGTCCCCTCAGGGACGCCCCCGAGTCGAGCGTGGCACTGGCCTGGCCCCAGGACGCGACGACGGACCAGGTCGAGGACTTCATCGGCATCGTGCGCGGCCGTACGGTCAACAGCACCCGGGGCCGCAAGCAGCCGGACGAGTCCGTGGCGGCCGACCGGGGCGGCGCCCGGCGAAAGCCGGTGCCGGGGAGGTCGGCGGCCGGGAGGGCCGGGGGTGCGAAGCGCACCGGCAAGGGCGGGCGTGGCGCCCCCAAGGGCGACAGGCGCGGCAAGCCGCGCCGCCGTTCCTGATCCCGGGGCCGCCGCAGAAGGGGGCGACCCCGGCCCGTTCCTCGCTCAGCCGGCCGACGGAGACGGCTGCGGCGCCCCGTAGGACGGGTTGGGAGCGACCGTCTGCAGGTCCTTCAGGTTCTCCGGGACCTCCAGCACACGGACCGGCGCACCCTGCTGCGGCGGCGGGGGAGTCGTCTGCTCCTGGGGCAGCTTGGGCGGGGAGGTGATCTGGAAGCTGACCTGCTCCTGGTTGATCAGACCGGTCTTCTCCAGGACCGTGATGTGGTCGAGCACGGTGTCGTTGGTCGTGTCGGCGAGCTCCCGCACCATGCTGTTCCGGGTGGTCGCCCGGATCTTGGCGATCGTCGGGAAGATGCCCCCGTGCGCGATGCGCATGAGGGTCACGGCCGTGGACTCGAACTCCCTGCCGGTGCTGCCCTCCGCCGTCGCCACGAACTGCTGCTGCTGCGGCGACGGCTCGTTCGGCAGGGTGATGCCCAGGTCCGTGGAGACCTTGCGGCAGCCCGCGTCGAGCCGGCCGTGCCCCACGAGCAGATGCTCCGCGACCTCGATCATCGCCGGCGACTTGCTCCGCTCCATGATCATTTGCCCCAGCGGCTGCTCCCACAGCCCGGCCGCGCGCACCTTTACCACGAAGTCGCGATCCGCCTCGGTCAGCGGACCGTACTGGGTGTTGGCGATGATGCGGTCCTGGCCGGAAGCTGCGTTCTCCACGCCCAGCATGCTCGGGTAAGCGAGCGCGGTGAGCGTCAGGATCATCGCACCGCCCACGAACGCGGTTCCTGCCGTGCTGCGCGAGATGCGCATCGTGCCTCCTGGGGTATGAACGGCCCAACACCGAGAAGTACGGATGCCGGACGCGAAACAATCACCCCTGCTGCAAAAAAGTTCCGGATGTGACGGGGCCCGGCGCCGGATCCGCACAGCACCGGGCCCACCCGAACGCGGCCCGGCCCGCTCAGGGTTCGTACGAGGCCGCTCCCGCCGTGCTCACCACCTTGTCCCCGTCGGCCCTGCTCAGCAGCCCGGCCGTCACCCACGCGTCCACCGTGGACCGCACCCGCGCCACCAGCGCCCCCTTGTTCCGGAAGGGCGCCCCGGCCCATATCTCGTCCAGCAGCGTGGTGCCGTCGGCCTTCGCCGGGTTGGCGACGCCCGAGTCCCGGCCGCCGAAGACGGCCTTCGGCTCCGTGCGCCGGAAGTAGGCGTGCGTCGGGTCCTCCGTCCCCTCGGCGAACGGCGCCCACTCGGTCCCGTCCAGCGTGAAGTGGAGCGGCTTGCCCGGCACCGGCGTGAGGGAGGCCGTCAGGTCGCCGGACAGACCGGCGTCGCGGTACAGCCCGACCTTCAGGAACTCCGCCGCGGAGGAGCGGGCGACCAGATTGACCGGGCCGCGGAACAGGGTCTGCAGGGACGGGTCGTCGAGTGCCTTCTCCACCCGCGTCCGGAACGGCAGGGTGACCCGGACGGTGTCGCCGGCCCGCCAGGTCCGGGACACGGCGAAGTAGCTTCCCGGCGCCGGAGTGCCCGGCACCGCTTTCCCGTTGACGGTCACTCTGAATCCGGCGGTCGCCCACGAGGGCACGCGCAGCCGCAACGTGAAGGAGGCGCGAGCGCCGCCGAGGGTGAGGGTGCTGCCCTGCTCCCTGGGATAGCCGGTGGTCTGTGTGACCGTCACGCCCTTCTCGGCCCAGGTCAGCGTGGACGGGCTGTACAGATTGACGTACAGCGCGCTGCCGTCGGACTTCGCGAAGTACACAGAGTCCTGGTACTTCGTGGCGCTCTCCATGCCGGTGCCCTCGCAGCAGGTCGTGCCCTGCTTGGGCGTGTAGTCACGCACATGACCGGGCGTCAGCCCGATGAAGTACGTGACCAGCGGCTTCTCCGCGTCCGGCTTGTCCTGCTTCGAGCCGAGCACCTGGTTGTACAGGGCCCGCTCGTAGTAGTCCATGTACTTCGGTTCCTGCGCGTGGAAGAACAGGGTCCGGCTCAGCTTGAGCATGTTGTACGCGCAGCAGGTCTCGGCGGTGGTCGCGCTCAGGGTGCCCGCGATCACGTCCCGGGCCTTCCAGAACTCCGCGGTGCTGGTGCCGCCGATGCCGTACATCCGGTGCGGGACGACCATGTCCCAGAAGTTCTTCGCCGAGGTGAGATAGCGCTCCTCACCCGTCTCGTCGTACAGCCGCACGTACCCGGTGAAGATCGGGATGTGCTGGTTGGCGTGCAGTCCGTCGAGGATGTCGGTGTTCGCGGCGCACGCGTCGATCAGCCGGTCCAGATCGAACAGCTTGGCCAGCGCGAGGTGTTCGGCCTTGCCGGTGAGAGCGTGCAGATCGCAGATCGCCTCGACGATGCCGCCGAACTCCCCGCTTGAGAAGATGCCCCACATCCGCTGGAGCGTGGCCTCCGGCAGCTTGGACAGCCGGGAGTGCATCCAGTCGCACATGCCGGACGCGAGGTCCAGGGCCCGGTCGTCGTCCGTGGCGGTGTACGCGTCGAGCAGGCCCCTGAGGATCTTGTGCGCGGTGTAGTACGGCGCCCACACCTTCGTGTAGTCGGGAGAGGTCCTCGACTCCAGGTCGATGAACTGCGTCTCCGGGTACGCCGCGAGGAACCCGGGGTGGCTGGGCCCGCCCCAGGTGCGGCGCAGGGTGGCGGTCAGGCCGCGGCCGGAGGCGTCCGCGAAGGTTCCGCCGGCCGTCTCGTCGAAGGAGTACGACGCCAGATCGCCCCGGCCCGTCGAGGCGTCGGCGGCCCGGCGGCTCTGCAACTCGGTGATCTCGGCGGCGGTCAGCGCCCGCGAGAAGACGTTGAACTCCTCGAAGGCGCCCGCGAAGACGGGGTCGGCGGAGTAGTTCGAGCGGCCGAGCCAGTTGTTCCTCAGAGTGCCGAGAGCCGCAGGGGTGAGGCTCATCGCGGTGTTCCGGGCGACGGCGGTGCCGTTGACGTAGAGGGTGCCGGTGCCGCCCGCGATCGTCACCGCCACGTGGCTCCACTGGTTCAGCGGCAGCGGGGCCGTGCCGTCGAGGCTCTGCTCGCCGCCGGCGCCCGACGTGGTGATGGCGAAGCGCGGTACACCCGCCTGGTTGCGGGCGGCCAGATACAGGTAACGCGTGGTGCCGTCGCCGAAATCGAAGACGCGGGTCCAGTCGGCGTCGTGCGTGGGCCGCACCCAGACGGAGAGGGTGATGGCCGGGGCGCCGCCGAGCACGGCGGCCGGCAGCTCCACGTACTGGTAGGAGCCCCGCACCTGGTCCGCGGCGGTCCCGAACCTCCCGGCGACGCTCAGCACCGCGGGTTCTCGCCGCAGTGCCGCCCGCACTTCGGTCAGTGCCCCGACCATGGTGCCGATCCGGTCGGCGAACACCTGCTCCTTCGTGCTCCGGTACGCCTGCGCGAGCATGGTCAGGAAGTGGCCGGTGTAGTGCCCGCGCAGGTTGCCGTTGGCCTCGCCGTCCAGGCCCTCCCAGCCGCCCGGGGCGACCGCGCCGCCCGTGGCGAGACCGGCGTTGGCGCGGAACACCTGGAGCAGCCGGTTCACGTCGTAGCCACGGGCGTGGTCCAGCATCAACCGCCGCTTGTCGGCGAAGACGCCCCGGCCGAGGCTCACGTCCTCCAGCCCGAAGGGCCGTACGGTCCAGGAGGCCGGGATGTCGGCGGCGGCCGCGGGGGCCGCGACGGCCCGGCCTGTCGCCGCCTCGGAGAACGCGGGTACGGCGGCGGCGAGGGTCGCCGCCTGGAGAAGGGTTCGTCTGGAGAGGGGCCGTGCCATGTGTGCTCCTCCACGGGGCCAGCGGGTCCACGGACTCGACGCGTTCGACGTATTCGGTATATCGAACACTGTGCGAGTGATCGACCAGACCCTAGGGAGGGGGCGGGGGAGCGTCAACGGGTCGGGAGGGGCGAGTTCAGGAAACGCCTGCCGGGCGGGCCAGCCAGTCGAACGCCGCCTGTGCCGTGAACTCCTTCTGGCCGCCCCGCAGGAGCAGCCCGGCGGTGGTGAACTCCGGGGCGTCGGCCTGTGCCGGGACGTACGGGATCGCGATGCACCGCATCCCCGCCGCGTGTGCGGCGGCGGCGCCGGGGGCGGCGTCCTCCAGTACCACGCAGCCTGCCGGGTCCGCCCCCAGCCGGCGGGCCGCCTCCAGGAAGACGTCGGGAGCGGGCTTGCCCCGCGCGACCTCGTCCGCAGAGACGACGGTCCGCAGATGGGCGTCCAGGCCCGTGCCGCTCAGCACCGCCTGGATGGCCTCGGGCGAGGACCCCGAGGCCACGGCCATGGGTACGTCCTCGGCCGCCAGCAGCTCGACGAACCTGCGCATCTCGGGGTAGGCGCGCGTGGAACTGCGGGCGAGCTCGAGATAACGGCGGTTCTTGACGGTGAACAGTTCCTCCACGGAAGCCCGCAGACCGTACCGCTCCTTCCAGTCCGCGACCGTCTCCTGCGTGCTGATGCCGACGTACCGCTCGTGGTCCGCCCAGCTGAAGCCGGGGACGCCGTGCTCGGCGAGGGTCTGCCGGCCCGCCTCGTAGTAGTTCGGCTCGCTGTCCACGAGCGTTCCGTCGAGATCGAAGATGACCGATATGCCGCCGAGATTGCTCATGGTGTCAGCATGTCAAAGACCATGATCCAGGGAGCCTGAGGGGGTCAGGAGCGGGCCGCGCGGCCGATCGACTCCACCAGCGGCAGCAGCCGGTGGGAGACGCGCTCCCGCAGGGCGATCTCGGTGCGGGTGCGGACGACCCCGGGCAGGCTGATCAGCTTCTGCACGACGTCCTCCAGATGCGCGTTGTCCCGCGCCACGACCCGGGTCAGCAGATCCCCGCCGCCCGTGATGGAGAACGCCTCGACGATCTCCGGCACCGTGGCCAGCGCGTCGCCCACCTCGTCGAGATGGCCCTGGGTGACCTCGATGTGCACGAACGCGAGCACCGGATGGCCGAGCGCGGCGGGGGAGAGGTCCGGCGCCGTGCCGGTGATCACTCCGTCGCGCTCCAGCCGGTCGAGCCGGGCCTGGAGCGTCCCCCGGGCCACGCCGAGGATACGGGCGTACTCGCGCACGCTGGTGCCCGGCTGCTCCAGCAGCAGCCGCAGGATGCGGGTGTCGAGCTCGTCCACGGGCATGCCGCGCCCTCCTCGTCCGTTGGCCCTGCCGCGGCCGCTCTCCGACCGCTGCGGCTGTACCAATGGCCCAGTCTAAAAGGAGCCAGTTGAGCCAGTGGTGTCCGGGATGCTCATATGGACGCGTCGATGGCGCTGCGGACCCCGCGGCGCCTTTTTCATGCTTTCTCATGCCTGCGCGCGAAGGAGGCGGTAAGCGGTGCTGAAGAGGGTGTTCATGGCTCCGGATCCGGGGCGGACGCGGTTGCGGTTCGCCGCGCGCGCCGTGCTCGGCATCGCCTTCGCGGTCGCCCTGTGCGGCCTCGCCGGGCACTCCCTCACGGGGGCCGTCACCGGCGGTCTCGCGGCACTGCTCGCCCTGTTCACCGTCACCGACTCCACGGTCCGCGGCCAGGCGGTCACCACCGCGCTGCTGCCCGTCGTCGGGCTGCCCGTGCTCACCGCCGCGGCCGGACTGCACGACCACCCGGTGGCCCGGGACCTCACCTTCCTCGCCGTGGTCGGCGCGGGCGTGTACGCCCGCCGTTGGGGCCCGCGCGGGCACAGTCTCGGCGTCTTCGCCTTCATGACCTTCTTCGTGGCGCAGTTCCTGCACGCCACGACGGACCAGCTGCCCGAGCTGTACGCCGCGGTCCTGCTGTCCGTCCTCGCCGCCGCCGCGGTGCGCTTCGGCCTGTGGTGCTACGAGCGCCACCTTGCCCCGCCCGTCGTGCCCGCCCCGCCGGGCGGCACCGGACTGGCCCGGGTGACCACCCGCCAGGCGATCCAGGCGACCGCCGGGGCGGGCTTCGCCCTCGTCGTGGGCCAGCTGGTGTCCGGCCAGCGCTGGTACTGGGCCGTCGGCGCCACCTGGTGGATCTTCGTCAACACCACCTCGCGCGGCGAGACCCTGGTCCGGGGCTTCCGGCGGCTGCTCGGCACGGTCATCGGCATCGCCCTCGGCCTGCTCGTCGCCCTGCCGGTGCACGGGAACCCGGCCGTCACGGCCTTGCTCGCGGCCGTCTGCGTCTTCGGCGTCTTCTACACCGCCGCCGTGTCGTACACCTGGATGATGCTCTGCGTGACCCTGCTCGCCGGTCTGCTCTACGGCCTTCTCGGCGTGCTCGGCCCCGGCCTGCTCGCCCTGCGGCTCGCCGAGACCGGCGTCGGGGCGCTCGGCGCCGCGCTCGCCGTGATCTTCGTCCTGCCCGTCACCACGCACAGCGTCACCGACGCCTGGATCCAGCGGGCCCTGCGCTGCGTCCACGCCTGCACGGCCGAGACGGCCCGGCGACTGGCGGGCGCCGCGGACGCCGACCCGGCCCCGCGGGTGGCAGAGCTGGAGCAGCTGCTCTCCCGGGTGCGGCTCTCCCTCGCCCCGCTGGTGCACCCGCTGAATCCGATGCTCGGCCGCAAGCGGCGGGCCCGGCACGTGCTCGCCCTCCTCGACGACTGCGCCCGTGAGGTCCGCGGTCTGGTCGCCGTCGCCGCCGACCCGGAGGCCTCCCACGATGCCCGCCTGGCCGCCGCCTGCGGGCGCGTGGAGGCCGCGGTCCAGGCGCTCACCGAGGGCGGCGACGTCCTGGTCCAGCCGGCCGGACCGTCCGCGACGGAACCGGTCCTGGCTCATCTGCACGGCCTGGAACGGGCCCTCGCGGAGCTCGCCAGGCCACTGCGGACGCCGTCGGGCTCCCCGTTGGCCGGCGCCTGAGCGACGGGCCGCCACACCCTCTTGACCCTTTGGTCTAGACCGCGCATGATCGACCGCGCGGTCATTCCGGACGGCTCAGGGACGAAAGGGCACAGTGATGGCGGACGGCAGCAGGCGGCGGGCGTTCATCGGGTCGTTCACGGCGGCCGGCGGCCCCGGCGTCGTGACGGCGGAAGTCGACGCCGACAGCGGCGCACTGACCTTCCTGAGCAGCGTGAACGCCGTCCCCGACCCGGCCTGCCTCGCCCTCTCGCCCGACGGGGACACGCTGTACGCGGTCAGTGAGACGGCCACGGGCGCGGTGGCCGCGTACCGCGTGACCGGGGACAAGCCCGAGCCGGCCGGACCGCCCGTGCCGGTCGGCGCCGACGGGCCGACCCACCTCAGCCTGTACGCCGGACACCTCCTGACCGCCAACTACGGCTCGGGCAGTGTCAGCGCCATTCCCGTCCGGCCCGACGGCACTCTCGCGCGGTCCGCCTCCGGCGTGCTCCAGCACACCGGCGGGGGCCCGCACACCCCGCGCCAGCACGGGCCGCACGCCCACCAGGTGCAGCCCGACCCGAGCGGGCGCTGGGCCGTCAGCGTCGACCTCGGCACCGACTCGGTGCGGGTGTGCACGCTGGCCGACGGCACTCCGGTCCTGCACCGGGAGACCGCCCTGCGGCCCGGCTCCGGACCGCGCCACCTGGCCTTCCACCCGGACGGCACGTACGCCTACGTCGTCAACGAACTCAGCCCCTCCGTCACCGTCTGCCGCTGGGACGCGGCGGAAGGCGTGCTGACACCGCTGACCGAGACCCCGGTCCTGCCGGGCGCACCGGCGTGCGACGCCTACCCCTCGGGGATCGTCACCTCATCCGACGGCCGCTTCGTCTGGACCGCCACCCGAGGCGAGGACGTGCTGTCCGTGTTCGCCGTCGAGGGGGCGGAACTGCACCTGGTCACCACGGTGCCCTGCGGCGGCCACTGGCCGCGCGCCCTGACCACGTCCGACGGCGTCCTGTACGTAGCCAACGAACGCTCGGGCGACGTGACCTGGTTCGCCACCGACCCGCGCACGGGCATCCCGAGGCGAGAGGGGGCCATCAGGGTGGCGGCGGCATCATGCGTGGTCATCGGCTGACCCGAGGGGCGCGGGGAACTGCGCGACAAGCCACAGCGCACCCGCACCCGACCGGCACCACCCAGGCCGCGTCAGCGAACCGGCGTCTGCTGAACCTGCTGCGGCGTAATGCCCAACGCCGTCGTGTACTTCGCCAGCGCCAGCTTCCCGATCGCCGGGTACGGGCCGAGCGACTCCGCCGCGGAGCACCCCGCCTCCTTGGCCGCCTCCTCGACCAGCCCCGGCTCGATCTCCGGGCCGATCAGATACGGCGCGAGGGCCAGCTGCTGCGAGCCCGAGGAGCGGAGCTGCTCGGCGACGGACGCGATGGAGCCCTCCTGGTCCAGGGCCGCGGCCATCACCGGCACCGCAAGGCGCGCGGCCAGCAGCATGCCGGTGATCCCGGCCGCCTGCACGGCCTCGTCACCGCCCACGGAGGCCAGGATGATGCCGTCCGCGGCGGTCGCCACGGTGAACAGGCGGGCACGGTCCGCGCGGGCCAGACCGGCCTCGGAGAGCCGCACGTGCAGTGCCTCGGCGAGCAGCGGGTGCGGGCCGAGGACATCGGTCAGCTCCGCGGCGATGTGGCTCTCCATGACGGCCTGACGGACGCGGCGCAGCAGCGCGCTGTCCGGGCCGGCGAGCAGCGGCACGACGACGGCGACGGGCCCGTCGGGCTCCCGGACGTCCATACCGGCGGCACGCGCCTGCTCGAAGCGGGCGGTGCGCTCCTCGGCGGCGTGCGCGAGCACGGCCTGGAGCGTGAAGAACTCCGCGTTGTCCCCGTCGAGGTACCCGATCCGGGCGTCGAGGCCGGGCAGCTCGGAGCGGGCGATGCTCACGACTTCCTCGGCGAGGCTGCGCGTGGCGTTACTGGGCGTGCCCGGCACGGCGAGGACGAGCGCGGGCGCGCCCTCGGGAGCCACCAGCGGCTCGGGGCGGCGGTGCCGTCCCGGCTGGCGGGGTCGCGGCATTCGTACTGGCAGGCCGGACTCGGGTCCAGTGGGGGAACTCATGGCGCCGCATGTTACTGGTTTCCTGGGCTCTCCTGTTCGGGGAGGGTGCAGGTGAGCGGTATACGTCCGGTTTTGTCTGATGAGTTACGTACGGATTGAGTTACGTACGGATCATGCGGGTCGGATTATTCACCCGAAAGGGTTGTCACGGACAGCATCGTCGCGTCACCCGGCAGCGTGAGGGGACCGGTGCTCAACTCGGTCGCCAGGCGCACGGAGCCGTGCAACGGGTCGCCCTCGGCCGGTACCCGCCGCGCGTGCGGGAGCCGCCGCGCCAGTTCCTCGTCCACCGGCCCGAGGAGCGGGGCGCCCAGCTTGAACAGACCTCCGGTGACGGTGACACGGGGCTCGCCGCCGGAGGGGCACACGGCTGCCGCGGAGTCGGCCATGTGCCGCGCGGCCACGCGCAGGATGTCCGCCGCGACGGGGTCCCCCTCGGAGCGGGCGGCCACGTGGGGTGCGAAGGAGGCGAGGACGGCGGGCCGGTCCGGCCGCGGATACAACCGGCCGGGCAGCCCGGGCACGGGCCCGAACACCTCCTCGGCGCTCGCCAGCAGCCGGGCCGAGCCGCCCTCGCGCCCGTCATGGGCGCGCAGCGCCGCCTCGAGACCGGCCCGCCCGATCCAGGCACCGCCCCCGCAGTCGCCGAGCAGATGCCCCCAGCCGTCCGCACGACGCCAGCCGGTGAGGTCGGTGCCGATCGCGATCAGCCCCGTCCCGCCGGCGACCACGGCACCGGGACGTGTCCCGAGGGCACCCACGTACGCCGTCACGGCGTCGGCGGCCAGCGCGATCCTCCGTACGCCCAGCTCCCGGGCCAGGGCACCCGGCAGTTCGGCGCGCAGCGCGTCCCCCAGGGAGGCGAGCCCGGTGGCGCCGATGACGACGGCGCTCAACCGCACCGGCCCGGCCTCCGCGGTCAACGCGCGCACCAAGGGCGTCAGCTGGGTCATGAAGTGGTCAGGGTCGATGCCCCGGTCGCCCGTGCGGACCGGCTCCGCCGACTCCCGCCGGGCCAGCGGCCCGCGCTCGGCGGTTCCCACCACCGCCCGCAGCCCGGACCCGCCGGAGTCCACGGCGAGAAACCCGGATTCCTCCGACGTCCCGGTCACGGTCACTGGACGCAACGGGCTCCCCTCCTTCTCGGAAGGGAAGAGTAGCCCCGAGGGCGGCGCCCGCGTGTGAGGGGTTCCGTGCCTGTGCGGGGACCGGTGGTGTGCCAGTAGGGTGACGCGCTGTGGCACCACGACCCTTGCATGAACTTGTCGAAGCAGGCTGGGCGAAGGCCCTGGAACCTGTGGCCGAACGTATCGCCGCGATGGGGGACTTCCTGCGGGCCGAGATAGCGGCCGGCCGGACCTACCTCCCGGCCGGGGCGAATGTCCTGCGAGCCTTCCAGCAGCCCTTCGACGACGTCCGCGTCCTCATCGTCGGCCAGGATCCCTACCCCACGCCGGGGATGGCCATCGGGCTGAGCTTCGCGGTGGCGCCCGAGGTGCGTTCGCTGCCGGGCAGCCTGGAGAACATCTTCCGTGAAATGCACACGGACTTGGGGCTGCCCCGGCCGTCCAACGGCGATCTGACGCCGTGGTCGCAGCAAGGGGTGCTGCTCCTCAACAGGGCGCTCACCACCGCCCCGCGCAAGCCCGGCGCGCACCGGGGCAAGGGCTGGGAAGAGGTCACCGAGCAGGCGATCAGGGCCCTGGCGGCTCGTGGCAAGCCACTGGTGTCCATCCTGTGGGGGCGTGACGCGCGCAATCTGCGGCCGCTTCTGGGAGACCTCCCGTCGATCGAGTCCGCCCATCCCTCGCCGATGTCGGCGGACCGCGGCTTCTTCGGTTCGCGTCCGTTCAGCCGGGCCAACGATCTGCTGCTGCGACAGGGGAGCGCGCCGGTGGAGTGGCGTCTGCCGTAGACCGTCCGGGGCGTTGCCGCGCGTTCAGAGAGGCCTGTCGTAGAACTCGCCGAAGGAGCGCCGGAAGTCGAAGGAGGCGTCCCCCGCGTCGCGTTGGCGAACACCCACCGGCCGTGCAGGTCCGCGATCAATTCATCAGCGTTCATGGCTCGACGCCATGGCCGCCGGCGAAAGCCAGGGAGGGTCCGTCACACCCACGCACGCTGTGCCCGCCGGTCGCGTGCCAGCATGATCGCGGGCACCGCGGCGAGGACGAAGAGCCCTCCCGCCATCGCGACGTAGAGGTACACGCCGGTCGCCGTGCTCACCGGGGCGCCGTCGGCGGAGATCCCGGGAACAACGGTCGCCTTGAGCACCTCGCCCCCGGCGAAGTTGAAGACGACCGAGCCGAGGGCGAGTACGACCGACACCAGACCGGCGATCGTGCCCTGCCGCTCGGGCGCTGCGATGTCTGTCGCCAGGTTGTAGCCGGAGGCGCCGATCGCGCCGGCGGCCATGCCCAGCATGGTGCCGCAGGCGACCGCCAGCGGCAGCACTGATACGCCCGCCAGCATCGCGAAGGTCGCCACCGTCCCGACGGCGATGCCGCCGAGGAGAGGCAGTGCGGGACCGAACCGCCCCGCGACCCACCCCGCGCACGTGCCGCCGACCACGATGCCGAGATTGGGCGCGGCGAGCAGCACCGCCACCGCCTCTCCATCGCCCAGCCCGTACCCGAGCCCCAGGTCGGAGGGCACCTGGCCGATGATGCCCGTCAGTTGCAGCATGCTCCGGAAAGAGCCCGCGGCCAGCACCAGGGCCAGCAGCGTCAGCAGGATGGGGCCGCTGAGGCCCCGGATGTCGATGATGGGTTCGTCGACCCGCAGCGCGAGGAACGCCCAGCCGGCCAACGCGGCGGCACCAGCCGCCAACAGCGCGAGCATGCCCCCGGACAGCCATCCGAGGTCACCCCCGAGGCTGATGTAGGCGAGCACCGCCCCGAGGCCGCCGCCGAGCAGAAGCGCCCCGCCCAAGTCGATCCTGCCGGCGCCGCGGATCGGCGACTCCGGGATGAAGGAACGCACGCAGAGCGCGGCCGCCGCGGCGAGCAGCGCCGCCATGATGAACACGCTCCGGTAGCCGAACACATCGATGACCGGCCGCATCAGGAACGGCTCGATGATTCCGACGATCGACGAGCCGGACGTCACCAGCCCGACCAGGGCCATCGCCACCCGCGGGGTGCAGATCTGGCGTGCGAGGGCCACCGTGAGGAAGACCGCGGCGAAGGCGGCGCCTTGGAGGAAACGCCCCACCAGGAAGAGCCATACGTTGGGGGCCACGAGGCAGACCAGCGCACCCGCACAGGCGAGGAGCAGCGTGGCGATGAGCATCCGGCGCTTGCCGAAGATGTCGGAGCTTTTCGCGAGCAGCGGCGACCAGATGGCCCCGGCCAGCATCGCGCTCGCGTTCAGCCAGGCGGCCTGGTCGGTGTCGAAATGCTCCAATAACTGGGGCAGGACCATCATGGGTGAGCCGATGACCACGTCGGCCAGGACGTTGGCGAGAGTGAGAACCGCCGCCCAGAGGATGAGCTGCCTGCTCCAGCGTTGCTCCTGGGCGCGAGGGGCGGATTTTTCCAGTGTGTCTTTCACTCTGCGTTCTCTCCAGCGCGTCGGGGGGAGGTGGTCTGCTGAGGGCCGTCGGGCGTTGTCCGCGTCGCTCGCAGCGCCTCGTTGCGTGCGGCGATGGCGGCCCAAGTGGTCGGCAGCATGCGGTCGCGACCGCTATGGACACGGTCCTGGGCGAACGTGACGTACGGGCGCTGCCGGGCCTCGTACCGTGCGAACGCGGCGGTGTGGTCGTCGCCGCACCGTTCGAGTTCCTCGGCGAGGAAGCGGGCGCCGGTCAGCGCGAGTGAGGTGCCCCGGCCGGACAGGAAGGCAGGGCAGTACCCGGCGTCCCCCACGAGGGCGACACGGCCGCGGTGCCAGGAGGGCAGGTGGATCTGGCTGGCGGAGGTGAAGTAGAAAGCAGGATCGGCGAGGGCCGCGTCGAGCAACTCCGGGATCCGCCACGACCGGTGGCCCGCGAAGGCTTCCGCGAGGATCTTCTTCTGGGACTCCAGGTCGTGGTGGTCGTAGTCGATCGGTTCCGAGCGGAACTGGAAGACCGCGACGGCCTTGCCGTTGTACCGGAAGACGCCCGCCATTCGGCCGGGGACGTTGTAGATCGAGTTGGGGCCTTCGGACAATGCCTCGCCGGGGTGGTCGGCGAGGGCGAAGTAGACACCCAGGTGCCGTAGGTAGTTCTCCTCGGGCCCGAACACCAGCCTGCGTACCGAGGAGTGCTGGCCGTCGGCACCGAGCACCAGGTCGTACCGCCCCGTGTGTCCCGACGCGAAGCGTACGTCGACACCGCCGTCGTTCTCCCCGCCGTTGTCGCCGCCGTCGGTCAGGGTCTCGATCGAGTCGCCGAAGCGGATCGACGCCGTGTCGGGGAGGGCTTCGGCGAGGATGCGCACGAGGTCCTCGCGGAGGAGCTCGATGTCGTCGTCGGAGTCGCTGATCTCCGCCATCGGGATCCGGGCCACCGGCTCGCCCGCGCTGTCGACGAACTGGGTGCGCTCGGACATCCGGACACGCTGCTTCTGGATCTTCGAGAGCAGCCCCATGCTGTCCACGCTCTCGATCGCGTCACCGCGGATGTCGATGGGTGTGCCGGTGAGCCGGAGATGCCGGGCGTACTCGACAACGGTGACGTCGTGGCCGCGGGTGCCTAGCTCAAGTGCGCAGGCGAGCCCGGCGATACCGGCGCCGGAGACAAGGATGTTCACGTGTGCGCTCCAGGTGTCGCTGAGGTGGGCCGCGACAGTTAAAGAAACAACCTGTCGCTTTTAGCGAGCTTACTTACCACCGGCTTGCACCGCAACGCCGCACCTGACGACAATCGGCACCCGAGCAGAGAAACAGGAGGTGAGCGCGGCGATGGCCGACGGGACCGCTGACCGGTTGCCCGCACGGCGCCCCGGTGGCCGCAACGCGCGGGTGAGATCGCAGATCCTCGCCGCGACCGTCGAACTCGTGGCGCGCGACGGCATCGCGGGCTTCCGCTACGAGGAGGTCGCCGAGTTCGCCGGCGTGCACAAGACCAGCGTCTACCGCAACTGGCCCGACCGTGAGGACCTGGTGGTCGAAGCCCTGCTGCGCTACGCCGAGGACCTCGCCTCGGTCGCCGACACCGGCGACATCGACCGGGACCTGGCGGACTTCCTGCTGGCGCTCGCAGGTGGCCTGGAAACGCCGTTCGGCCGGACGCTCGAACAGGCCATCCAGCCCGCCCGCCAGAGCGCCACTGTCGAGGCGCTGACCAAGATCCTCGACCAGCGTGTGGCCGCGTTGCGGCGGCGGGTGGACACCGCTGTCGACCGGGGCGAACTCCCCCCGGTCGACAGCGCCTTCCTAGGCGAGATGATCTCGGGCCCGGTGCACCTCATCGTCAACCGCGGCATGCGCCCGTTCACCCGCGCGGACGCGGAGCGCATCGTCGGCGTCGTGCTCGCCGGCATCCGGGCCACGGCACCGCACGCCTGAGCGCCTGTCGTGTAGCTGTCCTTGCAGGCCGAACAGGATGAGAAGCTCGACCGCGCCGCCGTCGGCGCTGCCCAGCCAGTGGGGCAAGGACGTGTCGAACTCGGCTGCCTCACCGTGCGGCAGCGTCAGGTCATGCTCGCCGAGCACCAGCCGCAGAGGTCCGTTGAGCACGTAGAGCCACCCACGAGCTCCGGCACGGTCATCCGCTGGTACGGCGAGTACGAAACGAGCTTGCTGTTGCGCTGGGTCCTGCCGCGCTACCTCCAGAGGTTCATGCGGGGCATGGCGGAAGGGCCGGCCCGCTACGCCGAGGAGCGCGAGCGGGCTCAGTGACGCCCAGGGCCCCTCCTTGGCTCACCCGACGGTCGCGGCCCGCACGCACAGCACGTCCGGCAGATGCGAGGCGAGCTGCTGCCATGTGTCGCCGTCGTCCGCGGAAGCGAACACCTCGCCGTTGCGGTTGCCGAAATAGACACCCGCCGGATCGCCGTCGTCCGTGCACATGGCGTCGCGCAGCACCGTGCCGTAGTGGTCCTCCTGGGGCAGCCCCGCCGAGAGCGGCTCCCAGCTCTTGCCCGCGTCCGCCGTCCGGTAGACGCGGCACCGGTGGTCGGCCGGGACCCGGTCGGCGTCGGCGTTGATCGGGAACACATACGCCGTGTCTCCCCGGTGCGGGTGCGCGACCGCCGCGAAGCCGAACGTGGACGGCAGCCCCTCGCCGATGTCCGTCCAGTGCGCGCCCGCGTCGTCGCTGCGGTACACACCCCAGTGGTTCTGCAGGTACAGCCGGTCCGGGCTCACCGCGTCCCGCGCGACCTTGTGCACGCACTGGCCGAACTCCGGGTTCGGATCGGGCAGGAACACCGCCGAGACACCCGAGTTGGAGGGCGCCCAGCTGGCGCCGCCGTCCAGCGTGCGGAACACGCCGGCGGTCGAGACGGCGACCGTCACGGCCTTCGGGTCGCGCGCGTCGGTGAGCACCGTGTGCAGACCCTCACCGCCGCCGCCCGGCACCCACTTCGACCGCGTGGGGTGCTCCCACAAGGGCCGGACCAGTTCGAACGTCTCCCCGCGGTCCTCCGAGCGGTACAGCGCGGCCGGTTCCGTACCCGCGTACACCACGTCCGGCTCGGCGGCGGCCGGGTGCAGCTGCCACACCCGCTCCAGGGACGCCCCCGTGTCCTTGGGGAACTTGACGGCGGGATGCGCCGGTTCGGTCCAGGTGCGGCCGAGGTCGTCGGAGTGGAACACGGACGGGCCCCAGTGCGCGCTGTCGCCTCCGGCCAGCAGCCGAGGGGTCGCGCCCCGGGTGTCGAGGGCGACCGAGTACACGGCCTGCGCGTTGAAGTAGGGACTCTCGTCGAACTCCCAGGCGCCACCACCCCGCCGGCGCCCGATGAACAGGCCTTTGCGTGTGCCCACGGCGAGCAGTACCTCGGCCATGCCGATCACCTCCGCGGCGTCGTCGTTGACGCCCTCGTCTTTGACACCGGCCAGTCTGCACCCCACCACTGACAGTCACCTCTGGAACTGGCTCCCATGCAGGTCAGGCGGGTGTCGGGGGCCTGCTGCCGGGTTCGGCGGAGCGCGTGCCGGGGGCCTCCCGCACGGACCGGGCGGCGTGGGGGCCGTCACCTCGGAGTAGGTGCAGTGAGCATCCGGGGGCCGTCTTCCGTATGCAGAGGGCAGCGGGATGGTCATGCGCTCATGAGGAGGATGCCTTCGATGGCGTTACGAGGTCCGAAGGTGTGGCTGTGGCGCTGGCGGCGCAATCCGCTCAAGCGCCGCGCCGACAGGGTGGAGGCCTGGGTCGTGCTGGGCGTGTGGACGCTCACCGTGTTCGTCGGGATGCTGGCCGGCACGACGGTGAGCCGGTCCGTCGAGGACGGGCTGGCCCGGGAGCGTGTCGAGTGGCGCCCCCTCGTGGCGCGGCTGGACGAGCGGGCTCCCGGGAGGGCTTCCGAGAACGGCGGCGTGTCCCGTACCGAGCAGGTGTGGGCGAAGGCGACGTGGACCGCTGTGGACGGCTCCGCGCACTCCGGACAGCTCCGGGTCCCGGCGGGCAGCGCCGCCGGGACACCGGTCACGGTGTGGACGGACCCCGAGGGCCGCCAGGTGACCCGCCCCGTCACCGAGTCCCAGGCCGACGTAAGGGCCTTCCTGATCGGCAGCGTGGCGGGCATCGGCGCCGCGGCGCTGCCGCTCGTCGGCGGCCGGGCCCTGCGCCGCCGGCTGGAACGCGGCCGGATGGAACAGTGGGACGCCGAGTGGTCCCGCTTCGGGCCGATGTGGGGACGTACGACAGGGTGAGTGAGTCCCCGGGAGGCCGTTGACGGATCTCACCTAGGGCCTGTCGTTTGGATCACGCCGCAGACGCGGGGCCTGGCACGCACATCTGCCGCGTTGTCGTCGGTTGCCGGCTCCCCCACGCTCGGCTTCGCTCGCGCGGGAGGGACCCCCATCGCGCCGACGCCCTCCTCCGCCTTGCAGCTGCACGCACCAGGCCCCGCTCACCGGCGCTGACAAGGTGCCGCCGATTCCCTGCGACCTGATCCAAACGACAGGCCCTAGCCGTGTCCCACCCCGGCCAGCGCCGCCCGGCACACCCGCAGCAATCCCTCGTCCTCATGGATGTCGCGGCTGCCGTAGCCGCGGGCGTCGGCCCGGTGCCGCCGTGGGTTCGCGAGCTCCGTTCGGAGCAGGTCGTGCAGGGGCGCTCCCGCGGGCCCCAGGGCCGCCACGCACCCGGCGACCGCCGTGCGGGTGCGCGGATCCTCCGCCCACACGGAGCGGAGGACGGGAAGGAACTGTTCCGGCTCCCCGGCGATCCGCCACACCGCGCACGCGGCCGTGGCCCGCTCCCGTGCGTCGCCGGAGCCGGCCATCCGCCGCAGGCCGGGCAGGGCAGGGAGGGCCGCCGGCCCAAGTCGTGCGAGCGCGTTCGCGGCGGCCGCGCGGCGGCGCCCGTCGCCGCCGTTGTCCGTCAACTGCCGGAGCAGCGCGGGCAGCACGGCGTCCGGCTCGCCCGTGATCGACCACAGCGCCTCCGCCGCCGCGACGGCGCGGTCCTTCGCCAGCAGCCCCCGCAGATCCGGTACCGCCTCGTACGCGGCCCTGCCGAACGCACCGAGGGCACGGGACGCCGCCCCCGCGACGGCGGCGCGCGGCCCGTCCGGCAGGCCGCGCAGGAGGCGTAACACCACCGGTATGGACTCGGTGTCTCCCAGTGCCGTGAGCGCCGACAACAGGGGAGCGGCCCGCTCGGGCGTGTCGGGTCCGTCGAGCGGAACGCGGGCGAGCCGACGCCGCAGAGCGGGAGCCAGCGGCGAGGCCGCCGGCCCCAGGTGAGGTATCGCGTAGCCCAGGTCGGCCGGCACGACCGGGCCGGCCAGCACCTCGGACAGCACCGGCGTGGCCCGTGGGTCCCCCGTCCTTGCCAGGGCCTTGAGCGGCCCGCCCAGCGTCGGCCCGCCCCGCTCCCGGTGCCGTACGCGAAGCTCGGGACGGCAGGTCACCAGCGCGTGGAGGCGGTCCGCGGCCGGCACGGCCAGCTCGAACAGCTCCACCAGGACAGCGGTCGCCGCGTCGTGCAACCGGCCTTCCTCGGCGCCCAGTTGAGCCCCGATGAGGGCGACCGGCTCCGCGCCGCCGGTGCGCCACTCGCGGAACAGCCCGGCCGACATCCACACGGCGTTGCACCGGTCGAGGGGATCCGGGCTGGTCAACTGCCCGCACAGCAGGGCGACGCGGTCGGTGACGCGGCTGCCGAGCGCGGAGTGCAGCGTCCGCATCAGCTGGGAGCCCTCCTCGTCCGAGGGGCGCAGGCGCCGCAGCCGGTCGGCGAGGGTGTCAGGGCCGGGACAGTGGCCCCCGGGGCCGGTGCGGGTGTGCTCCCCGGATCTGTCCCTGAGCAACCGGACGACGGCCGGTACGAGATTGGCGGGAAGTAGCTCCGGCGCGCATCGGGCCAGCTGGCCGAGTGCGCCGAGCCGCAGCCCCGGGCCGTACGGGGGGCCACTCAACTCCGCCAGCAGGTCCACCGCGCCGGAAGCGTGCTCCTGGTGCCGCTCCACGAACAGGCCCAGGCTCGCGGCCAGGGCGAGCAGAACCCGGTCGTCCCGCTCCACGGTGATCCGCTCCCGCAACAGGGCGAGCACCCGGGACGGGGGGCCCACGAAACGCACGAGCGCGCCCGGAGCGGCCCGGCGCACCCCGGCGTCCGCGTCCCCCGCGAGCCGGACGAAGACTTCGGCACCCGCGTGCAGCGCGGCACGGGCCCTTTCGGCGTTCTCCGAGGCGCCTTCGTCACCTGCGATGTCACCGATGCCGACGAGGAGCTCCACGACGCCGGCCCGGTCCCGCACCTCCTCGCGGACGCTGAGCGCGAGGAGGAACGGAACACAGGCGAGCGTCGCGTCGTACACGCCTCCCTGGTGGTGCACGGCGCCGTACATCCCGTCGAGCGCGCTCTCCCGCTCGGCCGGGTCGGCGGAGGCCAGTCCCCGCAGTAGTCCGGGCACGTCCTCCGCGCTGCCGTACGCATGCCGCAGCGAGGCCCAGTCGACCTCGTCGATCCCCCTGAACACGTTGTCCTCCCCAGGCGAAGTACCAACTGACGGGGAGTCTGCACCACGGCACTGACAACGAAGCGGAATCGGGAGATGACGGTGCGCGATCTGTGCGCCGGTTGGCTGACGACCGCTCAGTCCCTCACCGGCAAGCGGTGGTTCGGTCCCGGTTCAGTCCCCGTCGGGCAACGCGCGCTCCAGGATCGCGTCGATGCCGGCCGTCTCCGGCAGCGTCCCGAACGCCTGCCCCCAGTCGCCCCCGAGCCGGCTCGCGCAGAACGCGTCGGCGACCGCGGGCGGGGCGTGCCGGACGAGGAGGGAGGCCTGGAGCGTCAGGGCCATCTGCTCCACGAGTCGGCGGGCCGTCGTCTGCGACGCCTCGGGCAGCCGGTTCTTGAGCCGGCTCACCGCCGCGTCCAGCCGGGCGTCCGCGCCCCGGGCCAGGTCCAGCTCACCGAACAGCGCCTCGGCGGTGCCCGGTTCGCGGCTCAGCGCCCGCAGCACGTCGAGGGCGTTGACGTTCCCCGAGCCCTCCCAGATCGACAGCAGGGGAGCCTCGCGGTAGTGCCGCGGCATGCCCGAGTCCTCGACGTAGCCGTTGCCGCCGAGGCACTCCAGGGCCTCCGCTGTGAAGGCCGGGCCCCGCTTGGTCACCCAGTACTTGCCGATGGCGGTGGCGATCCGGCGGAACGCGGCCTCCGCCCCGTCCGCGTCGTCTCCGCGGATCGCCCGGTCGGCCGCCCCGGCCAGCCGCAGGGTGAGCGTGGTGGCGGCCTCGGACTCCAGCGCCAGATCGGCCAGCACATTGCGCATCAGCGGCTGGTCCACCAGCCGGGCGCCGAACGCGCCGCGGTGCCGCGCGTGGTGCCCCGCCTCGACGAGGGACTTGCGCATCAGCGCGGCCGACATCATCACGCAGTCAAGACGTGTGCAGTTGACCATCTCGATGATGGTCTTGACGCCGTGGCCCTCGGGCCCGACCAGCCAGGCCACGGTCCCGTCGAACTCGGGCTCGGAGGAGGCGTTGGAGCGGTTGCCCAGCTTGTCCTTCAGCCGCTGGATGCGGAAGGTGTTGCGGGAGCCGTCGGGCAGCACGCGCGGTACCAGGAAGCAGGACAGGCCTCCCGGGGCCTGCGCCAGCACGAGGAACACGTCGCACATCGGCGCCGAGGTGAACCACTTGTGCCCGCGCAGGGTGTACACCCCGGGCTCGGCCGTCGGCGTGGCCGTCGTGGTGTTCGTCCGGACGTCGGAGCCGCCCTGCTTCTCCGTCATCCCCATGCCCGCCAGCAGCCCCCGCTTCTGCGTGGGCACCCGGAGGCCGGGCTCGTACTCCCGGCTCGTCAGCAGCGGTTCGTAGACCTTCGCCAGCTCCGGCTGCCTGCGCAGCGCGGGGACCGCCGCGTAGGTCATCGACGTCGGACAGCCGTGGCCGGCCTCGGTGTGCCCCCAGACCAGTCCGCCGGCGGACCGGGCGACATGTGCTCCGGGCCTGTTGTCCGCCCAGGGGGACGCGGCCAGTCCCTCCGTGATCGCGGTGCGCATCAGGTGGTGCCAGCTCGGGTGGAACTCGACCTCGTCCACCCGGTTGCCGTACCGGTCGTGCGTACGCAGCTCCGGCTCATGACGGTTGGCCAGATCGGCCCACTCCTGGGCCTGGGCGCTGCCGGCCAGTCTGCCGAGCCGGCGCAGTTCCTCCTCGGCCCACCCGGCGCCCTCCCGCCGCAGCCCCTCCAGCAGGGCCGTGTCGTCGGAGGCGTCGTACGGGGTGAGGGGCGGGGCCTGGTTGGTGACGTCGTGCGTGGCGGGTCCGCCGTACGCATGCTGTTCGTCCAGTGTCGAGACCATACGCCGAGTGTTGCACTCTGTCTGCGGACGCAGCAATACTGCAACACGGAGGGCCGCCGCGTACAGTACGTGACCATGCCGATGAACGTCCCGGCGCGGCCCGGCGCGCTCGACCTGCGCCCCCTGTCCGCGCGGTCGGTCGTGCTGAGCCTGCTGCTCGGGACGCATCCCCCCGAACTGCCGGTCAGAGAGCTCGTGCGGCTCGTGGAAGGCTTTGACGTCGGCGGCTCCACGCTGCGGGCGGCGCTCAGCCGGATGGTGGCCGCCGGTGACCTGCGGCGCACGGACACCGGCTACCGCCTCAGCGACCGGCTGCTGGAACGCCAGCGCCGCCAGGACGACGCCGTGCACCCTCGTACCCGCGCGTGGGACGGCGACTGGGAGATGGTCGTGATCACCGCGACGGGGCGCGGACCCGCCCAACGCGCCGACCTGCGGGCCCGGCTGACCGGACTCCGTCTCGCCGAACTCCGTGAGGGGGTGTGGCTGCGGCCCGCCAACCTGGACCGTGCCCTCCCCGGCGATCTGGACCAGGTGTCCCAGCGTTACACGGCCCGGCCCGGCCGGCCCCCGCGCGACCTGGCCGCGTCCCTGTGGCCGCTGGACACCTGGCCTGCCACAGCCCGCGCGCTGCTCGGCCACATCGCCGACGCACACCGCCCTGCCGATCGCCTGGCCGCCTTCGCCGCCGTCGTACGGCACTTGTCGGCCGATCCGGTCCTGCCGCCCGGGCTCCTGCCCGCCGACTGGCCCGGCGCCGAACTGCGCGTGGCCTACACCGACTACCAGCAGGAGCTGATCGGGGAGGTCCGAGCGCGCGTGCGGGGCGCATGACGCGGACGGCCGTGCGCGGCGCCCGCCGGGACGCTGCGCACGGCCGCCTTCACCGTGGGGGGAGCTACTTGAGGTACTACCTGTAGGTGACGTCCGAGGTGGAGTACAGGCAGTTCTTGCTGTCCGGTCCCGACCCGACAGCGGTGTTGTTGTTGTACTTCTGGCAGGGGACGACCTTGCGGCCGGAGTCGTTGCGGATCGTGATGTTGCGCAGGGTCGCCGCGTCGTTGCGGTTGACGTTGATGCCGACGATCCGCGCGGTGGCGCCCGTGCCGGTCACGTCGATGGTGTTGAGGTTGACCTTGCGCGTGTACTGCGTGGAGCAGTCGCCGCAGGAGCGGTAGAGCGTCTTGAACTCCTGCACCGCGAAGTTGGAGATGTTCAGCGTGCCGCCGCCGTTGTGCTGGAAGACCTTGTCCGCCGCCTTCTTGGCGCCGCCGCCGATCACCTGGTACGTGGCGCCGTTGCCGCCGCGGAAGGTGGCGGCGTCCTCGCCGACGTCCTCCCACCAGACGTTCTGCAGCGTGCAGCTGCCCTCGCAGTGGATGCCGTCGGCCGCGGGGGCGCCGAGGATGACGTTCTTCAGCACCGCGCCGTCCGCGAGCTTGAAGATCGGGTCCTGGCCCTCCTCCTGGCCGTCACCGGCCAGCTCTCCGGTGCCGTAGTACCGCTTCATCCCGTAGTCCTTGGTGCCGGACACGGAGATGGTGGAGGAGGTCCCCTGGCTCCCGTTGGGGGTCGGCCAGGTGGCGGCGCTCGCCGTGGGGGCGTTCGTGATCATGATCATGCCAACCGAGAGCCCGAGGGTGGCCAGCGCGCCGGTCAGCGCGCGCCTGCGGGTTCGCGGGCGTGTCGCAGAAGTCATGTCCCGATTCCTTCTGTCGTCTGAGTGCGTGAGGGATGGAGGTGGGGTGTCAGAGCCTTCCGGCGCCCGCACCCGACGTCACCGAGGTGACGACGGACGAGGCCGGCTCCGCCGAATAGCCGTACGGCGGGCTGGTGAAGCTGCCGACGCGCGAGACCTCGGTCGCGGCTCCACCGAGATCGTTGCCGCGCAGGTTGGCGTATCCGTCGACGTCGCTGCTGCGGTTCGTGGTGACCGCGATCTTCGTCGAGCGGAAGACGTTGTTCTCGACCAGCATCTGGGCGCCCATGCGCGAATGGCAGGCGGTGTCGGCGCCCTCGACGTAGTTGTTGTAGAAGTGCCCGGTGCCGAAGCGCAGGCTGGGGATGCGCGAGTACACGTTGGCGAAGTGGTTGTGGTGGTACGTCACCTTCAGCTTGCCGGTGTCCTCGCTCGCGTTGTTGTCGCTGTGGCCGGCGAGCGAGCCCTTGAAGTGGTTCTTGAAGGTGTTCCAGGACACCGTGACGTTGTCCGCGCCGTGGTTGACGTCCAGCAGGCCGTCGTAGAAGTCCTTGTCGTGATCGCGGTCGGCCGAGAAGGAGTTGTGGTCGATCCAGACCTTGGTGGACGCCTCGACGGTGATGCCGTCGGCGGGTGCGACGGGCTTGCTGATGTTCAGGTTGCGGACGACGACGTTCGTGACCTTCTTCAGCCGCAGTCCGCCGCCGGTGAACCCGGACGCGGAACCCACGCCCAGGACGGTCGTGTTGGACCCGATGTCGACCTGACCGCTCAGCGAAATCAGGCCGTTGACCCGGACGACCTTGGCCGCGTTGCCGGTCACCGCCGACTTGAAGGCGCTCAGCGTGGAGACGGTCACCGCCGAGGCGCTGCCGCCGCCGGTCGTCCCCGCGCCGAACCCGATCGGCGAGGTCTCGGCGGCCCCGGCCGGCTGGGGAACGGCCAGGACCGCCACGGTCGCCAACGCGGACGCGGCGGCGACGGCCAGGGTGGATCTGTGGAGACGTGTACGTGGGGGAGTACGCATGTGGGGTGCGTCCCTTCGTGGTGCCGTCATGGTGCAGGTCGGTCATGTACATGAATGACGTTCGCCATGCTGTTCACCGCGCGCGCTGCGTACGACCGGCCCGGAGGTCGCGGTCACACTGCTGAACGGAACGTAGGGGGCAAGCGCTTTCTAGTCAACGCCTCGCGCAGAACACATTCAGCCGGTCCTGGTCAGGGCGGGGAGCGTTGCGAGGCTGGCGTGGGAGCGCTTCCATGAAAGCCATGTGCATGTCACCATGCCGACGAACGCTTCCCTTCATGAGAGGGCGGGTCGATGAGGACTCCGCGCATGCGTACGTTCGTCACTGGACTCGTGTTCATGCTGGTGGCCGTAGGTGCGCTGGCCGTAGCGCCGGGACCGGCGGCCGCCGGCACCTCGCGGCCCGGCCCCGGGAGATCGCTGCCGGGTTCGTTCACGTGGTCGTCGAGCGGGCCGCTGATCAGCCCCAAGCCGGACGCGGCCCACCCGATCCTGTCGGTCAAGGACCCGACGGTCTTCCGCTACCGGGACCGTTGGCACGTCTACTTCACGACCGCCGATACCGCCGGACGCTGGAGCCTCGGACACACGAGCTTCACCGACTGGTCCGAGGCCGCCTCGGCACCCCAGACGTTCCTCGACGCCAACCCGAACATCGGCGGCCGGTACGCGGCGGCGCCCCAGGTGTTCTACTTCGCGCCCCAAAAGACCTGGTACATGGTCTACCAGACCGGCCCACCGTCCTACTCCACGACCAAGAACCCCTCGGACCCGCTCAGCTGGAGCGCGCCGCGCGACTTCTTCGGCAGTGAGCCGCCGATCGTCACCGAGAACAAGGGCGACGGCTCCTGGCTCGACTTCTGGACGAGCTGCGACCGGACGGACTGCTACCTGTTCTTCTCCGACGGCAACGGCCACCAGTACCGCTCGCGCACCGGGCTCGCCGAGTTCCCGAACGGCTTCCGCGACACCGCCATCGTGCTGTCCGAACCCAACCGCTTCGACCTCTTCGAGGGGGGCAACGTCTACCGGCTCGGCGACGGCTCCGGCTATCTCATGCTCGTCGAGGCGCTCGCGACCGGATCCGACTGGCGACGCTACTTCCGGGCCTGGCGCGCCGACTCTCTGGGCGGCGCCTGGACACCGCTCGCCGACACCGAGGCCAACCCCTTCGCCCGCTCCAACAATGTCACCTTCGAGGCCGGACGGCCGGCCTGGACCAGGGACTTCAGTCACGGCGAGATGATCCGCTCCGGCGTCGACCAGACCCTCACGATCGACCCGTGCCGCCTGCGGTTCCTCTACCAGGGGATGGACCCCGCATCGAGCGGCGAGTACTACCGGCTGCCCTGGCGGCTCGCCCTGCTGACCCAGACGAACCCCACCTGCTGAACCGCCGTACGACGTCTCGCGCGCCGCACCTCACAACGGAAGGGACACGGACGTGCCTGCCACCCCCCGCCCCACGGCGAGGAGACCACTGCGGTCGTTACTCCTCGCGCTCGTCGCCGCGCTGCTGCCGATGCTCGCGGCCACCGTGCTCACCGCACCCGCGGCCGCCGCCCGCGAGCCGGCCGGCGAGCCCGCCCGCGAGGGGGCCGTGCCCGCCGCGGCGCTCACCGAGGTCACGAACTTCGGTACGAACCCCAGCAATCTGCGGATGTACCTGTACGTGCCGGAGAGCGTCACACCGAACCCGGCGGTCGTGGTCGCCGTGCACTGGTGCACCGGCTCCGGCCCGGACATGTACAACGGCACCGAGTACGACACCCTGGCCGACCAGTACGGGTTCATCGTGCTCTACCCGTCCGTCACCCGCAGCAGCAAGTGTTTCGACGTCTCCTCGCCCCAGGCGCTGCGCCGAGGCGGCGGCAGCGACCCCGTCGGAATCAAGTCGATGGTCGACTGGGTCACCCGCACCTACGACGCCGATACCCGCCGCGTGTTCGCCACCGGCATCTCCTCCGGCGCGATGATGACGAACGTCCTGCTCGGCGACTACCCCGACGTGTTCGCGGCGGGCGCCGCCTTCTCGGGCGTCCCGTTCGCCTGCTTCGCCACCACCGACGGCTCCGAGTGGAACAGCAACTGCTCGGGTGGCACGCTCACCCGCACCCCGAAGGAGTGGGGCGACCTGGTACGGAACGCCTACCCCGGCTACACCGGCCCCCGTCCGCGCATGCAGATCTGGCACGGCACCCAGGACGACGTCCTGCGCTATCCCAACTTCGGGGAGCAGATCAAGCAGTGGACGAACGTGCACGGCGTGAGCCAGACGCCGACCGCCACCGACACACCCCAGTCCGGCTGGACCCGCACCCGCTACGGCGGTACCGGTGACCGGGCCCCCGTGGAGGCCATCAGCCTCCAGGGCGTCGGCCACAACCTGTACGCCCACGGCATGGCGTCCCGTGTGCTCACCTTCTTCGGCCTGGACAGCTCCGGCCCGGCGCCGCAACCCCAGCCCGGCGCCTGCAAGGTGACGTCCACGGTGAACGCCTGGAACACCGGCCTGACGGCGTCCGTGACCCTCACCAACACCGGTACGACGACCGTCAACGGCTGGAAACTCGGCTTCACACTCCCCGCCGGCCAGACCGTCACGGGCGGCTGGGGCGCCACCTACGCGCCCTCGTCCGGGGCGGTCACCGCCACCAACGTGTCGTACAACGGCACGATCGCGCCCGGCGCGAGTGTCAGCATCGGTTACCAGGCGAGCCATGGCGGCAACAGCGCCGCTCCGGCCGTGTTCACGCTCAACGGGACGGCGTGCACGGCCGGTTGAGGCACCAGATGCACCGAGACCCGGGTGCCGGTCAGACCGACCGGTGGTACTGGTCCGGCACCCGGACCTCACCGTCGAGTTCCCGCGCCGCGTGCCGGGCCCACGAGGGGTTGCGCAGCAGTTCCCGGCCCAGCAGGACCGCGTCGGCCTCGCCGTTGGCCAGGATCTTCTCGGCCTGCTCGACCTCGGTGATCAGTCCCACCGCGGCGACCGGCAGGGACGTCTCGCCCTTCACCCGGGCGGCGAAGGGCACCTGGTAGCCGGGGCCGGTGGGGATCCGGGCACCGGAGGCGTTGCCACCGCTGGAGACGTCCAGCAGGTCGATGCCGTGGGCCCGCAGGTCGGCGGCGAAGCGGACCGTGTCGTCAGCGGTCCAGCCGCCGTCCTCGAGCCAGTCGGTCGCCGAGATACGGAAGAACAGCGGCTTGTCGTCCGGCCACACCTTCCGTACGGCGTCCACCACTTCGAGGGCGAAGCGGACGCGGTTCTCGTACGAGCCGCCGTAGGCGTCGGTGCGGTGGTTGGAGTACGGGGAGAGGAACTCGTTGATCAGGTAGCCGTGGGCGCCGTGGATCTCGGCGATCTCGAAACCGGCGGCGAGGGCGCGACGGGCCGCGGCCGCGAACTGCCCGACGACGTCCTTGATCTGGTCGGTGGTCAGCTCTGACGGGACCGGGTGCTTCTCGTCGAACGCGAGAGGGCTCGGCGCCACCGAGTCCCACCCGTACGCGTCCGGGCCGACCGGGGCGCCGCCCTTCCAGGGCTGGTCCGTCGATGCCTTGCGGCCCGCGTGTGCGAGCTGGATCGCGGGCACCGTGCCCTGCTCGGCGAGGAAGCGGGTGATACGGCGGAACGCCTCCACCTGCGTGTCGTTCCAGATGCCGAGGTCGTACGGGGAGATGCGGCCCTCCGGGGAGACGGCGGTGGCCTCGACGATGATCAGGCCCGTGCCGCCGGCCGCACGGGCGGCGTAGTGCGCGAAGTGCCAGTCGTTCGGGACGCCGGCCTCCGGGCCCTCCGGTGCCGCCGAGTACTGGCACATGGGGGGCATCCACACGCGGTTGGGGATCGTCACATCGCGCAGGGTGTAGGGCTCGAAGAGCGCGGTCACGGCGGACTCCATTTCGTCACAGGGCCGGTGTCGACTCGTACGATAGGCATCGTAGTACGGTGGATGTCAAACTACGAGGGTTCTCGTACTATGGAGTCCCCGAGGAAGAGGAAGTGGAGCCGCCGTGACGTCCCCCGCCGTGAGCAGCCGCGCCCTGCCGCATCCCGAGCGCGACGAGATCCGGCTGGAGGACGTGCTGCACGCGCTCTCCGATCCCATGCGGCTGCGGATCGTGCGCGAACTTGCCGCGGCGAGCGGGGAGTTGTCCTGTTCGCACTTCGACCTGCCGGTGACGAAGTCCACGACCACGCATCACTTCCGGGTGTTGCGGGAAAGTGGGGTGATCCGGCAGGTCTACCGGGGGACGGCGAAGATGAACGGGCTGCGGCGGGACGATCTGGAGGGGCTGTTTCCGGGGCTGCTGGACGCGCTGCTCGACGCGGCAGGGCGGCAGGCCGAGAGGCTCGCCCCTTAAGGGACCATGCCGCGTGCGGCCTCCATCAGGGACTGCCAGTCCGGGAGCTTGACCACTCCGCGTCCGAGTGACGCTCCCAGCTCCGCCTCCGCCCGTTCGATCGACTGCCAGCCCGTCCATTCGACCGGGTCGATTCCCTCCGCTCGCAGTGCCGCGAGCGTGTCCTGGGGGACGTCCTTTTCGGCGAGGAGCGGGGCATCCTCCAGCAGGGACGTCGCCGTCTCCTTCGCGCAGGGGCGGTTCGTGCCGATCACACCCGTAGGGCCGCGCTTGATCCAGCCGGCCACGTACTCGCCCGGCGTGACGACGCCCTCGCGCAGGACCCGTCCGGCCAGGTTCGGCACGGTGCCGGTCTTGGCGTCGAACGGCAGGCCCTCCATCGGCACTCCGAGGTAGCCCACCGAGCGCAGCACCAACTGCGCCTCGATGTCCTCGTACCGGCCCGTGCCCGTCACGCCGCCGTGCCCGTCCGGCGCCGTCCGCTCGAACCGCACCGCGCCCACATGGCCCTGCTCGGAGAGCAGCTCGACCGGGCGGAGGAAGAAGCGGAGGCGGATCCGGTGCGGGGCGCCGGCCGGCGGGGACTCGGCCCAGCCGCGCAGCACCTCCACGTTGCGCCGCTGCGGGGCCGGCAGCGCGGACGGGTCCGTGTACCCCGGGTCGGCCGCCAGCTCCGCCGGGTCCGCGACGACGTCCGTCCCCGGCAGGGTGCCCAGCTCGCGCAGTTCCTTGGTGGTGAAGCGGGCCTGGGACGGGCCGCGCCGGCCCACCATGTGGATCTCGGTCACGCGGCTCGCCGCCAGTGCGGTCAGCGCCGCCTGCGGCATGTCGGTCGGGCTGAGCTCGGCCAGCCCACGGGCCAGCATCCGGGTGACGTCCACGGCGACGTTCCCCACGCCGATGACCACGGCCGACCGCGCGTTCCGCAGGAAACCGCCGTCCACGGCGTCGGGGTGGGCGCTGTACCAGGACACGAACTGCGTGGCCGACCAGCTCCCCGGCAGGTCCTCCCCGGGAATGCCCAGATGCCGGTCCGTGGCGGCGCCCACGCAGTACACCACCGCGTGGTAGAGCTCCCGCAGCCTGGCGGCAGGCACCCCGCCGGGCCCCGCCTGCACACCTCCGAGGAACCGGACCCGGTCGTGCTCCAGGACCGTGCGCAGATTGTTCTGCAGGGACTTGATCTTCTCGTGGTCGGGGGCCACGCCGTAGCGGACCAGGCCGTAGGGGCACGGCAGCCGGTCCAGGACGTCGACGCGCACCTCGGAGTCCAGCTGGACGAGGCTCTGGGCGGTGTAGCACCCGCTCGGCCCGGAGCCTACGACGGCGACTCGCAGCACGGCGGAACTCCTTACCCGTCAGATCCCGGGGGATCTCAGGAGAGCGCTGATGTCTCCAGCATCGCACCGGCCGGGCTCCGCTGACAGGGTGCTGTGCTCCGACCGGGGCGCGTGTCGGATCTATAGCGAATGTGATCATGCGGTTACGTTCCGTGTGTGCTGGAAGCATCCTTTCTTAATCTTTCTGATCGCTCTCCGGTGGACGGCGCGGTATCCGTGCGGCCCGCGTGGGAAGTGCGGGAGAACCAGGACGCCACGCGGTGGTTCGACGTCCGGCTCGCCTTCACGGACGGCGCCCACGTCGACGCGCTGGCGGTCGTGGCCGGCGGATGCGTCGGTGTCGAGGAGGTACGCGCCCAGCCCGCGCTGTCCCTGGACGACCTGGCGGTGCTCGCCGACTGGCTCGAGGATTCGCTGGCCGAGGCGTGCGGCGCCGGTGCGGGCGCGGCTCCCGAGGGCTGCGCGGGCCCGGGGCGCCGGGCCCGGCCGGTCTGGCCGCGCGGCGCGGAGGGGCGGTGGCTGGTGGCACAGGAGTACCGCGCGGCCCAGCAGGACGGTGCCGACCCGGTCCTCGCCGTGATGTGCGCGACCGGGCACAGCCGCCGCAAGTCGCTGAGGCTGATCGGCCAGGCCCGGGACGCGGGCCTGCTGGCACCACGCCGCGCACGACGCTGAGCGGGCCGCTCCGGGCAGGACGGCGTCCCGGAGGCCGCTCAGCGTCATTTGGCGCGAAGGGGAGCGTGAGGCATCCCGACCCCAGTTGGTACCAGCTTCGCGTTGCTGACCAGATCACTCCGTTACGGGCAGGCACTCGGTGAGCAGATCGATGACGTCGTGCCAGGCGCGCTGCGCGTGCTGTGGGTGGTAGCCGACGCCGGGCACCGTGGGGTGGTCGACCGGCGGGTGGTGGAAGGCGTGCAAGGCGCCGCCGTAGACCACGAGGCGCCAGTCGACGCCCGCGGCCTGCATCTCGGCGGTGAACGCGTCCCGTTGCGCGGGCGGCATGATCGGGTCTTCCGACCCGACCCCGGCCCACACTGGGCAGCGGATGCGCGCAGTTTCGCCCGGTCGGCCTGTGGTCAGCGCGTTGACTGTGCCGATCGCGCGTAGGTCGACGCCGTCGCGCCCGAGTTCCAGCCCGATGGCACCGCCGGTGCCGTAGCCGACGACGGCGATCCGGTCGGGGTCGGTCCGCGGTTCGGCGCGCAACACGTCGAGCGCCGCGTGGCCGATGCCCCGCATCCGGTCGGGGTCGGCGAGCAGCGGCATGCAACGGGCCAGCATCTCGTCTGGGTCGCTCACATAGCGCCCGCCGTGGATGTCGAAGGCCAGTGCTACGTATCCCAGTTCGGCGAGCGCATCGGCCCGGCGGCGCTCGACGTCGCTGAGCCCTGGGCCCTCTGGTCCGAGCAGCACCGAGGGCCGACGGTCGACGCCGGCCGGGAGCGCGAGGTGCCCGATCATCGTCAAGCCGTCGGCCGGGTACTCGACCGTGCGCGTTGTAATCGTCGTCATGAGACTGGACCGTAGTGATCGTCGAGCCCGGTCGGGCCGGTGTTTCTCCGCCGGCAGAACAGCGCGGGAGTGCCTCTGAGATGCGGCGGTGATGTGGACCTGCCGGGTTTTGCACGGGGGACCGGCGCCGCCCGACCGTCGGCCGCAGATCTCCGCCGCCCCTGGGAGAAGCCGAGCGAGCCCGGGCGGCTCACCCCCGCCCGAGTGCGCCGGGGGTTCAGAACCGCCGCCCGAACTTGCCCCGTCCGGCCCGTGCGCCGAAACCCGACAGGCCCGGTCCCGGCAGGCCACTCGGCTCGAAGAACCGGCACCCCGCCATCCGCTGGAGCAAGCTCAGAGCATGTTCCGCATCCGTGTGATCTCGCTGGTCTGCTGAGCGATCACCTCGTCGGCCATCTCCTCGACGAGGATGTTGTTGCCCTGCCCCTTCACGTCAGCCGCCATGGTGATCGCGCCCTGGTGATGGGTCGTCATCAGGGTCAGGAAGAGGTGGTCGAAGGCCTTGCCCTCGGCCGCGCGGAGCTTCTTCAGCTGGGCCTCGGTGGCCATGCCGGGCATCGCGGCGTGCTCGTGCCGCTCGGCCTTCAGCGGCTTGCCGTGCGACTTCAGCCAGCCCTTCATGGCCTCGATCTCGGGCTTCTGGCCGGCCGCGACGCGCTCGGCGATCCGCTTCACGTCCTTCGACTCGGCCCGCTTCGGGACGAGTTCGGTCATCACCAGCGCCTGGGCGTGGTGCTCGATCATCATCCGGGCGTAGGAGACGTCCGCCGCGTTGGGGGAGTCGTTCTCCGGGTTCTGCTCGGCGGCCTCTTCGGCGGACAGGGTGCGGTTCGCCTCGCCCGGCTCACCCGGCGCGATCACGGCGGGCCCGTCGGCGGCGGCCGGCTTCCGGTCCGGACCGGAGTCACAGCCCCCGGCCGCGAGCACGGCCAGGGCGACCAGCCCCGTCGTGACGACGCACGCACGAGACACGCGGCGGAAGAGCACAACGACCTCCTGTGACGGGCGGGTTGGGACGCACCTCGTGTTGCGGACGGCGTACTGGCACGCTTCCGCGGGTCATTGATCGCAAAACTTCATTGCGATTCCGTTGCCCTCTATTGGTATGTCCATGGCGAAGACGATACTGCGTGGTGCGTGAACCGTTCCGCAGTGAACGGAACCAGGGAGGAAAACAGTGATCCTGTTGAACGACCGCAGAACACGCCGCAGACGCCTGGGCGTCCTCGCGGCCGCCGGTGGACTGCTGGCCGCGCTCCTCACAGCGGCACCGGCAGGGGCCACCCCCGACCCGGGGGACGCGCCGCCCGCGCCGAAGAAGGTCTCCAAGAGCGCCCAGGCCGAGGTCCGTGAGGCCATCGAGAAGGGCGAGATACCCGCCCAGGACGAGATCGTCCACTCCGACAACATCCAGCACCTGGCGTTCGTCCCCAAGGACGTGCTCCAGGGCACGAACTCGGACCTCGCCTTCCAGGGCAGGTACGCGTTCGCGGGCAACTACGACGGCTTCCGCATCTTCGACATCAGCAACCCCAAGGCACCGAAGACCGTCGCCCAGGTGCTGTGCCCCGGCTCGCAGAACGACATCTCCGTCTCCGGCGACCTGCTGTTCCTGTCCACCGACTCCTCGCGCAGCGACAGCAGTTGCACCAGCACCACCCAGCCGGCGACCGAGAAGTCCTCGTGGGAGGGCATGAAGGTCTTCGACATCAGCGACAAGCGCAACCCGAGGTACGTCGCAGCCGTCGAGACCGCCTGCGGCTCGCACACCCACACGCTGGTGCCCGAGCGCCGCAATGTCTACGTGTACGTCTCCTCGTACTCGCCGAACGCCACGTACCCCGACTGCCAGCCGCCGCACGACGGCATCTCCGTCATCAAGGTGCCGCGCAACGCCCCCGAGAAGGCGAAGGTCGTGGGCTTCCCCGTGCTGTTCCCCGGTGAGGGGCCGGACGGCGGCGGCAACCCGGGCGGACCCACCAACCCGGGCGTCTCCAAGACCACCGGCTGCCACGACATCACCGTGCTGCCGTCGAAGGACCTGGCCGCGGGCGCCTGCATGGGCGACGGCCTCCTGTTCTCCATCAAGGACCCGGAGCGCCCGAAGGTCATCGACCGCGTCCAGGACAACGTCAGCTTCGCGTTCTGGCACTCGGCGACCTTCAACCAGAAGGCGAACAAGGTCGTCTACACCGATGAGCTGGGCGGCGGCGGCGCGGCCACGTGCAACGCGGAGATCGGACCGAACCGCGGCGCCGACGGCATCTACGACATCGTCGGCAAGGGCGACAAGCGCAAGCTTGTCTTCCGCAGCTACTTCAAGATCCCGCGCCACCAGGCGGACACCGAGAACTGCGTGGCCCACAACAGCTCGCTGATCCCGGTGAAGGGCAAGGACCTGATGGTCCAGGCCTGGTACCAGGGCGGTGTCTCCGTCTGGGACTTCACCGACTCGGCGAAGCCGAAGGAGATCGCCTACTTCGACCGCGGCCCGCTGACCACGGACACGATCAAGTCGGGCGGCTCGTGGTCGGCGTACTACTACAACGGCTACATCTACTCGAACGAGTACGCCAGGGGCTTCGACGTCCTGAAGATCGACGACCGGCGCACCGACCCGGCCCGCAGGGTCCACATGCGCGAACTCAACGTGCAGACGCAGCCGGACTACTTCGACTGACCCTCCGGGCCGTGCCCCGGTGCGGCCCCGGTCGCGAAGAACCGTGACAGATCCCTGTCACCCGTCCCGTCGGAGGCTCCGGTCTCCGGCGGGACACCCAGCTCCCAGTCGAGCCGGTAGCGCTCGAACAACTCGGCCCGCAGCACCGGGACCGGCATCGGCACCCCCGGCACCAGCGCCGCGTACACGGCGCCCATCAGCAGGGCGCGCAGCATCGGGTAGTCGCTCTCGACGTCCCGCGACCCGAGCCGGGCGACGGTGTCCCGCAGCAGTTCGGCCAGCCGCCGCTGCTCCGGGCAGGGCACGAAGCCCTCGGCCTGCAGCAGCCCGGCCATGTGCTGGCGCATCAGCACGGGCCGGTCCCCGGCCAGGCCAAGGATCGCGTCGATGGCCCGCGCCATCCGCTCCCGGCCGTCCTCGGCGCACGGCTCGCGCTCCAGCGCCTCCTCCAGCGTGCGGTGCATCAGCCGGTGCACGGCGGACTGCACGAGCTGGCGCTTGCCGGGGAAGTAGTACGAGACCAGCCCGCGCGCCGAGCCCGCCCGGTCGGCGATGTCGCCGAGCGTCGTCGCCTCGAACCCGCGCTCGTCGACCAGCTCGACCGCCGCCTGCAGAAGCCGCTCCTTCGAACGTCTCCGCAACTCTTCGTTGACCGAGGCGCTGCGCGGGGACATGCTGTAACTCCTGCGTTGACTGGCTGCCAGCCAACTATACTCGGAGCATCCGGCCGGGGCCGCGTTGCCCCAGCCGGGGATGCCGTCTGCCTCGGGCGACACGGGGGATCGTCCGAGGCGGGCGAGCAGAGGACCGGATGGTCGCCTCGGGCTGCTTGTTCGGGCGGTGCGACCCTCAGCTCACCAGGTCCAGGACCGGCCGCAGCCCGTCCGGCCGGTCGGTCACCGGCAGATGGTCCACGAAGTGCACCCCGCAGCCCAGAGCAGTGGCGCCGCCGTCCGCCCTGCGGTCGTCGCCGACCATGAGCGTCCGGCGCGGATCGGCGCCCAGCGCCTCGCAGGCGGCGGCGAACAGCCGCGGGTCGGGCTTCTGGATGCCGTGCTCGTACGACAGGACGTACTCGTCGATGTAGGGATCCAGGCCGTGTGCGCGGAAGACCGGGCGCAGGTCCCAGCCGATGTTGCTGACCACGCCGACCGGGATGCCCCGCTCGCGCAGCGCACGGAGCACCTCGACGGCGTCCGGGTACGGGGCCCACGCGGCCGGGTCCATGTGGCGGTCGTACAGCGCGTCGTGCAATGCCGGGTCGGGCAGTGTGACTTGGCGGGAGACGCCGGTGTACGCGGCCCGGTGCAGCTCGGCACTCTGATCCCGGATCTGCCAGGCCTCGGCCAGCTCTTCCGGCACCCGGGCGGGATCGCCACCGCCCGGCAGCGCCCCCGCGGCCTCCAGCGCCCGCGCCACGGCGGCCATCTCCGCCTCCGCGAGCCGGATCGCGGTCCCGGCCAGGGTGCCGCGCAGCCAGGAGTCGGTGGACTCGACACGGAAGAGGGTCCCGGAGAAGTCGAACAGCACGGCGGTCATGGGGTGATCCTACGAGGGCGCGCCTGACTCCCGCGGGTGTTCACGGATGCCGGCGCGCTGGTGCACCCACACCGCCAGGGCCACCACCGTCGCGCCCAGCAGCCAGCCGCCCAGCACGTCCGAAGGCCAGTGGACACCCAGCCAGACGCGGGTCAGCCCGACCCCGATCACGGAGACGACGGCCACGCTCAGGGCCGTACGCCACACGGCACGGCTCACACCGTGACGGTGCAGGAGCCACAGCAGGAGGCCGCACACGACCGTGGCGGTCATGGCGTGACCCGACGGGTAGGCCGAATAGTGGGCCGAGTCGACCGGGTCGGGCCAGACCGGACGTGGGCGGTCCACAGCCGCCTTGAGGCCCTGCTGGAGCAGCGTGCCCAGCGTGACGGTCAGCGCCAGCCACACGGCCGTCCAGCGCGCCGCGAGCCGCACGACGAGCCAGACGACGACCGCCGCGCACAGCAGACGCATCGTCCACGGGTCCCACACCCAGTCCGTCAGGATGCGGAACGCCTGGGTGATGCCGGCTTCGTCGACCGCCCAGCGGTGGGTGGTGCCGGAGATGTCCTTGTCCGTGGTGATCAACGGGCTCCATCTGACCGCGACCAGGGTCAGCAGCAGAGCCGAGCACAGGGCCAGGACGCCGGCGGAACCGGCGGCGGTGCGGTGCTCGGGACGGGGCGGGGAGTCCACGGACGAGGTGTGCATGATGCGATCCTCGCCGAATCCGGGGCTCCGGATCCAGTGCGGTGGTGATCTTCGGATCCCAAACCACGGACTTCGGCCACATCTGCAGCCCGCGCCCGTGTCCCACGCGCCGGCTATCCCAGCGCCCGCAGCCCCGGTACGAACGCCAGCAACACCGGCACCACCGGCACCAGCGCTGCCGCCGCCGTCAGCCGCAGACGGTGTGCGGCGGTCAGCCGGTCCGGAGGGGTGAGCAAGCGGTGCACCCGCGCCGGGACATGGGCCTGCGGCGTCGGGCAGGGGCCGAACACACCGCGGTGCTCGTTCAGTTCGACCAGGGCCAGGGCCGTGGTCAGACGTCCGAAGCGGCGGGAGGCCGTGTCGTCGGCGGCGAGTTCGACCAGGCGGTGCATCTCGTCGCGGAACGCGGCGAACACCGGCACCTGCGGAAAGCCGCCCGCCAGGGCGGAGGAACAGTTCAGCAGCCAGTCGTGCCGGGCCCGCGCGTGCCCCTGCTCATGGGCGAGCACGGCGTCCAGCTGTCGTCCCTTCAGCCGGCGCAACGCGGCCGTGGTGACGACCAGTTGAGGCGGGGTGCCGGGCAGCCACCAGGCGTCGGGCCGCTCGCTCTCCAGGACGACGAGCCGGCCGGACACGGCCACCTCGCCCGGCAGCAGCGGGGCCCGGACCAGCAGATCGGCGCGCCGGCTGCGGCGCCGGGCGCGCGCCCGGCCGACCTCGCGGACCAGCATCGCCGCGCTCCACAGACCGCCGCAGGCCAGCGCCACCGCCGTGGTCGCCGCCCAAGGGCCCGCCGTACCGAGGGCATAGGCCTCGACGGCGGCGCTCGGCGCCGTCGCGAAGACATGCCCGCCGACCGCGTGCCAGGCCGCCGCCGCGCTGAGCGTCATCGACAGCGCACAACACACGAGCACGGCCGCCACCGCGCACTGCCACGCCCACAGCGCCACCACCGGCTCGCGATCGGGCCAGTCCGCCCGGGCGAGCAGCCGGGGAGCCACCACGGCGGTCAGGGCGCCGAGCAGCAACAGTGCCGCGGGGAGCATCATGGGAGGCAGCCTATGAGCGCGGCGCCGCCCAGGGGTACGACTTGCGCCGCCAAAGTGACGCAGGCAACGGATCACAGCGTCAGCAGCATCGCCACCATCGCGATCCCCATGGACAGCCGGCAGGCCCGTGCCAGCTCCGGCCGGTCGCCCCAGCCGGCGGACCCGCCGCTCGCGGCCCCGCTCCCGGCCACGGCGGGCACCGGCACCAGCCGGACGCCGGTCAGCAGCACGTATCCGGCGAAGTACAGCAGCAACGCCCCTGTCAGCAGCGGAACTCCCGATCCGCCCTGACCGTGCGCGTGTGCGGGAGAGCCGGCCATGACGACGGACATGTAGACCATCGCCGCGGCTCCCGCCAGATGGTGCAGATGGTGGGCCCCGGCCCGTGCCGCCCACAGCGCGTGGACCGCGGCCGCCCCGAACACGGACGCGTACGCGAGCCAGGCCCACGAGGGCGGGGAGAACACCGCCGCCGGAACCGCCATCGCGGCCATCCCGAACCCCATCAGCGCCTCACCGCCGCTGCGCATCCGCACCAGGCAGTAGGCGCCGGTCACCGCGCAGAGCGCCACCAGCAGCCAGCCGGACGAAGCCGGTCCGTGCACGCGCACCTCCCCGCTCGACAGTCGGTCATTCGATGCCCCGGCCATGCGGCGCGCACGCGAGCGCAAGGGTGTACACGGGGAGCATTCGACGGAGCACAGCAGGTGAGCGCGTATGTCCGCCGAGTATGTTTTACGAGTAAAACACCTGCTAACCTTATGGGAATGAGCAGCGCGAACCCCACCCCCACCTCCCCTCCCGCCCGGCGACTCCCGCTGGCGGGCGTGCTGCGCGTCGGCCGGCCCTCCGAGATCTGGTTCAAGCCCGCGCTGAGCGTGGTCGCGGCGATCGCCCCTCCCAACCTCACCCTCCTGGCGCTCGGCCGGCTCGACCTGGCGATGTACACGATGGCCGGGTCCCTGTGCGCGCTGTACGCCCACAACCGCCCCTACGCCGCCCGGGCCGGGACCCTGGTGTGGGTGGTGCTCGGCATGCTCGGCGGACTCGCCGTCGCCCTGGTCGCCGCCTCACTCACCGGCAGCGCCGTCGTGCTGGTCACGGTCGGTGCCCTGCTGGCCGCCGCTCAGAAGGTGCTGTGCGACGCCACCCGGGTCGGGCCGCCGGGCAATGTCGTCCTCACGTTCGTCAGCTCCGCCTCGCTGTTCGCGCCGCAGACCCTCGACCGGGTCCCCGGCCATCTGGCCCTGGCCGCCGCGACGGGTGCCTGGGCCTGGCTGGTCTGCATGGCGCCCGCACTCGTCCGGCCGCACGGTCCGGAACGCCGCGCCACCGCCAGTGCGCTGATGGCCGCGGCCGCCTACGCCGAAACGGGCGGCACGGGCGAGGGCCGTGCCCAGGCCCGTGCCGCCGGCTACGCCGCCGTCCAGGCCGCCTGGCAGTCACTGCTGTCCACCGGCGCACCCTCCCGGACCCGGCGTGCTCTCGAACGGCTCGTCGTGCGGGCCGAGGTCGCCCTCGCGGCGCCGGCGGAGTCGGATGCCGACCGGCTGCGTGCGTGGGCCCGCGCGCTGCGCGGTACCGGGCCCGTCCCGCAGGCCGGTCTGCCACCGGCGGCCGCCGACGAACTCCTCGGTGTGGACGCGGCCCGCTCCCTCTGGGCGCGGCTCGGCCCGCTGGCCCCGCTCGCGGTGCGCACCGCGCTCGGCTGCGCACTCGCCGGCTACGCCTCCCTCGCCCTGGGAATCGGCCGCCCTTACTGGGCCCTGGTCACCGCCGCCTCGCTCTACCAGGCCAACATCGCCCTCACCTGGAGCCGGGCCGTCCAGCGGGTCGTCGGCAACGTCGTCGGCGTGCTGGTCTTCGCGGCCGTCGCGCCGCTCGCGCACCTGGACCAGGCGGTCCTCGTCCTGTGCTGCCTCGCGTTCAGCTTCGGCGCCGAGGTGCTGATCAGCCGCAACTACTGGCTCGGCAGTGTCTGCGTGACCCCCATGGCCTTGCTCATCACCGAGTTCGCCGGATTTCAGGAGCCCGGCGAGCTGATGACGGAGCGCGTCGTGGACACCGTCGTAGGCGCCCTGGCCGGCTTCGTCGCCGCCGTGGCCGTCACCAACCGGCGGGCGGGCGACCGTGTCGAACGGGCGCTGGCCACCGCCGACCGGACTCGCGAGCACGCCGCCCGCCTCCTGGCCGAGCCGGACCCCGGCACCGCCGCCCTGGAGTCGGCCCGCCGCGGCCTCGCCGTCGCCCTGGCCGATCTGCGGGCCACCGCCGACGCCGCGGCCGGCGAATGGTGGCAGCGCGCCCTGCCCCAGGAGCGGGTCGTGCTCGCCGAACAGTCCGGACACCGTACGCTCGCCGCTACGGCACGACGCCAGGGGCTGCTCCCGGAGCGGGGCACGGGCACGGAGACGGAGGACGCACGGCCATGACGGCGACGGAAGGACCATCGCCCACAGGGGACGACCCGGGACCCGGTCCGCAGCCGACGTCCGGGGCTGCCCAACGGACGGGCGACGACCTCGCCGAGGGCCGTACGGCTGGCCGGACGAGGGCGGCCGGAGGGGATTCGGCCGGCGATGCCCCCGCGGTCGGGGAGCAGCCCGCTGACCGGCGGTCAGCTGACGGGATTCAAACGGCCGGAGGGGATTCGGCCGGCGATGCCCCCGCGGTCGGGGAGCAGCCCGCTGACCGGCGGTCAGCCGATGGGATTCAAACGGCCGGAGGGGAACCGGCCGGCGATGCCCCCGCGGTCGGGCAGCAGTCCCCCGGCCGGCGGTCAGCCGACGGGACCCGCACGGCCGGAGGAGAGTCCGCCGACCAGGCCCCCGCGGCCGAAGGCGCCCCGGCCGGTGGCCGGCGGGGTGACACCGTTGCCGGTGTCGTGCGGCAGTGGCAGGCCGTGCACCCCGGGCTCGACACCGGGCCGATGGAGGTCATCGGCCGGATCAACCGCTGTGCCGCCCTCCTGCAGCAGGCCGAGGACGCGCCGCTGCGCCGGGCGGGTCTGAGCCGCCCGGAGTTCGATCTGCTGGGCGCGCTGCGCCGCACCGGGCACGAACTGACCCCCGGGGAACTGGCTCGGGAGACCTTCTCCTCGGGCGCCGCCGTCACCAAACGCCTCAAGCAGCTGACCGAACGCGGCCTGGTGGAACGCCGGAGCGACAGCCGCGACCGCCGCGTCGCGCACCTCCGCCTCACCGACGCCGGACGCGAAGTCGTCGACGGCGTCCTGCCCGCCCAGCTCGCCTACGAGACAGCGGTTCTGTCCGGCCTTGACGCCCCCGAACAGGGTGAACTCGCAGCCCTGCTCGGAGAGTTGCTCGGCCAACTGGAGGGCCGCCTGGGCGTGCTCCGGGCCTGAGCCGGTATACGGGCGGTGGCTTGGGACGGAGCGGTCGGGCCGCGTCCCTGCCGGTCGGGCCCGGACCGGGCGCGGCCGGTCGGCGGTGTCCGGGTGCCGTGCCCGGCGGGACCGCCTGGTTCTGCGGGCACATCACTCCGGGGCAACGGCGGCCAAGGGAGGGCATCCGGCGGCGGACGGAGGCCGGTCGGCGGAGGGCCGCGCCTCCGCTCGGTGAGGGGCCGGTGCCGGGCCGGCCGGCGGTCAGAGGATCTCGTGTGCCGTGCGGCGGTGCGTGGAGCGGCGGTCGTCGATGGCCGGCCAGCGGTCGCCGTAGATGTTGCGGGTGATGGCCGGTTCGCGGACGAAGTCGTGCGGGAAGCCGAGCGGTACCGCGCTCACCTCGTCGAGGCGGGCGAGGGCGTCCTCGTCCAGGCGGACGTCGACGCTGCCCAGGTTGTCGGCGAGCTGGCTTTCCTTGGTCGCCGCGATGATCGGGACCACGTTGCCCGGCCGGGCCAGCAGCCAGGCCAGCGCCACCTGGGCCGGACTCCAGCCACCCTGCTCGGCGACCTCCAGGACGGCGCTGATCACCGCCTCCTCGCGCGGGTCGACGTCGCCGCCCGTCGTGTCCAGCCGCCCCGCCTCACCCCTGCGGTACTTGCCGGTCAGCTTTCCGGCCGCCAGCGGCGCCCACAGCAACACGGCCTGGTCGAACGCCCGGGCCTGGGGCAGCAGTTCCCGCTCGGGCGTCCGTTCCAGCAGGTTGTAGCGCAACTGGGATCCGGCGAACGCGGTCCAGCCCCGCAGCTCCGCCAGCGTGTTGGCCTGGGCGATCTCCCAGGCGGGCCAGTCCGAGACACCGACGTACAGCACCTTGCCCGCGCGCACCAGGTCGTCCAGCGCCCGCATGACCTCCTCGACCGGTGTGAAGTTGTCCCGCGCGTGCACCCACAGCACGTCGAGCCGGTCGGTGCGCAGCCGCTCCAGGCTCGCCTCCACCGACTGGACCAGGTTCTTGCGGTGGTTGCCCGCGGCGTTGACATCGCCGTCGCGGATACCGCAGGTGTACTTGCTCGCCAGCACGAACCCCTCGCGCCGGTCCTCCAGCAGCTCCCCGAGGATGCGTTCCGAGCTGCCGTCGGTGTAGTTGTTGGCGGTGTCGATGAAGTTGCCGCCCGCCTCCGCGTACGCGTCGACGATCCGGGCGCTGGCCTCCTTGCCGGCGCCCCAGCCCCAGTCGTCGCCGATGGTCATCGCGCCGAGGCTCAGCTCGCTCACGCGCAGACCGGTCTTGCCGAACAGTGTGTAACGCACGGTCTCTTCCCCTCCGGGCGGCAGGTCGTACGCACCACGCTAGGAGCTGGAGCGCACTTCAGCGCAAGCCACGCCCCCGGGACTCACCCACCGTCGCCCCAGCCGTCCCCGCCCGCCCGGTACACGCCGAACATCGCCCCCTGCGGGTCCCGCAGCACCGCGATGCGCGGCCCGTCGGGCACGGAGGTCGGCACCATCAGGACGGTGCCGTGCTGCTGGACTACAGCGGTCGCGGCGTCCACGTCCGCCACCGCGAAGTACGGCAGCCAGTGCGCCGGCACCTCCGGCGGGAACTTGTCGTCCATGGACACCATCCCGCCGAAGTCCGCACCGCCGACGCCCCACCGCGGGTACCGCTCCGAGGCGTTGACGCTCCAGCCGAACACCCGTGTGTAGAAGGCGACGGCCTGCTCGGGATCCCGCGTGAACAGCTCCACCCAACCCAGCGAACCGGGCGCGTTGAACAGCCCCGCGCCCGGGAAGGTCCCCGCCTGCCACAGCTGGAACACGGCACCGCCCGGGTCGGCGGCCACCACGAAACGGCCCACGTCGAACACGTCCATCGGGCCGAACAGCACCACCCCGCCCGCCCCCGTCACCGCACGCGCCGTGGCGTCCGCGTCGGTCACCGCGAACGACACGTTCCACGCGACCGGCTGCGACGGCTGGTACAGCGGGGTGAGCGCGGCGACGGCCGCTTCCCCCAGGTGCGCGACGGTGTAGCCGCCCGCCTCCTGGCGCGGATCGGTCTCCGGACGCCAGCCGAACAGCCGCGTGTAGAACCGCTGCGCCGCCCGGAGATCACTGGTCCCCAGCTCGGTCCAGCAGGGCCCGCCGGTCACCGGTGCGTCGAGCTTCATGGCGTTCCTTCCGCGAGCGGCGAGGCAGCTCCCTCCAGCACGCTAAGCCGCGCCCGGGGCTCCCTGCCATCCGGGAAACCCACTGGTGTGCCGGACCGGCCCCGACGTACCCTCACCCCGTACCGCACCGCGTGGCGGCCTCCAGCTCCTTCACCCGACCGGAGGTACCCCATGCCCGCACTCGAGGTGCGCCCCTTCCGCCGAGCCGACCGCGACCAGCTCACCGACCTGGTCAACATGCACGTGGCGGCGGTCGTCCCCGGCGTCTCCGTCTCCGTGAACACCGTCCTCGGCGGCCTGGAGCGGCAGCCCGGCGAGTTCATCACCGACCCGTGGGTGGCCGAGCGGACGACGCTCGTCGCCGAGCAGCGACAGTGCGTCGTCGCCGCGGCCCATCTGCTCCGTTACCGCGCGGACGCCGAGGTCGGCGATACCTATCGGGACAGCGCCGAGATCTACTGGTTCGTCCACCGCCCGGCGGCGTCGCACTGGCCGGACGCCGACCGGGCGGCCGACCTGCTGATGCGGGCCTGCCTGGCACAGCTCGCCCGCTGGAACGTCCGCGTCCGGTACGCCGACGGCGCGCTGCCCGCCCCGCTCGTCCACGGCCTGCCCCGCAACTGGCCCCACATCCGGGCCGTCTACGAACGCGCGGGATTCCAGCACGTCGGCGACACCGAGGTCATCCTGATCGCCCGGGTCGCCGACCTGCCGGCGCACGAACCCCGGCCGGGTGTCACGGTCGAACGCACGCTGGGGGAGTGCGGCACCCGTTTCACGGCCTGCGCCGACGCGCGCGCCCTCGGCTTCGTCGAGGTGGACACGGCCCTGGCCCGCCCCGAGCGGCACGCCCGCGCCGCGGGCCTGGCCGACATCGGCAACCTCCACGTCGACCCCGCGCAGCACGGCACCGGCCTGGAGCACTGGCTTCTGGCCCAGGCCGCCGACTGGCTCCGCCTGTGCGGCGTCGACCGGCTCGTCGCTTACGAAACGGCCGCCGACAGCGCCAGGCTCGACCTCCTGGCGGGCGCGGGCTTCCGCGAACTCACCCGCACCGACCGGGGCTGGGAGCACCGCCCCGGGTGACCTCAGATGCCGGGCCGGAACCGCATCGGGTGGTCCGCCGGGACCTCGACCAGCACGATCGGCGTCCCGTCCGGGTCCGCGGTCCACATCTCGACCAGACCCCACGGCTCCTTCACCGGCGGCCGTACGATCTCGACGCCCTTCGCCCGCAGCTCCTCCTCCGCCGCGACCACGTCGTCGACCTGGAGCCACAACCGCACGGTGGGCGACGGGGGAGTCTCGGACCGGCCCGCGACCTCGAGGAAGCCACCGCCCGTGAAGTAGACCGTGCCGCGCTCGGGACCCGTGCCGAACTCCCGGTAGACGGCGAGGCCCAGCTGCTCGCCGTAGAAGGCACGGGACCGCTCGGGGTCGGACGGGCGGAGCAGGATCCGGCTGCTGAGTACATGCACCATGCACGAGAGCCTAGTGGCGGCGCTACTCTCGTCCATGCCCGAGCCGCGCCCCGAAACGGAGACGTACGCCCATGGACACCGCCGACACCGCCGCCACCGGACTGACCTTCCGCCATGCCACCGACGCCGATGTGGACGAGCTCGTCGCGCTGATCGAGTCCGCGTACCGGGGTGACGACAGCCGGGCCGGGTGGACCACCGAGGCGGACATTCTCGAAGGGCAGCGGACCGACCCGGAGGGCGTGCTGGCCGTCATCAAGTCGGCGGACAGCCGGTTGCTGACTGTGGAGCGGGACGGCGGGATCGTCGCGTGCTGCCAGCTCGAGCACCGCGGCGACCACGCCTACTTCGGGATGTTCGCGGTCAGCCCCAGGCTCCAGGGCGCGGGCCTCGGCAAGGTGATCATCGCGGAGGCGGAGGGCCTGGCTCGCGCCACGTGGGGCGTGACGGAGATGCACATGACCGTGATATCCGTGCGCGACGACCTCATCGCCTGGTACGAGCGGCGCGGCTACCGCCGTACGGGACGGATGACCCCCTTCCCGTACGGCGACGAGCGCTTCGGCATCCCCCAGCGCGACGACCTGAAGTTCGAGCTGCTGGTCAAGGAGCTCGGCTAGGCCGTGAAACGGCCCGTGCGCTTGATGTCCGGGTGGTCGGTGGTCGCGCCGTCCAGGCCGAACGCCCGGACGAGCCGCAGATGGTCCTGTGTGTTGACCACCCAGCCGATGATCTTCAGGTCGGCCTTGCGGGCGCGCTCCACGATCTCCAGGGTGAGCCGCCGGATGTTCAGGCAGACGGTCTCGGCGCCGACCGCGACGGCGCGGTCCACGATGTCGGTGCCGTAGCGGCTGGCGATCAGCGCGGTGCGCACACCCGGCACCAGTGGCTTGATCTCGGCGATCGCCTCGTCATGGAACGAGGACACCTCCACCCGGCCGGCCAGTCCGCGCCGGTTCATCACCTCGGCCAGCGCCCGTGCCGCCTGCGCGTCCTTGATCTCCGCCTGGAGCGGTGACTGGACGGCCTCCAGAACCTCCTCGAAGACCGGCACCCGCTCGCCCCTGCCCGCGTCCAGGGCGCGCAGCTCGGCCAGGGTCTTCTCGGCGATGGGCCCGCTGCCGTCGGTCGTGCGGTCCACGTCCGTGTCGTGCATGACGACGAGCGCGCCGTCCTTGCTCAGATGCAGGTCGAGTTCGATGGCGTCGAGGCCGGCCTCCTGGGCGGCGACGAAGGACCGGAGGGTGTTCTCGGGTTCCACACCCATGATTCCGCGGTGACCAATGGTGAGGAAGTTCAAGACGCGACTCTCTTCCGTCGACAGGCGGCACTGGGGGCCTTACGGCCCACCTGGACCGTATCGCCTGTACCCGCCCTCTGCAGAGGGCGAGGGCATGGTCGGCGCACATGCGGGCAGAAGCATGACCGGCAGGAAAAAGTGCGGCGAAGCCCCGTGTGAGGCAGGATAATTTTCGGAGGTTGCCCTTGCTGGGAGGAACCTCGTGTGTATACGGTCGAGGTACGCGAGATTCTCCCGTGGAAGGTGGGACATGACGGAAATTCTTGTGCAGGTGGGTTCGGAGGGCCTGGTTCCTCCCGTGGCCAGGGTGGTGGAGCACCCGGCATGGCCCGTGCTCAAGGATGCCGTGGAGCGGATCCGGCCATGGCAGTCCAAGGACGGGTCGATCGACTTCGACGCCGAGGGCGCGCCGGATGCCGCCGACGCCGAGCTGGCCGTCCGCCGGGCCGCCGACGCGGTACTGGAGCTCTCCCCGCTGCTCCCGCACGACGCCGCCTATCACGAGGCCCTGGTCAAGGACCTGCGCCGCTGGGCCGACGGCGGCTTCCAGGTGCCCGACTTCCTCGACTCCCTGCTGGCCTTCCAGCCCGCGGCGAGCCGCGCGGACGGCCTCCAGCACCTGGTCGTCTTCCCGATGTACACGCAGAACGGCAACCCGGACCGCAATCTCGAAGCGGTCGTGCTGCGCATGGTCTGGCCGGACTGGCTGTCCGAACTGGAGCGCACGCGCTACGACAACCCGCTGTTCTGCGGCATCAAGTTCGAGGACTTCACGGCCGGCTACGACACCAACTCCGCCGTCCTGTTCCCCGAGACCATCGCCGTGCGCGAGGCACCCGAGCGGTTCAGCTGGGGCGGCATCTTCTGCGACCGCGAGGCCGCCCGCTTCCGCCGGGTGACCGACGCCGCGGTCGACATCCTGGGCCTCGAGCTGCCCGAGGACGTCGCCGCGATGGTCCACGACCAGAAGCGCTGCGAGGAGGCGTTCGTCCTGTGGGACATGGTCCACGACCGCACCCACAGCCACGGCGACCTGCCCTTCGACCCGTTCATGATCAAGCAGCGCCAGCCGTTCTGGATGTACGGCCTGGAGGAGCTGCGCTGTGATCTCACCGCCTTCAAGGAGGCCGTGAAGCTGTCGGGCGAGGGCGTCCCGCAGGCCCGTGACGTGCAGGTCGCGGTGCTCTTCGACCGTATGTTCCGTTTCCCGGTCACCGGTGAGCGCGTGCGCAACTACGACGGTCTCGGCGGCCAGCTCCTCTTCGCCTACCTGCACAAGCACGACGTCGTCCGCTGGACCGACAACAAGCTGACCATCGACTGGGAGCGTGCCCCGCAGGTCACCAACCAGCTGTGCGCCGAGATCGAGCAGCTGTACCGCGACGGCATCGACCGCCCCAAGCTCGTCCACTGGTTCGCCGGATACGAGCTGGTCTCCACGTACGTCTCCCCGCACCCCGGCTCGAAGTGGGCCAAGGGCCCGGAGGCCCTGGATGTGACGCAGCCGCCCCGGAAACTCGTCGATGACGTGCTTCCGGACGAGTTTCCGCTGAGCATGTTCTATGAGGCACTGTCCAAGAAGCTGAAGAACGTGATCGCCTCCACCAAGGGCATCACGGCGGACGGCGCCGAGCGGATCGCCGCGTGAGCGGCGGAAACCTCCGCGGAACCGAGAACACTGCTCAGGAGGCGAAGAAGATGGCGGGGAACGGAGCTCTCAGCGGTGCGGTGATCGCGGTGGCCGGCGCGGGCGGGCCCGCGGGCCGGGCGGCGCTGCTGCGACTGGCCGAGGCGGGGGCGACCGTCGCCGCCGCCGACAACGATCCCGAGCGGCTCGCGGAGGCCGTGGACGCGGCCCGCTACGCGTCGGGCGGCGCGGCCGTCACCGGTGAGCCCGTCGACCTGCTGGACCTCCAGTCCACCCGTGACTGGGCCGCTCACATCGAGAAGGACTTCGGCCGCGTCGACGGCCTGGTCCACCTGGTGGGCGGCTGGCGCGGCAGCGAGACCTTCATCAAGACGAGTCTCGACGACTGGGACTTCCTGGAGCTGCTGCTGATCCGCACCGTGCAGCACACGTCGCTGGCCTTCTTCGAGGCCCTGCAGCGCAGCGAGCGCGGACGGTATCTGCTGATCAGCGCGGCCGGTGCCACCAAGCCGACCGCGGGCAACGCCTCGTACGCCGCCGCCAAGGCCGCCGCCGAGGCCTGGACGCTCGCGCTGGCCGACGCCTTCCGCAAGGCGGGGGGCGCCGAGGGCCCGACGTCCGCCGCTGCCATCCTGGTGGTCAAGGCGCTGGTGCACGACGCGATGCGCGCCGAGCGACCCAACGCGAAGTTCGCGGGCTTCACCGACGTCAAGGATCTGGCCGAGGCCGTCGTGGGTGTCTGGGACAAGCCCGCCGCCGAAGTGAACGGAAACCGTCTGTGGCTCACCGAGAAGCCGTGAACCCGCCGAAGACCGACGCGCGCCGCCATCACGACCCGGAAGTCCGCGGTTTCGCCAGCGACAACTACGCCGGCGCCCACCCGGAGGTGCTCGCCGCCCTGGCCCTGGCCAACGGCGGGCACCAGGTCTCGTACGGCGAGGACGCGTACACCGAGAACCTCCAGAGCGTCGTCCGCAGCCACTTCGGCACCACGGCCGAGGCCTTCCCGGTCTTCAACGGCACCGGCGCGAACGTCGTCGCCCTCCAGGCGGTCACCGACCGCTGGGGCGCGGTGATCTGCGCCGAGAGCGCGCACATCAACGTCGACGAGTGCGGCGCCCCCGAACGGGTCGGTGGCCTGAAGCTGCTCACCGTGCCGACGCCCGACGGCAAGCTCACCCCCGAGCTGATCGACCGGCAGGCGTACGGCTGGGACGACGAGCACCGCGCGATGCCGCAGGTCGTCTCCATCGCCCAGACCACCGAACTGGGCACGGCCTACACGCCGGACGAGATACGCGCCATCTGCGAGCACGCCCACGCGCACGGCATGAAGGTGCACCTGGACGGCTCCCGGCTGGCCAACGCCGCCGCCACCCTGAACGTCCCGATGCGGACGTTCACCGACGCCGCCGGCGTCGACCTCCTCTCCCTGGGCGGCACCAAGAACGGCGCCCTCTTCGGCGAGGCCGTCGTGGTCCTGAACCAGGACGCCGTCAGCCATATGAAGCACCTGCGCAAGCTGTCCATGCAGCTCGCCTCCAAGATGCGTTTCGTGTCGGTGCAGCTGGAGGCCCTGCTCGCCCGGGACCTGTGGCTGCGCAACGCCCGCCACTCCAACGAGATGGCCCAGCGCCTCGCCGAGGGCGTACGCGCCGTGCACGGGGTGGAGATCCTCTACCCCGTGCAGTCCAACGCGGTGTTCGCCCGCCTGCCGCACGAGGTGAGCGAGCGTCTGCAGAAGCGGTTCCGCTTCTACTTCTGGGACGAGGCCGCGGGCGACGTCCGCTGGATGTGCGCCTTCGACACGACCGAGGAGGACGTGGACACGTTCGTGGCGGCGCTCAAGGAGGAGATGGCCCGCTGACCCGTGCCGTTCACCGGTTGACGACGATCTCCGTCCTGTTGTTGCGCAGGTTCGGGTCGAACTCCCTGATGCTCAGCTCGGGATCGTCGTTGACGGTGACGACCGTGGCGCGTGCCCCGCGCACCACACGGTCGATCCGCAAGGGAATCTCGAAGGTGTACGACGCCTTGTCGTGCAGGTAGATGGGCGTCCGGCAGAAGTAGGTCGTGACGGACCCCTCCTCCGGCTCTTCCGGCTGCGTCCAGCACTCCGCCTCCGGCGGGAGCACGACCGTGGTGCCCTCCGGCGCCCGGAACCTCACCGTGGCCACGGACGCGCCCACGCCCAGCGACGCCACCCAGGCCGGGCCGCGGTTGTGCACGGTGACACGGGCGGTCACGGTGTCACCGGCGCCACCGCTCACCCTGCTGCCGGTGAGCTTCAGGTCGGCGGTGTTCCGGGCATCGAGGACGACGGCCCGGTAGTTGTCCTGGGGATCGATGTCGGGGTCCGTCGCCATGGCCCCGGCGGCGGTCACCGGACGCAGGTCGAGCTCGGACCCCGTGCCCCGGGTCCACGTCCACTCGCCGCGCATCTCCGCGAGCGCCTCGTCCGAGTAGGGATGCACGGAGTGGTCGAACCGCTCGTACATCGCCTTGCGCCCGACGCCCAGTCCGGTCTTCAGCGCGTACTCCTGCCCGGGCGCCACCGCCTCGTCCAGCACGCAGAGGGCGGAGGTGCCGGTTTCGTGCTCCCGGTACTCGCAGTTCGCGTGCCGTTCCTTGAAGCGCAGGCCGTACGAGGCGTTGAGCCAGAGCAGGGTGCGCTCGGCGGTGCGGTTGCCGCTGTTGGACAGCGTCGCCCGCACGCTCGTCTCCGAGCCCGGCCTGAGGTCTCGCTGCCAGTCGGCCTGGCTGAGCCCGAGGTCCGGCCCGTTGCCCACGCCCACCCGGGTCTCACCCGGGTGGGACGTCGCCTCTCCGGCGGTGGCCGAGTAGCGGGCATATCCCGAAGCGCCGACGTCCGCGCCCGGCAGCGCGCGCAGTTCGAACGTGGCGGCCTGCACGGTGTCCGTCCCCGCCGGCATCTCCGGGACGGCACAGACCGCCTGGACGTCCGACTCGGGCACGCAGTTCGCGGGCCACGACACCCGCGCGAACGAGGCGATCTCGCTCACGTCGACGGTCAGTCGCCCGGCCGGCAGGCTGCCGTCGGCGACGTCGCGGCTGACCTGCACGGCCAGGGTGCGGGCACGCGCGTCAGCGTTCGCGTCCGCACCGGGCAGCACCGTCTCGTACGGTGCGTTGATCCACAGCTGGTTCTCCATGGCGTACGCGGGCACGGCAGCGACTCCGGCCGCCGCCAGGGCGCAGGAGACGAGCGCGGCGCCGAGCAGGCGGTGTGGGTCCTTCATGGCTTCCCCCTAGTTACAGATCTGCGGAGGCCGAGACCGGTGGCGCGGGGGAAGGGTTGCGGCCGGGCGAGTGGTTGCGGCGGTGTTCAGCCGTTCTCCGCAGCGCTGCATAAATATGCGCCCAACGGAAAATGCATTGACCGGGGAGTGATCTCCTCCCTAGGCTCTGTCTGTATGCAGCTGATCCAGGAAACCCCAGACCTCTCCGCCTACTTGGCCGCTGACGAGGTGATCGACCATCGTCATCCGCTCGTTCGCGCCACAGCGGCCGAGCTGGCCAAGGGTGTGGGGGACTCGTATGAGTATGCGCAGGCGGCCTTCGAATTCGTGCGCGACACCATTCCGCACTCGCAGGACTCGGGCGACCTCCGCGTCACCTGGCGCGCCTCCGACGTCCTGGAGCAGGGCACCGGAATCTGCTACGCCAAGGCCCACGCGCTCGCGGCGCTGCTACGGGCCGAGGACATCCCGACCGCGTTGTGCTACCAGCAGTTGGAGGTGGTGCACGGTCTGGTCGCCGTGCGGTTCAACGGCGCGTGGCACCGGCAGGACCCCCGGGGCAACAAGCCGGGTGTGGACGCGCGGTTCTCCCTCGACGCCGAGCGGCTCGCCTTCACGCCCGATCCGGCGTCCGGTGAAACGGACTGTCCGGTCCTCTATGCCGCGCCTCACCCGGTCGTGCTCGACGCTCTCACTTCGGCCCGTGACCGGCCCCACTTGTGGGAGACGCTCCCCACCGTGCTGTGAGGCACCTGGTCAGTGCGCCTCCGCCGCCCGCACCTGCTCCGGCGTGGGTGCGGTGCCGCCGAGGTGGGCCGGCATCCACCAGGTGTCCTCCGGACCCTTCGGGCGCACGGGGTAGGCGCGCTGGGCGGCCTCCAGAAGCTCCTGGACGCGCTCGCGCAGCTGACGCGTGATCGCGCCCGCGTACTTGTCGCGGGAAGCCTCGATCGCCTCGCCGACCCGGATCGTGATGGGGATGTGGCTGCGCTTGAAGTTCCGGGGGTGGCCCTTCGTCCACAGCCGCTGCGTCCCCCACACCGCCATCGGGATCAGCGGGACGCCGGCCTCCTGCGCCAGGCGCGCGGCGCCCGACTTGAAGCTCTTCAGCGTGAACGACTGCGAGATCGTCGCCTCCGGGAAAACCCCGACGATTTCACCCGAACGCAGCGAGTCCAGGGCGTGCGCGTAGGCCGCCTCGCCCTGCTTGCGGTCCACCGGGATGTGCTTCATGCCGCGCATCAGCGGGCCGGAGATCCGGTGCCGGAAGACGGACTCCTTCGCCATGAAACGTACGAGTCGTTTCTGCGGCAGGGCCGCCAGGCCGTCGAAGACGAAGTCCAGGTAGCTGATGTGATTGCTCACCAGCACGGCGCCGCCCGAGCGCGGGATGTTCTCCGAACCCTGGAGGTCGATCTTGAGGTCCCACACCTTGAACAGCGTGCGGGCGAAACCGACGACGGGACGGTAGACGAGCTCTGCCATGGGCGGGTCGGACCCTTCCTGCTCTGCCTGGGAAGGGATTCCCAGCGGAAAGTTACGCAGCCGTAGGTTTACGGCTTGTCGCAGATCGTGCCCGAAGAACGGCCGGGTAGCCAGTCCTCGTGCCCGCCGGAGAGGAGATTCTCGTCACGTCGCCGCGCGATCCCACCTCGTGCTTTTACGCCCGTATTACTCCGCATTACTCCGCGCGCACCGCCATCCGCCGCACGAGCAGGTACAACTCGCAGCCCAGGCAGTATCCGAAGGCGGCGTTCAGGAAGGCCGCCGCGAGCGCCGCTCCCGTCGCCGCCAGTCCCAGCCAGTCGAGCCCCAGGGTGTAGCCGACGAGCCCGAGCCCGGCGAAGAGCAGCCCCACCGCCTGGGCGAAACGCGGCGGTTCGGGCGCCTCGAACTCGGTCGGCGGCCCGAGCCGCGGCCGTACGGCCTTGGCGAACAGCAGGCCGTAGGGGGACCGGCTCACCCCGCCCGCCGCGCCGAGCAGGAACGCCAGCGTCTGCCAGGCCAGCAGCCAGGCGCTCCCCGTGACCAGAACGACCGCCAGGACGACGGTCGTCACGGCCGCGCCGAAACGCGGCCCTCTCGCATCGATGTCCATAGGAACCAAGCATTCCGCAACGCGGCGCCGTTGAGAGGGCGGGAATCTTTGCGGTCTCGTGAACGCTTGAAGCAGGTGATGACCGGACTGGTGGTGTGTGTACTGGTGCTCGCGGCGGCGAGCGCCTACGGAGTGCTGCGACGGCGGCGGAGCGGGAGAGTGCGGGTGCGCGGGCGCGACGACGGCAAGCGGCTCGGTGCGGCGGAACTGGGCGCGGAACTCGGCGAGCGGGCCACGCTCGTGCAGTTCTCCAGCGCGTTCTGCGCGCCCTGCCGCGCGACCCGGCGGGTCCTCGGAGAGGTCGCCGGGGTCGTCCCTGGAGTGACCCACGTCGAGATCGACGCCGAGGCCCATCTGGACCTCGTACGGCGGCTGGACATCCTCAAGACCCCGACCGTGCTGGTCCTCGACGCCGACGGCCAGGTGGTGCGGCGGGCCACCGGGCAGCCGCGCAAGGCCGATGTGATCGCCGCGCTGGGGGAGGCGGTGTGAGGTGCCGACACGGCCGGTGGGTGCGCCAGTGAGCCATCTCCCACATCACGAAACGAACTTGACTGCGCACACCATTTATCGTCAGCCTGACCGCATGCCTTCGGACCTTCTCGCCACGCCCGACCTTCTGCGCTCGGTCTTCCGGCGGCACGCGGCGGGAGTCGCCGTGATCACCGCTCGTGGCGACACCGGCCCGGTGGGCTTCACCGCCACCTCCCTCGCCTCCGTCTCCGCCGAACCGCCCCTGCTGTCCTTCGGCGTCGGCACCGGTTCCTCCAGCTGGCCCGCGATCGCGGCGACCGATCATGTCGGCGTCCACATCCTCGGCGAGCACCAGCAGGAGCTGGCCGCCACCTTCGCCCGTAACGGAGCCGACCGCTTCGCCCCGCCCACCGTCTGGCGGGAGGGGCCCGAGGGCGTCCCCCTGCTCGACGGCGTGCTCGCCTGGCTGGTGGCCCGGGTCGTCGCCCGCGTGCCCGCCGGAGACCACCGGCTCGTGCTCGCCGAGGTCCTGCACGGGGACCCCACGGGCACCGGCCGTCCGCTCCTCTACCACCAGGGGCGTTTCCAGAGACTGCCCGACTGAGGGGTGCGCCCCCGGGCTGCGGGACCGTCGAGTTCCGGTTACGCTGCGTTGCGAAGGTCACAGTTCAAAGCGCTTGCTTAGCGGGAACGAACTAGGTGTACTGACGAGTAATATTTCGCTCGGAGCGTGGGTCGCCCCGACCGGAATCGGCCGCTTGAGGCGCCTATGCTGCCTGCAAGTAGGCAGCCGAGAAATGACGATGCAGTAGGAGAGCCGGCGTGAGCTTGAGGATCGTTGTCACTGTGAAGTACGTGCCCGACGCCACTGGCGACCGGCACTTCGCCGATGACCTGACCGTCGACCGGGACGACGTGGACGGTCTGCTCTCCGAGCTCGACGAGTACGCGGTCGAGCAGGCGCTGCAGATCTCCGAGAACTCCGACGACGACGTGGAGATCACCGTCCTGACGGTGGGCCCCGAGGACGCCAAGGACGCCCTGCGCAAGGCGCTGTCCATGGGCGCCGACAAGGCGATCCACGTCGAGGACGACGACATCCACGGCACCGACGCCATCGGCACCTCCCTGGTCCTGGCCAAGGCCATCGAGAAGGCCGGCTACGACCTGGTCATCTCCGGCATGGCCTCCACCGACGGCACCATGGGCGTCGTCCCCGCGCTGCTCGCCGAGCGCCTGGGCGTCCCGCAGGTCACCCTGCTGTCGGAGGTGTCGGTCGAGGACGGCACGGTCAAGGGCCGCCGCGACGGCGACGCCGCCACGGAGAGCCTCGAGGCCTCCCTGCCGGCGGTCGTGTCGGTGACCGACCAGTCGGGCGAGGCCCGTTACCCCTCCTTCAAGGGCATCATGGCGGCCAAGAAGAAGCCGGTGGAGTCCTGGGACCTGTCCGACCTGGACCTGGAGGCCGAGGAGGTCGGCCTCGAGGGTGCCTACACCACGGTCGACAACGCGGCCGAGCGTCCGGCCCGTACCGCGGGCACGATCGTCAAGGACGAGGGCGAGGGCGGCAAGCAGCTCGCTGAGTTCCTCGCGGGCCAGAAGTTCATCTGAGCCCGGCATTCGCTGACCGCCCCTCATCTTTCGCAAGCAGGAGAGAAGAAGTCCCATGGCTGAAGTTCTCGTCTACGTCGACCACGTGGACGGCGCCGTCCGCAAGCCCACCCTGGAGCTGCTGACCCTGGCCCGCCGTATCGGCGAGCCGGTCGCCGTCGCGCTGGGCAACGGCGCCGCCGACACCGCCGCCACGCTCGCCGAGCACGGTGCGGTGAAGGTCCTCACCCACGAGGCCGCCGAGTACGCCGACTACCTGGTCGTACCGAAGGTGGACGCCCTCCAGGCCGCGCACGAGGCCGTCTCCCCGGCCGCCGTGCTGGTGCCGTCCTCCGCCGAGGGCAAGGAGATCGCCGCCCGTCTGGCGCTGCGTATCGGCTCGGGCATCATCACCGACGCCGTCGACCTCGAGGCCGACGACTCCGGCCCGGTGGCCACCCAGTCGGTGTTCGCCGCGTCCTTCACCACCAAGTCCCGTGTCTCCAAGGGCACCCCGGTCATCACGGTCAAGCCCAACAGCGCCGCCGTGGAGGCCGCCCCGGCCGCCGGCGCGGTCGAGGCGCTGTCCGTGTCCTTCTCCGCGCAGGCCACCGGCACCAAGGTCACCGGCCGCACCCCGCGTGAGTCGACGGGCCGTCCGGACCTGACCGAGGCCGCGATCGTGGTCTCCGGTGGCCGTGGCGTCAACGGCGCGGAGAACTTCGCGATCATCGAGGCGCTCGCCGACTCCCTCGGTGCCGCTGTCGGTGCCTCGCGTGCCGCGGTGGACGCGGGCTGGTACCCGCACACCAACCAGGTCGGCCAGACGGGTAAGTCCGTCTCGCCGCAGCTGTACATCGCCTCCGGCATCTCCGGTGCGATCCAGCACCGCGCCGGCATGCAGACCTCGAAGACCATCGTCGCGATCAACAAGGACGCCGAGGCCCCGATCTTCGACCTCGTCGACTACGGCATCGTCGGCGACCTCTTCGACGTCGTCCCCGCCCTCACCGAGGAGATCAAGACCCGCAAGGGCTGATCGGCTCCGGCTGCAGAAGGCCCCCGTGACCGCGCGAGCGGTCACGGGGGCCTTTTTCTCATCCCAGGGTCATCGAGGCCTGCACCGGCAGGTGGTCACTCGGGTACGTCCCGTCCCTGCTGAAGGTGTTCATCCCGGCCCAGTGCGTGGTCACCCCGGGCGTGGTGAGGATCCAGTCGATGCGCCGCCCGCCGGGCCTGAGCTCCCGGTAGCCGTGGTGCGTCCCGTATGCCGGGCCCCGCGCGGCCGCCGCGTCCCAGGCGTCCACCAGCCCGATGTCCAGCATGAGGTCGTACACCCGGTTGTCGTGGGCGGCCGCGTTGAAGTCTCCGGTGACGATGACCGGTAACGACCGGTCCCACCCGGCGATCGTCTCGCCGATGAGCCCCGCCGAGCGTTCCCTGGCGTACTGGCTGACGCTGTCCAGGTGGGTGTTGAGGACGTAGAACTCCCGTCCCCCGTGGGCGAGATCGGCGAACCGGACCCACGTCACCATGCGCAGCCAGTCCGCGCCCCAGGTGTTCGAGGCGATCGTGTACGGGGTGTCGGACAGCCAGAAGTGATCGAACTCGATCGGCTCGAGTCTGCGCGTGTCATAGAAGACCGCCATGAACTCGTCCTTGCTGCCGCCCCCGCGTCCGGTGCCGATCCAGTCGTAGTGCCCGCCGAGATCCTTCTCGATCGCGCGCACTTGCCGGTAGAGCCCTTCCTGGATGCCGATGAGGTGCGGTCGCTCGCGGCGCAGCAGTTCTCGCATCACCGGCCGGCGCACTTCCCAGCGCGGTGTCTTGTCGACGACGGTCCCGAAGCGCACGTTGAACGTCATGACGTCCAGGGCGCCCGGGTGCTCGCCGGCGGAAGCGGGCTGTGTGGGGCCCGCGGTGGTGAGCAGCGGTCCTGCGATGGCGGCGGCCGCCGCTGCCTTGAGCCCGTGGCGGCGCGTCACTCGGACCTCGTTCGGCACGTGGTCTCCCTCCCCTTGCACGTCAGGATGAAGCTTGCCTTCTAAATACGGAAGATGAGGGCGGGTCGGCAGTGATCAAGGGTGAAGGATGGGAATCCCACTTCAAGACGGTGTTGACCAGGACGAAGGTCGGCCGATAACTTCGCTCTACGGATTATTGATTCCGCACAGTGGAAAATAGGAGGGTCTCGGAATGGGTCAGGGCCAGCAGGAGAAGGTGGCGACCAGCCTCGCGGGCGCCGTCAGCGAGGAGATCAGCGCCTCCCTCGCGGTGGTCGACGCCGAACTGGAGCGCCGCTACCCCGGAGACCCCGGCACCCGCCAGCCCGTCCACACCGTCTACGTACCCGGCGACGTCTTCGCCGCCGACACCGTGCGTTCCTGGGGCGAGAGCGCCCTGGCGGCCCTCGACGAGCACGCCCCGGACGCCGCGTCCTTCGCCGCCGTCCTCGGAATCGCCGAGGAACTGGCCGAACCCGTCCACGCGCGCGTGCGCGCCAAGCTGGAGCGCGAGCCGATCGAGGACCTCCGCGTCGACTTCGAGGACGGCTACGGAACCCGCCCCGACGCCGAGGAGGACGAGGCCGCCGCCCGCGCCGCCCGGCTGATCGCGAAAGCCTACGAGGACGGCACCGCGGCCCCGTACATGGGCATCCGGATGAAGTGTATGGAGGCGCCCGTACGCGACCGGGGCATCCGCACCCTCGACATCTTCCTCACCGGCCTGATGGAGGCCGGCGGCCTGCCCGGCGGACTGGTGCTCACCCTGCCCAAGGTGACCTACGCCGAGCAGGTCACCGCCATGGCGCGACTGCTGGACGCCTTCGAGAAGACCCACGGCCTGGAGCCCGGCCGGATCGGCTTCGAGATCCAGATCGAGACCAGCCAGTCCATCCTCGCCGCCGACGGCACCGCCACCGTCGCCCGTATGATCCAGGCCGCCGAGGGCCGCGCCACCGGCCTGCACTACGGCACCTTCGACTACAGCGCCTGCCTCGGCGTCTCCGCCGCCCACCAGGCCAGTGACCACCCCGCGGCGGATCACGCCAAGGCCGTCATGCAGGTCGCGGCGGCCGGCACCGGCGTACGCGTCTCGGACGGCTCCACCAATGTGCTGCCCGTCGGCCCCACCGAGAAGGTGCACGCCGCCTGGCGCCTGCACTACGGACTCACCCGACGCGCCCTGGCCCGCGCCTACTACCAGGGCTGGGACATGCACCCCGGCCACATCCCGACCCGGTACGCGGCCGTCTTCGCCTTCTACCGCGAGGGCTACGAGCAGGCCGCCGCCCGTCTCGCCCGCTACGCGAACCGCACCGGCGGCGACGTCATGGACGAGCCCGCCACCGCCAAGGCCCTCAGCGGCTACCTGCTGCGCGGCCTGGACTGCGGCGCCCTCGACATCGGCGAGGTCGCGCGGCTGACCGGCCTGACCCGCGCCGACCTGGAGAGCTTCGCGACGCCCAGGCGGGCGGACCTGACGGCCTCCGCCTGACGGTTTCCCGCACACGGCCGGAGGCACGTACCGGCCCTGTCACAGCCGTCACCACAGGCTGTCGTCGCCATCGCCGCCCCGTACTCTGTACGCCACGTACTGGCGTGTCGGTGGATCCAGCGGGGTCACAGGAACGGGGCAGCGGTGTCAACGGGGGAGCACGGGCAGACCGAGGGAGCCGGCCGGTTGCTGGCAGGGCGCTATCGCGTCACGGCCCAGCTGGGACGCGGCGGCATGGGCGTCGTCTGGAAGGCCGTCGACGAGATCCTCGGCCGCGAGGTCGCCGTCAAGGAACTGCGCACCTACACCGATGTGGGCGGCTCGGAACTGGCCGGTCTGCGACTGCGGATGCAGCGCGAGGCGCGGGCGGCGGCCCGGGTGCGCCATTCCGGCGTCATCGCCGTGCACGACATCGCGGAGGTCGACGGCCGGCCGCTCATCGTCATGGAACTGGTCGACGGGCCGTCCCTGGACGACGTCCTGCGCGAACGCGGCACGCTGGACCCGCGTGAGGCGGCCGGGATCGGCGCCAAGGTCATGGACGCCCTGTCCGCCGCCCACCGGGCGGGCGTCCTGCACCGAGACGTGAAGCCCGGCAACATCCTGCTCGACCGCTCGGGCCGGGTCGTCCTCACCGACTTCGGCATCGCCACCATGGACGACCCGGGCGACGGTTCGGCCACCCACCTGACCCGCAGCGGCGAACTCGTCGGCTCCCTCGACTACCTGGCCCCCGAGCGGGCCCAGGGCTCCGACCCGGGCCCCGCCTCCGACATCTGGGCCCTGGGCGCCACGCTGTACGCGGCCGTCGAGGGGGCCTCACCCTTCCGCCGTACGTCCACGTTCTCGACGCTCACCGCGATCGTCACCGAGCCGCTGCCGGAGCCCGTGCGGGCCGGCGCTCTCGGCCCCGTCCTCCAGCAGTTGATGGACAAGCGCCCCGAGGCCCGCCCGGAGGCCGACCGGGCCCGGGAGCTGCTCCAGTCGGTGGCGGACTCGGGCGGTACGGACACGCCGACATCTCCGCTGCGCGACCCTGCGGCATCGCCCTCGCCTTCGCCCCCGCGCCCGGAGACGGAGCGCAGTGTTCCGGCCGTACCGCCCGGGTTCGGACCGCCACAGCCCGTGCGGCCGGGCACCGCCGGGCCGGACGAGGCCCCCGCCACACCCGGCTCCGGGACGCCCGCGGCCCTCGGAGCCGCCGGGCCTTCCGGGGCGGCCGGCTCAGAGTCCGGCCCGTACGGCTCGGGACCCGGTCCGCACGGCTTCGGGCCGGCCGACCCGGGTAGCACAGCCCCCGGCGCCTCACCCGCCGGCGCCTCGGCCCCCACGGGTCCGGTGAACTCCGGCCGTCCGTCCCGCCGTAAGTCCCGTGCCCTGCTCGCCGCCGCGGCCGCCACCGTCGTTCTCGCCGCCGCCGGTGTCACGGCCGCCGTGCTCAGCGACTCCGACGGCAAGAAAGCGGGCGCCCGCACCGACGCCGGCCGCGCGGATGCCGCGGCCTCCTCCGAGCCCGGTCGCACCGACGACGGCTCGAACGCTCCCCGGCCCACCCAGCAGGGCGACGAGAAGGGCAAAGCCCCGTCCAAGAAGCCCAGCGACACGAAGGACCCCGAGCCCAGCGGCGGGGCGGCCACCCCGGCCCCCGCCAAGTCCTCCGGCGGTACGACGGGAGGGACAGCGGGCACCTCCGGCGGCGGTGACACCGCAGGCGGTTCCGGCGATGGCGGGACGAGCGGCGGCCCGACCACCCCGGCCCCCGAACCGGCCTGCCACGCCATCGGCGGCGGCAAGTACAACTGCCAGGTCTGGAAGACCGCCGACTCCTACACCGCCTCCGGCACCAAGGTCGGTGTCCTCAAGGCGGGCACCAACTACTTCTACTGCCAGCAGAACCTGGGCCGCCGCGAGACGGACGGCCCCTGGACCAACGTCTGGTGGGCGAAGACCGACGACGACAGCGGCAACACGGACGTCTGGGTCAGCGATGTCTACGTGAAGGGCGGCGACAACGACGCACCGGTCCCCGGGCTCCCGGTCTGCTGAGACCCCGTCGGCCCGGAGCCGACGTACCGCTCCAGGCCGGAGGCGGTCACCAGCTTCTCCTCGATGAACAGCCGCGTGCCCCGCTCGCACAGCCGCCGGTCGCCGCGGGCCCGCGCGCTGAACTCCTCGGGCACGACACCGAAGAGCTCCCGGAACCGCGGGAGGCCGGAGAGCAACTCGGTGAGCAGCGCCCGCTGGCCCGGGTGGGTGCGCGGCGCGCCGGTGCCGTCGTGCAGGACCCCGTGCCGGTTGACGTACGCGTACGCGCCGGGCAGCCGGGTGCCGTCCGCGAGGTCGATCCGCACATCGGGCGCGGGCAGCCAGGCACGGTTGAAGTTGCCGTTCGGGATCGGCGCGCCCTCGCTCGCGTCGATCACCGCGAGCTGCTCGTCGTCGAGCCAGAGGACGAACAGCTCCCGCACGGTGTCCGGGGCGCTGACGGGCGAGGCGGACACGTACCCCATGCGGCTCACATGCGCCGAGACGCCCGCGTCGACACCCCGCACCCGGGTCTTCACCATCGGGAGCGGGGACATGATCCCGAACTCGGCCATCTTGTGGCGCAGTTGACCCGGGGAGGCGTTGGAGCCGATGGCGAGGACCGGGGTGCGGTCCTCGTACACCAGCCGTGTCGGCGGCAGGAAACGGTCCCCGTCGAGGAGCCCGGAGTCGGCCGGCCACGCGCCCGGATACAGCAGCGGATGCTCGCGCGGCGCCTCTGCCAGGCCGAGTGCCCGCAGCGTGCGATCGGTGAGGTGATCCATGGGCCGCCTCAGTCCGCCGGTGGCAGCTCGCCGGAGCCGCGGGTGATCAGCCGGGTCGGCAGCTCGATGCGCTCGGGGGCGACCTGGGTGCCGTCCAGCTGCCGGAAGAGACGTTCCGCCGCGGTGCGGCCGATGTCCGCCGCGTCCTGGGCGACCACCGTGACGCCCGGCTGGAGCAGATCGGCCAGCTCGATGTCGTCGAAGCCGACCAGGGCGACGCGGCGGGTGTGCTCGGCGAGCACGCGGATCACGGTGACCGTCACCCGGTTGTTGGCCGCGAAGATCGCGGTGACCGGGTCCGGGCCGGTCAGCATGTCCTCGGCCGCCCTGCGCACCCGCTCGGGGTCGGTGACGCCGAGCGACATCCAGGAGTCCGCCACCGGTATGCCCGCGTCCTCCATGGCGGCCCGGTAGCCGCGCAGCCGCTCGGCGGCGGTGTGGATGCGGGGCATGTCGCCGATGAAGCCGATCCGGCGGTGCCCGTGCGCGATGAGATGGGCGACGCCGTCGCGGGCGCCGCCGAAGTTGTCCGACAGGACCACGTCGGCGTCGATGTATCCGGCCGGCCGGTCCACGAACACCGTGGCGACACCCGCCTTGAGCTCCGGCTCCAGATACCGGTGGTCGTCACCGGCCGGGATCACCACCAGCCCGTCCACCCGCCGCGCGCACAGGGCCAGCACCAGCTCCTGCTCGCGCTCCGGGTCCTCCGCGCTGGAGCCGTTGATCAGCAGGGCGCCGTGCGCACGGGCCACCTCCTCGACCGAGCGGCTCAGCGGCCCGTAGAACGGGTCCGCGAGGTCCTCCAGGACCAGGCCGATGCTGGCCGTACGGCCCTTGCGCAGCACCCGTGCGCTGTCGTTGCGGCGGAAACCGAGGGCGTCGATCGCCTCCTGGACCCGCCGCTCCGTCTCCGGGGTGACCCCCGGCTCGCCGTTCACCACCCGGGACACCGTCTTGAGCCCGACTCCGGCGCGTGCCGCGACGTCCTTCATGGTCGGACGGGTGCCGTAGCGCGTTGCGGATCGGAGGGGGGTCTGGGGCACGGTGCGGTGTCCTGTCCTGTCGTCCACGGGGGTGCGTCGGTCCTGGGTTTGTATGAGGATGTGGCGTCGAGCATAGAGCCTGGACAACGTTGTCAGGCTCGGGGGAGACTGTCCACCGCGATTCGATTCCCAGTATTTCTCAGTACCGCTCGACGTTCTTTCTCATGGTTGACGGGGAGATCCGACACTGATGCACACCGACCTCGTGGCCGCGCTCGACATCGGCGGCACCAAGATCGCCGGCGCTCTGGTGGACGGCCATGGCCGGATCCTGGTCCGCGCCCAGCGGCCGACGCCCGCCCGGGAGGACGGCGACACCGTGATGCGGGCCGTGGCGGAGGTGCTCGGCGAGCTCACCGCCGCTCCGCTGTGGGAACGCGCTACGGCCGTGGGCATCGGCAGCGCCGGGCCCGTGGACGCCTCGGCGGGGACGGTGAGTCCGGTGAATGTGCCCGGCTGGCGCGACTATCCGCTCGTCGGACGCGTCCGGGCCGCGGCCGGGGACCTGCCCGTCGAGCTGATCGGCGACGGTGTGGCGATCACGGCGGCCGAACACTGGCAGGGCGCCGCCCGTGGCCATGACAACGCGCTGTGCATGGTCGTCTCCACGGGTGTCGGCGGCGGCCTGGTGCTCGGCGGCCGGCTGCACCCCGGGCCGACCGGCAACGCCGGTCATATCGGCCACATCAGCGTGGACCTGGACGGCGATCTGTGCCCGTGCGGCTCGCACGGCTGCGTCGAGCGCATCGCGAGCGGTCCCAACATCGCCCGGCGGGCCCTGGAGCACGGCTGGCGGCCCGGCCCCGACGGGGACACCTCCGCGGCCGCGGTGGCCGCCGCCGCCCGGTCCGGCGACCCGGTCGCGGTCGCCTCCTTCGAGCGTGCCGCACAGGCCCTGGCCGCCGGGATCGCCGCCACGGCGACCCTCGTGGAGATCGACATAGCGGTGATCGGCGGGGGAGTGGGCAAGGCGGGCGACGTCCTCTTCACGCCTCTGCGCAAGGCTCTGAGCGCCTACGCGACCCTGTCCTTCGTCCAGCGGCTGACCGTGGCACCGGCCCAGATGGGCACCGACGCGGGCCTGGTGGGCGCCGCGGCGGCAGCGCTCGCGAAGCGGACGGAAGCGGCCGCGGCGGGGGTGTGAGACCGGGATACCAGGCCGCAGTCGTGAGCGCGCTGCGCGCCACCCCGTGGCGGACCTTCGGCCGCGCGGTGCTCGGCCGCTGCTGGATCACGGCGGGCGTGCGACTGTGCCTCCTGCCGCTCGCGGCATGGTGGATCGGAAGGTTCGACACGTACTTCACCTGACAGGTACCGGCCCGGGATTACCGGCTCTTCCGCCGAAATCGACCGAATGTCTGTGCGATGTGGCACGATCCGGCATGTGAGCAGCAGACCCACCTCGGCGCAGCGCCTGCGTGACCTCGCGCGCCTGCGCCGGGTCAAGGACCGGATCGACCGGGAGTACGCGCAGCCGCTGGACGTGGAGGCACTGGCCCGGGGCGTGCACATGTCGGCCGGGCATCTCAGCCGCGAGTTCCGGCAGGCGTACGGCGAGTCGCCGTACAGCTACCTCATGACGCGGCGCATCGAGCGTGCGATGACCCTGCTGCGCCGTGGCGACCTCAGTGTCACCGAGGTGTGTTTCGAGGTCGGTTGCTCGTCGCTGGGCACCTTCAGCACCCGCTTCACGGAGCTGGTCGGCATGCCGCCCAGCGCCTACCGGCGCGAGGCGGCGCGCGCGACCGCGGGGATCCCGTCGTGCGTGGCGAAGCAGGTCACCAGACCGGTCAGGAATCGAGAAGCGCCCGCCCCGGGCCGAAACTAGCGTGGTGGCCATGGACCTCAACATTCACGCCAGTTTCCTGCCGCACGACGACCCGGACGCCGCTCTGGCGTTCTACCGCGACACCCTCGGCTTCGAAGTCCGGGGCGACGTCGGGTACGAGGGCATGCGCTGGATCACGGTCGGCCCCGTGGGCCAGCCCGGCACCAGCATCGTCCTGCATCCGCCGGCCGCCGACCCGGGCATCACCGAGGACGAGGGCCGCACCATCGCCGAGATGATGGCCAAGGGCACCTACGCGAGCATCGTCCTGGCCACCACCGACGTCGACGGCGCCTTCGAGCGGTTGCAGGCGGGCGACGCCGAGGTGGTCCAGGAGCCGGTCGACCAGCCGTACGGCGTCCGTGACTGTGCCTTCCGCGACCCCGCGGGCAACATGATCCGCATCCAGCAGCTGAAGCCGTGAGGCCGTAGCAGCGGCCGGCTCACGGAACCGACGCCTCACCCCGGCGGGAGCCTCGTAGGGCACGGCGGTACCGCCGGCTCCCGCATCCCCCGCGCCGCACCCCCACCGGTTCGGTGCGGGGGGACAGAACGTCCGAGCGACAGATGGAGACACGATGAGCAAGGCCACGACGACGGACAGACGGTCGCCCGGGCCGCACGCTGCCGACAGCCATGACGTGATCCGCGTGCACGGTGCGCGCGAGAACAACCTCAAGGATGTCAGCATCGAGATTCCGAAGCGCAGGCTCACAGTGTTCACGGGCGTCTCCGGCTCGGGCAAGAGCTCGCTGGTGTTCGACACGATCGCCGCGGAGTCGCAGCGGCTGATCAACGAGACCTACAGCGCCTTCCTGCAGGGCTTCATGCCGAACCTCGCCCGGCCCGAGGTGGACGTGCTGGACGGGCTGACCACCGCGATCACCGTCGACCAGCAGCGCATGGGGTCCGACCCGCGCTCCACCGTCGGCACCGCCACCGACGCCAACGCGATGCTGCGCATCCTCTTCAGCCGGCTCGGCACGCCGCACATCGGCCCGCCCGGCGCGTTCTCCTTCAACGTCGCCTCGGTCTCGGCGAGCGGCGGGATCACGGTCGACCGGGGCACCGACAAGACCAAGACGCAGAAGGTGACCTTCAGCCGTACCGGCGGCATGTGCACGCACTGCGAGGGCCGGGGCAAGGTCTCCGACATCGACCTCACCCAGCTGTTCGACGACTCCAAGTCGCTCTCCGAGGACCCGTTCACCATCCCCACCTACACCGGGGACGGCTGGGTGGTGCGGGTCATCGCCGAGTCGGGTTTCTTCGACAAGGAGAAGCCCATCCGCAAGTACACCAAGAAGGAGCGGCACGACTTCCTGTACCGCGAGCCGACCAAGGTGAAGGTCAACGGCGTCAACCTCACCTACGAGGGGCTGATCCCGAAGATCCAGAAGACCTTCCTCGCCAAGGACCGCGAGTCGATGCAGCCGCACATCCGGGCCTTCGTGGACCGGGCGGTCACCTTCGCCGAGTGTCCCGAGTGCGACGGCACCCGGCTCAGCGAACTGGTCCGCTCCTCGAGGATCGGCAAGGTCAACATCGCCGACGCCTGCGCGATGGAGATCCGCGACCTGGCCGAATGGGTCCGCGGGATCGAGGATCCTTCGGTGGCACCGCTGCTCGCCAAGCTCCGGCACACCCTGGACTCGTTCGTGGAGATCGGCCTCGGCTATCTCTCGCTCGACCGGGCCTCGGGCACGCTCTCCGGCGGCGAGGCGCAGCGCACCAAGATGATCCGGCACCTCGGTTCCTCGCTCACCGACGTCACATACGTCTTCGACGAGCCGACCATCGGACTGCACCCCCATGACATCCAGCGGATGAACAACCTGCTGCTGAGGCTGCGCGACAAGGGCAACACCGTGCTCGTCGTGGAGCACAAGCCGGAGACGATCGCCATCGCCGACCATGTCGTGGACCTCGGTCCCGGCGCCGGCACGGAGGGCGGCACTGTCACCTTCGAGGGCACCCTGGAGGGGCTGCGCAAGAGCGACACCGTCACCGGCCGTCATCTCGGCGACCGGGCGGCGTTGAAGGAGACGGTCCGCAAGCCCACCGGCACGCTCGCGATCCGCGGCGCGAGGGCGAACAACCTCCAGAACGTCGATGTCGACATCCCGCTCGGCGTGCTCACCGTCGTCACCGGCGTCGCAGGGTCCGGCAAGAGTTCGCTCGTGCACGGCTCGATCCCCACCGACGAGGGTGTGGTGTCGATCGACCAGACCGCGATCCGCGGTTCCCGGCGCAGCAACCCGGCGACGTACACCGGGCTGGCCGACCCGATCCGCAAGGCCTTCGCCAAGGCCAACGGGGTGAAGCCGGCGCTCTTCAGCGCCAACTCCGAGGGCGCCTGCCCCACCTGCAACGGCGCCGGCGTCATCTACACCGACCTGGCGATCATGCAGAGCGTCGCCACCCCCTGTGAGGTGTGCGAGGGCAAGCGGTTCGAGGCGTCGGTGCTGGAGTACCGCTTCGGCGGCCGCGACATCAGCGAGGTGCTGGCGATGTCCGTGAGCGAGGCGGAGAAGTTCTTCGGCGCCGGTGAGGCGCGCACCCCCGCGGCCCACCGGATCATCGAGCGGATGGCGGACGTCGGGCTCGGCTACCTCACCCTCGGCCAGCCGCTGACCACGCTCTCCGGGGGCGAGCGGCAGCGGCTCAAGCTGGCCACGCACATGGGTGACAAGGGTGGTGTCTACGTACTCGACGAGCCGACCACCGGCCTCCACCTCGCCGACGTGGAGCAGCTGCTCGGGCTGCTCGACCGGCTCGTCGACGCGGGGAAGTCGGTCATCGTCATCGAGCACCACCAGGCCGTCATGGCGCACGCCGACTGGATCATCGACCTCGGCCCGGGCGCCGGACACGACGGCGGCCGGATCGTCTTCGAAGGCACCCCGGCCGAACTCGTCGAGGCCCGCTCCACCCTGACCGGGGAGCATCTCGCGGACTACGTGGGCGCCTCGGAACAGGCACAGCGGGTCGGCTGAACGGCCCACCCCGGCGGGCGCCCGGCGCCGTACCCGCGCACCCTGGTGCCATGGCGTCCGTGAAACCCGTCGTGGTCTACCCGCCCGCCGCGGACGGTGGCCGGCGGGTCCGTGTGGACGACCAGTTCCTCGGGATCGCTTACGGGCTGCTGGACGTCGCCGAGTTCCTGCGGCGGGCGGGGATCGAGGACGCGGACGAGGCGTATGCGGCGACGTCGGGGCTGATCGAATGGCGCGGCGGCGGGCCCGGGACCTGGGACACCGGTCCCGAGTGAGGCCGTCGCGTCGCCCGAACGGCCCAGTGGCGTGACCCCGGAGCGGGTCCGGCAGTTGAGTCGGTCATGAAGAAGCGCAGCATGCTCGCCATCGCCTCCCTGGCCACCGGCTTCGTCGTCGCGGCGGTCACCCCGTCGCACGCTGTCGGAGAGAAGCTCCCCGGGATCAACGTGGACGAGACTCTCAACACGCTCAACCAGGCCGTCGGCAAGGACGGCCTGTCCGTGGCAGGGAAGGACGGCGTCCAGAAGAAGAAGGGTGCCCAGAAGAAGGGCGTCCAGAAGAAGAAGGGCTGACGAGCCGCTCCGGCCTCGGCTCACGGCGCCGGCGCTCCCCGCGTGAGGGGGGCGCCGGCGCCGTCGTCATGCGCCCTCAACTGGGGCTGGTTTCCGTGGCAGGGTGGAGCGGGCAAGCCTCAGGGGGCCAACAGAAGAGGGGGACCTGTGACCGTCGTCTGGATCAACGGCGCGTTCGGTGCGGGGAAGACCACCACCGCACAGGAACTGATCGAACTGATCCCGAACAGCACGCTCTTCGACCCCGAGGTGATCGGCGGAGCGCTCCGGTATCTGCTGCCGCCCAAGCGCCTCGCCGAGGTCGGCGACTTCCAGGACCTGCCGATCTGGCGACGGCTCGTGATCGACACGGCGGCCGCGATGCTCGCCGAGCTCGGCGGAACCCTGGTGGTCCCGATGACGCTGCTGCGTCAGGAGTACCGCGACGAGATCTTCGGCGGCCTGGCCGCGCGCAGGATTCCGGTCAGCCACATCCTGCTCGCTCCGGCCGAAACGATACTGCGGGAGCGCATAGCGGGCCGCGAGGTTCCGCGGGACCTCCCCGAGGGCGAGACACGAATACGCCAGTGGTCCTTCGACCACATCGAGCCGTACCGGGCCGCGCTCGCCTCCTGGCTCACCGCGGACGCGCACCTGGTCGACACCAGCGACCTCACCCCGTACGAGACCGCCGCCCGCATCGCCGAGGCCGTGCAGGGCGGCTCCGTGCCCGTCTGCGACATCGTGCAGACGCCCGAGCCCACCGCCGAGACGCTCGCCGCCGGTGTGCTCCTCTTCGACGAACGAGACCGGGTGCTGCTCGTCGACCCCACCTACAAGGCCGGCTGGGAGTTCCCCGGCGGAGTCGTCGAACCCGGTGAGGCGCCCGCCAGGGCCGGTGTACGGGAGGTCGCCGAGGAGACCGGCATCCACCTCGACGAGGTGCCGAGCCTGCTCGTCGTCGACTGGGAGCGCCCCGCGCCCCCTGGCTTCGGCGGCCTGCGGCTCCTCTTCGACGGCGGTCTCCTCGACTCCGCGGATGCGAGCCGGCTGCTGCTGCCCGGGCCGGAGCTGCGCGACTGGCGGTTCGTCACCGAGGAGGAGGCCGCCGACCTGCTGCCACCGGTGCGCTACGAGCGGCTGCGCTGGGCCCTGAGGGCGCGTGAACGCGGAGCGGCGTTCTACCTGGAAGCCGGGGTGCCCGTCGGCTGAACCGGGGTCCGCGCGCGTGCCCTTTACCCGGCGCGGGGGATTCCGAGGGAAAAGCGAGAGGAAACGCGCCCGGAAGCAATGCCAATCACCGCCCAAGGAATCGCCCTCATTCCCTCACGCGGCGGGTAATCACATTCCCCGCTCTCGTCAACACTTCGCCATGACCGCAAACAATCCCTTTTCTGGCCCCTGCTCGGCTTGACCGGCCTCGCACGGCATTGCGAAAGTCCGCAATGTCTCACGGCGGCGCTCACGACCGCCACTCAATTTCCTTGCCTCAGGGGCAGATCCGGGATGTCCGAACGATGACCACGCAACACCAGCCGGTCGACACCGGCGGCGGCACCGCGCTGCTGACCGAGCCGTCGACGCAGGACAGCAGACCCGGCGGCCCGCTCGTCGCCGGCCGCTCACCGGCCCGGATGGCCTGGCGACGGATCAGGCGGGACAAGGTCACCACGGCCGCCCTGGCGGCCACCGTCCTGTTCATCGTGATCGCCCTGCTCGCACCGGTCCTCACCGCGCTGACCAGCTGGGGACCGATCACCCCCGACAACAGGGCGATCGACCCGGACACGGGCAACTTTCCCTACGGATCGCTGGGCGGCATCAGCGCCCACCATCTGCTCGGCGTCGAACCGGGCACGGGCTACGACCTGTTCGCCCGCATCGTCTACGGCCTGCGCACCTCCCTGTACGTGGGCTTCGCCTCGGCCGTGCTGTCCACCGTGGTCGGTGTCGTCGCGGGGCTCGCGGCCGGCTACTTCGGCGGCTGGGTCGACTCCCTGCTGTCCCGGATCATGGACGTGATGCTGGCGTTCCCGCAGCTGCTGTTCATCATCGCGCTCACCCCGGTGATCCAGAACGCGCTGCAGACCAACACCCACGGCGGCACCGACGAGAACCTCCGCCTCCTCGTCCTGGTCCTCAACATCGCCGTCTTCGCCTGGGCGTACACCGCCCGTCTGGTGCGCGGGCAGGTACTGTCCCTGCGCGAGCGGGAGTTCGTCGACGCCGCACGGCTGATGAGCGCCGGCCGGCGGCACATCCTCTTCCGGCAGCTGCTGCCCAACCTGTGGGCGCCGATCCTGATCTCCTTCGCGCTCGCCGTCCCGCAGAACATCACCACCGAGGCGGCCCTGTCGTACCTGGGCGTCGGCGTCATCCCGCCCAACCCCGACTGGGGAGCGCTGCTCTCGGACGCATCCCAGTTCTTCCTCCAGGACCCGATGTACCTCTTCGTGCCCGGTGTCCTGCTCTTCCTCCTGGTCCTGGCGCTCAACCTCCTCGGGGACGGCGTCCGGGACGCCCTGGATCCCCGCGCCCGGCGCGGCTGACAAAGCCACCCCCCGAGTTTTCGGCCCGGCGGTCCCACGAACGGCCGCCGCGCCCGTAGCAAGAAGGAGTTTCCTCAATGACGCGCAGCACGCGCAGATCGCGCACGGTCGCTCTCACGGCCTCCGCCGTGATGATCGCCCTGGGGGCCACCGCATGCGGAGGGTCCTCCGGCGACAGTGGCAGCGGCGCCCCTGGCAAGGGCGGCACCCTGACCATCCTGAACAAGGCGGACTACGACCACCTCGACCCCCAGCGCGTCTACACGACCGAGGGTCAGAGCATGGACCAGGAGATCGTCCGGACCCTCACCGGCTGGGACGAGACGGGCCCCAAGCCGAAGCTGGTCGGCGACCTGGCCACCGACACCGGAACGCCGAGCAAGGGCGCCACGGTCTGGACCTTCCACCTGCGGCACGGCGTCAAGTACCAGGACGGCACCGAGGTCACCGCGCCGGACGTCAAGTACGGCGTCGAGCGCTTCTTCTCCTCCGACATCAACGGCGGCCCGCCCTACGCCTCCCAGTGGCTCGTCGGCGGCTCCGACTACAAGGGGCCCTACCAGGGCAAGCAGCTCGACTCCATCCAGACGCCGGACAAGTACACCGTCGTCTTCCATCTGAACCAGCCGGTGGCCGACTTCAACGAGACCACCACCATGACCGGCTGGTCCGCAGTGCCCAAGGCCCACGACACCGGCTCGACCTACGACACCAAGGTCTGGTCCGACGGCCCGTACATGATCAAGTCGTACACCAAGAACAAGGAACTCGTCCTCACCCGCAACAAGAACTGGTCGCAGTCGACCGACCCGATCCGGCAGCAGAACGTCGACGGGATGGACGTCAAGTTCGGCCAGGACGAGTCGGCCATCGACCAGCAGCTCAAGGCCGACGCCGGCGCCGCCCAGACGTCGATCCAGCAGTGGCCGATCGCGGGCTCGGACCTGGCTCAGATGGCCAACGACCCCTCCCTCAAGAGCCGTTACTACAAGATCCCCGCGCCCGGCATCAACTACCTGGCCATCAACACCACCCGCGTCAAGGACCTCCGGGTCCGCCAGGCGATCGAATACGCCATCGACAAGACCACGGTCCGCGGCGCCTTCGGCGGCTCCGCGTACGGCGACTACGCCACCACGATGCTGAGCCCCGGCATCGGCGGCTACCAGAAGTTCAACGACTACAGCGCCAACCCGGCGGGCAACCTGGCCAAGGCAAAGGCCCTGATGAAGCAGGCGGGCAACCCGAAGCCCGCCATGTCCATCGCGGTGGAGAACACCCCCACCCAGGAGCACTTCGCCGACGCGGTGAAGACCGCGCTGGGGCGCATCGGCATCCACGTCAACATCTCCCCGATCGACGCGTCGAACTACTTCAGCACCATCGACAACACGAAGAACCAGTACGACCTGACCTGGGGCGACTGGATCGCCGACTGGCCGAACGCCTCCACGGTGCTGCCGACCCTCTTCGACGGCCGCCTGATCAAGAAGAACCCCCAGGCCAACCAGGACCTGTCGTACCTGAACGACCCCAAGGTCAACACGCTGATCGACAAGGCCGCCAGGATGACCGACCTCGGTCAGCGCAACGCGGCCTACGGGCAGATGGACCGGCAGATCCTCAAGGACGCCGCCGTGGTCCCGCTGATGTACATGAACTTCACCGAGATGTCCGGCTCCAAGGTCGGCGGTGTCATCCCCGACTCGATCGTGGCCGAGCCGAGCCTGGTCCACGTCTACGTCAAGCACTGACGCCTCTCCTTTGAACCCCGCCGGCGGTTCCGGCCGCCGGCGGGCATCCCACTCACGTCAGGTCCCGGCACCCCATGTTTCGTTACCTCATCAGACGCCTGCTGGCAGCGGCCGTGATCATGCTGGTGATCACCACGATCACCTTCTTCATCTTCTTCGCGCTGCCGTCCGACCCCGCACTCCTGGCCTGCGGAAAGACCTGCTCCCCCTCCCGCCTCGCGGAGATCAAGCACTCGCTGGGCCTGGACCAGAGCTATCTGACGCAGTACTGGGAGTTCCTCAAGGGCCTGATCGCCGGGCGTGACTACGGCGACCAGAGCGTCCGCATCCACTGCGGCGCGCCCTGCCTCGGCGTCTCCTTCCAGACCGACACCCCCGTGCTGACGACACTGCTCCAGGACTTCCCGGCGGACCTCTCCCTCGGTCTCGGCGCCGCGGTGGCGTTCCTGCTCCTGGGGGTCGGCCTCGGCACCGTCGCCGCCGTCCGCCGGGGCAGAGCGGCCGACAAGGCAGCGGTCGGACTGGCCCTGTTCGGCGTGTCGGTGCAGATCTACTTCATCGGCCTGCTCCTGCTGTACCTCTTCGTCGACAAGTTCCAGATCCTGCCGACCTCCGGCTACACCCCGATCACGGAGGATCCGGCCGGCTGGTTCCAGGGGCTGATCCTGCCGTGGACCACCCTGGTCATCGTCTACCTCGCGATGTACACCCGGCTCACCCGCTCCTCCATGCTGGAGGTCTTCGCCGAGGACTACATGCGCACCGCCCGTGCCAAAGGCCTGCCGGCCGCCACCGTCGTCCTCAAGCACGGGCTGCGGGCCGCCATCACCCCCATCATCACCATCTTCGGCATGGACGTCGGCTCCCTGATCGGCGGCTCCGCGGTCATCACCGAGTCGGTCTTCGGCATCAACGGCATCGGCAAGCTCGCCGTCGACTCCGTCCAGAACTCCGATCTGCCGGTCATCCTCGGCACCACCCTCTTCGCCGCGACGTTCGTCGTCCTCGCCAACGTCGTCGTCGACCTGGTGTACGGCCTCGTCGACCCGCGCGTACGCCTCGCCTGAGCCCTTCTTTCGTCCTTAGGAACACCCGTGTCCGTTCAGACCTCACCGCAGCCCGCGGACGTCATGCCCGCGCCCGCACCCTTCCTCGACGTGACCGACCTGAGGGTGCACTTCCCGACCGAGGACGGCCTCGTCAAATCCGTCGACGGCGTCTCCTTCACCCTGGAGAAGGGCCAGACCCTCGGCATCGTCGGCGAGTCAGGCTCCGGCAAGTCGGTGACCTCGCTGGCCCTGCTCGGACTGCACAAGGGCACCCGCGCCCGGGTCTCCGGCGAGATCCGGCTGGAGGGCAGAGAGCTCGTCGCCCTGCCCGAGGCCGAGATGCGCGAACTGCGCGGCCGTACGGTCTCCATGATCTTCCAGGACCCGCTCTCCGCGCTGCACCCCTTCTTCACCGTCGGCGCCCAGATCGCCGAGGCCTACCGCGTGCACCACAAGGTCTCCAAGAAGGAGGCCAGGGAGCGGGCCGTGGAGATGCTCAAGCGGGTCGGCATCCCGCAGCCCGAGCGTCGCGTCAGGGACTATCCGCACCAGTTCTCCGGCGGCATGCGGCAGCGCGCCATGATCGCCATGTCCCTGGTCTGCGACCCCGCCCTGCTCATCGCCGACGAACCCACCACCGCCCTTGACGTCACCGTCCAGGCGCAGATCCTCGACCTGATCCGCGATCTGCAGGAGGAGTTCGGCTCCGCCGTCGTCATCATCACGCACGACCTCGGTGTGGTCTCCGACGTCGCCGACGACATCCTGGTGATGTACGGCGGCCGCCGCATCGAGTACGGCACCACCCGCGAAGTGCTCAAGCAGCCTCAGCACCCCTACACCTGGGGCCTGTTGCAGTCGATGCCGCACCTCACCGGCGACGTCGGCGAGCGGCTGAACCCGATCCCCGGCACACCGCCGAGCCTGATCAACCTGCCGGACGGCTGCTCCTTCAACCCCCGCTGCGCCTACAAGGGCTGGGTGCCGGAGGGGCGGTGCACCGTGGATCGGCCCGAACTGCGCCTCGTCTCCGGCACCGCGGGGCACCTCGCCGCGTGCCATCTCACCGACGAGGCCAAGCAGGAGATCCGCGGCGGAGCCGGCCCGGACGACCGTGGCGGAGCCGGACCCGACGAACGTGGCGCCGCAGCCGTACGGGACGCGCAGTGACGGCGGCGGACGAAAGGGAGCAAGCCGTGAGCACCACCGAGCCCCTCACGGGCCAGACCATCGACCGCCCCACCGGCGAGCACCTCCTCGAAGTGCGGGGTCTGCAGAAGCACTTCCCCCTCCGGCAGGGCATCGTCTTCCAGCGGCAGATCGGGGCCGTACGAGCCGTCGACGGCATCGACTTCGCGGTCGGGCCCGGCGAGTCGCTGGGACTGGTCGGCGAGTCCGGCTGCGGCAAGTCGACCACGGGCCGCCTGATCACGCGGCTGCTCGAACCCACCGGCGGCTCCGTCCTGTTCGACGGCGAGGACATCACCCACCGGCCCGCCGCACGGATGCGGGAAGCCCGCCGCAACCTCCAGATGATCTTCCAGGACCCGTACTCGTCGCTGAACCCCCGGCACACCGTCGGCACCATCGTCGAGACGCCCATGCGGCTCAACGGCATCAATCCGCCCCAGGGCCACAAACGACGCGTCCAGGAACTCCTGGAGACCGTGGGCCTCAACCCCGAGCACTACAACCGCTACCCCAACGAGTTCTCCGGAGGCCAGCGCCAGCGCATCGGCATCGCCCGTGCGCTCGCCCTGCGGCCGAAGCTGATCGTCGCCGACGAACCCGTCTCCGCGCTGGACGTCTCCATCCAGGCGCAGGTCGTCAACCTGCTCCAGGACCTCCAGCGGGAGTTCGGCATCGCCTTCGTCTTCATCGCCCACGACCTCGCCGTCGTACGGCACTTCTCCGAGCGGGTCGCCGTGATGTACCTCGGCAAGATCGTCGAGGTCGCCGACCGCGAGTCGCTCTACACCCGGCCCCGGCACCCCTACACCCACGCGCTGCTGTCCGCCGTACCGGAGGCCGACCCGGACGCCACTCAGCGGCGCGAACGCATCCGGCTGGCCGGGGACGTGCCCTCCCCGATCGACCCGCCCTCCGGCTGCCGCTTCCGCACCCGCTGCTGGAAGGCCCAGGACAGGTGCGCCACCGAGGAACCGCCACTCGTGCGGGTCGAGGGCAGTCCCTCCGGCCATCTGACGGCCTGCCACTTCCCGGAGGAGCCCTCCCTCACCGCGCGTGAGGAGGACCTCGTCCTGGACCCGGCGCTGGACTAGGCGGGGTCATCCACCGTGCTCCGCAGGGCCCGAGCCGCCTGCCCCCGCACCGGATCCCCGTGACCAAAGCAGGCCACGTCCGCGTCCAGCTCGGCCAGTCGCCGGCAGGCCGCGAGGACCTGGGCGCGATCGAGGTTGAACACGCCGGGCATCACAGCCCCGTCCACGGGCGACGCCGCGACCGTGTCGCCCGTGAACAGCACCCCGTGCTCCGGGAGATGGAGCGCGATGCTGCCGTGCGTGTGCCCCGGGACGTGCACGACGTGCGCCCCGCCGCCCATGTCCAGGACCTCGCCGCCCGACAACTCGGTGACCACCGGCGGCCGGACGAAACCGCCCGTCGGCAGCAGCTTCGCCGCCCGCTCGTGCAGCGGCCGCTCCCAGTCCTCGAACTCCGGGTCCGGGCCCGGGACGTCACCCCGCACGACGGGCGCGTCGAGCCGGTGGACCAGCACCTCGGCACCGCTGAGCACGGCGAGCTCGCCCGCCCCGCCCACGTGGTCCTCGTGGAAGTGGGTGAGCACGATCCGCCGTACGTCCCGGGGATCCCGGCCGAGCGCGGACACCGCCTCCGCGATCAGGGCGGCGGAGCCCGCCGGACCGGCGTCGACCAGCGTCAGCTCGTCGCCGTCGCGCCAGAGGTAGGCCTGGCCCACAGGGAAACGCAGGAGGTGGAGACGGGGGAGGAGCTCGATGACGTCCATGGGACGACCGTATGAAAGACCCCCGTCCGCGGACGAGGGTCTCTGCTGAGGGCAGAGCGGTCAGCTCGCCGCGTAGGTGCGCAGGAACAGCGCCTCCGCCACCGACAGCCGCTCCAGTTCCTCCGGCGACACGCTCTCGTTCACCGCGTGGATCTGGGCCTCCGGCTCGCTCAGCCCGATGAGCAGGATCTCCGCACGCGGGTAGAGGGAGGCGAGGGTGTTGCACAGCGGGATGGAGCCGCCCTGGCCCGCGTACTGCATCTCCTGGCCCGGGTACGCCACCGCCATCGCGGCGGCCATGGCCTGGTAGGCCGGGCTGGTGGTGTCGGCGCGGAAGGGCTGGCCCTCGCCGATCTGCTCGGTGCTCACCCGCGCGCCCCACGGCGTGTGCGCCTCCAGGTGCGCCTGGAGCAGCTTGGTCGCCGCGCCCGCGTCCACGCCCGGCGGCACCCGCAGGCTGATCAGCGCACGGGCACTCGACTGCACGGACGGGGTCGCGCCGACGACGGGCGGGCAGTCGATGCCGATGACCGTGACGGCGGGGCGCGACCAGATACGGTCGGCGACCGTGCCGGACCCGATCAGCTCGACGCCGTCCAGCACCTTGGCGTCCTGCCGGAACTGCTCCTCGTCGTACTGCAACCCCTCCCAGGCCGTGTCCGAGGCGAGCCCCTCGACGGTCGTCGAACCGTCCTCGGCGCGCAGCGAGTCCAGGACGCGGATCAGGGCGGCGAGCGCGTCGGGCGCGGCACCGCCGAACTGGCCCGAGTGCAGATTGCCCGCGAGCGTGTCGACGGTGACGCGGACGAGGGTCATACCGCGCAGCGTGGTGGTCACCGTCGGCAGGCCGACGCGGAAGTTGCCCGCGTCGCCGATGACGATCGTGTCGGCCTCCAGCAGGTCCGGGTGCTCCTCGGCGTACCGCTCGAGACCGCCCGTGCCCTGCTCCTCCGAGCCCTCGACGATCACCTTGACGTGGACGGGCACGCCGCCGTTCGCCTTCAGCGCCCGCAGCGCCAGCAGGTGCATGATCACACCGCCCTTGCAGTCGGCGGAGCCGCGCCCGTACCAGCGTCCGTCCCGCTCGGTCAGCTCGAACGGCGGAGTGGTCCAGCCGGCCTCGTCCAGCGGCGGCTGCACGTCGTAGTGGGCGTAGAGCAGGACGGTCTTCGCACCCGCCGGGCCGGGGAGGTACCCGTAGACCGACTGCGTCCCGTCGGGGGTGTCGAGCAGGGCCACGTCCTGGAAGCCCTCGGCGCCGAGCGCGTCCGCGATCCAGCGGGCGGCTCCCTCGCTCTCGCTCCTCGGGAACTGGTCGAAGTCCGCCACCGACCGGAAGGCCACCAGTTCGGTGAGCTCCGCCATCGCCGCCGGCATCAGCGAGGCGACGGTCTCGGCGACCGGATTCGGCGACATGGGCACGCTCCTTGTGGGTGCGACGTTGAAGAGCTGGGTGCTGTAGATCCTCCCACAGCGGGCTGTGACCAGGTCCGCCGTAGGATGCGGGAGACAGCAGGGCAGGCGGCTTGATCGGGAGCAGTAGACCATCGTGAGCAGCGAGAACTCTTCGGCGGACGACGTGCGGCAGGTGTGGGACGTCGTCGTGGTGGGCGCGGGACCCGCGGGAGCTTCGGCCGCGTACGCGGCGGCGGTCGCCGGGAGACGCGTGCTGTTGCTGGAGAAGGCGGAGCTGCCGCGCTACAAGACGTGCGGCGGCGGCATCATCGGCCCCTCGCGCGACGCCCTCCCGCCCGGCTTCGAGCTGCCGCTCAAGGACCGGGTGCACGCGGTGACGTTCTCGCACAACGGCCGTTTCACGCGGACCCGCCGGTCCAAGCAGATGCTGTTCGGGCTGATCAACCGGCCCGAGTTCGACCAGCAGCTCGTCGAGCACGCGCAGAAGGCGGGCGCCGAACTGCGTACGGGCGTCACCGTCCAGCGGGTCGAGCAGCACGGCTCGGCGGTGCCGGACCGGCGCACGGTCGCCGTCGTCCTGCAAGGTGGCGAGGTCCTGCTCGCGCGGTCGGTCGTCGGGGCGGACGGCAGCGCCAGCCGTATAGGGGCGCATGTCGGTGTCAAGGTCGACCAGGTGGATCTCGGCCTGGAGGCGGAGATCCCGGTGCCGGACACCGTCGCCGAGGACTGGAAGGGGCGGGTGCTCATCGACTGGGGCCCCATGCCCGGCAGCTACGGCTGGGTGTTCCCCAAGGGCGACACACTGACGGTCGGGGTGATCTCGGCGCGGGGTGAGGGCGCCGCGACGAAGCGGTACTTGGAGGACTTCATCGGGCGGCTGGGCCTCGCCGGCTTCGAACCGAGCATCTCCTCCGGGCACTTGACCCGCTGCCGGGCCGACGACTCGCCGCTGTCGCGCGGCCGGGTGCTGGTCTGTGGCGACGCCGCCGGGCTGCTGGAGCCGTGGACCCGCGAGGGCATCTCCTTCGCGCTGCGGTCCGGCCGGCTCGCGGGGGAGTGGGCGGTGCGGATCGCCGAGGCGCATGACGCCGTGGACACACGCCGGCAGGCCCTCAACTACGCGTTCGCGGTCAAGGCCGGGCTCGGCGTGGAGATGAGCGTCGGCAAGCGGCTGCTGACGGTGTTCGAGCGCCGCCCCGGTCTGTTCCACGCGGCGGTGACGGGTTTCCGCCCCGCCTGGAAGGGATTCAAGGACATCACGCGGGGTGCGACGTCGCTGGGCGAGATCGTCCGCACCCATCCGATGGCCCAGCGGGCCCTGACCGCGATGGACCGCCGTCCCGCGACGGGCGGCGAGGTCAGTTCGTCACCGTGATCTCGAAGACCGGGTGGTCCGGGGCGATCCGGCGCAGCTCGTCGTCCGGGGAGTCCGGGCCCACCCCGTTGAAGAAGACCCCGACCTCCGCCTTCCAGCGCTTGAGGTAGGCGCGCAGGATCGGCGTCTTGTCGTCGTCGGCGACCTCGGTCGCGGTGAACGTGTCCACGTGCTTGCCGAGGTGCAGCTCGCCACCACCCGAGGCGCGCATGTTGTGCGTCCACTGGACGTGGCCGCGGGGCGCGACCAGGTACTGCCGGCCGTCCAGGGTCATCAGGTTGACCGGGGTGGTGCGCCACTGGCCGCTCTTGCGGCCGCGGACGGCGAGGACACGGGAGCCCCAGACGCTGATGCCGCGGCGGGTCATCCAGGCCACGAAGCGGTTGAGGACGTTGACGGTGAGCCAGCCGGGCTTCTGGACGTGTGTGGACATGAGGTCCCCTGGTCTCTGTTTGGTGGAGCGGTGCTCTCGTTGTTGTCGACGGGGAAGCGGTGCTCTCTTTTGTGAGCACTGCTCTCTCTCGCTGGGTTCAGTCTGCCTGAGGCCCGTGCTCCAAAGCAAGAGCGCTGCTCTCGTTTGTGTGCGCTGCTCTCCTTTCATGGCACACTTCCTCGCATGACCACCGCACACGGCGCCCGGGCCCGGGCCAGGATCGAAGTCACCGCGGCCATCAAGGACGAGGCCCGCAGACAGCTCGCGGCCGAGGGCGCCGCCAGGCTCTCCCTACGCGCCGTGGCCCGGGAGCTCGGCATGGTCTCCTCCGCGCTGTACCGGTACTTCCCCAGCCGTGACGACCTGCTGACCGCACTCATCATCGACGCGTACGACTCCCTCGGCGAGTCCGCCGAGGCGGCCCACGACACGGTCGCCGGCTCCGGGCCGCGGCAGCGCTGGATCGCCGTGTGCGAGGCGGTGCGGGGCTGGGCCCTGGACCGTCCGCACGAGTACGCGCTCATCTACGGATCACCCGTCCCCGGCTACACCGCCCCCGAGACCACCGTCCCGGCCGCCTCCCGCGTCGGACTGCTGTTCTTCGGCATCGCGCGCGACGCCTACCGCGGCCCGGGTCTCGCCAAGCCGTCGCTGCCGGCCGACCTGCGCCCGGAGGCCGAGCGGATGGCCGCCGACCTGGCGCCGGACCTCCCACCGGAGACGGTGACGGCTCTTGTCGCCGCCTGGGCCCAGTTGTTCGGACTGGTCGGCTTCGAGCTGTTCGGCCAGTTCCACCGGGTGGTGGAGGACCGGGAGACGTTCTTCCGGCACGCGGCGGGGCAACTGGCCCACGGGGTGGGGCTGGTGTATCCGCAGCGGGAGCCTGCCGCGAAGAGCCCAGGGCCTCACAACGACTGAGCCGGCGGCGGCCACGCACCTCCTTGCCGCGGGCAGCACTGCAGCACTAGGGACTGCCGGAAGGCTGGCGGGTCTCAGGGGTCCACCATCCGTGGGGGCCGGGACCTCCGATCAGCGGGCCGTCGGGCCACAGATCAGCGAGGTCGGCCGGATGGAGGGGCCGGTGGTAAGCCGCTCGCAGAACGTTGGCAGCCGTCGCGGGAGGAGCCTCGGCCAGGGCCATGAACCAGTCGAAGCCGGCCGGATATGCCCACAGGTACGTCCGCAGCAGCGGATCCGCGCCCCGGTCAGCGAGCATGTCCGCGATCTGGGTGTCGTTCCAGAAGGGCACTCGTGACACAGCGTGGGCCGCGCAGGCATCGGCACTCACGCCGGAATTGATGGCCACGTGCAACTCTGCGCACACCAGTTGCAGATAGTGCTCCAGGCGCACGCGTGTCATCAGCTGGTGGTCGTCGGCGGCGACGAACAGAGGCAGCGACTGTGCCAGCCCTTCGAGAACCACCTGACAGGGCGAGTGCACCGTGAGCAGCGGCAGCCACTCCTGCTCGCCCCTCGCGTAGGCCGCGTGGAACCCCGCGCTCTGCAACCCGTGGCCGAGAACCTCATGGAGCGCGAACAGCCTGGCCTGAACGACGGTGAGGGCCGCCCGTTCGAGATTGATGCGCAGTCGCACGGTCCGCCCGGCTCCATCCAGCCAGTATGACCAGTAGGCATCGACCCGAACCGCTTCGATGGTCAAGTCATACGGCGCCGTCGCACCAACCGCAGTACGTACGCGCTGCTCGAACGAGGCCGCCTCACGGCTGACCGCTTCGGCCGCCGCTTCAGGGGTGATGACGCCCTCGGCGCGATTCAGGTCGTGGGCGGTATTCGGCCCCCAGGCGATCCCGGCGTCGGCCAGAAGGCGGCGAGCCTCATCACCGCGCTCCCTGACGTAGTCGGCCGGCCAGCCTCGTGTGCCGCAGCCCTGGGTCCGGCGCACGTAGGTGTCAAAGGCAAGGTGCTCGCCGAGCAGTGTGGAGAGGTAGGCGAGCTGAGCCTGGATCTCCCGCACAAGACGGCCGTCGGCCACCTTCCGGGCGCGGTCGAGGAGCCAACGCAGACGCCGCAATGCTTCGAGCCTGCCCAGCGCCGCCGGGGCCGGCGCGGGCGCGCAGTCGAAGTCGATGACCGGCGAGTTTCCCCGTTCGGTCTCGTATCGGTGCCAACCGCGAAGAACTTGTTCCAGTGCCTCGTACAGAGTCTCGCTCATGGCAGTGCGGCTCCGATGTGTGGCCGACGACAGGGCTTCCGGGCTTTCCTGGGTGGAGTCATACTCGGATGATGAGCGACCTCGGACTGCTCGCCCAGTGAAGGACGGAGAATCCCTTGGAAACTCAACTGCCCGACCTGAGCGGTGTGATGATGACAGATCTTGCTCATGCGAGCGATGAACAAACGATGGCCGCCCTCAACTGGGTGATCGGGCAGTGCGATCGTACGCCGTCCGTTTGTGCCGGTGGCGGTGAACCGGGCGGGGGAGCAGAGCGTATCGGCTGACCGTCCATCACCGTCTCACCGCCTCACCGCATTACGGGTAGGGGAGCTGTCGTGATCGAATCGCAGATGCCGGATCTCACCGTTGTTCGACTTCGAGATGTCCTCGGCCTTGACGATATCGCTGTGCGTCGTGGGCTTGTGTGGGTCGGTATGCAGGTGGACAAGGTGCCGGCGATCGCCGTGTCCAACGACGACACGGGCGGTGGCGGCGCTGAGCGCATCGGCTGACTGTCCATGACCGCCTCACCGCATTCCTGGTAGGGGAGCTGACGTGATCGAATCGCAGATGCCGGATCTCACGGCTGTTCGACTTCGCGACGTCCTCGGCACTGACGACACCGCTGTGCGTCGCGGGGCTGAGTGGGTCGGTATGCAGGTTGAGGGGGTGCCGGCGATCGCCGCGTCCGGCGAGGGGGGCGGACAAGGCGGTGGCGCGGAGCGTATCGGTTGACGGGCACAGGGATTTCCAGTCATCGCGTCCCCCTGAGCACCCTCGACGCCATCGCCCGCGGAGCCGCGGGCCCCGATGTCGTCCACGAGATCAGGAAGGCCGAGCGCAGCCGTACGCTGCTGTTGTTACGTGCCATTCGGGACGAAGCCGCCTCGTCTTCGCAGACCCAAGGTCCTCTCCCGCCGACCGAGTCGGCCTGGCAGGTGCTGGATCGCGTCCAGCAGAGCGCACCAGCGGCGCTGGAGACCGTGCTGTCGTACCCGTATGTCGCCGGGTGGGCCGGCTTCACGTTGCGCCATCTGCGCCGCGGGCACCCGACGGATCCCACCCCGGCGTGGGTCCACCTCGGTCAACTGCACAGCATCGCCGCTGCGGCCGCCCTTCACGCGGGGATCGATGTGGACGTACGAGTCCCGGCCCGGAGCGGGACTGTCTCGCTGCCCACCCTGGGCGCGGCCTTTTCGCCGGCCGGCCGCGTCGATCAGTGGTCCGTGGCCCGAATCCGGTCCTGCGATCGGGATCGCCGTATCGACATCGGCGACAACACGGTACGACTGCCGCCTGACCTCTCGCAGGACGCCACCGGGTGGTGGGCACTGCGGCGCATCACGTGCCGGGAGGGCTCACACGTTCTGTCCTTGCGGCTGGACGACCTGGATCCGTACCGCGGACTCTACGAGACGCTCGATCCACATCGCCTCGACGATGCCGAGGTCACCAGGTGGCAGGGCATGCTCGACGGGGCCTGGCACCTCGTGTGCCGTCACATTCCCGACAAGGCGCAGGCGATGAGCGCCGGTCTGGACGTCGTGGCCCCACGTCCTTCCACCAGCCGCTTTCCGCTCATCTCCGCCTCCAGCGGCGAGGCCTTCGCCGGTATCAACGTCGCCCGGCCCCACGCGGCTGAGGATCTCGCGGAAATCCTCGTTCACGAGTATCAGCACGTCTTGCTGGGTGGCCTCCTCCACTTGGTCCCCTTGACGCGACAAGACGAGGAGCGACTTCTCTACGCCCCTTGGCGTGACGACCCGCGCCCTGCCGCAGGGTTGCTGCAGGGCGTCTACGCCTTTTTCGGAGTGACGCAGTTCTGGCGGGCCGCGGCCAGATCCGGAGACGACGCGATCGCCGACTTCGCCGCGTTCACCTGCGCGCGATGGCTGGAGCCGACGCTGGAGGCCGCTCGTGCCCTGCTGGCCGACCGGACTGTGACCAAAGCCGGTCGTCGCTTTCTCGAGGGGATCGCGGAACAGCTCGTCACCTGGGCAGACGTCTCTCCGCAGCATCGTGTGGCGGAGGTCGTGACCGCCGATCACCGGGCCGGATGGCGCCTGCGCCATCTGCGACCCGATCCTGGTGTCGTGGCCGGTCTGGCCCGCGCATGGCAGGAGCCGGATGAGGATGGCGCACCAGGCCGATGCACAGAATCACTTGTATCGCAGCCCGACGGCCCGTGGTCCCTCGCTCGCGTCGATCTCCTGCGGTGTGTGGTCCGGGAGGGCTCGTCCTCCGTGAACCCGGCTCTGGCTGAGTCGACCGGAGCGACAGTCGCCGACCTCGCGCTCGCCGACGGCCGTTACGCCGACGCCCTGGACGGCTACCGCGCGGAGATCGCAGATGACCCGGACCACCCCCCGTCCTGGATCGGCTTCGCGTTGGCCTGGTCCTGCCTCGCGTCCGGGCCCGGACCCACGCTGTTGCTGCAACGACCCCAACTCGTACGAGCGGTCCACCGGCTGCTGAGGGCTAGGACGGAAGCGCCGCAACCAGACACGCTCGCCACCTGGCTCGCAGACCGTCTCGCCACAGGCGCCGACAACTATGAGCGTCCGCGTACGGGAATGGCGTAGCGGTATCCGAGTTTGGCCTGCGCCGTCTTCCACCGCACGCCGTCAGCGGTCCGGCAGTACCGGGACTGCAACTGGGACTCGGGGGCGTCGGGCATTTCCATGCCCAACTGCTGCGCTTCCACACGGTTCTGCGCATAGGGCGAAGAGGAAATGGTGAGGCCGTCGCGGCCGGTGATCGTGACTTCGAGGCTCTCGGTGACGTATGAGACGTCGGTATAGCACTTCTCCTCGCGCTCGACAAAACCGAAAGCACCGCAGAGTTCCAGCTCGACCGTGAAGGAGCAACGAGTGCGGCCCGGATCCAGGGAAACAGGTACGCGAACGGCGCCGGACTCGACCAGCCGTCCGTCAAGTGCCGTCGGGTCGGCCGGTATCTTGCGCTCCCTTCGTATGAAGGCGATGGTCGGATCGGACTCCACACCGTCCACACTGACGCGAAGCACCGAAACGCTCGTCCATGCCGGATTCTCCGGAGGTACCTCCGCGATCATCGGGAAGGAAATCCATGGCACCACCGCGGCGTTCGGCGATTCGACATCGCACGAAATTCTCAACGTCGCATTTCCGTCGCCCGAGATGACGAAGGTGTCGTGTCGATGGCGGAACCGGATGAGCTGGGGCACGTACGCTTCCAGGTCTCGCAGATGTGCCAGGTCGCGCACTCCTTTGCGGATGCGGTCGGCCAGCAGCCATACGGCGACCAGGCCGGTTGCGATGGAGGCGGTGATCAGTAACCACGTGAGTACGAGGAAGAGCGCGGTTTGCGAGGCGCTGGACCTCAGACTCACCAGCGTTCCCGCGATGGTGAGCACAATCGATACCACTGCAGAAATGAACGCCGCGAGGGGCGCGCTGACCCCGTCGTCACGTGGCTGCCCCACACTGCTCTCCCCCCGGTACATGCCGTGCCGCCATTGTCGCTTCGGCAGTAGTCTCGTGACCAGCCGAGCACACAAAGTCATGCAACGTCTCGGCTGGCGAGGCCGCCCATGCGGACGTACTTCCCGGGGAGTACGCGTGATCACCACGCCTGGGTGACGCCGCTGCGGGCAGGCGGCGTCTAGCGTGGCCGGTATGGACGAGCAGCGCGCGCGGGGTGGCCCGCCGCAGTGGTGGCGCCACGGGCCTCCGTGGTGGGACCGGTGGGGGGAGGGGGAGCGTGCGCCCCGGTGGCCTTGGCGGTCCACCGTCGCCGTCACGGTCTTCGTGCTGGTCGGCTCGAACTTCGCCGCCCACGGTCAGGAGGGCGAGCGGGCGGACCTGGACCTCTTCGCACGAGTGCTGCTGCTGGCGGCCGGGGGGCTGCTGCTGTGGCGGAAGCGGTATCCGATGGCCGTGGTCTTCGGCACGGCGGGCGCCGTCATGCTCTACCTCGGGGCCGGCTATCCGTACGGGCCGGTGCTCTTCACCGTCGCTCTGGCGTGCTTCAGTGCGATCGTCGCCGGGCACCGCTGGGCGGCATGGGCCGCGATGGGAACGCTCTGGGCCGGGCACGTCCTGGTGGCGCACTGGCTCTATCAGTGGCTGCCGCCGTCGGGGGACTCCGCCGTCTCCTGGGGCGAGGAGATCGTCGTCGCCACCTGGGTGGTGGCGATCGCGGCGGTGTCGGAGCTGTTCCGGGTCCGCCGCGAGCAGTGGGCCCGGGAGCGTGCCGAACGTGCCGAGGCCGCGCGGCGGCGGGCCGACGAGGAGCGGCTGCGGATCGCGCAGGAGCTGCACGACGTCCTCGCGCACAGCATCTCCGTGATCAATGTGCAGGCGGGGGTCGGCCTCGCGCTCCTCGACACCGACCCCGAGCAGGCCCGTACGGCGCTCACCACGATCAAGGACCAGAGCAAGGAGGCACTCGGCGAGGTACGCCAGGTGCTCGACACCCTGCGCGCTCCCGGTGCCGCGCCCCGCGCTCCGGCGCCCGGGCTCGACCGGCTGCCCGAGCTGGTGGAGCAGGCGGCGAGCGCGGGTCTCACGGTCGAGGTGGAAGGCGAGCCGCCGCGCCTCCCGCCCGGCACGGACCTCGCCGCCTTCCGGATCGTCCAGGAGGCCCTGACCAACGTCGTACGGCACTCGGGTTCGCGGCACGCGCGCGTGCACCTCGCGCAGGACGCGGACGCGCTGCGGCTGCGGGTCGACGACGACGGGCCCGCCACCGCCGCCGACGCGGGCGGCAGCGGCAACGGGCTGGTCGGTATGCGGGAGCGGGCCGCCGCCCTGGGTGGCACCATCGAGGCGGGGCCCCGCCCGGACGGCGGTTTCCGGGTGCTCGCCGTACTGCCGCTGACGGCGTCCGCCGGCACATGAGCCGCAAGCGGACCGCAGGACGACGCAAGGAGGACCGGTGATTCGCGTACTGCTCGCCGATGACCAGTCACTGGTCCGGGCAGGGTTCAGGGCGCTGCTCGACGCGCAGCCGGACATCGAGGTGGCCGCGGAGGCCGCCGACGGCGAGGAGGCCGTGCGGCGGATCCGCGAACTGCGGCCCGACGTCGTCCTGATGGACATCCGCATGCCGGCGCTCGACGGCCTGGCCGCGACCAGGAGGGTCACCGGAGACGCTGGGCTGAAGGACGTCAAGGTGGTCATGCTCACCACCTTCGAACTCGACGAGTACGTCTTCGAGGCGATTCGCTCGGGCGCCTCCGGCTTCCTGGTCAAGGACACCGAGCCGGACGAACTCCTGCGCGCGGTACGGGCGGTGGTGGCCGGCGACGCACTGCTGTCACCGGGGGTGACGCGCCGGCTGATCGCCGAGTTCGCGGCCCGCTCCAAGGAGCCCGCTGCGGCAGACGCCCTGGCCGGGCTCACGGAGCGGGAGCGGGAGGTGATGGCCCTGGTCGGCATCGGCCTGTCCAACGAGGAGATCGCCCGCCGTCTCGTCGTCAGCCCGCTCACCGCGAAGACCCACGTCAGCCGCACCATGGTGAAGCTCGGCGCCCGTGACCGGGCCCAACTGGTCGTGCTCGCCTACGAGTCGGGTCTTGTGCGGCCGGGCTGGCTGGGCTGAACCGCCGACCGGACCGGACCAGCACACTGACGACCCGGGCGAAGAAGAGCACGGGCGCGAGCACCATGCCCTCGTGACTCGTCATACGGCGAGTCAAAGCAGGGGTTTGTCGAGGACGTACGCCGTGTAGCGGGTGACGCGCCCGATGGCCCGGTGAGCTCGGACCACGGCGATGACCTCGTCCCAGTCCTGTGCGTCGAGTGTTCTGAGGCCGGGCCACCGCACGCACAGGGCCTGCCGGCCGGCCCGGGTGGACGCGGTGCCGACGAACAAGGCACAGAGCTGGGCCGCCCTGTGGAGTACGGGAGTGGTCCAGTCGAGGATCCGCCGTATGGTGAAGCCGGCGGCGGAGGCCATCAGCGGGTACCGCTCGTACGGTTCGATGGAGTCGAAGCGCCAGGTCGCGCGTACGAGGCCGTCCGGGTCGAGGGTCTCGATCGGCTGATCCGTACGGGACGTGACATCCACGAGGACGAGCCGGCCTCCTGGGCGGAGCAGCCGGAAGCTTTCGCTCAGGAACGACCTACGGCCCTCATGGCCGAAGTGGAAGGCGGCCTCCAGGCAGTGCGCTCGATCGAAGGAACCATCCGTCAGCGGGATCTCCGCTGCCTGGTCCGGCAGAGCCGTGGCGTCGGCGACGGCGAAACGCGCGCTGTCGCCGAAGCGGCGACGTGCCTGGTCGATCTGCGCGGGCTGGATGTCCACCCCCAGCGCCCGGCATCCCGCGGCGCCCAGGCGCGCAGTGGTGTCACCGCGACCGCATCCGGCGTCCAGGACGAGCTGTCCCGGCCGGGCGTCCAGCAAGGCCAGCGACCGTCGAGCCAGGCGGCGCTGAAAGGGCACCGGCCCGGCCAGGACCACGATCGGCAGGGTGGGCAGCGTGAACCAGCCGATGTCGACCAGGCTGTCCCAGCCGAGGTGTCGCAGTACCCGGAAGAGCACGCTGTCGTCGCCGTACGCGCTCTCGAGGTCTCCGCTGTCAGCCATCCCGCATCCTCCGCTGTCCGTGGGCACCCACCCCGGGCGCACTGTCCGTGTCACCGCCCCGACCTGCGCTTACACTGAGCACATAAGGGACGTTCGTGACGTACCGGAACCACCGTGCGCTATCAGCGGATGCTCGTGACGGCCCTCGCCCTGGTCCTCGTGATGGTGCCCGCGATCTCCACGCGTGCACAGGGTGAGGAAGTCCCGCGCGGTCCCACGTTCGCCGCGCGCGCTCTGCAGGCGCTGATCGACGGTGTCCAGTTCGGGGTCATCATCGCGATCACGTCGGTCGGGCTCTCGCTGATCTTCGGAACCATCCACCTGATCAATTTCGCGCACGGTGAGTTCGTCACGATCGGCGCCACCTTCGCGTTCTTCCTCAACGTCTCCGCGGCCGGCCCGAACTGGCACCTGATCCCCGCCGCCCTCGCCGCGGTGGTCTTCGGCGCCCTGCTGGGCGGGGCGGTCGATCGCGGCATCTGGCGGCCGCTGCGGGCCCGGGGCACCGGCCTGATCAACATGTTCATCGTCACCATCGGGCTCTCGCTGCTCCTGCGCCACGTCGTGCTCGTGCTGTACGGAACCCGGCCCGCCTCCTACGCCCAGTACGACATCCAGAGCACGATCGGCCTCGGGCCGGCCGGCATCACCCCGCGGGACCTCACCGTCACCCTGCTCTCCGTCCTGGTGCTGCTCGGCGTCGCCGCGCTCCTGCAGAAGACGCGGATCGGCACGGCCGTGCGGGCCGTCTCCGCCAACCGTGACCTCGCGGAGGCGTCGGGCATCGACGTGCAGCGGGTGGTGCTGTTCGTGTGGATGCTCGCCGGTGGGCTGGCCGCGCTCGGCGGGGTCTTCTTCGGCCTGGTCGAGATCGTCACCTGGGACATGGGCTTCAAGCTCCTGCTGCTCATGTTCGCCGGGGTCATCCTCGGCGGGCTCGGCTCCGCCTACGGTGCCATGGTCGGCAGCCTCGTCATCGGCGTCGTCGCCCAGATGTCCACCCTGTGGTTCCCGGTCGACCTGCAGTACGCGTGGGCGCTGCTCGTCCTCATCGTCGTCCTCCTCGTCCGGCCGCAGGGCATCCTCGGGCGGGCCGAACGCGTCGGGTGAGGGGTGCGCCATGGACTTCTCCGCCATCCTCTCCGACGCCCTGCGCTCGGGAATCGGCCCCATCGCCGCCGTCTTCGCGCTCGCCGCGATGGGGCTGAACCTGCACTTCGGCTACACGGGGCTGCTCAACTTCGGCCAGGTCGGCTTCATGCTGGTGGGCGGCTACGGGCTCGCCATCACGGTGTCGACGTACGACGGCCCGATGTGGTTCGGCGTCCTGGGCGGAATCGCCTGCGCGATCGTGCTGGCCCTGCTCCTCGGACTGCCCACTCTGCGGCTGCGCGCCGACTACCTCGCGATCACCACCATCGCGGCCGGGGAGGCGCTACGGCTGTTCTACCGCTCCAGCTGGGCCGAGCCGGTCACCGGTGGGGTGTTCGGGCTGCAGAGGTTCGCGAACGACTTCTACGAGCTCAACCCCATCGAGCCCGGCACCTACGGCATCTGGCTCGTGAGGTTCAGTTCCCGCGACCTCTGGGTGATGATCGTCGGATGGGCGCTGGTGCTCGTGGTCGGAGTTCTGCTCGCCCTGCTGATCCACAGCCCGTGGGGCCGTGTCATCCGGTCGATCCGTGAGGACGAGGTCGCCGCGCGCAGCCTCGGCAAGAACGTCTACGCGTACAAGATCCAGAGCCTTGTGCTCGGCGGCGTCATCGGCGCGGTCGCGGGCATGATGCAGGCGATCCAGGTGCAGTCCGTGAACCCGGACAACTACGATCCGGGAGTCACGTTCTTCCTGTACACACTGCTCGTTCTCGGAGGGGCCGGGCGGATCCTCGGGCCGGTCGTCGGCGCGATCCTGTTCTGGTTCGTCCTCAGCTTCCTCGACAGCGCGCTCCGCCAGGCCATCAACGCCGAGTACATCTCGCCGGACCTCATCTCCACCTCTGAGGTCGGCGCGCTGCGCTTCGCCCTGGTCGGGGTCGCCCTGATCCTGCTGGTCGCGTTCCGGCCGCAGGGGATTCTCGGCAGCCGGAAGGAGATGCTGCTCAGTGGCCGCTGACCGTGTCGTGTCCCCCGCGGGCCGGCTCTCCGCGACCGATCCCGAGCCGGGGGTGCGCAAACCCGACTCCCTGCTGGTCCTGGACCAGGTGACCCGCACCTTCGGCGGCCTCGTCGCTGTGCGGGTCGAGCACCTGGAGGTGCAGCGCGGGGCGATCACGGCGCTCATCGGGCCCAACGGCGCCGGCAAGACCACGTTGTTCAATGTGGTGAGCGGGTTCGACCGGGCCGACGGCGGCCGGTGGTCGTTCGACGGACAGCCGCTCACCGGCTCCCCGGCGCACCGGGTGGCGCGGCGCGGACTGGTCCGTACGTTCCAGCTCACCAGGACGCTCGCCCGGCTCACCGTGCTGGAGAACCTGCTGCTCGCCGCGCCCGGGCAGCGCGGCGAGCGGGTGCTGCCCGCGCTGCTGCGCCCACTGTGGCGCGGGCAGGAGCGGGAGTTCGAGCGCCGGGCCGACGAACTGCTGGACCGGTTCCGGCTCGGCCCCCTGCGCGACGACCACGCCGGGACGCTCTCCGGCGGTCAGCGTAAACTGCTGGAACTGGCCCGCGCGCTGATGACCCGGCCGGTCATGCTCCTGCTCGACGAGCCCATGGCCGGGGTGAACCCCGCGCTGACCCAGTCGCTGCTCGGGCACATCACCCAGCTGCGCGACGAGGGGCTGACGGTGTGCTTCGTGGAGCACGACATGGACGTGGTGATGGGCATCAGCGACTGGGTGGCCGTCATGGCCGACGGGCACTTGGTGGCCGAGGGCCCACCGCACACGATCGGCCGGAACGCCGCCGTCGTGGACGCCTACCTGGGCAAGCGGCACGACGAACCGGATGCGGCCGAAGAGAACGAGCAGGGGAACGAGAAGGAGGGGAGAGGGAAGGAGGAGCAGTGATGTCCGCCGAGAAGCAGGCACCGGTGCTGGCGGCCGACGGCATCGTGGCCGGCTATGTCCCCGGTGTCGACGTGCTGCGCGGATGCAGCGTCGAGGTGCGGCCGGGCGAGGTGGTCGGCGTGATCGGCCCCAACGGCGCCGGCAAGTCGACGCTGGTCAAGGCCGTCTTCGGGCTGCTGCGGGTGCGCGGCGGGACCGTGCGGCTGCGCGGCGAGGACGTGACCGGACGGCCCGCGCACGAACTGGTCCGGCGGGGTGTGGGCTACGTACCGCAGCTGCAGAACGTGTTCCCCACGCTGACCGTCGAGGAGAACCTGCGGATGGGGGTCTATCTGCGGCCAAAGGACCAGGCGCGGCGGGTCGCGGCGGTCGGGGAGCTCTTTCCCGTGCTGGCCGACCGCCGCAAGCAGAAGGCCGGCGCGATGTCCGGCGGCGAACGCCAGATGCTCGCGATGGCCCGCGCGCTGATGATGGAGCCGCAGCTGCTCCTGCTCGACGAGCCGTCGGCAGGCCTGTCACCGCTCCATCAGGACCACGTCTTCGACCGGTGCAGGATGATCAACAGCGCGGGCGTCGCCGTGCTCATGGTCGAGCAGAACGCCCGCAGGTGCCTGCAGCTCTGCGACCGCGGCTACGTCCTCGACCAGGGCCGCAACGCGTACACCGGCACGGGTACGGCCCTGCTGCACGACGAGAAGGTGATCGAGCTCTACCTCGGCACGCTCGCCCGCGTCCGTTGACTCCCGCTGTCGGTCCTCCCGGTCACTGTTCGGCCCTGCTGGTCTCGGTACGCAGGGTCTGCAGCTTGCCCTCGTCGTTGTAGCCGTAGACCTCGATCGACGCCTGGCCGGGTTCGCCCTTGTCGGTGAAGTTCAGCGGACCGCTCACACCCTCGTAGTCGATGTCCCTGCCGTCGGCGAGCAGCTCCTTGCAGGCGGCGAACGAGTTGCACTTCTCGCCGTCCTTGGTGATCCCGTTCATCTCCTTCACGTACTCGCCCGGATCGTCGGACTCCGCCTTCTCGGCGGCGAGCGCGATCGTCGTCGCGCAGTCGAACACCTGCGGTGCGAACTGCAGCTCCTTCAGATCAGGCGCGAATTCCTGGAGGTCCTTCACGTACTGCTCGTTCGACGCCGAGGCCGGCGCGGTCCCCTTCATCCCGGAGAGCCTCTCCGGCTGGCCAGGGGCGACCAATGAGGGCAGTTCCTCACTGCGCAGACCGTCGGCGCCGTAGACGCCGATCCGGTCGGGCCCGAGTCCGGACTCGATCATGCCCTGCAGGATCTGGGTGCCCTCCTCGAAGGCGATCACCACGGCGGCTTCCGGCCTGGAGTTCTCGATCTGCTGGACGACCTGGTCGAAGTTGGTCGCCTCCGGGTCGTAGGTCTCGGCGAGCGTCACCGTCGCTCCGCGCTCCTCCAGCGTCTCCCGGGTGGCCTCCATCAGGCCGCGCCCGTAGTCGTCCGCCCGTGCGACCAGGGCCACCCGGTCGTGGCCGTCGTCGCGGACGACATCAGCCAGGATGGGCCCCTGCAAGGCGTCGCTCGGGACGGTACGGAAGTAGAAGCCGTCGTCCTCGTAGTCGGTGAAGGTGGGAGCGGTGTTCGACCCGGAACACTGCACGACGCCCGCTCCGGTCACCCGGTCGATGAACGCCAGCGACATGCCGGACGCCGCGGCGCCGACGATCGCGTCCACGCCTGCCGCGAGGACCCGGTCGGCCGACTGTGCGGCAACGGCCTCCTGGCCCGCCTCGTCACTGGAAACCACGGTGGGCACGGGCTTGCCCAGGACCCCGCCGGCGTCGTTGATCTTCTCGATCGCGAACTTCAACGACTCGATCTGGGGCGGGCCGAGGTAGGCCAGCTGTCCTGTCTCCGGCAGGACGTAGCCGAACTGGAGCTCACCATCGCCGGGCTCTGCCTGGGCAGTGCCGGTGGAGCCGCAGACGGCAATCACTAGAGCAGCCGCGCTTGCGAAGATCGCGGACCGCCGTATCGACGCTTTCATCTCCGCCTCCGCTCATTACAGGCCGCGGAGGGTCGACTGGCCGGCCCTCCGCCCGCCATCTGTACACGAGCGTAGAACTCATTCGATGTCCGGAAAAGCGTAAAATGTACACTTTTTCGATTGATTGAGGGTGTGTGCCGCAGTCACCCGGGGCGTCTTGACCGCGGCTGGAGACGCTCCCTAGTCGCGTACCGTGACGCGCTCCGCCTCCCGGGGGCCGGCCTTGGCGACCACGACGGACGGCCGGTCCCGGCGGGTCCGCAGGCCGGTGAGGGTGATCAGCAGGCCGACGAGCGCGATGAGGGTCACGACCATGAGGCCGGGCCGGTAGCTGTCGAGAACGGCCTGAGGTGTGGCGGCGCCCTGCTCCGGGCTGTTCGCGGTCACCACCGCCGTCACCACCGCGAGGAAGATCGCACCGCCCACCTGGACCGAGGTGTTGAGCAGTCCGGAGACCATGCCCTGCTCGTGCTCGTCCACGCCGTTGGTGGCCTGGACGTTGAAGGACGGGAAGGTCAGCGCGAAGCCCGAGCCGACCAGCAGCATCGTCGGCAGGATCACCGAGGCGTACACGGGGTTCAGGTCGATGCGCAGGAACAGGACGTAGCCGGCCACCATCAGGGCGAAGCCGAGCACCATCAGCCGGGCCGTGCCGAACCGGTCGATGACGGCGCCCACCTTCGTCGCGGACAGCGCCACCAGCGCGCCCGCGGGCAGGAATGCCAGAGCCGTGTGCAGTGCGGACCAGCCGAGCAGTTGCTGCATGTACAGGGTGACCAGGAACTGGAAGCCGATGTAGCTGCCGACGAACGTCAACGCACCCAGCTGGGCCCGCACTTGTGGCCCGGAGCGCAGTACCCCGAGCCGGATCAGCGGGCTGGGGCTGCGCAGTTCGACGAGGACGAAGGCCGCCAGCAGTACGGCCACGGCGGCGAAGGACAGGACGGTCCGGGCCGCGGCCCAGCCCACCTCTGGCGCCTCGACGACGGTGAAGACGAGCAGCAGCATCGACGCGGTGCCGAGGACGGCGCCGGGGATGTCGTAGCCGCCCCGGCCGCGCTCGCGCTCACTGCGCGGCAGCAGCTTCAGGCCCACGAACAGCGCGATCAGCGCGATCGGAGCGGGCAGGAGCATGGTGAGCCGCCAGCTGGCCTCCGTGAGGAGCCCGGAGAAGACCAGACCCATCGAGTAGCCGGTGGCGCCGCAGGTGGTGTAGATGGCCAGGGCGCGGTTGCGCAGCGGGCCTTCGGGGAACGTCGTGGTGATGATCGACAGGCCGGCGGGGGCCGTGAAGGCCGCGCTCAGGCCCTTGATGAAGCGGCTGGCGATGAGCAGCGGTCCGGAGTCGACGAGACCGCCGAGCAGTGAGGCCAAGGCGAAGACGCCCAGCGCCACCAGGAAGACCTGGCGCCGGCCCAGCAGGTCGGCGGCCCGTCCGCCGAGGAGCAGCAGCCCGCCGTAGCCGAGGATGTAGCCGCTGACGATCCATTGCAGTGCCGAGGTCGACAGGCCGAGGTCGGCGCCGATGGACGGCAGCGCGACGCCGACCATGGACACGTCCAGGGCGTCCAGGAACATCGCGGCGCAGAGCACCAGCAGGGTGCCCCAGAGCCGTGGAGTCCAACGTCCGTCGGACGTGGGGGTGGTGAGCGGAGAGATCATGCCCGAGACACTACATGCGCATGCATGAGATGCAAGTGCATTTAATTCAGGCGCAATGAACTCGGCTCTCTGTTACGGTGCGGTCCATGGCGGCTAAGCAGGCCGAGCAGGCGCTCGTGGAACAGTGGCGGGACATTCTGGCGCTGCACGCGCGAACACAATGTGAACTCGACCGTGCTCTGCACGGCCACGGCCTGTGCGCCAGCGACTTCGAGGTGCTCGACGTGCTCGCCGGGTGCCGGACTCCGAAGGGCACTCCGTCCTACCGCGTGCAGGAGATCTCCGAGCGGGTCCATCTGAGCCAGAGCGCGCTGTCGCGGCTGATCGCCCGTCTGGAGAAGGAGGGGCTCGTGGAACGCTGCATGTGCTCCGAGGACCGGCGGGGCGTGCAGGTCGCGCTCACGGCCAAGGGGCGCGCGCTGCACGGCGAGGTGCTGCCGGTGCAGCGCGCGGTGCTGGCGCGGATGCTGACGGAGGACTGAGCCGCTCGAGGGCCGAGCCGCCGGGGCGCGGGGCCGTCAGACCCCGGACGCCTCCCGCCACAGCGTGGCGAGCGCCTGGTCGCCCGTGACGTTCGGCAGGGGAGCCCGGTTCCACAGGGCCAGGTACAACTGCTCCGCCGGGCCGGACAGTTCGCACTCCGCCTCGTCCGTCGCGCCCCGCGTGGTCACGGGCGGTTCCGAGGACAGCCGTACGGTCCACACCGCGTCGGTGTCGTCCGTGCGCACGCGCAGGACGCGGGGCTCGGGGGTGCGCACCCGGCTCCTGGAGCGGGCGTGGAAGCCGCGCAGCAGTTCGTCGATGCCGTCGGTCGCGAAGTCCGGGGCGACGGCGGACGGGGCGCCCCCGCGTGCGGCCTCGGCGTCGATCCGGTGCACGGCCGTCTCGTGCGCCTGCCGCCGGGTCCAGAAGGCCAGCGGGGACGGCGCGGGCAGGAAGGCCCAGCACTCCACGTCGGGCGAGGCGCCGGCCAGGGTGTCGACGAGGTGGCGGTGGCTGTCGCGGTACCAGGCCACGAGCTCCGCGCCGTCGAGGTCCGGGGCCTCATCCGGCGGACGGCGCTCGGTGAGACCCTCGGCGACGTACGACGCGGCCCAGCGGTGCACCGCGCCCGTGTGCCGCAGCAGTTCGCGCACGTTCCACTCCGGGCAGGTCGGCACCTTCGCCTCCGTCCCGGCCTCCTCGGCGGCCGCGGCCAGCAGCAGGCCCTCTGACTCCAGCGTGTGCAGGAACTCGGTGGTCTCCATGCGGCGAGTCTGCCGCATGGAGCGCGCTCCGGGCCCGGAATTTCCATGGGGCGTCACGGCAGCGGCGTGCCGCCCGTGGCGTTGACGATCTCGGCCGTGATGTACGACGCCTCCTGGGAGGCGAGGAAGACGTACGCCGGAGCCATCTCGGCCGGCTGTGCGGGCCGTCCGATCGGCGCCTGCTTGCCGAACTCCTGGGTGTCCGGAAGCGTCGCCGGGATCAGCGGTGTCCACACCGGGCCCGGCGCCACCGCGTTGACGCGGACGCCCCGGTCGATCAGCATCTGCGCCAGCCCCTGCGTGAACGTGACGATCGCGCCCTTCGTCGTCGCGTAGTCCAGCAGGTGCGGGCTGGGCTTGTAGGCCTGCACCGACGCGGAGTTGATGATGCTGCCGCCCTCCGGGATGTGCGGCAGGGCCAGCTTGCACAGCCAGAACATGCCGTACAGGTTGGTGCGCAGCACCCGGTCGAACTGCTCGGTGGAGATCGCCTCGATGCCGTCGGGCTGCGACATCTGGTACGCCGCGTTGTTCACCAGGACGTCGATCCGGCCGAACTCGGCGACGGCACGGTCGATCAGCGCCCGGCAGTTCTCCTCCTCCCGTACGTCACACGAGACGGCCACGGCACGCCGGCCTGCCTCCTCGACCAGACGGGCCGTCTCGGTCGCGTCGTCCTTCTCTTCTTCCAGGTGGGTGAAGAGCACGTCGGCCCCCTCACGGGCGTACGCCAGGGCGACCGCACGGCCGATCCCGGAGTCGCCACCGGTGATCACGGCCTTGCGGCCGGCCAGCCGGCCACTGCCCCGGTAGGACTCCTCACCGTGGTCCGGGGGCGGGTCCATCGGCCCTGTCCAGCCGGGATGCGGCTGATCCTGGGAGGGAAACTCGGGGGTCGGGTGCAGGTCGCCGGGGTGCTGCTGTTCGGTCACGGGTCTGCCTCCTCGTCCATGGCGTACTGCCCGACGCTCGCGACGGGCGTGGCCACGGGTACCCCGGAACACGGCAGTGCCGATCGGCCGACCCCGGACGACCGGACCCGCGAACCCCGACGCGCCGGGCGACCGGCGTCTGGGCGAGCGGCGGGGCGCCGTGAGGGGTACGGCGGGGGTTCGATGGCAGGCATGGGCGGCGGCGGGGTTGTCGACGTCGGTGCGGCGGGTTCGGTGTCCTGGTTCTCGGCGAACGGCGAGGCCGCAGTGGCCGGGGCGGGGTGGGGCTGCTGCCCGGGTACGCAGTCGGCGGTGAAGGCGCCACGAGTGCGGCGACCGCGTCTGGCGCCCCGGCGCCGGCCGAAGGCATCGGGGCGGTCGGCCCGGGGCGTCGAAGTGGCCGGAACCTCAGCCTCCGGCTGCCCGCCGCGTCGTCGCCCCCACGAGCGCGCCGACCGCCGCCGCCACCGCCGCGAGCAGCGCCACGCTGGTCAGGGCGGTCGGGAGGGTGAACCAGTCCGCCATGAAGCCGATCGCGGGCGGCCCGAGGAGCATGCCGCCGTAGCCGAGGGTGGAGGCCGTGGCGACGCCGCTGGGGCCGGCGAGCGCGCCCGCGCGCTCCACGGCCACCGGGAAGAGGTTCGCGAGGCCGAGGCCCGTGACCGCGTAGCCGAGCAGGGCCGCCCACAGGGAGGGGGCGAGTGAGCCGAGCAGCATTCCGGCCGCGGCGGTGGTGCCGCCCACGACGACGGTCCGGGTCCGCCCCAGGCGCTCCAGGAGCGTGGTGCCGGTCAGCCGCCCCACCGTCATGGCGAGCGCGAAGCAGGAGTAGCCGACGGCCGCGGCGCCCGGCGAGGCGTCCAGGTCCTGTTCGAGGTGGAGGGCGCCCCAGTCGGCCAGCGCCCCTTCGCCGTACGCGGTGCAGCCCGCGATCACGCCGAAGACGATCACCAGCCCCCGGGTACGGGCGTCCAGCCGGCGCGGGGCGTCCTTCCCGGGGCGTTCCCGCTCCGGCGGCGCCGGCGGCTCGTGCCGCAGGAGCGTCGGTCCCGCCAGGGCCGTCACCACCAGTCCGACGACGGTGAGCAGCAGCAGATGCCGGGTGGGGGAGAGGGCCCCCGCGACCAGCCCGCCCAGACCCGCGCCGATCATGCCTCCCAGGCTGAACGCGGCATGGAAGCTCGGCATGATCGGCCGCCCCAGCGCGGCCACCAGCTCGACGGCCGCGCTGTTGAAGGCGACGTTGATCCCGCCGTACGCGGCGCCGAAGAACAGGAGCACGAGGCCGAGCGCGAGGACCGAGTGGGTCAGCGGGGGCAGGGCCACGCTGAGGGAGAGCAGGACCGCGCAGACGACGGTGACCTGGTGGTTGCCGTAGCGGCGGCACAGCCGACCGGTGAGGGTCATGGTGATGACGGCACCGGCCGAGACACCCAGGAGGGCGAGTCCGAGGGCGCTGGCGGAGGCGTCCGTCTGTTCCTTGATGGCGGGGATGCGCACGACCCAGCCGGCGAAGACGAAGCCGTCGAGGGCGAAGAAGACGGTGATCGCGATACGGAGTCGGGTGAGGGAGCTGCCGTCGCCCGGCACGGCACTGTGCGTTCGGGGTTTGTTTATTTGCGGCACAAACTCAGGTTAGGTGGGTGCGGGGGCGGCGACAAGGTGCGACTCTGGGACGAGAGGCATCCGCCGAGAGGGAAGCCGAGGCAACTCGGGAGGACGCATGGGACGTGACGTGCCGGCCCGGGTGTTCACGCGGGAGGACCGCCGTTGCTACCGGCAGAAGATGCACACCGACCTCGAGGTGCTGGCGCGGATGCTCGCCGAGTCGGGCTTCGAGAGCGAGCGCCCCAGAGTCGGGCTGGAGATCGAGCTCAACCTGGTGGACGACGAGGGACTGCCCGCGATGCGGAACACCGACGTCCTCCAGGCGATCGCCGACCCCGCCTGGTCGAGCGAGCTGGGCCGCTTCAACCTGGAGATCAACATCCCGCCCCGGGAGCTCACGACCGGCGGCCCCGGAGACTGGGAGCGGGAGATCCGGGACGCCCTCAACCACGCCGAGGACCGCGCCTCGGCCGTCGGCGCGCACCTGATCATGGTCGGCATCCTGCCGACGCTGGGGGAGACGCATGTGAGCGAGGCCGCCCTCTCCGGCGACCCCCGGTACCAGTTGCTCAACGAGCAGATCTTCGCGGCGCGCGGCGAGGACCTGCGGATCACGGTCGACGGTGTCGAGCGCCTGGCGACGTACGCGGACACCATCACCCCCGAGGCCGCCTGCACCAGCACCCAGTTCCACCTCCAGGTCGCCCCGAAGGAGTTCCCGCACTACTGGAACGCGGCCCAGGCCATCGCGGGCGTGCAGATCGCCCTCGCGGCGAACTCGCCCTACCTCTTCGGCAGGGAGCTGTGGCGCGAGACCCGTATCCCCCTGTTCGAGCAGGCCACCGACACCCGGCCCGAGGAGATCAAGGCTCAGGGCGTCAGGCCCCGGGTGTGGTTCGGTGAGCGGTGGATCACCAGCGTCTTCGACCTCTTCGAGGAGAACGTGCGCTACTTCCCGGCCCTCCTGCCGCTGTGCGACGACGAGGACCCGCAGCGGACACTCGACCGGGGCGGCGTTCCGGAGCTGGGCGAACTGACCCTGCACAACGGCACCATCTACCGCTGGAACCGCCCGATCTACGCCGTCACCGACAGCGGTCCGCATCTGCGCATCGAGAACCGGGTGCTGCCCGCCGGCCCCACCGTCGCCGACACCATCGCCAACGGCGCCTTCTACTACGGACTGACCCGCGCCCTGGTCGACGAGGACCGGCCGGTGTGGACGCGGATGTCCTTCTCGGTCGCCGAGGAGAACCTGCACACCGCGGCCCGTGACGGCATCGACGCCCGCCTGTACTGGCCGGGGGTGGGCGAAGTGCCGGTCACGGAACTGGTGTTGCGGCGCCTGCTGCCGCTCGCCCACCGGGGCCTGGAGCTGGCCGGCATGGACGACGCGTGGCGCGAACCCCTGCTCGGCATCATCGAGCAGCGCTGTGTCACCGCCCGCAACGGCGCCCTCTGGCAGGCCGAGACGGTCCACCATCTGGAGAAGGCCGGTATCTCCGACCGGCGTGAGGCACTCCGGCAGATGACCAGGACGTACATGGACTACATGCACATGAACGCGCCCGCGCACACCTGGCCCGTGGACTGACATCAGCTGGGCAGGCGATGCCAGTCCGCGGCAGCGGTCAGCGGTACGGGTGGGGGCACTTCTGCCGAGGTCGTCAGCTCGATCCGCCGTCCCTCGGCCGACGAACGGAGCAGGGCCGTCATCGTCTCCAGGACGTGCAGGGCGAGTTCGCCGTTCGCACGCGGCGCCCGCTGCCCGTCGGCGGCGATGAAGTCCAGCAGTCCGACGCCGCGCGCGCCGTCCTCGTAGCCCGCCGACACCGGCAGGGCGCGCCACCGGGAGTCGCCGAGCGCGTGCAGCCGGACCTCGCCGTCGAAGCGGTTCGGATCGGGCACCGAGAGCGTCCCCGTCTCGCCGTGGACCTCGATCGGCGCGGCCGTGGTGGCCACACCGTCGAAGCTCGTCGTGATCGTCGTCAGCGCCCCGCCCGCGTGTTCCAGCACCCCGGAGACATGACTGTCCACCTCGACCGAGATCCGCTCGCCCGCGCGCGGCCCGGAACCGATGATCCGCTCGGCCCGCAGCCCGCCGGCCGCCCCGATCACGGCACGCACCGGGCCCAGCAGGTGGACCAGGGACGCGAGGTAGTACGGCCCCATGTCCAGCAGGGGACCGCCGCCCTCGGTGTAGTAGAAGTCGGGGTGGGGATGCCAGCGTTCATGGCCGGGGGTGACCATCATGGCCGAGGCGAACTGGGGACGTCCGATGCTCCCCGCCTCGACGGCCGCCCGTGCCGTCTGGAGTCCGGTGCCCAGGACGGTGTCCGGCGCGCACCCCACACCGACGCCCGCCTTCGCGGCGGCCTCCACGACGGCGCGGGCGTCGTCGAGCGTGGCGGCCAGCGGCTTCTCCCCGTAGACGTGCTTGCCGTGGCCGATGGCGCCGAGGGCGATCTGGGCGTGGGCGGCCGGGGTGGTGAGGTTCAGCACCGTGTCCACGTCCGGGCTGCCCAGCAACTCCTCGACGGTCAGCGCCTCGACGCCGGGCAGTTCGGCGGCGACGGCGGCCGACCGGGAGGCGTCGAGGTCGGCGACCGCGGTGACCCGCACGGCGGGATGTCCGGCGAGCGTGTCGAGGTACGCGCGGGAGATGACGCCGAGTCCTACGACGCCGATGCGGTGCGCGTCGCCCACAGCATGCCCCTCTCGATGATGGTGCGGACGTCGGGATGCTCCAGTACGTCGAGGCTGTGCCCCGGTGTCGTCACCAGGACGCGCCCGGCACCCCACCGGCGGGTCCAGACCGCCGGCGAGGTGACCGGCCGGTGCCAGGGCTGCCACGGCCGGGCGGGATGCGTGGTGGTGGCCAGGACATCGATGAGGTCGTCGTGGAGCACCCAGTACTGCTCGGTGTCCAGCTCGAAGTCCTCGATGCCCGCCGTGACGGGGTGGGCGCGGCCGGTCTCGGTGAGGGCGATGGTGTGCGGCAGGAAGTTGTCCTCCGCCCCGCCCCGGCGCTCGCACGGTTCCTTGCCCGGATGGGTGACGAACTGGCCGCCGACCAGATGGAGATAGTCGGCAGAGGCGCGGAACGAGTCGGCGATGCCGCCGTGCCAGCCGGTGAAACCGGTGCCGGCCACGACCGCCGAACTCAGTCCGGCCACCTGCTCGCGCGTGATCTCCGACATCGTCACGCACTGCACGACGAGGTCGGTGCCCGCCATCTCGGCGGTGTCGGCGTAGACGTCGGTCGATTCCTCGACCCGGACCGAGTATCCGTTGTCCCGGAGGAAGGGCAGGAACAGCTCCGTCGCCTTGACCGGCTCGTGGCCTTCCCATCCGCCTCGGACAACCAGGGCTCTTTTCTGCGTCATCGTGATCTCACTATGCGCGGGGCGCCCGTGCTCCGAAAAGAGGGCCGGGCCTCACGAAAGTTTCGCGGCCGAGGCCCGGGCATCGACCGTCCAGCAGGCCGCGGTGAAGCGGACTTCCGAGCCGTGCACGAAGGGATCGAAAGCGGCCCGGACCGTCGCGACGACCCGGCCGCGCGTCTCCTCGTCCACCTCGGGCAGGAACATGCCGACGGCGCCGAGCCGGGTGAAGTAGCTGACCAGTTCCTTCTCGGGCATCGTGCAGACCATGTCGATCGGCCGGATGTCGATATCGGCCCACCCGCTCTGCGCCAGGATGCGGCCGACCTTGTCCGGGTCCGCGAAGGCGAACTGTCCCGGCTCGTCGGGCCGGCGGACGGGCAGATCCGGAAGCAGCGGTGCGGCGGCGCGCTGGGCCGTCGTCATGAACGGGTTCTCGGCGGGGTCCCGCCAGACGACCAGCCGGAGGGCTGCGTCGTCCCGGGCGGCGCTGCGGAGATTGGCGAAGGCCCGGACGGGGTCGTCGAAGAACATGACGCCGAACCGCGAGACGACGGCGTCGAAGGTGCCGGGCTCGAAGGCGTGCTCCTGCGCGTCGGCGCGGACGAAGGAGGCCGGTACGCCCTCCCGCTCGGCGCGCTCCCGGGCGGTGTCGATCAGCGGTCCGGAGATGTCGACGCCGACACACCGGCGACCCGGGCCGAGCCGCCGCGCGAGGGCCAGCGTGGTGCCGCCCGTCCCGCAGCCGATGTCGAGCACGTGTTCCGCGCCCTCGGCGGACACGGCGTCGACGAGCAGGTCCTCCATGGGCCTGAACATCTCGTCCAGCACCGGCTGGAGATCCACCCAGGCGTGACCGGCGCGCCCGTTCCAGCGGGCGGTCTGTCCCTCGTCGTTCCTGCGCTCGGCGTCCATGCTCGTCGGCTCTCCTTCTGCTTGTCTGCGTCTTGCTTGCGTCTTGCCTTCGGCGGGGCGAGATGACAGCGTTCTACTTCAAGTCGACTTGAGGTCAAGGGAATGACGGACCTGGACATCGCCGAAGTGGCCCAGCGGGCCGGGTTGCCCGCCTCGACGCTTCGGTTCTACGAGGAGAAGGGGCTGATCGCCCCGACGGGCCGGAGGGGGCTGCGCCGGCAGTTCGATCCCGGCGTACTGGAGCGGCTGGCGCTGATCGCGCTGGGGCGGACGGCCGGGTTCTCCCTCGACGAGATCGCGCACATGTTCGCGCCGGACGGGCCGCCACGGATCGACCGGCGCATGCTGGCGGACAAGGCGGAGGAACTGGACCGCAGGATCAGCGAACTGGGCGTGCTCCGTGACTCCCTGCGGCACGCCGCCGCGTGCCCCGCGCCGAGCCACATGGAGTGCCCCACCTTCCGCCGCCTCCTCGACGCGGCGGCGTCCGGCGGTGTCCCCACGCCCAGGAGGCGGACGCCGCCCGGCGGCTAGCGGCCCGTCGGCCTCTTGACGCGCAGGTCCGGCGGTGTTTGCCGGACGGGCGGGCCCGCCGCCGCCGCACGCCGGGCAGGCGGCTCTACGCGGTGCCGCCGTGCGGGCCGGCCGTCACCCGCTCCGGCGTCGTCGTCACCGTCGCCACCCCGCGCGCCCGCAGCTCCGCGAGGACGGCCGGGTCGGCGGTGTCGTCCGTGACCAGGGTCCAGCCCTCGCACAGGGCCGTCCAGGCGTGGAAGGGGCGGCGGCCGAGCTTGGCCGCGTGGGCGAGGACGTAGACGTGGTCGGCGCGGCGGGCCATCAGCTCCTTGAGGCGGGTCTGGCGCAGGTCTGCCTCGCAGATGCCCAGTTCGGGGGAGATGCCGTCCGTGCCGAGGAAGACCCGGTCGAACGTCATGCGCTCCAGGGCGGCTTCCGTCAGCGGCCCGACGAAGCCCTGGCTGAGCGGGCGCAGGGTGCCGCCGAGGCACTCGACGTGCACCGTCTCGACATCGGACAGCGCCTGCAGGGCGGTGAGCCCGGTGGTCGCCACGGTGAGGTCCTCGGCCGTGCGCAGCTCGTGGGCGAGCGCGCCGACCGTGGAGCCGGCGTCGAGCAGCAGTGTCTCGCCGGGCCGCACCTGGGCCGCCGCCCAGCGGGCGATGGCCTGCTTGGCCTCGAAGGCCTCGCCCACGCGCTGGCGCAGGGACGCCTCGGGGTGCGCGGCCAGCGCCATGGCCCCGCCGTAGGTGCGGGCCAGACGCCCGTCGGTGGTGAGCTTGGCCAGGTCGCGGCGGATGGTCGAGGCCGTCACGCCGAACAGCTGCGACAGCTCCTCCACGCTCGCCAGGCCGGTGGTGGTGGCGAGGTGCACGATGTGGTCGCGCCGCGCCTTGGATCCGGTCACAGACATAGGTTTTTCATGTCCTCAATAGTCCTGGGCCGTCCTGAGTCGCACACGTGCCTGCCGCGAACCGCGGTCAGCGGGCGGCCGGAGCGGTCGACATCTCGGCGGCCTGGCGCAGAGCCTCGACCATGCTACCGGGCTCGGCCCGGCCGGTTCCGGCGATGTCGAAGGCCGTGCCGTGGTCGACGGAGGTGCGGATCACCGGCAGTCCGACGGTGAGGTTGACCCCGGCCTCGATGCCGAGCACCTTGACGGGGCCGTGCCCCTGGTCGTGGTACATCGCGACGATGAGGTCGTAGTCGCCGCGCGAGGCCAGGTAGAACGCCGTGTCCGCGGGCAGCGGGCCGCGCGCGTCGATGCCGTCGGCGCGCACCGTCTCCAGGGCCGGGACGATCTTCGTCTCCTCCTCACCGTAGCCGAACAGGCCGTTCTCACCCGCGTGCGGGTTGATGCCGCAGACACCGATCACCGGGTCGGCGGTCCCGGCGCGCACCATGGCCTCGTGGCCGCGGCGCACCGTGCGCTCCACCAGGCCGGGCTCGATGCGGTTCACGGCGTCGAGCAGCCCGATGTGGGTGGTGACGTGGATGACCTTCACCCGGGGGGTCGACAGCATCATCGACACCTCCTCGACGTCCGTGAGATGGGCGAGGAGTTCGGTGTGGCCGGGGTAGAGGTGGCCGGCGGCGTGCAGGGCCCCCTTGTTGAGCGGGGCTGTGCAGATACCGTCCACCTCGCCGCGCAGCGCGAGTTCGGCGGCGACCCGGACGTAGTGGTAGGCGGCGTCGCCCGCGACGGCGGACAGCTCGCCCCAGGGCAGGTCGGCGGGGAGCAGCCCGAGGTCGATCACGTGGACGCGGCCGGGCGCGAACTCGGCCTGGGCGGGATGTTCGACCGGCACGATCTCGCAGCTGACGCCGAGGATGCGGGCCGCCTGCCGCAGCCGCTCGGCGTCGCCGATGACGACGGGGCGGCAGTCGCGCAGGGTGTCGGGGTGCAGCAGGGCCGGCACGACGACCTCGGGCCCGATGCCCGCGCCGTCGCCCATGGTCACCGCGATGACCGGGAGCGGCCGGGGAGCCGCGGAGGTCTGGCCGGCGGTGGCGGCGGAGGAGGGGGCTGCGTTCACGGGGCTACTCCTGTGGGGTCGGTCGGAACGTGGCGTACGGGTGCGGGGCGCAGGGCCCGGACGATGCGCCGCAGGGAGTCGGCCTTGCCGTAGCTGCCGGGCCGGGTGACGACCGAGCGGCCGTCGGGCGTGCGGGACAGGACCGCGCCGTGGTGGATCTGGCGCATCGGGCGCAGGTCGGTGACGCGCAGGACGTCCAGGACGCGGCGGGCGGTCTCGCCGCCGGTGAGGACCAGGTCGCAGTCGTGCGCCGCGTCGGCGACGGTGTCGGCGAGGGCGGCGACGAGACGGCGAGCGAGGGAGGGGCCGGCCGCCCCGGTGATGCGGACGACCGTGACGGCGGCGACGGGAGGTGTGAGCCGGCGGGGGGAGTGCAGGAGTTCGCGGGTGCTGAGGGAGATCTGCTGCGCTCCGTCCGCGAGGAGGTGCGCGACCTGTTCGCGGGCGGACGGCTCGGCAGTTCCTACGACGATCAGCAAGGGCCGGACGACGTCCCCGGGCGTGAAGGGCCGTTCCCTGCTCTCCCCGGGCGTGCCGAGGCGCCGACCCAGGGCGCCCGCGAGTCCGCCGGTGCCCAACAGCCGTATCCCGGGGCCCAGTTCGAGGGTCGCCGCGGCGATCGCGTCGAGGTCGGTCTCGGTCTCCGCGTCGCACACCGGATGCCGTCCCTGCGCGAAACACGCACGCAGCGCTTCCCGAAGCACGCCGGGCGCGCCGCGCACGTCCGTGAGCGGCACCGGAGCTGACGGCAGGTCACCGAGCGCGGTGGCGACCGAGGGCGGGGCGGGCCTGGCCTCGGCGCGCCAGGCGTCCGTCTCGTGCAGCGGCACCCCGTCGAGGTGGACGACCCCGCCCCGGACGGTGCGCCGGGCCGCCGGCAGCGCGGTCGCGATCACCACACCCCGGCCGTCCCGCGCGTAGGCGGCCGCCTCGACGGCGAGGTTGCCTCTGAGCAGCGAGTCGACCTTCTTGAAGAGCACCGTTCCCGCGGGCACCGCGTGCGTGACGTCCCGGACCGCCCGCGCCGCCGCGGCACCGGGCAGCTGCCGTGAGTCGAGGTCGAGCACGAGGGACTCGCCGGGCGCGGACGCCACCGGTGCGGGGACGGGACCCAGCAGGATCCGGGCGGGCGAGCGCAGCGCCACCGCGGTCTCGGCGGCGCCGGACAGATCGTCGGCGAGAGCGAGTACGGGCCGGTGGGCGGCCTGGGAATGGCCGCCGGGGCCGGCTGCGGAGAGGGACACGGGTACCTCCTCGGGCGGCCCGGTCGGGCTGCCTCGGGAACCGATGATGACATGAGTTGCGCGAAATGCGCGAGACCCCTTGCGCACTTCGCGCAGTCGTGCCACCTTTTCCGGCGCGACACCTGTTCGTATCCCGCCGGCCGGGCCCCCCGACCGGGCCGCAGCGGAGCCGCACGAACACCACGAGCCGGTCGCCCCCCGGAACGCGAGAAGGTCGACGATGACCCCAAGCCCCTATGACGCACCCCCGGACCACCCCCAGCGGGAGCCCTTCGGCCGCCCCGTCCACCGCCGCACCCTGCTGCGCCTCGGCGCGCTCGGCGGCACGGGTCTCGCCCTCGGCCCCCTCTCCGCCTGCGCCGGACCCACCGGAGCCCCCGGCCCGGGCACCCTCACCCTCGGCCTGAACCGCTCCCTGGTGAGTCTCGACAACAAGCTGAACCAGTTCGACGCCGCCGTCACCGTGCAGCGGGCGGTCCGCCAGGCGCTCACGAGCATCGGCCCCGACATGCGGGTCCAGCCCGTCCTCGCCGACCGGTTCGCGATGACCGGGCCGACCGCCTGGAGCGTGCGGCTGCGCGAGGGCGTGCGCTACTCCGACGGCAGCCCCGTCACCGTCGAGGACGTCGCCACCGCCCTGGAGATGTACGGCAAGGTCAACGGCTCCTTCCTCCTCGGCCTCTTCCCGGAGCTGCCCACCGTGGAGAAGACCGGCGAGCGCACCTTCGAGCTGCACACCAAGCGGCCGGTGCCCGTGCTCGACCGGCTCATGGCCAACATCCACATCACCCCGGCCGCCGCCAACCGCCCCGAGGAACTCCAGAGCGGCGTCGGCTCAGGACCGTACAAGGTGATCGAGGCCAACAGCGGTGCCGGCGAGTACACCCTCGCCCGCAACCCCCGCTACTGGGGCCGCCCGGCCCACGTCGACACCGTCCGGGTGCGTTTCGTGCCCGAGGAGTCCAGCCGGGTCATCGCCCTGCGCAGCGGCGAGCTGGACGTCGTCGACACCCTCACCCCTGACTCGGCCGAGCAGCTCACCGGCCTGCCCGGTGTCACCGTCGAGGAGAGGGCCGGCGCGCGCATCAACCAGCTCTTCTACAACTTCCGCAAGAAGCAGGGTGAGCCCCTCGCCGACGCCCGGGTCCGCCGCGCCCTCACCTACGCCGTCGACGGCGACGCCCTGATCAAGGACGTCCTCACCGACTCCGCCCAAGAGGCCCAGGGCGTCGTCCCGCTCGTCCTGGAGGGCGCGATACGCACCGGCGGGTACACCTACGACCCGGGCAGGGCGAAGGCCCAGCTCAAGGCACTGGGCGCCGAGGGCCTGCGGATCCGGATCATCTGGGAGTCGGGCGAGTTCGCCGCCGACAGTTCCGTCATGGAAGCCGTGGCCGACATGTTCCGCGACATCGGCGTCCGCGCCTCCCTGCTCCAGTTCGAACCGGGGGGCGACATCCTCAAGTGGCGGCAGGGCCGCGGCGGCGACTGGGACGTCATCGGCAACGGCTTCCCCGGCACCACCGGCCAGGCCCTCACCTCCCTCCAGGGCATGTACGGCGGCACCCCCGAGCGGGAACGCACCCGCGACACCTACATGGGCTACGTCATCCCGGACATCCAGCGCCGCCTGGAGGACGCCGCCACCGAGACCGAAGCCGCCGCCCGCGACCGCAAGCTGGCCGCCGCGCAGCACGCCATCTGGAACACCTGGCCCAGCCTGTGGGCCTTCGCCCCCAAGACGCTGCTCGCCCGCCGCGAGCGCGTGCACGACCTGGGTCTGCTCCAGCTCAACTCCTACGATCTGTCCGCCGTACGGCTGGAGGGCTGAGCCGTGGCCACCTACCTCGCCCGCCGCATCGGCCAGAGCCTGCTGGCCGTCTTCCTCACCCTCACCACGGTCTTCCTGCTGCTGCGCCTGGCCCCCGGCGACCCGGCCGCCGCCTACGCCGCGCCCAGCGCCACGGCCGCCGATCTCACCCGCATCCGCGCCCAGTTCGGCCTCGACGAACCGCTCGTCGTCCAGTACGGGATCTTCCTGCGGGACCTGTGCACCGGCAACCTCGGCACCAGCTACTCCTTCCACGCCTCCGCGTTCCAGGTGGTCATGGACCGGCTGCCGTACACCATCACCCTCGCGGTCTCCGCCATCGCGGTCACCACCGTCGTCGCTGTCCCGCTCGGCGTGTGGATGGCCCGCCGCGCCGACACCAAGCGGGAGCTGGGCGCCAACGTCCTGACGATCACCGGGCAGTCGATGCCGGACTTCTGGACCGGCGTGATGCTGCTGACCGTCTTCGCGGTGCTGCTCCCGGTGCTGCCCGCCTCCGGATTCACCTCGTGGAGCGGCCTGATCCTGCCCACGGTGACCGTGGCCGTCCTGCAACTCGCCCTGATCTCACGCCTGGTACGCCGCGAGATGAGCACCGCGCTCGCCGCCCCCTACACCACGGTCGCCCGCTCCCGCGGTGTCTCCGAACGCACCCTGACCTGGCAGTACGGCCTGCGCAACTCCGCCGTGCCGCTCGTCACCGCCCTCGGCACCCGCTTCGCGGCCCTCCTCAACGGCGTCGTGGTCGTCGAGGTCGTCTTCGGCTGGCCGGGCGTCGGCTCGCTCGTCGTCCGGGCGCTGGAGACCCGCGACTATCCGCTCATCCAGGCCACCGTCCTGGTGACGGCCACCCTCGCGATCCTCGTCCAGCTCCTCGTCGACCTCGCCTACCCGCTGTTCGATCCGCGCGTACGACTCGGAAAGGCGGCCTGACCCATGGCCGGTGTCATCTCCACCCCGGTCGCCGGTACCGAGCGGCCCAGCGCCGTCAGCGCCCGCGACCTCGCAAGGGCCACCGCGACCAGGCAGCGGCGCGGCTCGCGCTTCAAGATCTGGGCCGGGTCCGTGTGCACGGCCCTCGTGGTCCTGCCCGTCGCCCTGGCGAGCCTGCTGCCCCTGCCGGAGGCCAACGCCCAGGACCTCTCGGAGCGAAGGCTGCCCCCGCTCAGCGCGGGACACCTGCTCGGCACCGACCAGCTCGGCCGCGACCTGCTGTCGCGCATCCTGCACGGCGGTCAGGTCTCCCTGTCGGTCGGCGTCCTCGCGGTCCTGGTGTCCGGGCTGATCGGCATCCTCGCCGGGTCGGCGGCGGGCTTCTTCGGCGGCTGGGTCGACGCGCTCGTCTCCCGCTTCCTGGAGGCCCAGCTCGCTCTGCCCCTGCTGATGATGCTGCTGCTCGTGGTCGCCCTCTTCGGGCCGTCGGTCACCGTCATCACCTGCGTGATCGCCGTCGCGCAGTGGCCCGAGGTGGCGCGGCTGACCCGCTCCCTCGTCCTGGTCGAGCGCGAGAAACCGTACGTCGCCGCCGCCCGCGTGCTGGGCCTGCGCGGCCGGCAGATCCTCACCCGGCACGTGGTGCCCAACGTCGTCCGGCCGGTGAGCCTTGTCGTGCTGCTGCTGCTCGCCCAGGCCGTGCTGCTGGAGAGCGCGCTGAGCTTCCTCGGCGCCGGTCCGCAGCGGCCCTTCGCCACCTGGGGCCGGATCATCTCCGACGGCCAGGCCTACATCACCACCTCGTGGTGGCTGGTCACCCTGCCCGGCCTGGTCATCGCCCTCCTCGTGGTCGGGGTCAACCTGCTGGGCGACGGACTGCGGGACCGCACCCGCCGCCGGAAGGGAGCGGGAGCATGACCGACGAGACACCCCTGCTGGACGTCCGAGACCTCCAGGTCGAACTCATCACCGCGCACGGCGTCGTCCGGGCCGTCGACGGCGTGAGCTTCACCGTCGGCCGTGGCGAGACCGTGACCCTCATCGGCGAGTCGGGATCCGGCAAGTCGACCACCGCGATGGGCGTACTGCGCCTGCTGCCGGAGGGACTTGCCGTGCTGTCGGGCAGCGTCCTCGTCGGCGGCCGGGACGTCATCGCCGACCTCGGCGCGGCCTGCGCGGTACGCGGCCGGACGGTGTCCCTGATCCCGCAGGACCCGATGACCGCCCTCAGCCCCGTCCACACCATCGGCCGGCAGCTCGGCGAGGCGATCCGCCTGCGCCACCCCGAACTGTCCAGGGCCCAGGCCCGTGACAAGGGCATCGAGCTGCTCGCCCAGGTGCGCATCACGCGCCCCGAGACCCGCTGGAAGTCCTACCCGCACCAGTTCTCCGGCGGCATGCTGCAACGCATCCTCATCGCCATCGCCCTGGCCGGCGATCCGGAACTGCTGGTCGCCGACGAACCCACCTCTGCTCTCGACGCGACCGTGCAGGCCAGCGTCCTGGACCTGCTGATGGAGCTCCAGGAACGCACCGGCATCGGCATGCTGATGATCACGCACGACCTGGGCGTGGCCCGGCTGGTCTCCGACCGCATCCACGTCATGAAGGACGGCCGCTTCGTCGAGTCCGGCCCGGCCGCACGCATCGTCGACGAACCCGCCGAGCCCTACACCCGAACCCTCCTCGCCGCCGTGCCCCGCCTCGGCGCCTGGGACGAGGACGAGACCTCCGTGCGAGGAGCCACCCCATGACCCTGCTCTGCGTAGAGGACCTGGTCGTCGAATACCCGACCCCGAGCGGCCCCTTCCGTGCCGTCGACCAGGTCGGCTTCCGGCTCGACAAGGGCGGCTCGCTCGCGGTCGTCGGCGAGTCCGGCTGCGGCAAGTCGACCCTCGCCCGCGCCCTGGTGCGGCTGCTCACCCCACGGTCCGGCCGTATCGTCCTCGACGGCACGGACATCGCCACCCTCCCGGAACGGAGACTGCGACCGCTGCGGCGCCGCGTCCAGATGGTCTTCCAGGACCCCTACGGCTCCCTCGACCCCCATCTGACCGCCCAGCAGATCGTGGCGGAGCCGCTGCGCCTCGGCGGTGTGTCGGACCGCGGTGAACGGGCCCGCCGCGCCGCCGAGCTGCTCGACCAGGTCGGCCTGCCCCCGTCCGCCCTGGAGCGCCGCCCGGCCGACTTCTCCGGCGGCCAGCGGCAGCGCATCGGCATCGCCCGCGCCCTCGCCTCCCGGCCCGACCTGCTGGTGTGCGACGAGGCGACCTCAGCGCTCGACGTCTCCGTGCAGGCCCAGGTGCTCGCGCTGCTCAGGGAGCTGCAGGAGGAGACCGGCATCGCCTACCTCGTCATCGCGCACAACCTGGGCGTGGTGCGCGAGATGAGCACGGACGTCGTGGTGATGCGGGCCGGCCGCGTGGTCGAGGCCGGGCGGACCGAGACCGTCCTCGCCGCTCCGTCCGACCCCTACACCCGCGCCCTGCGCCGCGCCGCCCTCGACCCGACCGCCATCCACGGCGTGAAACCCCGCCGTGTACTGGAAGGAAGCTCCTCGTGACCACCGGCCTCACCCTGCCGAACGCCTCCGTACCGCTGTCCCGTCTCGTCCTGGGCACGATGACCTTCGGCGACACCGTCGACCGCGGGGGAGCGGCGGCCATGCTGGACGCCGCGCTCGACGCGGGCATCACGGGCGTGGACACCGCCAACGGTTACGCGGGGGGCGAGAGCGAGCGGCTGCTCGGGGAGCTGCTCCCGGGCCGCCGGGACCGGATCGTGCTGGCCACCAAGGCGGGCATCCCGCACCCCGACCAGGGCGATCACGCGCCCCTGTCAGCCGCCGGGCTGCGGGCCGCGCTCGACGGCAGCCTCAAGCGGCTCGGCACGGACCATGTCGACCTGTTCTACCTGCATCAGCCCGACCGCGCGACGCCGCCGGCCGAAACCCTGGCGACCGTGGCCGAGTTCGTCGCCGAGGGGAAGATCGGCGCCCTCGGCGTGTCCAACTACGCGGCCTGGCAGATCGCCGAGCTCAGCCGCGTGGCCGACGAGGTGGGGGCGCCGCGCCCGGTGATCGCCCAGCAGCTGCACAATCTGCTCGCGCGCCGTATCGAGGAGGAGTACGTCGAGTACGCGGCCGTGACGAGCCTGCGCACGATGGTCTACAACCCGCTCGGCGGCGGCCTGCTGACCGGCCGTCACACCTTCGAGCAGGCCCCGGACAGCGGCCGTTTCGGTGATTCCAAGCTGGCCGCGATGTACCGGCAGCGCTATTGGAACGAGGACCTCTTCCGCGCCGTCACCGACCTCACCCGTATCGCCTCCGACGCGGGCCTGCCGCTGACCGAACTCGCCCTGCGCTGGCTGCTGGACCGCCCCTCCACCGACGCCCTGCTCCTCGGCGGCTCCAAGGCCGGGCACCTGCTCGCCAACATCGCCGCCGCCGCCGAGGGCCCGCTGCCCGCCGACGTCACCGCGGCCTGCGACGAGGTCGGCGCCCGGTTGCGCGGCCCGATGCCCGCCTACAACCGCTGACCACGCCACGCCCCCACCAGTTACGGAGACCTTCCATGGCAACCGGCCGCACCCCAGCCGAGTTCACCACCGCCCTGCGGGCCCGCGAGCAGCTCATCGGCTACTGGTCCCTGCTCGACTCACCCGTCGCGGCCGAGCGCCTGGCCCGCCTCGGCTACGACTACCTCGCCTTCGACGCCCAGCACGGCCTCTTCGGCTACCAGGGCATGCTCAACAACCTCCTGGCCACCGACACCAAGGGCAGCACCGCCGTCGGCATGGTGCGCGTCGAGGCCAACGACCTCACGTACATCGGCAAGGCGCTGGACGCCGGCGCGACCGCGGTCATCGTCCCGCTGATCGACAACGCCCGGGACGCCGCCGACGCCGTCGCCGCCGTCCGCTACCCACCGCTGGGCCGCCGCTCCTACGGACCCATGCGCGCCCAGCTCCGCATCGGCCCCGACCCCGCCGACACCCACGCCCAGACCGCCGTCCTCGCCATGATCGAAACCGCCGACGGCCTCGCCAACGTCGAGGAGATCTGCGCCACCGACGGCCTCGACGGCATCTACGTCGGCCCCTCCGACCTGCGTCTCGCCCTCGGCGGAGCCACCTCCACCGACCCCTCCCTGCAGGAAGAGTTCGAGCAGGCCCTGGCCCGCATCAGCAAGGCGGCCGAGGCGGCCGGCATCGCCGCCGGCATCCACAACCCCGACGGCGCGAGCGCCGCCCGCCGCCTGGCCCAGGGCTACACCTTCGCCACCGTGGCCTGCGACCTCATCCACCTGCAACAGGCGGCCGCCGGTCATCTGACCGCCGCACGTCAGGCGGGCGGGGCCCGATGACCACCTCCGACGGCACCCTGCGCCCCCACCCCGGCCGGCCGGGCCGTGCCGAGACCCACCTGGCCGCCCCCGCGGTGCAGAACCACGCCGCCAACCTCACCGTCCTGCCCAGCGGCGACCTGGCCTGTGTCTGGTTCGGGGGCACCCAGGAAGGGGTCGCCGACATCTCGGTGTGGTTCTCCCGCCTCGCCCAGGGCGCCGACACCTGGTCCCTCCCCGTGCGGCTCTCCGCCGACGACACCCGCTCCGAACAGAACCCGCTCCTGTTCCCCGCTCCCTCGGGCGAGCTCTGGCTGCTGCACACCGCGCAGCGCGCCGGCCACCAGGACACGGCCGAGGTCCGGCTGCGCGTCAGCCATGACGAGGGCGCCACCTGGGGCCCGCCCCGTGTCCTGTTCCCGGCCACCGAGCAGGGCGGGGTGTTCGTACGTCAACCGGTCGTACAAGTGCTGCCCGGTGAGCGGTTGTTGCTCCCGGTCTTCCGTTGTGTCGCCACCCCCGGCACCTCCTGGTCGGGCGACCGGGACACCAGCTCCGTCATGATCAGCGACGACGGCGGACGCACCTGGCGCGAGCGCCCCGTCCCGGGCAGCACCGGCCTGGTCCACATGAACATCCGCCCGCTGCCCGACGGTTCACTGCTGGCACTCTTCCGCAGCCGTCGCGCGGACGCCGTGCACAGCAGCGTGTCGTCGGACGGCGGCGAGACCTGGAGCGAACCACGCGCCCTGGACCTGCCGAACAACAACTCCTCGATCCAGTACACCGTGCTGGCCGACGGCAGGCCTGCCCTGGTCTACAACCACAGCAGCGCGGCCGACGCGGTCGCCCGCAGGGTCTCGCTGTACGACGAGATCGACGACGGGGGAGTGGCGGGGACACCTTCGGCACCCTCGGCCACCGCCCCCACGGGCGACGCGTTCTGGGGCGCCCCCCGCGCCCCGCTCTCCCTGGCCCTCTCCCCGGACGCCGGACGCACCTGGCCACTGCGCCACGACCTCGAGACCGGCGACGGCCACTGCCTGACCAACAACTCCCGCGACGGCCTCAACCGCGAGCTGTCCTACCCCTCGCTCGCCCAGACACCGGACGGCACCCTCCACATCGCCTACACCCACCACCGGCGCACCATCAAACACATCCGTCTGGACGGCGACTGGCTGAAGCGGGAGTTCCCGGCCTGATCACCGAGGGTCCGGCCCTGCGTGCGCTCCGCGTTTTGGATCATCCCTTGCCCTGCGCTGCATCGGTGCTGTACGGGCGCTAACCGGCCTCCCGCGACAGTGGCATCACCGGCTCCCACCAGGGGAGCGGCGATCACAGGGGACGGCTACATGGGTACCGCCGGAGCACCACAGCGCAGGGCCATACTCACCGGAGGGCTGGCTGCCACCACCGCGGCTCTGCTCACCGCCTGTTCGTCGAAGACGGACGACACGACCACGGGGGCGGCAGCGGCCGCGAGCCCTTCTCCCTCGCCCGCGGCCGCCGCCCGGCCGGACTCACCCTGGGCGGCGTTCGCGCGGCTGATGGACGGCAACAAGCGCTGGGTGGACGGCACGCTCCAGCACCCCGACCGCGACCCGAAGCGGCGCGAGTTCGTCGCCGAGGAGCAGAAGCCCTACGGCGTGATCCTGTCGTGCATCGACTCCCGGGTCCCGCCGGAGCTGCTCTTCGACACCGGGCTCGGCGACCTCTTCGTGATGCGCACCGGCGGACAGGTCGTGGGACCGGTCGTCGTCGGTTCCGTGGAGTACGGTCCGATGACGTCGGGCACCCCGCTCATCGTGGTCCTCGGCCACCAGCGCTGCGGTGCCGTCAAGGCGGCGTACGAGGCGCTGCGTGACGGCAAGGAACTGCCCGGCAACCTCCAGTCGATCGCCGACGCCCTCGAGCCGGCGTACGCGGAGACAGCCAAGGGCGAGCACGCCGACCCGGTCGACGCCATGACCCGCATCCACATCAAGCAGACCGCCGCCGACCTGCGTTCCAACAAGGACCTCGCACCGATGGTGAAGAAGGGCGACCTGGCCGTCGTCAGCGCCTACTACTCGCTCGACACCGGCCGGGTGGACGTCCTCACCGGGGCGCCCTCCGCCTGATCCGAGGCCTGACTCGGAACCGATTCGGAGACAACGGAGACCGGGCGGGAAAAACGTTCCACGCCCGGTCACGTTATACTTGCGGCGCTCATGGAGGCCGCCGTCGTGCCTGGTCGCACGGCCGCAACAGCGAGGGGGTGGACGCCATTCCGGCACGCCCCGCCCGCATCCAGGACGTCGCGGCCGCCGCCGGCGTCTCGGTGTCCACGGTGTCGAACGTGCTCAACCGGCCCGAGCGTGTCACCGCACGGACCGCCGAGCGCGTCCGCGTCGCGGTCGCCGAACTCGACTACGTCCCCCACCCGGGAGCGGCGGGCCTGCGCACCGGACACTCCTCCGCCATCGGGCTCGTGCTGCCCGACGTGACCAACTCCTTCTACGCGCGCATCGCACGCGGCGCGGCCGACGCGGCCTACGACCACGGCTACTCCCTCGTCCTCTGCCACAGCGGCGACGCCCCGGAGCGAGAGCAGGGCTACTTCAGCATGCTCGTCGAGCAGCGGGCCGTCGGCGTGGTCGTCGTGCCGCTCAGCGCCGACCCGGGGCGTCTTGCCCGGCTGCGCGAGCGGGGCATCCCGCTGGTCCTTGCCGACCGTGCGATGCCCGACCGGGAGGGCTGCTCGGCCTCTGTCGACGACATCGCGGGGGGCCGCATCGCCGTACAGCACCTCCTCGACAGCGGGGCGCGCGACATCCTCGTGGTCAACGGCGAACGCGGCATACGCCAGTGCGCCGACCGCTACCAGGGCGCCCGGCAGGCCGTCCGCAGCCGGCGCGAGGCACGGCTGGACCAGGTCGTCGCAGAGCGGATGACCGTCGCGTACGGCACGCAGATCGCGCGCGAACTCGAGCGGCTGCCCGACGGGGTCTTCTGCACCAACGACTTCCTCGCGGCCGGCCTGTGCCGGGGACTGACCGAGCGGGGCGTGCGCGTCCCGGAGGACGTGCAGGTGGTCGGCTACGGCGACCTCGACGTCGCGAGCTTCGGGGCGACGGCCCTGACGACGGTCCGGCAGCCGGTCGAGGACCTCGGCCGGGCGGCCGTGGAGATGCTGCTCGACGAGATCGAGGCCCGCACGGACCACCTCCACGAGACCCGCGTCTTCGCCCCCGGGCTCATCCTGCGCGACTCCACCCGGCCGCTCTCCGGAAACTAGACCTCGCAGGGCACCCTCAGCGTCACGGGCCCCAGCAGCCCCGACGACAACTGGGAGTCGAACGCCCAAGCGGTCGGTGTGGCCTCCGCGAGATACGGCGCCAGCGTGCCCCGGACCGTCACCTCCACCCGGACGGTCCGACCGGCGGTACCGCGCAACGGGAAGCGGTACGGCGCGCAGAAGGCCTCACCGGCGAACTCCCCGTCGACCGACACCTCCACACTGCCCCGGACCCGCCCGAGATCCAGCACGGGATCGGGCCCCGGCGGTACCCGAAGCGCACGCGCGTACGTCACTCCGCCGCTCCAACTGCCCAGCCCCAGCTCACGCCAGTCGCCGAGCGGCAGCGGCGCCGGTACGGTCCGCACGCGCACCGGCCCCCGCCAGGCCGAGCCGCCCCGCAGAACCGCCGTCGGCTCGGTGACCACCTCGACCGGCGTGGGCGCCGACAGTGGTTGGCGCAGCGTCAGCCGAGTACCGTCCAGGGGCGATTCCGGCCCGTCGCCGACCCGCACACTCGCGGGAAGCGCCAGCGGCAGACCGAGCGACACCGTGCCCGCCGGCACGGTGAACCGGAAGCGCTGCGGGGCCGCGTGCACGTCGTCCGTGGACCGTGACGGCCATACGGTGCCGGCCAGCACCGGCCGGCCGGTGAGCCACCCGGTGTCCGGCAGCGGATGCGGCCGTACCGCCGCGTGGCAGTGCCGCAGCTCGCCCCGCCTGCGCTCGTCCTCGACGGTCCGCCCCCGCCACCCGCCCGTCCCGGCCTCCCAGCCGGCGCCGCTGACCAGGGCCGTCACCTCGGCTCCGGACCGCACCACCAGGTCGACGAACACCGCGTCCCGGGCGCCGGCACCGTCGGACACGACCTCCAGGGTGTGCTCGCCCGCCCCGAGCGCCGGTTCGTGGCGGAAGAACTGCGGTACGGCGCCCCAGTCGGCCTCGTAGTACTCCACCTTTTCCTGCCGCGCCACGACGTCCCCGTCGAGCAGCACGGTGACCGCCGAGGCGGCACCCACCACGAGGACCGCCCGCGCACCCTCGCCCGGGACACGCAGCCGCGCGCGGTACGTCACCCCGCCGTCCGGCCGCACACCGTCCGGCGGGCGCATGAACCGCGGGCGGGGGCCGAGCCCGCCCGGGGCGGAGAGGCAGAAGAAGCTGCCCAGCGGGGTGCCGTCCGCGGCCGAGATCGTCGAGGGACGGCTCTGGGCGTCGGACAGTTCGTACTCGAGCACGTTCCGGGCGCGGGCCACCGTGATCCGGGCGGACGCCAGGTACCCGGCGCCGTCGGGGTCCAGCAGCTCGCCGTTCCACCACACCCGCTTGCGGGCCTCCGTGCCGACGTGCAGTTCGGCGGGCCCCCGGTGGTCGGTCTCCACGATCGTCCGGACCCGGGCGGCCGTCGCGCCGACCGGCACGGGCACCCGGACGAACTCCTCGTTCACCAGCCCCTTCAGGCCCAGCAGCCCGCCCGGGTCCGGGACGCCCCGGCTGGGTGAGTACACGGCGACGTCCCAGCCCGCGTCCGGCGGTACGAGGGGCAGCTCGCCCGCCAGGACGCGTTCGGCGCGTGCGGCGTCCAGCGGCTCGGGCACCTGGCCGACGGGCACCGGGGGCAGGACACGGACCCGGTTGCCGTACGTGACCCTGGCCCGCTCCCACCCCCCGCCCTCGGTCCACTCCATGGTCCAGAGCTGCGGCTCGTCGACGGACGTGCCCGGGGGCAGCGCCAGATCGCCCCAGGTGTTGTCCAGGGTGGGGACCAGGCGGCCGTGCCAGCCGGCCGAGAGGTCGAGCACCCCCTCGGGCGGCTCCTGTTCCCGCGGCGTCGGTGCCGGGCGGCCTTCACGCCACACGACCAGGGCGGCGGGGGCGCCGTCCAGCGGCACCGCGATGGTCGAGACGGTGCCGTCGGCGGAGTCGGAGAGGGTGACGCGCGCGGGACGGCGGGAGCCGGTCGCCGGGTTCCACACCTCCGCCTCGGCGACCTCGGCCCGCACGGTGACGGACGACATGCCGCTGCCGAGTCCCGACGGGGAGGCGCCGGCCCGCAGCGGATGCGCGCCGATCTCCGGGAAGGCCGCCGTGACCAGCGCCACCGCCTCGTTCCCCTGCCTCCTGACGAGCAGCGGCACCTCACCGGTCGCGTACCCGGCCGCGTCCGCCACCGCCGCCGCACCGGCCTCCGGGTCGCGTGCCCGCTCCAGCCGTGGATGGGCAAGCAGGGCCCGCACCACCGCGTCGTCACCGGACCGGCCCGCGGCCGTACCGGGCGGACGCCCCACGACCACGACCCGCCCACCCACGTCGAGCAGTTCGGCCAGCCGCCGCGCCGTCTCCTCCTCCAGCACACTCGCCGAGGGCAGCAGCACTGCCGTGTACGCCAGGTCCCTGACGCGCAGGGCGCCGTCGGTGGCCTTGGCGCGCTGGACCGAGTCGTCGTCGACGACGTCGAAGGAGATCCGGTGCCGGTCCAGGCTGCCGACGTGCGGGGCGAGCCAGTTGTTCGTGCCGCACAGGTCCAGGTAGTGGCGCTGTGTCTCGTCGGCGTCGGCGTGGCCGTCGCCCAGCCGGCCGTCGCCGAAGTGCTGGATGGGCGCGTCCAGCGGGAGGAGCGCCTGCATGGTGGCGGTCGGGTGCAGGACCGCCACGTCGGCCGCGTAGCCGCCCCAGGACATGATCGAGCAGATCCGGGCCACGGCACGGGAGAACGCCGGGTACTGCTTCCAGTAGGGCTGGCGCCAGTCGGTGGACGGCGGTGCCCACTCGAACCAGCCGCCCGCCGTGCCGAAGTAACTGGCGTGCGGATTGTACAGATTGGCGCCGCTGCGCAGGAACGGCAGCAGCCAGTGGTAGGTGTCCTCCAGCGTGCCGCCCCAGCCGGAGGAGTGGAACGCCTCGATCCACACCCGCTCGTGGCCGTAGAGGTGGGCCATGGAGGAGTGCACCTTGGCGTCACCGTGGTGGTCGCTGCCGGCGGCGCTGTACCAGCGGTGGGTCCGGAAGTAGTCGGTGTAGATCTGCGTCGACTGCGCCGGGTGGCCCGCGCGGGCCGGGTGGCTCTGGTCGCTGCCGAGCAGCAGACCGCGCTCGCGGTGCCAGTCGGCGAGCGGCCGGAACAGGGCCTCCTCGGTGAGCTCCGCGCGGACCGCGTAGTAGTCGGCGCGGATCTCTCCCTCAGGCACGGTGGCGTCCGTCCCGAACAGGGCAGGCAGGTGGTCGAGCAGGTCGTAGCCGCGCCGGGCGCGGAACTCGTCGGCGAAGCGGTGGCTCCACGCGTTCGTGCCCGGCAGTTCGTCCTGGAAGCTGCCCGCGATGACGGTGCCCAGGTACTCGGGCACACGGCGGTCGTACTCGTGGTGGACGGTGTCCATCAACAGGCCCACGGCGTGCGGGTCGAGGTAGTCGAACGCCGTGGGGACGGTGGTGACGAGCCGCACCTCGGTTCCGTCGGCGGCGGCGACGCCCACGGGGCCCGGGCCGCCCGCGGCCAGATCGAGGCGCCGGCCCTGCCGGGTGTACGCGGCCAGCGGGGTCTCGGCAGCACTGACGGCGACCGCGCCCCGGGCGACGGTGACGTCATGACAGCGCAGCGCGCGACCGGCCGCCTCGGGATGACGCCGTGTCACACCGCCCTGGACATTGGCGCCGGAGAACCCGATCTGGTCGTAGAACCACAGGCGCGTGCCCAGATCCGCGGCGATCTCGCAGGCGTCGGTGAAACGTGCCCACCACTCCTCGCCGAACCACGCCGGATCGTCGGTCCGGGCACCGAACGTCGGGCCGGCCGGGGCCAGGTTGATCACGACGAGATTGTGGACACCGCCCTGCACGAACGCCCGCAACTGCCAGGCGAGGCGCTCGCGGGTGACCTTCGCGCCCGACCACCACCACAGGGGAGTGGGGCCGAAGTCGCGGGGCGGGTCGTCGAACAGGCGCTGGAGCGCGGGGGAGAGCACGGACACGGTCCTTCCCCTGAAACGTTTTTAGGCCACCTTCACCGTAGGGGACCTGGCACGGTGACGCCATAACCGCGCATGGTGGCGACGATGCCGACGCCACGTCACACATCTGCCCCCGACATCTTGTTGCAACGTTTTTCTCGCCCTATATTCACTGCGACCAGGCCCCCCGGAACCGCGATGTCACCAGACGACGGAGTCGCATCATGGCCGGTACCCGCCCCATCCCGAAACAGCTCTGGAAGGCCGCCGCCCTGTCGGGCATGGCCTCCTATCTCGATGCCGGGCTGATCGTCAGCATCTCCGTCAACCTGGCCATCTACCGCGACAGTTACGACATGGGCGTGTGGATGGCCGGTGCGATCAGCGCGATCGTCACCGGCTGCATCGCCGTCGGGTCCCTGGTCGGCGGACGCCTCGCCGACCTCTTCGGCCGCCGCCGCGTCTACAACTGGGACATCTTCTGCTTCGCCCTCGGCGCGATCGTCATCACACTGGCCCCGGACGACATCACACTGCTGATCGGCGTCCTCATCGCGGGGCTCGCGGCCGGCGCCGACCTGCCGACGTCCCTGGCCGTGGTCTCGGACGCCGCCCCCTCCTGGGCCCGGGGGAGGCTCGTCGCCTTCACCCAGGTCATGTGGATGCTGGGCATCGCCGTCGCCATCTTCCTCGGCTTCGTCCTGTCCACCACGGGCATGACCGGGGCCCGGCTCATCACCGGGCAACTGGCCATCGCCGCGCTCGTCACCTGGGCCTACCGCTCCCGTCTGAAACTGCCCGACGAGCCGTCAGAGACCGAGACGGATGCCGTACCGCACAGTGCCTCCCTGAAGAACATCTGGACGCGCGCAGCCCTGCTGCCGATGACCGCGACGTTGGTCTTCTATGTCACCTGGGGCCTCGGGGCCAACACCTTCGGTCAGTTCGGCACGTATCTGCTGGTCACCGTCAGCGACGCGTCACAGAGCCTGGCCACCGGAATCAACCTGGCCGCCATCCCGATCGGGGTGCTGCTGACCTTCGCCTTCGTGCGCTTCGCGGACACCCCCTGGCGTGACCGGCTGTTCCACGTCGCCGCGGTGGTGCAGATCCTCGCCTTCGTCATCGCGTCCCTGACCGCGGGCGCACTCGTCGGCATGCTCGTCTTCTTCGTCCTCTACCAGCTCTCCAACCCCTTCGCCGGCGAGGCCAACTACAAGGTGTGGTCGCAGCTCACCCTGCCCGCGGACACCCGCGGCACCACCCAGGGCCTGACCTACGCCCTGTCGCGCGGGGTCTTCGCGGTCGCCGCGTTCTTCACGCCCGCCCTGGCCGACCACAGCCCGGCGGTCCTGCTCTGGACGATCACCGCGTGCATGACGGTGGCGGCTTTCGCGGGCGTGTTCATCATCCGCGTCCTGGTGCCGCGTTCCTCCGGTGCGGTGCGCGACGACACGGACCTGCGCGTTCCCAGCACCTGAGCCGCAGCAGACCCTGACAAGGAGCACCGACCATGGCAACGACCGCGGACCGCACGGCCGCAGGGACCGCCGCCCTGCACGACCTGCTCCCGCCGGTCACCCGGCGCCGCACCCGGATCGGACTGGTCGCCGGCGGACTGGGCACCTACTGGCCGCAGTTCCCCGGGCTCCTCCCCCAACTCAAGGAGTCGGCCGCCTATGTCGCCGAGCGGTTCCGGGGGATGGACGCGGAGGTGACCGACGCCGGATTCGTCTCCGACGCCCAGGAGGGCGCCGAGGCCGCCGAAATGCTGCGCCGGGCCGACTGCGATCTGATCGTGCTGTTCCTGACGACGTATCTGACGTCGTCGATGGTGCTGCCGATCGCGCGGCGCTCGCACACGCCCGTCCTGGTCATCGACCTCCAGCCGACCGAGAGGATGGACCACGCGACCTTCGACACGGGGGACTGGCTGGCCTACTGCGCCCAGTGCTCCGTCCCCGAGGTGGGCAACGTCTTCCGGCGGGCCGGCATCCCCTTCCGGTCGGTCTCGGGATGGCTGCGTCAGGAGTCCGCCTGGCGGCGTATCGAGCAGTGGATCCGGGCCGCGCACATCCGCGCCGCGCTCCGGCACGCCCGGCACGGCCTGATGGGGCATGTGTACCCCGGCATGCTCGACGTGCAGACCGATCCGACGCTGCTGGCCACGACGTTCGGCTCGCACGTGGAGGTGCTGGAGTTCGACGACCTGCGGCACCGGGTGGAGCGCGTGACCGAGGCGGAGACGAAGGAGCGCATGGCGCTCGCCCGGCAGGTCTTCACCCTCGACGACAGCGTGGTGGACGAGGACTTCGCCTGGGGCGCGACCGTGTCGGTCGCACTGGACCGCCTGGTCGAGGACTTCGGGCTCGACTCCCTCGCCTACTACCATCGCGGCCTCGACGGCGAACTGCACGAGCGGCTCGGCGCCGGCATGATCCTGGGCGCCTCCCTGCTCACCGCCCGGGGCGTGCCGGCGGCCGGCGAGTACGAACTGCGCACCAGCGTCGCCCAACTCGCCTCCCAGAGCGTCGGCGCCGGAGGCTCCTTCACCGAGATCCAGGCCCTCGACTTCGAGGACGGCGTCGTGGAGATGGGCCACGACGGACCCGCCCACCTCGCCGTCAGCGCCCGCGACCCCCTCTTGCGCGGACTCGGCGTCTACCACGGCAAGCGCGGCTGGGGCGTGAGCGTCGAGTTCGACGTCCGGCACGGGCCCGTCACCCTGCTCGGTCTCGGCCAGGACGCCGATGGCAGCCTGTCCTTCGTCACCTCCGAGGGCACCGTCGTCCCCGGACCGCTGCTGGAGATCGGGAACACCACCAGCCGCGTCGACTTCGGCCGCGATCCGGGCGAATGGGTGGACGCCTGGAGCGCCACCGGCGTCGGCCACCACTGGTCCCTCGCCGTCGGCCATCACGCGGCCGACTTCCGGGCGGCGGCGAGCCTGCTGGGCATCGAGCACCGGGGCGTTTGACGGGGAGATGGGTGTCGTCCCCGCCCGGAGATGGGTGCGGGCACCGATGGTGACGCCACCGGTGTGCGTGTGAGGCTGGCAGCGTCGCCGAGGCTTTCGTGCCGGTTGTCATGGCCGCGGCCTCGTATGCGCCGAGACGCGGCGACGCTGCCCGTTCAAAGCCCCCTTCGAAGGAGGAGCCCCTATCCATCCCCGCACGGTGAAACGATCCGCCTACCGCGCTCCCACGAAGGCGGTGACCCGTGGGACACGCTGACAGCCTCCTCGCCATGGGCGGTGCCTTCCTGGCCGCCGCCTTCCTCGCCCGCCTCGGCGGCAGGATCGGACTCCCGACGATTCCGCTGTTCATGCTCGCGGGCATCCTGCTCGGCCCGCACACCCCGGGCCTGGTCATCGTCGAGGACGCACACGACTTCGAGATGCTCTCCGCGCTCGGACTGGTGCTGCTGCTGTTCTACCTGGGCCTTGAGTTCCACCTCGACGACCTCAAGAGCGGCGGCCGGCGGCTGCTGACCGCGGGCGGAATCTATCTGCTGCTCAACGTCGGCGCGGGGCTGGCCTTCGGGTTCGCCCTGGGCTGGGGTGTCCGGGAGGCACTGGTACTCGCCGGTGTCCTCGGGATCTCCTCGTCCGCCATCGTCACCAAGATCCTCATCGACCTCGGCCGCATCGGCCGCCCGGAGACCCGCCTCATCCTGGGCGTCATCGTCGTCGAGGACATCTTCCTCGCGCTGTACCTCGCCGCGCTCCAGCCGGTCATCAGCGGCGCCCAAGGCCTCGGGGACATGGTCCTTCAGGGCGCCAAGGCCTTCGGTTTCCTCCTGGTGCTGGCCGCAGCGGCACGCTACGGAACCAAACTGGTCGGGCGGCTCATCGCGACCCGCGACAACGAACTGCTCGTCATCAGCTTCCTGGGCGCGGCCGTCCTGGTCGCGGGAGTCTCCGAGACCCTCGGAGTCGCGGACGCCATCGGCGCGTTCATGGTCGGCCTGATCCTGGCCGGCACGCCCTCCGGACCGCGCATCAGGGAACTGGTGCACCCGCTGCGCGACGCCTTCGCGGCGATCTTCTTCTTCGCCTTCGGTCTGTCCATCGACCCCGGCGACATCCTGTCCGTCGTCGGCCCGGTCGCCGCGGCCGCCGCGCTGACCGTCGTCATGAACATCATCGCCGGACTCCTCGTCGCCCGCGTCTACGGCTACGGCACCGAGCCCGCCGCCGAGATCGCCACCACCCTCGTGGCCCGCGGGGAGTTCGCGCTGATCCTGGCCGCCATGGCCGCCAGCGCCGGACTCGACCACCGCCTCGCCCCGTTCATCGCCGGATACGTCCTCGTCCTCGCGGTCCTCGGGCCCATCGCCGCCGGACGCTCCGCCCTGCTCGCCCGCGCGCTCCGGTCCGCCCAGGACCTCCTGCGGGGCCGCACGGCCCCGACGTACGGCATCGAGCCCAAGCCCCAGGCCGACACCGCTCCGCCCGCTCCCCAGCCCGCCGAGGCCGAGCGCTGGGCGCCGTGACCTCAGGGCCTCGGTCTCAGGGCTCGATCAGCCCGACACGGATGGCGTAACGCGTCAGCTCCAGACGGTCCTTCAGGCCGAGCTTCTGGAGCAGATTCGCACGGTGCCGCTCCACCGTCTTGGGGCTGATGACCAGCAGCTCGGCGATCTGCTGCGAGGTGTGGCCCTCGGCGACGAGCTTGAGGATCTCCTCCTCACGGTCGGTGATGGCCCGGGAGGGCGGTGCGCCGCCCTCCCCGACGCGCTCGAGGTAGTCGCGGACGAGCGCGTCGACGGCACCGGGATACAGGAAGGGCTCGCCCCGCATGGTGGCCCGGCACGCCTCGACCAGGTCGCGGTCCGCGACGGACTTGAGCACATAGCCCGAGGCACCGGCACCGAGCGCCTCGAAGAAGAACTGCTCGTTGTCGTACATGGTCAGGATGAGGATCCGCGTCTCAGGACACGTCCGGGACAGCTCCCGGGCGGCCTGGAGCCCCGTCAGCCGGGGCATGGCGATGTCGAGGACGGCCAGATCGGGCCGGTGCTCGCGGGCCCGGGCGACGGCCTCGGCCCCGTCGTCCGCCTCGGCGACCACGGTGAGATCGGGTTCGGCGTCCAGGATCAGCCGGACACCCCGCCGCACCAGGGCGTGGTCGTCGGCGAGCAGGATGCGCGTGGGGGAGTTGGTCATGGTCGGCCGTTCCGGTCGGGATCACGTACGGGCACGGGGACGGTCAGGCGTACTTCGGTGCCCTTCTCCGGGCCGGGGCCCAGGCTGAGGTCGACGCCGACGAGCAGGGCACGTTCCCGTATGCCGCGGATGCCGGCGCCCTCCGGCGTGTCACCGGTGCCGCGGCCGTCGTCACGGACGCGGGGCCGCACGCCTGCGGTTGTGTGCCGCAGGGCGAGCTCGGCGTGCCGGGCATGCGCGTGCCGGACGACATTGGTGAGCCCCTCCTGCGCCACCCGGTAGAGGACGAGCTCGGCCTCCGGGCCCAGCGGCGGCAGATCCGCGTCCGGACGGTGCCGTACGGACAGCCAGGGCCCGCCGAAGTCGGTGGCGAGAAACCTCAGCGCACTCGCCAGACCGAGTTCGTCATGGCGCCCGTCAGGCGCTGGAGCGGGGCGAGCCCGACCCGCAGCAGCAGGGCATTGGCGACGAGCATCGCGGCCGGCCCCACCGCCAGCACCGCGGCCTCGGTGAGCAGCACCGGCGTGGAGACGGTCACCGGCCCCAGCAGCAGCGCGGTCGCCGTGATCAGCACCAGGGCGTTCAGCAGGAAGATCCGCCAGAACAAGGGCACCGCGTACCGCCTCCACCGACCTGTCCGCCTCCGTCATCCCTCCAGCGTGTGCGCTGCCCTGCCCCGCCGCCATCCGTGACACCACCCATCCTCGGGGCGAACACCGGCCTTGCGGCACGGCGTTCGTACAGGGCGGGCACCGGGAAGGATGAGGGTGGGGCCTGATGGCGGAAGCCGCAGGAGGGGGGAGAAGCTGAAGCCCAGGTGAGACCGGCCGCGCCGCCCGTCGGCGGGCTGTCTCCCTCCGCACCGCCACGTGCCCCGGCACCCCAGGACCTGCCATGGCCTCGGCCGTGCCGTGCCCTGCCTCGAAGCGCTGTCGGGTTCCGGGAAGGAGAAGCCGTGCCCCAGTCCGGAGACGAACGTCTCGTCGACCTCGAAGCGCGACTCGAGCGGGAGGACCCCAGATTCGCCCGGGCCCTGCGATCCGGCCGCCCGGCCCGGCCCCGCGAGTACCGGCGTACCGGAGCCTGGTGGGGACTGGCACTCGGCGTGGCCGCCCTGGGCTCCGGTATCGCCCTGTCCCAGGGGCTGCTCATCGCGGCCGGGCTGGTCGTGGTCGGCATGTCGGCCCAGCTGGTCGACCCGGACCCGAGCCGCCTGGGGCGACAGGGCCCGTGGAGGCGGTGACGCCTCGGTGCGCGGTGCGGCCGCCGTGCCGGGCGTGAGAGGGGGGGGCGGGCCCATCCGGAACGGGGTCGGCCACGGTCATGAGAATGCCGCCGTCAGAGTGCGGGCGTAACCCGTGTGAACGTCCTGGATGGTGGGACGGCCCGGCATGACTGACGGTGGTTCACGTCGAGGCCGGGTCTCCTGAGCTGGCGTGGCGTCAGCTGCCCGGCCCGCGACGGAAGGACTACCGATGCGCTCTGCCCGCATTCTGCTCGCGACGGCAACCGCCACGGCGGCCCTCGCGATCGCCGCACCCACCGCCTGTGCCGAGGCCATGGGTGACCGGGACCACGACAACACTTCCTACAGCAAGGAGCACCACAGAGACGGCAAGCACCACAAGCCGCGCGGCGGGGTACACACGGGTGGCGGAGCGCTGGCCGGTGTGAACGCCGACGACGACTGGGACAACCCCAGGCACGACGAGCGCGGCGAGGACCCCTGGGGCGACAAGCACGACGACCCCTACGGGGACAAGCGCGACAAGGACTGGGACGACAAGCACGACGAGAACGGCAGGCACGACGAGAACGGGAAGCACGACGAGAACGGCAGGCACGACGAGCACGGCAAGCACGACAAGCCGCGCGGCGGCATCCACACCGGCGGTGGCGCACTGGCCGGGCCGGCTGTCACCGCCGGCGGTCTCGCCGTGCTCGCGGTGGCCGGCACCGGCCTGTACGCGCTGCGACGCCAGAAGGCGTCGCGGGGCGCGGCATGACCGATGCCTGACCACATAGCCGCCGTGGCCGCCGCACGTGCCCCTCGCGTCGCGGCGGCCCGGCTCGTCGTCCCCGCGTGTCGTGCCCGCTGCCCAGCCCGATGCGCTGCCGTGCCCGAATGAGGTGGTCCCCGATGGCAGCCAGCCCCCCTACCCCGGCCGACGCAGGCCCCGAGCCGCAGAAGTCGAAGCGGCGATTCCGCACCGCCGTGGCGGCCTTCTGGGCGGTGGCCGCCCTGGTCCTGACCCTGTGCCTGGTCGGTGGCGGAGACGAGTCGTCCGACGCCGCGGGCCCGCACGCCCCGCCGGCCGTATCGGCGGCCGCGCCGTCCACGTCCGCGGGACCCTACCGGTCCGGATCGTCCAAGGCCCGCCCGCATCTGCCCCGGTCCCGGCCGGTCCGCCTCCTCATCCCCAAGATCGCGGTCGACGCACCGTTCACCGGCCTCGCCATCGACCGCTCGGGTCAGCTCGCGCCCCCGCCGCCGGACGAGACCAACCTCGTCGGCTGGTACGCCAAGGGCCACTCGCCCGGAGAGACCGGCACCGCGATCATCGCCGGGCACGTGGACACCGCCACGTCCCTGGCCGTGTTCGCCCGGCTCGGTGAGCTGCGGAAGGGCGACCGGTTCCAGGTGGTGCGGGCCGACGGCCGCCGGGCGACCTTCGTGGTCGACGGAGCGGAGTCCTACGAGAAGGACGGCTTCCCCAGCGAGCGCGTCTACGGCGACACGGCTGACGCCCAGGTCCGGCTCATCACCTGCGCGGGTACCTACGACCGCAAGGCCCGCGACTACACCGAGAACCTGGTGGTCTTCGCCCACCTCGTCTGACTTCCGGGTCCGCGGCCTGACTTGGTGTTTTACAGTTGCTGCCAGGATTTCAGGCGACTGTGGGACCTGTGAGGTATACGCGAACCATGACGACCGAAACGTTTGAGTTCCAGGTAGAGGCCCGTCAGCTGCTCCAGCTGATGATCCACTCGGTCTACTCGAACAAGGATGTCTTCCTGCGGGAACTCGTCTCCAACGCTTCCGACGCGCTCGACAAGCTGCGTCTGGAGAAGCTGCGGGACGACTCGCTCGACGCCGACGTGTCGGATCTGCACATCCGGATCGACGTCGACAAGGAGGCCCGCACGCTCACGGTGCGGGACAACGGCATCGGGATGTCGTACGACGAGGTCGGGCAGCTCATCGGCACCATCGCCAACTCGGGCACCGCCACGTTTCTGCAGGAGCTGAAGGAGGCCAAGGACGCGGCCGGGGCCGAAGGGCTCATCGGCCAGTTCGGCGTCGGCTTCTACTCCGGCTTCATGGCCGCGGACGAGGTGACGCTCGTGACGCGGCGCGCCGGCGAGAGCCAGGGCACGCGATGGTCCTCGCGCGGTGAGGCCACGTACACGCTGGAGAAGGTCGACGACGCGCCCCAGGGCACGTCCGTCACGCTCCACCTCAAGCCGGCCGACCCCGAGAACCAGCTCCACGACTACACCTCGCCGTGGCAGATCAAGGACATCGTCAAGCGGTACTCGGACTTCATCACCTGGCCGATCCGGATGCTCCCGGAGGCGGGCGAGGGCGACAGCGCGCCCGAGCCCGAGACGCTGAACTCCATGAAGGCCCTGTGGGCGCGCTCGCGCGACGAGGTCTCCGACGACGAGTACCACGAGCTGTACAAGCACATCAGCCACGACTGGCGCGAGCCGCTGGAGACGATCCGGCTCCAGGCGGAGGGCACCTTCGAGTACCAGGCTCTGCTCTTCGTCCCCGCGCACGCCCCGCACGACCTGTTCACGCGGGACTTCAAGCGCGGCATCCAGCTCTATGTGAAGCGCGTCTTCATCATGGACGACTGCGAGGAGCTGCTGCCGCCGTACCTGCGCTTCGTCAAGGGCGTCGTCGACGCGGCGGACCTCTCGCTCAACGTCTCCCGCGAGATCCTCCAGCAGGACCGGCACATCCGGATGATGCAGCGCCGGCTGACCAAGAAGGTCCTGTCCACGGTCAAGGAGTTCATGACCAAGGACGCCGACCGCTACGCCACGTTCTGGCGCGAGTTCGGCACCGTCCTCAAGGAGGGTCTGGTCACCGACTCAGAGAACCGCGACGCCATCCTCGCCGTCTCCTCGTTCGCGACCACGCACGCCGACGACGAACCGACCACGCTGGCGCGGTACGTGGAGCGGATGAAGGACGGCCAGGACGACATCTACTACCTCACCGGCGAGTCCCGGCAGAGCATCGAGAACTCCCCGCACATGGAGGCGTTCCGCGACAAGGGCATCGAGGTCCTGCTGCTCACCGACGCCGTCGACGAGGTGTGGGTGGACGCCGTGGGCGAGTACGAGGGCAAGCGGCTGCGGTCCGTCGCCAAGGGCGAGATCGACCTGGACGCCCAGGGCGACGAGAAGGCCGACGAGGAGCGGGAGAAGCAGGCCGAGGACCACGCCGGGCTGCTCGGCTGGATGCGGGAGCAGCTGGGCGAGGACATCAAGGAGGTGCGCCTGTCGGCGCGGCTCACCGTCTCTCCCGCCTGCGTCGTCTCGGACGCGCACGATCTGACCCCGGCCCTGGAGAACATGTACCGGGCGATGGGCCAGGAGGTGCCGCGCGCCCAGCGGATCCTCGAGCTCAACCCCGGACATCCGCTGGTGAAAGGCCTGAACCAGGCGTACAAGGAGCGCGAGGACCGCTCGGGCCTCGTCGAGTCCGCCGAGCTGCTGCACACGCTGGCGGTGCTCGCCGAGGGCGGGCAGCCCAAGGACCCCGCCCGGTTCGTCAAGCTGGTGGCGGACCGCCTGGAGCGCACGCTGTAGCCACGGGACGGTTCACGGACAGGGATCCACGGGACGGATCAGAGGTGGTCCGCGATCAGGGGTGGTCCGGCGCGCCCGTCGCCCGCGCGCCGGGCTGGGTCGTGCCGGTGCCCGGAGGGACGACCTCGCCCTGGAGCACCCGCGGCGCGGTGCCCGGCCCGGTCTCCTCGTCCTTCGCGGCGCGTGCCTCGGCCTTGAGGATGCGGGCCGACTTGCCGGCCGAGCGGGCGAGTTCGGGGAGCTTCTTCGCTCCGATCACGGCTATGACGACGATGAGGATGATCGCGATCTCGCTCAGTCCGAACATGGTGTCCTGTCCTTTCCCGCCCGGGCCGGGCACGGCGCGAGCGTATCGGGCGGGGAGCACGGCGTCATCGCCGCCTCGGGCCGCGGGGCCGGCCGCCCGCGCGGGTGGGGCAGCACGCCGAGGTCGAGCAGCGCCTGCCGCCAGGCCGGCCGGGCGTGCTCCACACGGCCGGCCGTAGGTGCTCCGCGTCGTCCCAGCGCCGTGCGCGACAGCGCGGCCAGGGCGAGAAGGCCGGTCACGGCCGCCACGAGCGCCAGGGTCCAGACGGCCGCGAGGAACGATCCGGGCAACGGGCCCGGGGCATCGGCCACTCGGAGGAGGCCGCCGAGCAGGAGCAGCACCCCGGCGGACGTGGCCGCCACGTGGGGCGTGAGCACCGCGAGGGCGGGCAGCAGACTGCCGGTGCCGAGCGGGCCCCGCCCTTCGAACGACGCCTCGTGCCGGGCCCGCCGGCCGTACGGCGAGACAGGCGCGGTAGGGCTCGCCGGCCGCCGCCGCGATGTCGTCGGCGCGGGCCAGCGCGTGGGCGCGCAGGCGCGCGGCCGTCCGGCCGGTCGGGTCGGCACCGAGACCACCGCGGATGTCCGCGGTGGTCAGCGCCAGGTGCAGTACCGCTTCGAAATCCGCGCGATCCTCGGGGCGGAGGCGGGACGACTCGACCACGTGGTCTCCCGGTCGGTTGCTGATGCGGCCGCCGGGCCCGGCGGTACGGGCGGGCCGTGTCAGACGCTGACGCCGAAGTCGGAGGCGATGCCGGCAAGGCCGGAGGCGTATCCCTGGCCGACGGCACGGAACTTCCATTCCTCGCCGTGCCGGTAGAGCTCGCCGAAGACCATCGCCGTCTCGGTGGAGGCGTCCTCGGACAGGTCGTAGCGGGCGATCTCCTGACCGCCGGCCTGGTTGACGACCCGGATGAACGCGTTGCGGACCTGTCCGAAGCTCTGGCCGCGGTTCTCGGCGTCGTGGATGGACACCGGGAACACGATCTTGTCGATCTCGGCGGGCACGGCGGCGAGGTTCACCTTGACGGTCTCGTCGTCGCCCTCGCCCTCGCCGGTGAGGTTGTCACCGGTGTGCTCGACCGAGCCGTCCGGGCTCTTCAGGTTGTTGTAGAAGACGAAATGCTGGTCGGAGGGGACCTTGCCGGAGGCCTCGAGGAGCAGGGCGGAGGCGTCCAGGTCGTAGTCCGTGCCGGTGGTCGTGCGGACGTCCCAGCCCAGGCCGACCAGAACGGCGGTGAGGCCAGGGGCCTCCTTGCTGAGCGAGACGTTGCCGCCCTTGGACAGGGAAACGCCCACGGGGTACTCCTTCTTGACGTGTGCGTTCCGGGTCCGGGACACGAACCCATCTGAAATCTACATCACTGTAGAAGTGAAGGGGTGGGCTCCCGCGGATCTATACGATGTGCCCACGGGCAACGCAGGGCGGTGGAAGGGAGGCAGGGCGGTGACGGATCCCCGGCAGCGTCCCCGGCGGGGGCAGGGCGAGCTGGAGGCGCTGGTGCTGGAGGCGCTGCGGGAGGCGGACGGTCCGGCGACGGCCGGCTGGGTGCAGGAACGCCTCGGTGGTGACCTCGCGTACACGACGGTGATCACGATCCTGACCCGGCTGCTGGGCAAGGGCGCGGTCACCCGGGAGCGGGTCGGCCGGTCCTTCGTCTGGACGCCCGCCTCGGACCAGGCGGGCCTGGCCGCGCGGAAGATGCGCAAGGTGCTGGACGCCGAGAGCGACCGCGAGGCCGTGCTGGCCAGTTTCCTCACCGGCCTCGGTCCGGACGACGAACGGCTGCTGCGTGACCTGCTGGATCAGGCCCATGGCGAGGAGGAAGACTGAAGCCTCATGGGGGTCTTCGTCTTTATGCCACTGGTGCTGCCGCTCACGGCGTGGCCGGTCGCGCGTCTGGCCGAACAGCATCTGCATCCGCGCACCGCGACCCGGCTGCTGACCGCGATGGCGACGGTGCTGGCGCTGTGCAGCACCGTGTGCCTGGGCCTGGTCATGGTGGTCGGCACCGCCCAGCTCCCCGGCAACCCGCTGCCCGACGGCTGGTCGGACCCCGAGGTGCGGGCGGCGGTGCCGTACGACGAGTTCGTCGGCAAGGCCGCGATTCCCGCACTGTGCGCGGTGGTCGTCGCCTGGGGCCGGACCCTGTGGCGGCATGCCCGGGTGCGCCGCCGTGCCCATCGCGCACTGGCAGGGCTGCCGGACACGGAGGTGGCCGTACTGCCGGACGCCGCGCCGTACGCGTACGCGCTGCCCGGAGGCCGGGGCGGCGGTGTTCCTGCCCGTGGCCCGCGCGTGGGGCGTGTCGTGGTGACCACCGGGCTGCTGGACCAGCTGCGGTCCGCCGAGCGCCGGGCCCTGTTCGCCCATGAGCGGGCGCACCTCGCCGCCCGGCACGACAGGTTCCTGCTCGCCGTGCAGCTCGCCGCCCGGGCCAACCCGTTCCTGCGGCCACTGCGCACGGCCGTGGCCTATACGGCCGAGCGGTGGGCCGACGAGGAGGCGGCCCGGACGATCGGCAGCCGCCGCACGGTGGCGCGCGCGATCGGCACCGCTGCCCTCGTCTCCCGGGGCACCCCGGCCCCCACACTCGCTGGACTGGCCGCCCCCGGGCCGGTCCCCCGCCGGGTGGCGGCCCTGCTCGGCCCCGCCCCCGCCGTCCGCACCTGGCCCTCGGTGTTCACCTCGGTCGGACTCGCGGCCTGGGGCGCGGCGGCGGGAACGGCCGTATCGGCGATGTCGTCCGCGAACTCGGCCGTGACGATGGTGCTCATCCTGCACGCGGCAACGCCCTTGTGAGACCCGCGGGTCCGGGCCGACCACGGCCCGGGCGCCAAGCCTGCCAGGGTGCCAGATCGGCCCTCCCTCCCTCAGTCAGGCCCTACCCCTCCTCTTCCTCCTCGCCCTCGAAGAAGTCCCCGACCTCGTCGACGACTTCGCCGGCGACCATGCCGCCGACGACCCCGGCGGCGAGTCCGGCCGCGCCCGCGGCTACAGCGGTTCCCATGCCGGGACCGGAGCGGTGGCCGTCGTGCCCGTGGCCGGCCGGGGCGAACGCGGTAGGGGAGCTGAAACCGACGGGGGAGCCGTACGACGCCCGGTGTTCGACGAGTTGCTGGATCCAGCCGTCGACGATCGCGGGCCAGTCCTGCTGCTCCACGCCCCTGTGGGAGACGTTGAAGCGGGTGAGCGCGTCGTGGCCGGACGACAGGAAACCGCCGCGCTTGTCCGCCTCCAGCACGACCTCCATGCCGCCCGGGTTCGCCAGGAACGTCAGCTCGATCTCGTTGACCTGCTGCGCGTACCGGGGCGCTGGGGCGAGCTCGATCTCCTGGTAGAACGGCAGTTGCTGGCCGGTACCGCCGATGCGCCCGTACTCGAGGTCGGCCGACCTGAAACCGAACCCGAGCCCGCCCAGGGCTTCGAGCACGGCTTCCTGCACCGGCAGCGGCGCGACGATCAGCGGGTCCAGATCGCCCTTGTCCTTCGCACCCGCCACCGACAGCTCGGTGCGCACGCCGAGGACGACACCCAGGTTCTGCCCGTGCAACCGGGTCGCCGGCGTCTCCCACGGCAAGGTCACGCTGAATGGCACACCGCGCTGCTCGCCCTCGGCGAGCCGGAAGCCGCCGCCGACGGTGAAGCGGTCGAACGCGACGACCCCTTCGCTCTCGCCGCCCTCGTGCTCGGCCTCGACCCGGGCCACCAGTTCCAGGGTGATGCCCTCGATGCCGAAGTCGGCTTTGCCGCCGACGAGTCGGACCTGGCCGGTGAGCGTGCCGCCGGGCCGGACGGGGGCCGGGTCGAGGACCGTGTCGACGGTGGGGCCGCCCACGCCGATCGCGCCGAGCAGTCGTTTGAACACCATGGTGGCGTCCACTCCTTCACATGCGTGTACTGACTTTCTACAAGCATGTAGAAGCATAGGGGATGAACACGGCAGTGGGGGAGGGGGGGGGGGGGGGGGGGTGGGGGGGGGGGGGGGTGGTGGGGGGGGGGGGGGGGGGGGGGTAGAGTGAGGTGTGGGCCGT
>NZ_JBWKHE010000004.1:608697-638571 GCF_056433405.1 Streptomyces sp. NPDC044719
CTAGGGTTTCTCCCCCCCCCTCACATGTGTGTCCTCCCTCTCCAAAAGCAGGGAGAGGCGGGGGGGAGAAACACGGCGGTTCCGCGGTCGGGTGCGGGCGGCCTCCCCCACTGCCGTGTGCTGATGGGGCGAGTGGGTGTCCGGCTCAGCCCACGACCCGGCCGAGCTCGATCCGGTCGATGTTCGGCGCCCACGCGCTCGCGTTGCCGAACGTCACCTTGTTGACACCCTTCCTCAGATCGACCGGGACGCCGACCGTCCAGTAGTCGTCGAAGCTCCAGGTGTTCTTGAAGGTGACCTTCACCGGCGCCGCCGTTCCGACCGTGATGTCCGCCGTACGGGACATGATGTCCGTGTTGTAGGCGTGGCCGTTGTCCCTGCGGTCGTTGTGCGCGTAGTGGACGACCAGCACATGGCGGCCGGACCGGGGCGCGTTCACCGTGAACTCGGCGGTGCTGGACGCGCTGTTGCCCAGCCGGCCGATGTACGAGCCGGCGGACGCGTGCGGGGAGTCGACGAGCTCGGCGCCGCCCGCGAGCACGGCCGAGGCGCCCTCGTAGGAGAGGGTGCCGGAGGCCGAGCCGTCGCCGGAGACGTCGAGGGAGCGCACGGCGGCGTGGCCCGACGTCATCGCGATGCGGTTGTTGCCCGCGACCAGGTACAGCCGCAGCGGCCGGCCCGGCGCGGCCGTGACCGTCTCGCCGTGCAGCGCGAGCTTCACCGCCGCCGACGCCCGCGGCACCACCGTGTAGTAGCCGTCACGCGGGGCGTAGACGTCGAACACCGCCTTGTCGCCCGAGCGCAGCACCAGGGCGCCGGTGCCCGTCCCGGCCGAGGACGAGTAGTCGTACGACGGCTTGCCGCTGATGTCCGCCAGGGTGGCCTCGTACGACGCGGAGGCCGCGCCCGTCCGCGTGGTGAGGTCGATCCGGTCGAGCGTGACCTCTGCGTCGCCCTTGGACAGGGTCAACTGGTGCGTGCCCGCCTTCAGCTGGACGCCGACTTCCTTCTTGGCGCGGTACGTCCAGTTCTCGGTGGATGGATAGCCGACCGTCACCGGGTCGCCGCCGTCGACGGTCAGCTTCTGCGTTGCGGGGCCGCCGGACTGGTTGCCGTACAGGATCGCCAGGTCGTACGTCCCGTCCTTCGGCACCGTCACCGTGAAGGCGACCTTGCTGCCGGGCTGGTTGAGCGAACCGACGTCCTTGGTGCCGGAGGCCGCGTAGCCGTTGGCGTTCTGCACGGTGCCCTGCGTGTACACCTTGCCGTCGGTGATGGCCGCCTCCTCGGCCTCGTACGACGCCGACCACGGGACGGAGGCGGCGGACGGGGTGCCCGAGCCGCCGGGGGTGAGGACGATCCGGTACGCCGACATCTTGTGCAGTCCGCGCAGCGGGACGGTCACCGAACCGTCGTCCGCCACCTTCACCTTGGTGCGCGCCAGGACGCGCGGCGCCGCGTGCTGACCCTCGTAGCCGGACCAGGCGGCCTCGGCGACGGTCGCGGTGACCGTGCGGCCGAACACGGACCGGGGCACGTTGTGAACGACCACGTCCGAGTCACCCGAGGAACCGCCGAGCAGCACCTGCGCCTGACGGCGGGAGGCGTCGAGGGAGGCGAGCCCCTGGAGCGTGTCGATGGAGTTGGGCTGCGGCGGCGTCACCCGCACGGTGTTCCCGGTCATGCCCGCGTACCAGCGGAACAGCCACCAGCCGCCGTTGGGGATGTTGGAGCGCACCACATGGCCGCTGAGATTGCCGGCGGCGTCCCAGTAGGCCATGTTGGCGTACACCTTGTTGCGCTCGAACATGGAGACCCACTGCACGAGCTGCCCGGGCACGGACAGATCGCGGCGGTTGGCGTACTCATCGATGTTGATCTTCAGCGGGGCGATGCCCGCCTCGCGCTCCAGCTTGCGGTAGTCGTCGTAGTGCGCCTGGAAGTCGCGCAGCGAACCGGAGCCCAGCTCGTGCCAGGTCATCACCTGGGGCAGCACGTTCTCCCGCTTGGCGAAGGCGAGGAAGTCCTTCAGCAGGCGTGTGTGGTAGGCCGCTTCATTGGGTCCGGCGATCCGCGCGTCCGGGTCGATCGCGCGGATCCGCTGGTACACCGTCTTCCAGTCCTTGAAGAACCGGTCACGGTTCTTCTCGTACTGCGCCTGGTCCTGGACGTCGAGCTTGTACCAGATCTGGTCGGGCTCGTTGAACGGGATGTAGACGAAGCGCTCGCTGTTCGGGTCGGCCGAGACCTCCTTGGCGATCTTGTCGACCTTGGGGAGGTAGTCGTCGATGCCGAGGTCCTCGTACGGCCACTTGGCGTAGATGTCCTGCATCATCACGTTGATCTCGCCGCCGCCGTTGCGGAAGAACGACTTCGAGACGGTGAGCGCGTCGCCGTTGGGGTGCTGAGCGCCGCCCTCCGGCTTCTGCGAGACGCTGGTGATCTTCAAGGGCGCCATCGCGGCATCGCTGGGCACACCGTCGTCGCTGAGCCCGTACAGCGAGCCGTTGGCGCCCAGCATCACCGGGCCCTCGGAGGCGTTGAGGTCGACGGTGAGGCGCTGGGGGTCGGCCGCGGCGGCGGGATGGGCCGCGGGGAGGGTGCCTGCCATGGCGGCTGCTCCAAGTAGTGCTGTGATCAGGGCAGTTCTGGTGCGGGATCTCGTGCGGGCGGGGGTGCTCACGCTGCTGGACCTCCAGTCACTTGACGGCTCCACTGGTGATTCCGGACACGATCTTTCGCTGGCCGACGAGGAACACGGCGACCATGGGCAGGCTCATCACCACGACGTACGCGAAGACGAGATGCCAGTTGTTGAGATAGAGCTGGGCGCTGGCGACCTGGTAGAGGTTGAGCGGCAGGGTCGCCCTCTCTCCGCCGCCGAGGACGAAGAACGCGTAGAAGACATCGCTCCAGGCGTAGAGCATCACCATGATCGTCGCGGTGGCGATCACCGGCCGCAGCAGCGGCAGGACGATCCGCCAGAAGATCCGTGACGGCGTCGCCCCGTCCATCCGGGCCGCCTCCTCCAGCTCCATGGGGATGGCGCGGATGAAGCCGGTCATGAAGAAGATCGACGTCGACAGATACATGCCGGTGTAGACGGCGATCATCCCGGGGCGGGTGTTGGCCAGCCCCAGCTGCCGCAGCTCCATCACGATGGTGATGACAGCCGGCGGCAGCAGCAGTCCGCTGATGCACAGCGCGTACGCCGCCGAGACCAGCTTCGACTTGCGGCGGGCGAAGACCCAGGCGGCGCCCGCGCCCAGAATCAGCACCAGCACGACCGAAGGCACCACGACCAGCAGCGAGTTGAGAAAGCCGCGCAGCATCTCGCCCTCGCTCACGGCGTCCGCATAATTGCTCGCGGGCTGCCAGTGCCCGGGCAGGTCCAGGTTCGGCTCGATCGCCTCGGCCTGCGGCTTGGCCGAGGTGACGGCGACCAGCCAGAGCGGCACGCCGACGGCCAGCGCGGCGAGCAGGACGACGAGGGAGGGGCGGCCGTACCGCCACACCGCGGTCACAGCAACTGCTCCCTTCGCCGGAGCCCGACGACCAGCGGGATCGCCACGGCGACCACCACCAGGAACAGGACGAGGCTCATCGCGGAGGCCTGGGCGTACAGGCCCTGTCCGAAGATCCGGAACATGTAGATGTTGAAGACCTCCGTGGAGGCCGCGGGGCCGCCGCCGGTCGTGGCCTGCACGATGTCGAAGGTGTTCATCGAACCGATCAGCGCCGTGGTGACGTTGAAGGTGACGGCCGGAGCGAGCATGGGCCAGCGCACCGACCAGAAGGTCCGCCACGGCCCGGCACCGTCCATCCGGGCGGCCTCGAGCATGTCCGACGGGATGCCCTTGAGCCCGGCCAGATAGATCAGCATCGACAGGCCCATCCACTTCCAGCCGTGGATGAGGGTGACGATCACCAGCGTCCAGGTCGTCGAGCCCAACCACGGAATGTCCGTGCCCAGCAGGGAGTTGACGGCCCCGTCCTGGTCCAGCAGCGCCTGGAACACGTAGCCGGTCGCGAGCGCCGAGATCAGGACCGGCAGGAAGAAGACGGCACGGAAGAACCGGTTGAACCGGCTGTCGTCCTCCAGCAGCAACGCCAGCACGAGCCCGAAGCCGTTCTGGAACAGCGCCGCCAGCAGCGCGTACACCAGGGTCGTACGGATCGCGCGCAGCAGCGAGCCGTCTTCGGCGATGGTCCTGAAGTTGTCCAGGCCCGTGAAGGCGATGTCCGCGTGGTACGAGGACCAGTTGGTGAACGGGTAGTAGAAGTTGAGCAGGTTCGGCACCAGGAAGAAGCCCGCGAAGACCACGATCGCGGGCAGCGCGAACCACCAGGGGTGGTGCACGGCCGCGCGTGGCAGCCGCCCCACCTTCTTCGGCGCGCCCCTGACCGGCGCGGGCTTGGTACGTACGACCGTGTCCGCCATGGTCAGAACCCGGGGGCGCCCTGGGCCTTGGCCACCTGCGCGAACTGGTCCTGGATCGCCTGGGCGACCTGCTGCGGGCTCTTCTTGCCGAAGATCATGTCGGCCAGGTAGAGGTGGGTGTCCGGGGCGACGATCGCCTTGGCCTGGAAGACGCCGATGGCCTTCGGCAAGGCGGCCACCTGCGCCTTGGACGTCTCGGGCAGTCCGCCGGGGGTGGGCACGTCCGGCCGCACGGACGGGATCTTCATCGTCTTGATGTAGTCCGGGTAGTCCGGCCCGAGCCAGAAGGCGAGGAACTGCCGGGCCGCGTTCTGCCGCTTGTCGTCACCCGTCTTGAAGGCGACGACACCGTTGGTCTGGTCGGGGGAGTACAGGCCGGTGGCCGAGGAGTTGGCGACCGGGAACCAGCCGATCTTCTTGTCGATCTCGGCGGTGGAGTACTTGGCCTGCAACTGGCTCTGGAAGGAGGTGACGTTGAGTACCATCCCGGCCTCGCCCTTCCACAGCGCGTCGGCCTGTCCGGTGAACGTGCCCGTCCGGTAGTTCTTCTGGGCGAGCCCGGCGTCGAGCAGCTTCTCCTTGTACTTCTTGATCGCGCCAACGACGACCGGGTCGGTCCACTTCTTCTTGCCGGTGTTCAGATCGGCCCACCACTGCTGGTCGAGGTCGGTGAGCTGGAGCTGCATCTGCCACTGGAGCGGCCACTTGTCGCCGCCGGCCTCGTAGAAGCCGGCCGCGTCGGTCTTGTCGACGACCTTGCTGCCGAGGGCGAGCAGCTCGTCGTAGGACTTGGGGAAGTCCTTCTCGGCGATGCCCGCCTGCTTGAAGACGTCCTTGTTGTAGTAGACGCCGAGCATGGCGGGGCTGGTGACGATCGCCGCGTACCGCTTGCCGTCGATCACGCCGAGCGACTTCTCGGTCCCGCCGAGCTCGGCCTCCCACGGCTCCCCGTCCAGGGTCAGGAGGTTCTGCTTCGGCTGGACGAACGGCAGGGTGGAGATGGACGGCTGCCAGAACATCAGGTCGGGGCGGTCGCCGGACGCCAGCTTGGTCGGCACGTTCTGCTCGTAGAGGTCCGGGATCGCCTGGGTGTCGACCTGGGCGCCGGTGGCCTTCTCGAAGGCGTCGATGACCTGTTTCGGCGCGTTGACCGTGTTCTGCGCGGTCCACATGGTCAGCTTCACGCCGTCGAGGCGGGCGGTGGGATTCACCGCCGACCGCTCGGCGTCCGAACCGTCCGAACCGGAGTCCCCGGCGGTCGGGTCACTGCACGCGGTGGCGGCCAGGCCGGCGGCGCATATCAGTGCCAGGGCGGGGAGAGCTCTTCTCTTCATCTCGTGCCTTTCCGGAGCAGGCGGTGCGGTTCAGGAAGCGGGACTCACAACTGCTGTGCGGATGAGCGGTGTTCAGTGACCGGCGGGCGGCGGCCCCGAGCTCTCCCGCACCACCAGTTCGGGTACGGACACGGGATGCGGGGCGACCTGCGCCGACTCCTCCAGCACCCCGTGCAGCAGGGCGAACGCCGCCCGCCCGAGGCCGGTGAAGTCAAGGCGTACGGTCGTCAGGGACGGTGTGAGGAAGGCGGAGTGCGGGGCGTCGTCGAAACCGGCCACGCTGACCTCGCCCGGCACCGGGCGGCCGGTCTCGTGCAGGGCGCGGAGCACGCCGAGCGCGAGATCGTCGTTGCCGCACAGGATCGCGGTCACGGACGGGTCGCCGGCCAGCTTCAGTCCGGCCGCGTGACCGCCCGCGGGCCCCCAACTGCCCTGGACGGGGCGGGGTTCCGGGGCGCCGGCCTCCTTGAGCGCCTGCCGCCAGCCGCTGGTGCGGGCGCTGGTGCGGCGGGTGCTGGACGGGATCGCGACGTAGTGCACGGTCTCGTGGCCGAGGGAGAGCAGATGCCGGGTGGCCTGGTAGGCGGCCTCGCGGTCGTCGGCCCAGACCCACGGGCGGTCGCCGCCGGGCGGGCTCGCCGGGGTCTCGACCACGCCGACGACCGGCAGTGCCGCGGGCACGGCTCCCAGCGCCCGGACACCGGCCGGATCGTAGGCGATCACGATCAGCCCGCCGCCCGCGTCCGCCGCGCGCTGCACCTCCGCGGCGACGGCCGCGTCGTCGGCGGACTCCAGGACCCCTATCCCGACCGCGTACGACGCCGCGCGGGCCGCCTCCTCGATGCCCTGGAGGATCGAGGCGTAGCCGTAGTGGGTGGTGTTCGCGGTGAGCACGGTCACGGCCCGGCTGCGGCCGCTGGCCAGGGCGAGGGCGGTCGCGTTGCGGCGGAAGCCCAGTTCGTCGATGGCGGCGAGCACGCGCTCCCGGGTGGAGGGCCGGACGCTCGGATGGCCGTTGATCACCCGCGAGACCGTCTGGTAGGAGACCCCCGCCGCGGTCGCGACGTCCCTGATGCTCGCCGGGCGCCTTGTGTGACCGGTCACATTCATGCGAGGATTGTGACCGGTCACACTTGGGTCGTCAAGAGACCGTAACGAGGGATTCACGCGGACCGCCGCTCCCGGAGAACGGGGCGGGGCCAGGAGGGGGAGCACCTTGACCGGCACGGCGGAAGCGGCGCACATGGCCTCCAACCAGCGGCAGGACGAGTTCACTTGGGGACATGAGGCCCTTCGGGCACGGTTCGCCGTCGCCGCCGACGGGACTCTGCGACTGATAGAGCTGGCCGGGCCCGACGACGAGACCCCCGCCGCCCCCGACTCGGCGCTCCCGCTCGTGGAGCTCAGCGCCCTCGGCCACGGCAGCGGCTGGTCAGGCCCGCGTTTCACGGGCACGGCCTTCGGCACACGACTCGCCTACCGGGCGCACCGCACGGGCAGACGCGACGGCTGGGACTGGCTGACCGTCGAACTCCACGATCCGGGCACCGGCCTGACGGCGTTCGCCGAGCTGACCTCACCCACCGGCCTGCCCGTCCTGCGCTCCCGCGTCCGGCTGCGCAACGAGGGCCGGGAACCCCTCGTCGTCCAGTCCGTCAGCAGCCTGCTGCTCGGCGGCCTGCCCGCCCCGGACGCCCTCGACGTCCACCGGGCCCGCAACGACTGGCTCGCCGAATGCCGCTGGTACGCCGAGCCGCTGCGCGCCGGCGTCGCCGACATCAACATGGACGTACACGAGCACGACAGCCGGGCCGCCCTCGCCCTGACCGGGCGCGGCAGCTGGCCCACCGACGGCCATCTGGCCATGGGAGCGCTGACCGAGCGGGACGGTGGCCGGGCCTGGGTGTGGCAGGTGGAGTCCCCGGCCGGCTGGCGCTGGGACGTCGGCCAGCGCGCCCACGGCACGTACCTGGCGCTGAACGGCCCCACGGACGCGGAGCACCAGTGGCGGGTCCGGCTGGCCCTCGGTGAGGAGTTCACCACCGTGCCCGGGGCCCTCGCTCTCGGCTCCGGCCTCGACGCCGCGATGGGCGCCCTGACCTCCTACCGCCGGGCGATCCGCCGCCCCCACCCGGACCACACCGCCCTCCCCGTCGTCTTCAACGACTACATGAACACCCTCATGGGCGACCCGACCACGGCCAAACTGCTGCCACTGATCGACGCCGCCGCCGACGCCGGAGCGGAGTACTTCTGTATCGACTCGGGCTGGTACGACGACGACACCCGGGGCTGGTGGGACAGCGTCGGTGCCTGGCAGCCCTCGCCGCGCCGCTTCCCCGACGGCGGCATCCAGGCGGTACTGGACCGGATCCGGGAGCGCGGGATGGTGCCCGGGCTGTGGCTGGAGCCGGAGGTGGTCGGGGTGCGCAGCCCGGTCGCGGCCGAGCTGCCGCCCGAGGCGTTCTTCCAGCGCGACGGCCTGCGCCTGACCGAACAGGGCCGCCACCAGCTCGACCTGCGGCATCCTGCCGCCCGCGCGCACCTCGACAGGACGGTCGACCGGATCGTCGGCGACTGGGGCGTGGGCTATCTCAAGCTGGACTACAACATCGTGGTCGACCCGGGCACCCAGGCCCCCGGCGACCTCGCACCGGGAGCGGGCCTCCTCGGCCACGCCCACGCGTACCTCGACTGGCTCTCCGCCGTCCTGGACCGCCACCCCGGCCTGGTCGTCGAGAACTGCGCCTCGGGCGGCATGCGCATGGACGGGGCCACCCTGGCCGTCGCCCAGCTCCAGTCCACCAGCGACCAGCAGGACCCGCTGCGCTACGCGCCCATCGCCGCCGCCGCGCCGACCGCGGTCCCGCCCGAGCAGGGCGCCGTCTGGGCCTACCCGCAGCCCGGATTCGACGACGACCTGATCTCCTGGACCCTGGGCGGGGCCCTGCTCGGCCGCATCCACCTCTCGGGCCATCTGAACCGCATGTCGGAACACCAACTGGCCCTCGTACGGGACGCGGTCACGGTCTACAAGTCGATCCGCGGCGACCTCGCCCGGGCCCTGCCCTTCTGGCCGCTCGGCCTGCCCGGCTGGGCGGACGAGTGGCTCGCCCTGGGCCTCAGGCTCCCCGGCGACCGCACGGCCTACATCTCGGTCTGGCGCCGCGGCGGACCGTCCGAACTCCGCGTCCCCCTCCGGAACCTGGAGGGCCGCACGCTCCACACGGACGTCCTGCACCCCGCCTCCCCGGATGCGGGCCGAGCCACCTGGGACGGAACGGAACTGACGGTGTCGGTACCGCGCACGCCCGGCGCACTGCTGATCCGGCTCACGCAGAACGACTAGGAGGTTCGGGTCCTGATCGGCCGGTCAGGAGCTGTGTGGCCCGGGCCGGGTCGACAAGGGCCTGGCGGACTTCGTGCCCGTCGGCCAGGTGGTCCTTGCCGCGCTCCGCCGGCTGGGGTCCGAGTTCGACCGCTCTCTCATCGAGGCCGAGCTCTTCGCCGAGTTCGCGGAGCAACGCCTCGGTGTAGTCCTCCCCGTCCTCCAGCGAGCCGCCAGGCGTCGCCCAGAAGCCGCCGTTCTCGTCGTACCGCAGCAGCAGGACGCGGTCGTGGCTGTCGAGGACGACAGCGCGAGCGGCTGCCCTCACCGTCGGAGGGGAGTTCGTCATGTCCTCCAGCGTCGGGCGCGCCGTGGGTTGTTCAGGGTGAGGGAGCAGGTTTCCGAACAATCAGGTGGGCGCTGGAATCGGTGCAGCGGGGGCCGGCCGGCCGGCTCGGATTCGAGAACAGCAGGACGTCTGGGCGCCGGCGCAGGCACTCCCCGCCGTACCGTTTCCGCGCGATCGAAGGACGATGACGTGAACCGTAATCGTATGGGCCGACTGACAGACGCCGCCCTGGTACCCACCGCCCGTATGCGCCGGCGGGCCGCGACGACTGCCGTGACGCTGACCATGGCGGGCACACTCGGGTTCGGCCTGATGGCGCCGGTGGCGTCTGCCGCCAACGGGCCCTGCTACGACGGGCGGTGCAAGACCACCGTGTCGGCGCCCAAGACCATCAAGGTCGACAGCCGCAAGTTCGGGTTCGGCAAGCTGAAGATCACGAGCATCAGCTCCCGGTCCGTGAAGATGTCGGCCGCCGGCGGAAGCCTCAGCGGCAGCACCAGCCCGGGCGGCACCGTCAAGTTCAACAACCTGAAGATCTGGGTGAAGTCGGTCTCCGGCGGCAAGGCCAAGCTCCAACTGTTCCCTACGCGCTACTGAGCCTGTAGCCGAACCCCGGCGCGGTCGTCCCGCGCCGGGGCGCTGCGTCGCCCGTCACTGTCGTACGGCGGTCCGATCGCGTACGGCGTTGCGTTCCCGGGCCTCGTCGCGGGCGTCCCGGCGGAACGCCCATGCCATCTCGGGCTCCATCACCCACCGGAACAGCCGCCGTACCGGCGGGGTGCACAGCGCGGTCACGACGACGGCCGCGACGGCCGTGACGACGAGCTCGCCCAGGGGCCGGTGGACCCACGCCGGGTCGTACCAGCCCCAGAACTTGGACCCCTGGGCGACGAAGCCGTGCAGCAGATAGCCGTACAACGTGCCCGCGCCCAGCACCGTGAACCAGGCCCGGCGCCCGGGCACCCAGGCGAGGAAGCACGCCACCAGGACCAGCGAACAGCCGAAGAGCACCAGCGTCATGACGGGCCCGGACCAGGAGGGCGCCGCGAGCTCCTCCGCGCTGTCGCGGTGGTAGAACCAGGCGCCGGTCATCCTCGGCACCGCCCAGTAGGCCACGACGACCGCGGCGGCGAAGACCGGCACGGCGAGGATGCGCACCTTGCGCCGGCGCACCAGCCGGAAGTGCTCCGGCTTCAGGCACAGGCCGAGGACGAAGTACGGCAGGAACTGCAGGGTGCGTTGCAGATCGAGGTCGTTGCCGACGGACGGCGAGAGCGTCGCCAGCATCGCGATGACAAGGGCGACCGGCAGCGGCCACCGCACATGCCGCCACACCGGCGTGGTCAGCCGCCAGATGAACAGCGCCGCCAGGAACCAGGTGAGGTAGAGCGGATCCAGCAGGCTGACCGGCCGGTCGGGCTCCTGGTCGGTCCACCGGGTGAACAGGGTGTACGCCGTCTCGAAGACGACGTACGGCACGGCGAGCCCGGTGATCAGACGCCTGATCCGCCCCGGGCCGGCGTCGAAGGAGCGCGAGAAGTAGCCGGAGACGATGATGAAGGCCGGCATGTGGAAAGCGTACACCACCATGTACAGCGCGCTCGCGGCCCGGCTGCCGTCGCGCAACGGCTCCCAGGAGTGCCCCATGGCCACCAGCACGATCGCCAGATACTTGGCGTTGTCGAAGAAGGCGTCCCGCTGCCCGGACCGCTGCGCCCGGGCGGCGGCCTCGGACGCTTCCTTCCGCCCCCGCCCGCCGTCGGCCGGTACCACGGCGCGCATGCGCAGGGTGTCCTCGCTCATCGCGCCTCCCGCGCGCGGTGGGGGAAACCGGGACGGGAGGGAACGCGTCTTGCCGGAGATACGGCAGTGGGGTGCCGGTGAGACATCCCCGCCGCCTCACCGCTACGCGGTGACATAAACCGCTCTCCGGTGTGGATGTTGCACGGATCACACCCTCGGCAACGGTGCCGCCCCGCCGCACGTCACGCGGCGCGCCGGCACCGTCGCACGGGGCGCGTCAGCTCACCGAGCAGGTGGCGCCGTTCAGCGTGAACGCCGTGGGACTGGGGTTCGCGGTCGACCGGGTGGCCGTGAAGCCGAGGGTGACCGAGCCCGCCGCGGGGATCGTCGCGGTGTACGAGGCGGCCGCGACACTGACCTCGGAGCCGCTCTGCGTCGCCGTGCCGCCCCAGAGGTTGGTGATGCGCTGACTGTCGGGGAAGGTCCAGCGCAGCGTCCAGCCGTTGATCGCCGACGTGCCGGTGTTGCGCAGGACGATCTCGCCCTGGAAGCCGCCGGGCCAGCTGCTCGTCACCCGGTAGCCGACGCCGCAGGCCGACGGTGTGCCGCCGGGGGAGGTCGTGACCGTCACCGTGGCCGAGCGGGGTGACCGGTTGCCCGTGGCGTCACGGGCGTAGACGGCGAAGGTGTGGGACGTGGCGGGGGAGAGGCCGGTGAGCGTGGCGCGGGTGGTCGCCGTGGTGGTGGCGACCGTCTCGGCGGTGCCGTTGACCCGGACGACGTCGTAGCCGGTGACGCCCGTAGCGTCGGTGGCGGCGGCCCAGGACAGGGTGACGGACGAGGAGGTCACCCCGGAGGCGGTCGGGGCGCCGGGAGCCGTCGGGGGAGTGGTGTCGCCACCGCCGGAGGAGTAGATCGCGGCCTCCTTGGCGGTGGCGGCGATCCCGTTCGCGCCGTTGAAGAGCCGCTGCCCCCAGGACGTGAGCTGGTTCGGATCGAAGTTCGTGACCATGTCCAGGTACTCGACCCCGCCGCCGTTGCCGCTCCAGGACCAGCCGAGGTAGCCGAGGCGGAGCTGCTGGGAGACGGCCAGGATGGTGTCCTCGTCGGGGTTTCCGTCCGAGTGGTCATGGCCGAACTCGCCCACGACGATGGGCAGTTTCGCGGTGACGAAGCGGTTCAGATAGTCGGTGATCTCGGCGGCGGTGTCGAAGACGCCGTACATGTGGATGGAGAAGACGGTGTTGGCGTCCGGGTCGGCGGCGAAGACCGAGGCGGCGTTGTCCCGCATGGTGAACGCCCAGTCCTGGCCCCAGTTGGGCGCGTCCACCATGATCGTGTGATCGAATCCGGCGCCCCGGAGCTTCTGGATGGCCGCCTTGGTGTCGGCCGTCCAGCTCGCGTAGCCGGTGTTGCCGTACGGCTCGTTGCCGATGTTGACGATGACGTAGTCCTCCTGACCGGTCAGCGCGCTCCGCACGCTGATCCAGTACTCGGCGGCGCGGGCGAGTGTGACGGCTCCGCTCTGCTCGCCGTAGCCGGTGGTGTCATGGACCTCCAGCACGCAGATCAGCCGGTTCTGCTTGCACTGGGAGACCACGTTCGCCACGTCGGCGGTGTCGTTGCGGGTCCAGCGGTCCCCGCTGGAGAGGACGACACGGACGGTGTTGGCACCCTTCGCCTTGATGTGGGAGAGGGAGCTGATCCGGTCCGGATACCAGGTGTGGGCGTGGTTGACGCCGCGCATCACGAAGTCGTTCCCGGAGGCCTCCAGGAGACGGCCGTTCTCGACGCGGAAGCCGGTGGGGGCGGCCTGTGCCGGTGTACTGAGGGCGAGGCAGGAGAGCAGGAGTCCCAGGAGGGCGGCGGCCACGCCGGCCACTCGGGGGACGGAGGCTGTGCGGGGTCTCATGGCGGCTCCAGAGGGGGGAGTTGACGAGAAGTCGGGCCCGCGCCGGTGTCAGGCGGCCGGGGTCTTCGCCGTGCACGTGACGGTCGCCGCCGGGGTCCCGGCCGTTGCCGGGGCCGTGGCGACGAAGCCGAACGTGGCGCTCGCGCCGGGGGCCAGCGCTCCGTTCCATGCCGCGTTCGTGACGGTGGCCGTGCCGTCGGCGGCCGTCGTGTGGGTGCCGTTCCAGACCTGGGTGAGCCGCGCGCCGCCGGCCGGTACGACGGTCGCCGTCCAGCCCGAGGCGGCGGAGGCGGACGTGTTCGTCACCGTCACCTCGCCCTGGTAGCCGCCCTGCCAGGAGGAGACGGCCCTGAAGCGCGCGGTGCAGGCCCCGGGTTCCTCACCGGGATCACCGGGATCGCCCGGGTCCTGCGGGACGCCCGCGTCGAGGACGGCCGAAAGGGCCGGGTACCAGCGGGCGGCGATCTTGTCGTCGCCGGAGGCGTTGGGGTGCACGCCGTCGTAGGTGTCACCGGCCGTGCTGAACCCCGTCCACTGGTCGACCACGGTGACCGGGGAGCGGTCGGTGCTGGTCGCCCGGGCCCAGGCGGGGATCCGCGCGTTGAAGTCGACGACGCGCTGCGCACAGGCCGCGCAGCTGCTCGGGTTCATCGGGATGAGCTGTGCGACGAGGATCCGCATGTCCGGATCGGAGGCCCGCATCTGCGTCACGAGCTTGGTGTAGGCGGCGAGGATGCGGTCGGGGGAGATGCTGCTCCACACGTCGTTCGTGCCGAAGTGCATGACAACGATGTCCGGGCGGGTGGCGGCGAGCCTCCCCGGGAGCAGGTTCTGGTCGGCGACGTTCGTCACCAACTCACCGCCGTGCCCCTCGTTGTCGCCGTCGTGTGCCTGACCGCACCCCTGTGTGGGGAGGGTGCCGACGAAATCGATGTCCGTGTATCCGCTGTTCACGAGCCGGTTCCACAACAGCGCCCGCCAGCAGCCCGGCGAGCCGGTGATCGAGTCGCCCAGCGGCATGACCCGGACGGGATCCGCGGCCGGAGCGGCCGTCGCGCGGGGTGCGACGGTCAGACCGAGGGGGAGGAGCAGGGTGGCCAGGAGGCCGAGAACCGTGAGGATCCGTAAGTGCGGGGACGAGTGGCGGGTGCTGCGCATGGTGGTCCCTTCCCTGAGGTGGGAGCGCTCCCATGACATCAAGCCATTGTTGTCATTGACGCGTCAAGAGGTCGGGCGGGGTGGGCCGTCACCGCCCTACGTTCCACTGCCGTTCTGCCTTTGCCGGGTCATGAGGCATTGATGACCGAATGCCCAGAGAGTCGAGGTCATGATGGTCGGCGTTGATAAGGCATGCCTTGGCTAACTCGCTTGCGTGGCCGGCCGGGCAGAGGGCCGGGAGGGTCGCAGCACATGGGGGACGACGCGTTTCCGAGCTTTCTGATCGGGCTGAGAGAAGGACTGGAAGCCGGCCTCGTCGTTTCCGTGCTGGTCGCCACCCTCGTGCGGGCGGGCGCCAAGTCCCGGCTGCCGCAGGTGTGGACCGGGGTGCTGGCCGCGATCGCGCTCTCGATGAGCTTCGGAGCGGTCCTCACCTTCACCGCCGCCTCCCTGTCCACCGCCGCTCAGGAGGCGTTCGGCGGCGCGCTGAGCATCGTGGCCGTCGTCTTCGTGACCGCGATGGTGTTCTGGATGCGCCGCTCGGCACGCAGCCTGGCGGGCGAGATCAGGGAGAAGGTCACCGGCGCACTGACCATGGGTGCCGGCGTCCTGGTCCTCATCTCCTTCCTGGCGGTGGGGCGCGAGGGCCTGGAGACCGCGCTGTTCCTGTGGACCACGGCCCGTGCGGCGGACGAGTCGGCAGGGCCCATGACCGGCGCCGGCGTCGGGCTGGTGCTGGCGGCGGTGCTCTGCTGGGGGCTCTACCGCCGGGTGCTGTCCATCAACCTCACCCGCTTCTTCACCGTGACCGGCGCCGTCCTCGTCGTGATCGCCGCGGGCGTGCTCGGCTACGGGCTGCGCGACCTCCAGGAGAGCGGGGTGCTGCCCGGAGGTACGGCGTACGCCGTCGACCTGAGCGGCGCCGTCGACGCCGGGTCCTGGTACAGCGCTCTGCTTCAGGGCGTGCTCAATCTGACGCCGACGATGACCTGGCTCCAGGTGGTGGGGTACGTCGGGTATCTCGGGGTGGTGATGCCGCTGTTCGTACGGGGAACCCGGGCCGTCACCCCACCCGCCTCCCCGGCACCGGACGGGCCCGCGCCCGCCCCGGCGCCCACTCCCACCCGCCCCGGCTGGCTCCTTCCCGTCGCCGTGGTCGCCGTCCCCGCGCTGCTGGCCGGCCTCGTCGTCGGCGTGGCGCGCCCCAAGCCCTCCGGCGGCGAGACCGTGTCCGTCTCCGAGGCCGACTGCGGGCGAGGGTTCAGCGCGCCGAAGCCGGGGCGGCAGACCTTCCGGATGCACAACACCGGGAACCAGACGTCCGAGGTGTACTTCGTCGACCCGGCCACCGGCGCGGTCTACGGCGAGATCGAGGGTCTGGCCCCCGGCACCAGCCGGGACCTGGCCGTAACGGTGGCGGGCGGTACGTACGCCTGGCGCTGTGTGCCCACCGACGGAAGGGCCGTCACCTCCACGGCGGTCCGGGTGAGCGGCTCCGGAGCGGCCGCGGCCGTCGTGCCCGTCTCCGCGCACGACCTCGTCGCACCGCTGCGGGCCTACAAGGCGTACGTGAACCGGGGCCTGGCCGCCCTCGTCACCCGGACGCGCGCACTCAGTGACGACATCCGGGCCGGCCGCCTGGACACGGCCCGCACCGACTGGCTGAGCGCGCACCGCACATACGCCTCCCTCGGCGCGGCCTACGGCACCTTCGAGGACTTCGACCAGAAGATCGACGGCAGGCCCGACGGTCTGCCGGACGGGGTGCACGACAGGGGCTTCACCGGCTTCCACCGGATCGAGTACGGGCTGTGGCACCACCAGACGGCCGGTGCGCTCAGAGGCCCGGCACGACAACTCGCCGATGACGCCGCTGGGTTGCGCAAGGCCTTCCCGCACCAGGACTTCGACCCCTCCGACCTGCCCCTGCGCGCCCACGAGATCCTGGAGAACACCCTCCAGTTCGAACTGACCGGCGACGCCGACCAGGGCAGCGGCACCGGTCTGGCCACCGCCGACGCCAACCTCGCCGGGACGCGCGAACTGCTCACCGTGCTCAGGCCGTTGCTCACCACCCGCGCTCCGCACCTGCTCTCCACCGTCGACGCGGACATCGCGCGGCTGCGGAAGCTGCTCGACTCCGAGCACCACGGGGCCGGCTGGACTCCCGTCGAGCGGCTCGCCCCGACCGCCGAGGACCGGATCGACGGGGCCACGGGACAGCTCCTGGAAGACCTCTCACCGGTGCCGGACCTGCTTGAGATCAGGAAGTCCGCATGAGCACCGACCCCTCTCACCGCCCCGCGAAAGCCGCCGAAGGGAACGCCCCCATGCCGTCCGCCGACACGCCCCCGCCGGGCTGCCCCGCCCACGCCGGCCGCCGTTCCTTCGTGAAGACGGCCCTGGGCGCAGGGGCCGCGGGCGCCGTCCTCGTCGGGGGAGGACTCGCGTTCGCCGAGAGCGGCGGCGGCACCGCCCGGGCGGCCGAGGGGGCGGACGCCGACCCGGTGGCCTTCCACGGAACCCACCAGGCCGGAATCCTCACCCCCGCGCAGCGGGCCGCCGCCTTCGTCTCCTTCGACGTCATCGCCGACACCCGCACCGAACTGGCCGATCTTTTCGGGACGGTGACGCAGCGGGCCCGCTTCCTCACGTCCGGCGGCACCCCGGCCGACCTGGGCGTCGGCGCCCCGCCCTCGGACAACGGCATCCTCGGCCCGGTCGTCCCGGCCGACGCGCTCACCGTCACCGTCGGTGTCGGCGCCTCCCTCTTCGACGACCGCTACGGACTGGCCGAGGCCAGACCGCGCCGGCTCACACCCATGCGGACCTTCCCCAACGACAACCTGAACCCCGCCGAGTGCCACGGCGACCTGTCGCTGCAGCTCTGCGCGGCCCGCCAGGACACCGTGCTGCACGCGCTGCGCGACATCACCAAGCACACCCGGGGCGCCATGCGGATCCGGTGGCGCGTCGACGGCTTCCAGAACACGCCTCGCCCCAGCGGCACCCAGCGCAACCTGCTCGGCTTCAAGGACGGCATAGCAAACCCGGACGTCGCATCCGCCCGCGAGATGGACCGCCTCGTGTGGGTCGGGGACGGGCAGGGTGAACCCGGCTGGGCCACCGGGGGCAGTTACCAGGTCATCCGGATCATCCGGATGCTCGTGGAGTTCTGGGACCGCGTGTCGCTGACCGAGCAGGAGCTGATGTTCGGCCGGCGCAAGGCCACCGGAGCGCCGCTGGACGGCGCCGAGGAGACCGACAGCCCGGACTACGCCAAAGACCCGCACGGCACGGCCATCCCGCTCGACGCGCACATCCGCCTCGCCAACCCGCGCACCACGGCGACCGGTGACTCCCGCATCCTGCGCCGGGGTTACAACTACGACCGCGGCGTCGACACCGTCGGCGATCTCGACATGGGCCTGGTCTTCTGCTGCTACCAGCAGGATGTGCGGCGCCAGTTCGAGGCCACGCAGACCCGGCTGATCGACGAGCCCCTCGTCGACTACATCTCCCCGACCGGCGGCGGCTACTTCTTCGCCCTGCCCGGCGTGCGCTCGTCCTCCGACTGGTTCGGCCGGGCACTGCTCTCAGTCTGATGTCCGGCGTGAAGTCCCGGCTGTGTCAGAAGTGTTGACCGCGTCGTGAAAGCGTTTTAACTTCCCTTCACCGGACACGCCGAGGCAAGGGGGAGCGGTGGCAACTGCCTTACGGGAACGAGCAGGTGCGAAGGGGGTGAGTCCCTCCCGGCGTGATTCCGACGGGGTGCGGCGCAAGCGTAAAGGTTTTCAGAGCCGGACACTGTTCCTGCTCATGCTGCCCGGTGTCGCCTACTTCCTGCTGTTCCACTACGGCGCACTCGCCGGCAATGTCATCGCGTTCAAGGAGTACGTGCCGTTCGACGGACTAATGGGCAGCCCCTGGGTGGGGCTGGGCAACTTCCAGCGCATGTTCGAGGACGCGGCGTTCTGGGACTCGGTCCTCAACACCCTCTGGATCGCCGTCCTCCAACTGGTCTTCTACTTCCCGGTGCCGCTCGGCCTCGCCCTGCTCCTGCACACCCTCACCTGGAGCTCGGTGCGCCGGTTCGTGCAGTCGGTGGCGTATCTGCCGCACTTCATCTCATGGGTGATCGTCGTCGCGCTGTTCCAGCAACTGCTCGGGGACACCGGCCTGCTCAACAGCGGCCTGAGCGGGGCCGGTCTGCACACCGTCGACATCATCGGCAACCCGGACGCCTTCCAGCCGCTCGTCGTCGCCCAGGTCATCTGGAAGGACGCCGGCTGGGGCACGATCATCTTCCTCGCCGCGCTCGCCCAGGTCGACGAGCAGCAGTACGAGGCGGCCGCCATCGACGGCGCGGGACCCTGGCGGCGCTTCTGGCACGTCACCCTGCCCGCCATCCGCCCGGTCGTCGTGCTGCTGCTCATCATGCGGCTGGGCGACATCCTCTCCGTCGGCTTCGAGCAGATGCTGCTGCAACGCGACGCGGTCGGACCCGAGACCGCCGAGGTCATCGACACCTTCGTCTACTACCAGGGCATCGTCGGCGGCGACTACGGCTTCGCGGCCGCCGCGGGCCTGTTCAAGGGGCTCGTCGGCGCCCTCCTCGTCTACGCGGCCAACAAGGTCGCCCACCGCCTCGGCGAACAGGGGGTCTACCGGTGAGCGCGTCCGCCCGGCCCGGCTGGATGGAGAAGCCGCGGCCCTTCACCCAGGCCGCCAAGGCCCTCGCCCTGACCGCGGTCGTTCTGCTGGTGTGCGTGCCGTTCCTGGTGATCGTGTCGACGTCCCTGGCCTCCACGCAGGAGGTCGTCGACAACGGCGGCTGGGTGCTGTGGCCCAGTGAGCCCACGCTCGACGCCTACCGGGACATCTTCGACGGCGGCATCGTCACCCACGCCCTCGGTGTGAGTGCCGGAGTGACGATCGTGGGCACACTGCTCAGCCTCGCCTGCACCGTGACCCTGGCCTACGCGCTGTCCCGCCCCGGCGTCTTCGGCGGCAAGCCCGTGCTGCTGCTGGTGCTGTTCACGTTCCTCTTCCCGCCCGGCATGATCCCGAGCTTCCTGCTCGTCAAGGAACTCGGCCTGCTCGACTGGTACGCCTCGCTCGTGCTGCCCGTCCTGGTCAACGTGTTCAACCTGGTCGTGCTGCGGGGCTTCTTCCAGTCGATCCCCGAGGAGCTGTACGAGGCGGCCCGGCTGGACGGGGCGGGGGACTGGCGGGTGCTGGTGTCGGTGGTGCTGCCGCTGTCGAAAGCCGCGCTCGCCGTCGTCGGCCTGTTCTACGCCGTCGCCTACTGGAACTCCTGGTTCTACGCCTCGCTGTACCTGGAGAGCGACCACTGGCCGCTCCAGCAGGTGCTGCGCACCTATGTGGTGGCCGGGGCCGGGCTCACCGACGCCACGACCGGCGAGGCGACCGTCACCGCCCCGCAGACCGTGCAGATGGCGGTGCTCGTGATCGCCACGGTGCCGATCCTGCTGGTCTACCCGTTCCTGCAGAAGTACTTCACCAAGGGCGTGCTCACCGGCGCCATCAAGAGCTGACCCAAGCCGACACGAGGTGATTCACCCATGCCCCGCATGTCCCGACGCACGCTCCTGCGCTCCATGGCCGCGGGCGGCGCCGCCGTCTCCGTCCCCGGCCTGCTGACCGCCTGCTCCTCGGGGTCCGGCGACGGCGACGTCTCCAACGCCGGGAAGAAGCTCGCCCCCTGGCCAGCCCACCGCCCCGCCACCGGCCCGAAGCCCGACCTCGCCCCCACCGAGGAGGGCGTCCAGGCCGGATACACCTCCTACCCCTCCGACCTGGTCAAGTCGGTCTCCCGCACCCCGGGCGACGGCTCCACCGTCCGCGTCATGACCGTATCGTTCGGCACACCGCCCAAGCCCGCCTCGGCCAACCGGTTCTGGGCGGCCGTGGAGAAGGCCCTCGGCGTGAAGATCGAGTACACGATCATCTCCCAGGCCGACTACCAGAAGAAGATGGCGACGGTCATGGCCGGCGACGCCGACGCCCTGCCCGACATCATCAACATGTTCTCCGGCTTCACCCTCCCCCGCGAGGCACAGTTCGTGCAGCGCCGTGCCCAGGACCTCACCCCCTATCTGTCCGGCGACGCGATCGCCGACTACCCGAACCTCGCCAACATCCCCACCCACGCCTGGCGCGACATGGGCCGCATCGGCGGACGGATCTACGGCATACCCCTGGAGCGCCCGCTCCCCGGCTCGACCCTGTGGATCAACCAGGACATGTTCGCCGACGCGGGCATGAAGGAGGGCTGGACGGCCGAGGACTTCGCCGCCGTGGCGCGGCGGGGCACGCGCGGGAAGACGTACATGCTGGGCGCCGCCGCCCAGTCAGGGTTCGGCAACGGCTACCACTCCGCCGCTCACAACGCGCCCCAGAGCTGGGCCGTCACCGGCAACGGCACCTTCCTCCCGGCTGCGGCCGACGAACGCTACAGGGCGTCGATCGCCTTCCGGGCGCAGCTGCGCAAGAACGGCTCCTACCACCCCGACGCCACGTCCATCTCGCAGATCGACCTGACGACCCTCTACTACAACGGCACCGTCGGATCCATGCAGGACGGGTTCGGCGCCTACCTGCCCAAGTACCGCGAGTCCAAGGGCAAGATGAGCCCGGCGGCCGCCCTCCCGTACAGCGTCGGCGGCGAGCCCGGCGGAATCGTCGCCGCCCGCCGGTCCTTCGGCTACACCGTCCTGAAGCAGGCGAAGAAGGAGCGCATCGAGCTGCTGCTGCGCATCCTCGACTACCTCGCCGCGCCCTTCGGAAGCGAGGAGTGGGAACTGGTCCACTACGGCGTCGAGGGCGTCCACTTCACCCGCGCCAAGGACGGCTCGCCCGAGTACACCAAGCTCGGCGAGGTGGAGAACAACACCAACCTGCCGCTGAAGTACCTCGCCGAGGGCCCTCAGGTGCTGTTCGTACCCGGCATGCCGGACGCCGTACGCGCACTGCACAGCTGGCAGCGCAAGGTCGTACCGCACGCCGTCCGCAACGCCGCGTTCGGGCTGCAGTCCACGACGCACAATGCGCAGGGCGCCACCCTCCAGACCCTCCTCGACGACACCGCCACCGGGATCATCGCCGGGCGGCTGCCGCTGTCCGAGTGGGACGCGACGGTGAAGAAGTGGCGGAGCCGGGGCGGCGACAGAATGGCCGAGGAATACGCCAAGGACTACGCGGCCAACACCTGAACAGCGGGCGGCGGAAGAGGAGACGCGGGGGATGGGGAACGACATGGTGTCCAAGGGGCGGGTCACGATCCGCGAGGTCGCCGAGCGGGCGGGCGTCTCGACGGCCACCGCCTCGCGGGCGCTCAGCGGCAACCACCCGGTGCCCGCCGCGACCCGGGCCCGGGTCCTGCGGGCGGCCCGCGACCTCGACTACGTGGCCAACGCGCACGCCCGCGCCCTGGTCGGCGGCGGCCGCAAGATGGCCGCCGTCGTGGTCCGCCAGGTCACCAGCCCCTTCTACGCCCAGGTCGCCGAGGGCGTGGAGGCGGAGGCCGCCGACCGCGGCTGGCTCTGCGTGGTCGGCGCCACCGGCGGGGACGCCCAGCGCGAGATGGAGTTCGTGCAGCTCATGCGGGAGGAGGGCGCCCGGCTGGTGATCCTGGTCGGTGGGGTCGTCGAGGACGACGCCTACCGCGAGCGCGTCGCCCACTACGCCCATGCCCTGGACTCCTCCGGAGCCCGGCTCGTGCTCTGCGGCCGGCCCGCGCCCGGCCCGGAGATCCCCGCCCTCGTCGTCGAGTTCGACAACGAGGCCGGGGCCCGCGCCGTCACGGCCCATCTGCTCTCGGCCGGGCACCGCCGGATCGTCTTCCTCGGCGGACTGCCCGGCAACACGGCCCTCGACGCCCGCGTCGCCGGCTACCGGGCCGCCCTCGCGGAGCACGGGCTGCCGCCCGAGGCCGCGCACGTCGTCGACTGCGGCCTGGGCCGCGCCGCAGGCCACCGCGCCATGACCGAACTCCTCAAGCGCACGAGGGAGTTCACCGCCGTCTTCGCCGGGGACGACATGGTCGCCGCCGGTGCCCTGCGGGCGATCGCCGACACCGGGCTGAGCGTCCCCGGGGACATCTCCGTCGTCGGCTACAACGACATCCCGCTCGCCGAGGACTTCAGCCCGCCGCTCACCACCGTCCGCACCCCCGCCGAGGAACTCGGACGCGCCGCCGTGCGCATCGCCCTGCGCGACCCCGAGCACGCCGCCGGGGCCCACCATCTGCTCGGCACCCACATCGTCGTCCGCGACAGCGTCGGCGCGCCCCCGCCCGGGCGTGCCCTGTGACCAACGGAGGAACCGCACCCGTATGAGCGCGCCGCACGTGTCGCTCCCCGACCCGACGCACTTCCCCCACCTTCCCCAGCTGCCGCCCCCCGACCCGCTGACCTCGCCCCTCACCGGCTGGACCCGCACCCACTGGGAGGCGATCGCCGACCGCCTCCTGGACGCCCTGCTGCCCTACGCCTCCCCGGGCCTGGCCCAGTACCGGCTCCCCGGGCCGCCCAGCCACTCCGGGCCCTGGTCGGACGGGCTGGAGGGCTTCGCCCGCTCCTTCCTGCTGGCCGCGTTCCGCATCGCCGGTTCGGGTGGGAAGCCTTCGGGGCTCGCCGAGCGGTACGCGGCCGGGTTGGCGGCCGGAACCGACCCGCGCAGTCCCGACCACTGGCCGCCCATCACCGACCGGGGCCAGCCCATGGTCGAGGCCGCGTCCCTCGCGATCGCCCTGCACGAGACGCGCCCGTGGATCTGGGACCGGCTCGACGACCGGGTACGACAGCGGATCGCCGACTGGCTGGGCGGCTTCGTCGGAGCGGTCGTCAACGACTCCAACTGGCGGCTGTTCCAGGTCATCACCGAGGAGTTCCTCGCCTCCGTGGGCGCCCCGCACGACCGCCGCGAGATCGACGCCGGGCTGGCCCGCCTGGAGGACTGGTACCGGGGCGACGGCTGGTACACCGACGGCGACGGCCGCAAGTTCGACTACTACAACGCCTGGGCGCTGCACCTGTATCCGGTGCTCTGGGCCCGTATCGCCGGACCGCGCGCCGACCCGGGACCGGTGGCGGCTCACCGCGCCCGCCTGCGGTCGTTCCTCCACGACCACCAGCACTTCTTCGGCGCCGACGGGGCACCGGTCCACCAAGGCCGCTCGCTCACCTACCGCTTCGCCACGACCGCGCCCCTGTGGGCGGGCGTTCTCGCCGACGCCACTCCGCTGCCGCCCGGCCGCACCCGGCGCCTCGCCTCCGGCGCGCTGAAGCACTTCGCCGAGCGGGGCGTGCCCGACGAGCACGGACTGCTCACGCTCGGCTGGTACGGGCCCTTCCCGCCCGCCGTCCAGCGGTACTCGGGCCCGGCGTCCCCCTACTGGGCGAGCAAGGCCTTCCTGGGCCTGCTCCTGCCCGCCGACCACCCCGTGTGGACCGCGCCCGAGGAACCCGGCCCGGTCGAGACGGCCGACGTACGCCTCGCGTTACCGGGCCCCGGCTGGCTGCTGCACTCCACCGCTGCCGACGGGATCGTACGGCTCGTCAACCACGGCAGCGACCGCCTGCCGCCCCCACCGGCGACCGCCGAGGACAGCCCGCACTACGCCCGCTTCGCCTACTCCAGCGCCACGGCACCCGAGACCCCTCCGGCCCCGCACACAGGCTCCGACAACCACATCGCCCTGCTCACCCCCGACGGCACACCGACCCCGCGCGGCCGTATCCACCCCCTCGGCGCCGAGGGCGCTCGTGCCGCGTCCTGGCACCGGGCCGTCCTCCCGGGCAGCGGCGAAGGGCACCGCATCGAGACGGTCAGCGTGGTGCACGGCCCCTGGGAGGTCCGGGTGCACCGAGTCGACGCGCCCGCCGGCACGCCCGTGCGCGAGGGCGGCTGGGCCGTCGCCGACGACACCGCCCCGCCTGTCGCCCGGACCGGCCCCGGCTGGGCACTGGCCCGGCGTGCGGACGGCCTGACCAGCGCGCTGGTCGCCCTGCACGGCTGGAGCGACGACACGGGGACGGTCGTCGCGGCCGAGGGCCGCAACGCGTACGGGCACCACTCGGCGACGCCGCAGCTGACACTGCCGTGCCACCCCGGTGGGACGCGGCTCCTGGTGACGCTGGTCGTGCTCGGCACCGATCCGCGCGTACCGGACAACGGGGCCCGGGCCTGGGCCGCCGCCGACGGGTCCGTGGAGATCCGGTTCCCCGACGGCACGCGGGAGTCGGTGCCCTAGGACACGCCGAGGGGGGGCGGGGCTCGGGTGAGCCACGCCCCCATGGGATCGAGCGTCTCAGGCCTCCACGCGCCCCCGTGTCACCGCCTTCTTCAGCAGCGGCCAGGCCAGGAGCACCAGGATCACCGCGTACACGGTCACCGCGAACGGTGTGTTGACCAGGCCCGTCACGCTGCCGTCGCTGATCTGCAGGGCGCGTCGCAGTTGCTGCTCGGCGTTGGGGCCGAGGATGACGCCGATGACCGCGGGCAGCACCGGCAGGCCGTAGCGGCGCATGCCGAAGCCGATCAGGCCGATGATCAGCAGGATCACCAGGTCGATCACCTCGCCGCCGACCGCGTACGCGCCGACCGCCGCGAAGAACATGATCCCGGCGTACAGGTACGGCCGCGGAATGCGCAGCAGCTTCGCCCACACCGGCGCCAGCGGCAGGTTGAGGGCAAGGAGCAGCACCATGCCGACGAAGAGGGAGGCGATCAGGCCCCACACCAGGTCGGGTTCGCGCTCGAAGAGCAGCGGGCCGGGCTGGATGCCGTACTGCTGGAAGGCGGCCAGCATCACGGCCGCGACCGCCGTGGTCGGCAGGCCCAGGGTCAGCATCGAGACCAGGGTGCCCGCCGCCGAGGCGGACGCCGCCGACTCGGGCCCCGCGACGCCCTCGATGGCGCCCTTGCCCCACTCGTCCTTGTGCTTGGACAGGCGCTTCTCCGTCACGTACGACAGGAAGGTGGGGATCTCCGCGCCGCCCGCCGGGATCGCGCCGAACGGGAACCCGATGAACGGGCCGCGCAGCCACGACTTCCAGGTCCGGTTCACATCTCCGCGCCCCAGCCACGGTCGGCCCACCGGGATCGGCTCCGGCGGCCTGCGCCGCAGATGGGCGGCGACCCACAGGGCCTCGCCGATCGCGAAGAGACCGACCGCGACGATCACCACGTCGATGCCGTCGGCCAGTTGGAGCGAGCCGAACGTCAGACGCTGCTGGCCGGTCATCTGGTCCAGGCCCACCAGGCCCAGGGTGAGGCCGATGAGCAGGGAGGCGAGGCCACGGATGCGGGACGAGCCCAGCACCGACGTCACCGCGATGAACGCCAGCACCATGATGGCGAAGTAGTCCGGCGCGCCGATGTCCACGGCCAGTTTCGCGACCGTCGGCGCCAGCGCCACCAGCAGGAGCGTGCCGATCAGGCCGCCCGCGAAGTGCCCTACGGCGGCCGCCGCGAGGGCCTGGGCGCCGCGCCCGGACTTGGCCATGGGGTTGCCCTCCATGGCCGCCACCACCGCCGCGCTCTCACCGGGCGTGTTGAGCAGGATGGAGGTGGTCGAACCGCCGAACATCGCGCCGTAGTAGATGCCGGCGAACATGATGAACGCGCCGATCGGGTCGAGCCCGTACGTCACCGGCAGCAGCAGCGCGACCGCCATCGCCGGGCCGATGCCCGGCAGTACGCCGATCGCCGTGCCGAGCAGTACACCGATGACGGCCCACAGCAGGTTGATCGGCGTGAGGGCCGTACCGAAGCCGTCCAGAAGGGAGTTGAAGGCATCCATGTCACAGCACTCCCATCAGCGGACCGCCGGGCAGGGGCACTCCGAGCAGATTGTTGAAGACGACGTAGGTCACGAGGGCCAGCCCGGCCGCGATGAGCGGATCGCGGTCGATCCTGCGGCTGCCGAGCGCGAACGCCGCGCCCCAGAACAGCAGTGCGCCCGCGACAGGGAAGCCGAGCGGCTCGATGAGGACGGCCGCGCCGAGGAACACTCCGGCGAGCAGCAGCACCGTCCGCCAGTCGGCGGGCTCCGACAGGTCGACGTCCTCGCCGGTCTCGGCCTGCCCCCGGCCGCCGCGCAGCACGTCCACGGCGAGCAGCGCGGCGATCACCAGCAGCCCGGCGCCGACCACGATCGGCACGGTCTTCGGGCCGACCGGCCCGCGCTGGGCGATGTCGACGTCCATGGTGAGCGCGTCGGTCAGGACGAGCACGCCCAGTGCCAGCAGCAGCGCGCACACGCCGAGTTCGGAGTGCTCGCGCAGCCACGAGCGCCGTTCGCCGCCGGTCTCGGCGGGAGAGATGTCGGTCTGCGTCGTCACAGTCCCAGCTCCTTCAGCACCGAAACCACGCGCTTGTCCTCGGCGTCGAGGAACGCGCCGAACTTGTCACCGGTGAGGAAGGCGTCGTCCCAGCCGTTCTGCTTCATGGACTTGCGCCACTCGTCGGAGCCGTGCAGCTCCTCGACCAGCTTCACGAGCTTGTCGCGCTCGCCGTCGTTCAGGCCGGGCGGGGCGACGATGCCGCGCCAGTTGGTGAAGTTCACGTCGTATCCGGCCTCCGTCAGCGTGGGCGCGTCGAGGCCCTCGACCCGCTTCGGGCCGGTGACCGCGAGGAGGCGCAGCTCGCCCGCCTTGATCTGGTCCAGGTACTCGCCGACACCGGAGACACCGAAGGCGACCTTGTTGCCGAGGATGGAGGCGAGGAGTTCGCCACCGCCGTCGAAGGGGATGTAGTTGACCTGCTTCGGCGGGATACCGGCGGCCCGCGCCATCAGCATCGGCGCGAGGTGGTCCGGCCCGCCGGGGGAGGACCCGCCGCCCACCGGCAGCTTGCCGGGATTCTCCTTCCAGGCGCCGATCAGGTCGTCGATCGTCTTGTACGGGGAGTCCTTGGCGACCACGACGACGTCCTGCTCCTCGGTGAGCCGGGCGATCGGCGTGGTGTCGCCGAGGGTCTTCGGCGCGTCGTTGGAACGGACGGCACCCACGACCCCGAGGCCCATGGACATCGCGAGCTTGCCGTTGCCCTGCTCGCTCACCAGCCGGCTCAGGCCCACGGTGCCGCCGGCTCCGGGCAGGTTGAACACCTCGATGTTGTGGGTCAGTCCGGCGTCCTCGGCGTTCTTCGCGGCCGTACGGGCCGTGATGTCGTAGCCGCCGCCGGGCGTGTTGGGGACCATGAAACGCAGGCCAGGGATCTGTGTGCCGGTCTCGGTGCCGCTGCCGGTGGTCAGCAGCGGCGGTCCGACGAGCACGAGCACGGCGGCCCCGAGCAGGGCGAGGGGAGTGCGCAGGCGCACGAGTGCCACCACCTGTCGGTACGTCGATGCGGGTAGGTAAAGGCCCTGTGGGGGAGGGTGATGTGGGCCACATGCTGCACCGGGGGCCGACGGGCTGTCTCTCTTGCGGAACCAACGGAGGTTTTGGTCTTTGCGGTCGCCGGAACCCGCCGCGCACACCCCGGCCCCGTGGACCGCATCCCGCACATCCCTTTCCCTCACCGCAGGTGGACGCCATGATGGGCGGCCCCGGCACGGAAGGAGCGACCCGATGACCAGCGAGTCCCGCACGTCCGCCACCACCGGCACGATCGACGTCCTCGTGGTCGACGACGACTTCATGGTGGCCAAGGTCCATCGGGCCTTCGTCGAGCGCGTCGACTCCTTCCGCGTCGTCGGCGTCGCCGGTACCGGCGCCCAGGCCGTCGCCGCCGCCGACGCGCTGCGCCCCGACCTCGTGCTGCTCGACCTGCACCTGCCGGACATCTTCGGCCTCGACGTCATCCCCCGGCTGCGCTCCGCGGGCCACGACTGCGACGTCATGGTCGTCAGCGCCGCCCGGGAGGCCGAGACGGTCCGCGGCGCCGTCCGGCACGGGGTCGTCGACTACCTCCTCAAGCCCTTCGAGTCCGAGGAGCTGCGCGCCCGGCTGGAGCGCTACGCCGAGCGGCGCGGCCGGCTGCTCGGCACGGTCGTGCGCAGCCAGGCCGATGTCGACCGGGTGCTGGCCGGAGCCGCCGGAGGGGCCTCGACCGTCGCCGCCCTGCCCAAGGGCATGAGCGTGGAGACCGCCGAGCTGGTCGAGCGGGCCCTGCGCGAGACGGACGGCACCCTGTCCGCCAGCGAGTGCGCCGCGATGACCGGCGTCTCCCGCGTCAGCGCCCGCCGCTACCTGGAGCACTTCCACACCGTCGGCCTGGTGGAGGTCTCCCTGCGCTACGGCGTGGCGGGCCGCCCCGAACGCCGCTACCGCTTCCGCGGTCCCACAGCGCTCCGGCCGGGCGGCGAGGCACGCGCCTAGTGCTCCGGTCTGGTTTCGCGATCCATCCGGCAGGTTCGTCGGCGGACAGGCGGAGCCACAACAGGCGCCCCATGTCCGTTGAATCACCGTTTATCGCGTATTGATCTCCGCCACCTACGATCTCCCAGCCGACCATGCCGAACGGGGGACGACATGCTCCGCATTCATTTCAGCGACACAGATCTGGCGAGAACCAGGATTGCCGCCGCGCCTGATCCGCTCTGGGAAGTCGCCGCGAGTCTGCACCGATTGCAGTCGCGCCGAGGGCGCTGGGCCTACGCCGGCTGGTACCGCGTGGCAAGGCAGCAGATGCGGGAGAGGGGGCTGGGGCGTGTCCTGCGGAGCGTCTTCCTGCCCTTGTATCCAAGGGCCGCTTACTTTCCGGACTTTCTCACGCCCGCTGATGCGGTGGGTGATGTGGACGCCGGACTGGAATCAATTCTGGCCACGCATCCGCGACGGGTCCTGAAGGAAGTGACCCTCCTCGACCGGACCGTCGGCGCTCCGGCGTGGGCCGGGCAGCTGGCCCGGCTGGAGGCGCGCAAGGAGTTCGTGGGGATGCTGCGGGCGTACCACGACGCTGTGATCGCCCCGTACGAGGAACAGGCACAGGCCCGGATCGAGGCGGAGCGAGCGGCGCGTGCCCGTGGGCTTCTGGACGGTGGAGTCGAGAGCATGCTCTCGGGACTCGGGCCGATGCTGCGCTGGCGCCCTCCCGTCCTGGAGGTCGTCTATCCCAAGCAGGTCGAGGACCGGGACCTGTATCTGAACGGACGTGGGCTCACCCTCGTCCCCTCGTACTTCAACTGGGGTGAGCCGGTCGCCTTCGCCGACCCGGAGATGCCGCCCGTGCTCTGGTACTCGCTCCTCCACGAGCCGGGCCCCCCGGATGCCCCGCATGGGGTCGATGCCCCCGACAAGTCCTTGATCACCCTGCTCGGACGCGCCCGAGCGGTCGCCTTGCGCGCCGCGTCCACCGGTGCCACGACCGGCGAGATCGCCCGTGCCGCCGGAGTCTCGGCATCCTCCGCCAGCAGACACGCCACCGTGCTGCGGGACGCAGGCCTCATCACCACCATCCGGAACGGCCCGACCGTGCTGCACACCCTCACCCCGGCGGGGGCGTCCTTGCTGCGCGCCGCGAGCCCGATGGAGTGACCAGCACAGGTTCGCCGCCGTCGGGGGGGGGGGGGGGGGGGGGGGGGGGGGGGGGGAGGGGGGGGGGGGGGGGGGGGGGGGGGGAAGAACAACCTATTGGAGT
>NZ_JBWKHE010000004.1:638581-924260 GCF_056433405.1 Streptomyces sp. NPDC044719
GCGGCACACCCCCACCCGGTGGGGGGCGTCTTTTTTGCGAGCCGGGATCCGGAGGGGGTGACAAGAAGGGGTTCGCCGCTGTCGGCGAGAGAATGAAGCGGGCCCGCTTCATGCTCGCGCCGACAAGTCGGTGCGGTTGCGGTCAGGCGGCGTATGAGCCCGACGCGGAGGCAGTGGTCTGGAAGAAGAACACGAACTCCTGGGAGTCGCGGACGTCGGTGGCGATCACCTTCCAGGATCCCGAAGGGGCCCACTTGTAGTCGCTCTGGCAGTCGAAGGAGCCGCTGCTGAGCTTGAAGCACACCTTCACGTAACGGCCGCTGGAGCCCATCTTGAGGTTGATGTCGTTGCACCTCGTCGACGTCTTGAAGACGCTCGTCGTGGACCGGCCGGACGCCTTCGAGAAGGACGAGGCCCCGTCGTAGCAGCTGACCTGGGCGCTCACGTCGCCCTGCGGAGCGGCGACAGCCACCGTCGATCCGCCGAGTGCCAGAGCAAGACCGCCGGCGGCCACGGCGAGCGTCTTGAGGTTCTTCTGCACGTTTTCCCCCTAGGACTGTTGTGCATGGCGAGACCCACTCTGCTGAGTGGCACCGCGTCCGGCCATGCTGTTGCGGCGGCCCGCAAAAGCCGAGTTCATCGGGGGAGAACGAGATGCTGGGCGTCCGCTTCGCCGGCAGAGGAGTGGCCCTTCGTCACAGAGCCGGTCTCGTCCACCATCAGGGGGACGGCCTGCCCTGTTACCGCGCGGCGCAGCCGACGTCCTTCGCCGGCAGGCGGCCCGTGGCGAGGTAGGCGTTGACCGTGTCGTCGACGCACGGCGCACCGTAGACGCCGTACACGGCGTGCTGATCGGCCCCGCTCAGCGTGACCAGGCGCGAGGAGGGCCACATGTCGCGCACGGCCTCGGCGCCGTCGTAGTCGGTGCGCGGGTCACCGGTGGCGTTGACGAGGAGGGCCGGCAGGTCGTCCCGGATCTTGGTCGGGCGCTCACGCGGCCGGTCCCAGAACGCGCACGGGTTGATGTTGTGCGTGACGGGCGCGAACAGCGGGTCCTGCGCACGGGTGCGCTGGACGTCGCGCCAGTAGACCTCCGGGTCGCGAGGAGCGGTGCCGTCGCCGCACAGGATCGCCGTCTGCGCGCTGCCGTAGGGGGAGTCGGTGCCCGTGAGCGTGAACTCGAGCACCCCGGCGAGCCAGGGGGAGGGCGTGACGCGCTGCCCCTGTGACGCCCGCAGCATGTCCCGCACGCCCTGCGCGAAGTCACCGTAGGCCGCGTCGTTGTGCTGGGAGAGGCCGTTGAAGACGACCATGGGCATCACATGCTCGTCCAGCCGGTGGCCACCGAGCCGCAACGGTGTACGGGCTGAGGCCCTCCGGACGCGGTCCACCGTGGCCAGCACCTCGGCGCGTGTCCCGCCCAGTCCGTAGACGGCCTCGCGCGCGGCGGCCCAGGACGCCCACCCCTCCAGCGCGTGCCGGTTGGCCCGTTCGACGCCCCGCAGCAGCCTCGGCTTGTACCGGTCCGGGTCGATCACACCGTCCAGGACGACCCGGTCGGTGCGGCCGGGGAACATCGTGGTGTACACCTCGCCGAGGTAGCTGCCGTACGAGTAGCCCAGGTAGGAGATCCGCCGCTCGCCGAGCGCGGCCCGGACGACGTCCATGTCGCGCGCGGTGTTGCGGGTCGTGGCGTGGGGCAGGACGTCGCCCGCGTTGGTGCGGCAGCGCTCGGCGAGGTCCTTCGAGAACGCGGTCACCCGGTCGAAGCCGGCCCGGTCCGAACCCGCGCCGCGAAGCGCCGAGCCGGTCGGCCAGTGGCAGTCCAGCTGGGTGCTGCGGCCGACGAAACGGGGGTCGACACCCACCACGTCGTACCGTGCGGCGACGTCCTTCATCGCCTTGCTCACCCACGGCGGGTCGCCGAGCGACGGCCCGCCGGGGCCGCCGCCGTTGAGCAGCAGCGGGCCGACGCGCCGGTCGGTGTCGGTGGCGCGGATCCGGGATATCGCGACGGTGATCGTGCGGCCGCCCGGGTCCGAGTAGTCCAGCGGAACCGTCACATCGGCGCAGCGGGCGCCCGCCTGCCGCAGCTCCTTGCCGGTCGTGTCGTCAGGGCCGAGCACACAGCTCTTCCAGGTGAGGTGCTGCTGGTGGTAGCGGGCGAGAGGATCGGGGGTCGCCCGGGCCGTGGCGGGCAGCGCCGTGAAGGCGAGGGCGGCTGCCGTCAGGGCGAGGGCGGCTCTTCTCGCGGTTCCCGGGGAACGGGATAACACGTGGGTGTCCCTTTCTGTCGCGGACGTCCCCCTCGGTGGCCTGGCAGGGGCATGCCGTGGGGGGATCTGGTGCGACAGAACGGTAGGGAAGCGCCGCTTCCCGATCACTCCGGCCGGCCACCGGTTCATGGTGGGGCCAACCCCAGCGGCCAGACGGGGGAATGCCGTTTCCGCGCGGCCGGTGAGAACCGGAATCGACGCCCCAAGCTGGGAGAACGCTCGCGCAGACCTTGTGCAGGTCGTCGCAGGGGGGTTGTCCAGACATGGTCCCGCGCCTAGGGTCACCTACCGAGTGCAAGCGCTTTCCAAGCGTGAGTCCACCGGCCGTCCGAGGAGCGCCGCATGTCCGTGTCCCCAGGGTCTCCCACCCGCCGCCGCGTGGCCGTCGTCGGCACCGGAGCCATCGTCAGCGGCAGCCACCTGCCCGCGCTGCGGGCCCACTCCGACCGGGTGGAGCTGGTCGCCGCCGTCGACGTGGACCAGGAGCGGCTCGACGACTTCCGCGAGCTGGCCGGCGACCAGGTCGCCGGGTACACCTCGGTGGACGCGATGCTGGACGCCGTACGCCCCGACCTGGTCCTGATCGGGACACCGCCCTCCCTGCACCGGGAACAGACGGTGGCCGCGCTCAAGGCGGGTGCCTGGGTGCTCTGCGAGAAGCCGCTGACGCTGTCACTCGCCGAGTACGACGAGATCGCCGCCGCCGAGGAGGCATCCGGCGCGTACGCGGCGGTCGTCTTCCAGCACCGCTACGGCTCCGGCGCCGTGCACGCCCGCGAGCTGATCACCAGCGGCGAGCTGGGCGCCCCGCTGGTCGCGCACTGCCAGACCACCTGGCACCGGGACGCCGCGTACTACGCGGTGCCGTGGCGCGGGAAGTGGGCCAGCGAGGGCGGCGGCCCCACCATGGGCCACGGCATCCACCAGTACGACCTGCTGCTGCACCTGCTCGGCGAGTGGGAGGAGATCCAGGCCATGGCGGCCCGGCTCGTCCACGACACCGAGAGCGAGGACGTCTCCACCGCGCTGGTGCGCTTCCGCGACGGCGCCCTCGCGACCGTCGTGAACAGCGTGCTGTCCCCCGACGAGGTGAGCCGCATCCGCGTCGACTGCGCCGAGGCCACGGTCGAGCTCACGCACCTGTACGGTCACAGCAACGACAGCTGGGCCTACACCCCGGCCCCGCACGTCGCCTCCGACCGCGCCACCGCCTGGCGCACCCCCGCGAACGACGTGCCGAGTTCGCACACGGCCCAGCTCGGCGCGCTCCTCGACGCCTACGACACCGGCACCCGGCCACCGGGCAGCGGCCAGGACGCCCGCGCCACCCTCGAGTTCGCCGCCGCGCTGTACAAGGCCGCCTTCACCGGCCGCTCGGTGCACGCGGGAGAGATCGGCCCCGGCGACCCCTTCTACGAGGCCATGCACGGCGAGTACCCCGACTGGGCCCCGAAGGAGCGCGCATGACCATCCGAGTCACCCACACGCACGGCGAGGACATCGTCGTCACGGCGGCAGGCGGCACGGAGATCCTCCGCTACGTCTACCGCCCCGACCCGGACCCGTTCGAGTCCCGCAAGCCGTACGCCCACCCCGTGCGCACCCTCTCCGGCCGCACGGTCACCGGCTACCGCCCGAACGACCACCGCTGGCACAAGGGCCTGCAGATGACCTCGAGCCATCTGTCCGGCCAGAACTTCTGGGGCGGCAACTGCTACGTCCATGGCCAGGGCTATCTGCCCCTGCCCGAGCGTGTCGGCTCGATGCGGCACGACGGCTTCTCCGACTTCACGGTCGAGGACGACCGGCTCGCCTTCACGGAGAACCTCACCTGGGTCGAGAACGGCGGCGAGGAGTGGGCCCGCGAGGTGCGGGGGCTGACCGTCCACTCGGTGGACGAGGAGGCCGGATCCTGGGCCCTCGACTGGTCGATCCGCCTCACCAACCTCCGTTCCGAGCCCCTGGCCTTCGGCTCACCGACCACCGCGGGCCGTGAGATGGCCGGCTACACCGGACTGCAGTGGCGCGGCCCGCGCGACTTCACCGGCGGCACGGTCTTCGCCCCGGACACCGACGCCGACGCGGGCAAGCTCATGGGCACCCAGGGCCCCTGGCTCGCCTTCACCACCGAGCACGACGACGTCGACGGCCACTCCACGCTCGTCTTCGCGCACGCTCCCGAGAACCTCGACGAGACGTCCGCGATCCACGAGTCGCACTGGTTCGTCCGCGCCGAGCCCTTCCCGACGGTCGCCTTCTCCTGGGCGTTCTTCGAGGAGTTCGCACTCCCGCCGGGCGAGTCTTTCGGCTACCGCTACCGGCTGGTCGTCGCCGACGGCGCCTGGGACCGCGACCGGGTCGGCACCCACATGGAGAGCCTGCCGTGGTGAGCGACCCGAAATCCGCCCTGCCGCACCCGCTGCCCGGCGCGATCGGCCTGTCCCATCTGAGCGGCTACGACTGGGAGGCCGCCGACGGCGTCTGCGGCGGCAGCCCGCATCTGCACCTGGTGTGCACCGAGGCCTACGTCGTCACCGGCGGCCGGGGCGCGGTCCAGACACTGAGCCCCGACGGCTACCGGGACATCCCCCTCGCGGCCGGCTCCATCGCCTGGTTCACACCGGGCACCGTGCACCGCATGGTGCAGGGCGGCGACCTGCGTATCACCGTACTGATGCAGAACAGCGGCCTGCCCGAGGCCGGCGACGCCGTGTTCACCTTCCCGCCGGAGGTGCTCGCCGACCCGGAGAAGTACGCCGCCGCCGCGAAGCTGCCGCCCGGCACGGGGCCGGAGACGGCGGCGGCCGCCCGGTGCCGCAGGGATCTCGCCGTCGAGGGCTACCTCGTCCTGCGCGAGGCTCTCGAAGCCGGCGACAACGGCCCGTACCTGGAGTTCCAGCGGGCCGCCGCGAGGATCGTGCGCGACAAGGTGCCGACCTGGCGCGAGCTGTGGCGGGCGGGCGCCCTGGCCACCGCCGAACGCACCGGCGCCCAAATCGACGCGCTGGAGGCGGGGGAGCCCGTCCATCTCGGCGAGGCCACCGCCCACGAGGCAGCGCCCACAAGGCTCGGCGGCTTCGGCATGTGCGGCCGCCGGGACGAGTACAACCTGCCCGGGACGACGCTGCCGTACCAGGGCGAGTAACCGAGCCAGGGAGCCGGGGGGCGACAGGCCGAGGGGGGCCAACAGGAAGTCCGAGGAAAGGAGAGGTGACCTCGGCATGCCCGGACACAGGACAAAGGGGTTCTGCGCGTCGGCCGCCGCACTGGCACTGTGCGCCGTGCTGGCAGGCTGCGGAGGATCCGGGGAATCGGTCGCCGGCGGCAAGGTCGTGCTGCGCTACACGTGGTGGGGCAACCCCGACCGCGCGGCACGCACCGAACAGGCCGTCGCGCTGTTCGAGAAACAGCACCCGAACATCGACGTGACGACGTCGTTCTCCGGCTACGACGCCTACAAGCAGAAGCTCGCCACCCAGGCCGCCGGCGGTGACGCGCCGGACGTGATGCAGCTGGACTACCGCCAGATCGACCAGTACGCCTCCGGTGGCGTGCTGCTCGACCTGGCGAAACAGAAGCCGGTCCTGCGCACCTCCGAGATCGAGCACGGGCTGCTCGCCACCGGCCGCGTGGAGGACGTCCAGTACGCCATCCCACAGGGGCGCGGCACCGAGACCGTCGTCTACGACGTCGAGGCCTGGAAGAAGTCGGGCGTGCCCCTGCCCGGCGAGAGCTGGACCTGGAGTGAGTGGGCCGACGCCATGCGCGCCCTCGCGAAGAGGACGGGCAAGCCAGGGGGGACCGACCCCGGCTGGAGCGAGGACGCCTTCGAGGTCTGGCTGCGCGGCCAGGGCAAGTCCCTCTACACCGAGGACGGCGGGCTCGGCTTCACCGCCGACGACCTCACCCGCTGGTGGACCTTCACCGACGAACTGCGCCGCGAGGGGGCGGTCTCGTCCGCAGAGCAGACCACCCAGCTGGACGCCACCGTCGAGAACACCCCGCTCGGGCGCGGCGAGGCGACCTCCGACAACAACTGGGACGCCCCGTCCAGCGGCTACACGGCCCTGGTCAAGGGCGGAGTCGCCCTCGCCCCCATGCCGTCCGGCGAGGACGGCACCCCCGGCCAGTACTTCAAGCCGTCCATGTTCCTCGGCGTCTCGGCCAACACCGGCCACCCCAAGGAGGCGGCCCAGCTCGTCGACTTCATGATCAACGACCCGCGGGCCGCGAAGATCCTCGGCGCCGGCCGCGGCATCCCCGTCAACGAGACCATCCGCGACGAAATCGGCCCGGAGCTCAAGGACTTCGACAAGACCATCGCCGACTTCCACACCTCCCTCGACGGCAAGCTCAAGGACCCGCCCCAGGCCCCGCCCTCGGGCGACAACGCCCTGCAGACCACCTTCCAGCGCGACTACGACCAGGTGTCCTACGCGCGCATGTCGCCCCGCGAGGCGGCCGAGAACTACGTCACCGAGGCGAAGGCGGAGCTGAGGTCATGACCACCACCGCGATCCCCCCGGAGGCGAAGCGCGCCCCCGCCACCACCCCGAAGCGCCGCCCCAAGCGCGAAAGCCAGGGCCCCGCCTGGGTGTTCCTCTCCCCGTGGGTGCTCGGCGCGACCGTCCTGACGCTGCTGCCGATGGCCGTGTCGCTGTACCTGTCGTTCACCGACTACGACCTGTTCAGCCCGCCCAAGTGGGTCGGCCTGCGCAACTACGCGCAGATGTTCACCGAGGACCCGCGCTACTGGCGCTCCGTCGTGACGACCCTGACGTACGTCGTCATCGCCGTGCCCCTGCAACTCGCGCTCGCCCTCGTCGTCGCACTCGCCCTGAAGGGCATGAAGCGCGGCAAGGCCTTCTACCGCTCCGCCTTCTACGCGCCCTCGCTGCTCGGCGCGTCGATGTCCATCGCCCTGGTCTGGCGGGCCGTCTTCAACGACGGCGGCACGGTCGACAACCTGCTCGGCACCGGCGGCTGGGTCAACAAGCCCGGCTTCGCGCTGCTGGCCGTCGCCCTGCTGACGGTGTGGCAGTTCGGCGCGCCGATGGTCATCTTCCTCGCCGGGCTCCAGCAGATCCCCGCCGAACTGTACGAGGCGGCGGCGGTGGACGGGGCCGGGAAGTGGCGGCAGTTCCTGTCGGTCACCGTGCCGATGCTGTCCCCGGTGCTGTTCTTCAACCTGGTCCTGCAGACCATCCAGGCCTTCCAGGTGTTCACGCCCGCCTTCGCCATCAGCGCGGGCAAGGGCGGGCCCGCCGACTCGACCCTCGTCTACACCATGTACCTCTACGACCGGGGCTTCGTCGCCTCCCACATGGGCTACGCCTCCGCCATGGCCTGGGTGCTGCTCGTCGTGATCGGCGTCGTCACGGCGGTGCTGTTCCGCACCTCGCGCTCATGGGTCTTCTACGCCTCCGAGGGGGACCGATGACCTCGACCGCCGTTTCCCACAAGCCCGTTCGCTGGGGCCGCGTCGCCCTGCACCTCGGCTGCCTGGCCGCGCTGCTGGTCATGCTGTACCCGCTGGCCTGGCTGCTGGCCACCTCGCTCAAGCCCGCCGACGAGGTCATCGCGAGCCTGAACCTGCTGCCCAGCCACCTCGAGTGGTCGAACTACTCCACCGCCCTGGACGGCGTCAACGACGTCTCCATCTGGCGGCTGCTCGGCAACTCGCTGCTGATCGCGGGCGGCGCGGTCCTCGGCAACGTCATCAGCTGCTCGCTCGCCGCCTACGCCTTCGCACGCCTCAGGTTCCGCTTCCGCGGGCCGCTGTTCGCCTTCATGATCGCCACGATCATGCTGCCGCACCACGCGGTGCTGATCCCGCAGTACATCATCTTCAACCAGCTCGGCCTGGTGAACACCTACTGGCCGCTGATCCTGCCGAAGTTCCTCGCCACCGAGGCGTTCTTCGTCTTTCTCATCGTGCAGTTCATGCGCGGGCTGCCGCGCGAGCTGGAGGAGGCGGCCCGGATCGACGGCTGCGGGCCCTTCCGCAGCTTCTTCCAGGTCGTCCTGCCCCTCACCCGGCCGGCCCTGATCACCACCGCCATCTTCACCTTCATCTGGACCTGGAACGACTTCTTCACCCAGCTCATCTACCTCTTCGACCCGGAGAAGTTCACGCTGACCCTCGCGCTGCGCTCCTTCGTGGACGCCTCCAGCACCTCCGCGTTCGGCCCGATGTTCGCGTTGTCGGTGATCGCGCTGCTGCCGATCGTGCTGTTCTTCCTCGCCTTCCAGCGGTTCCTGGTCGAGGGCATGGCCAGCTCCGGGGTCAAGGGGTGAGCGGGGTGCGCACACGGGAGGCCGGTGAGGTGTTCGGGCCGCGCATGGCCCTGTTCGCCGATGTGCTGAGCGTCGGCCTCGCCACGGCGGCGGCCTGTCTGCCGCTGGTGACCGCACCGGCCGCGCTGTCGACGGCCTGCGCCGTACTGCGCGGCGCGGGACGGGACCGGCCCGTCACGGCGGGGCGGTACTTCGCCCTGCTGCTGCGGCGGCTCAGGGCCGGTGACCTGCTGGCCGGTGGCGTCGCGCTGGCGGGTCTGCTGCTGCTCGCGGCGGATCTGGCGCTGGCCGGGGCGGGGCTGCCCGGGGCGCCGCTGTTCGCGGTGGCCGCCGCTGTCATCGGCGCCTGCGCGGGGGTCGTCGGCCTGCGGGCCTGCGGACGCCCCGAGTCGCTCACCGACTGGCGCGCGGCGGTGCGCGGCGCCGCCCGGGACGCGGTGGCGGACGTGGGCGGCAGCGGGCTGGTCCTGCTCGCCGTGGCGACGGCCGCGCTGTGCGCCTGGATGCTGCTGCCCCTGGCCTTCCTGGTCCCGGGGCCGATGGCCCTCGCGCTCACCGCCGTCGACGTACGCCGGTCGGCTGCCGTTCTCGTTCAGTAGCCAAGAATTAAGGGGCCATTGGGGCACCTCAGGTGTGAGCACCCCCAGGAGGTGGCGATGCTCTTGTCATGAACCTGCGGCTCGATCGGCGGGCCGCGGCCTCATGGAGGTGTGGGATGCACCGCAGACTCGCCACCGGTCTTGCCGCCTCGACCCTGTCCCTCGTCACCGTCGTCGGCACCGCGACCCTCGCGAGTGCCGCCCCCGCCGACAAGCCCCAGGTGCTCGCGAGCTGGACGCAGACCAGCGCGTCGAGCTACAACACCTGGGCCGCCGCCCGCGCCGACCAGTCCGCCTGGTCCGCGTACGCCTTCGACTGGTCGACCGACTACTGCTCCTCGTCGCCGGACAACCCGTTCGGCTTCCCCTTCTCGATGTCCTGCGCCCGCCACGACTTCGGTTACCGCAACTACAAGGCCGCGGGCACCTTCAGCGCCGACAAGTCCCGTCTCGACAGCGCCTTCTACGAGGACCTCAAGCGGATCTGCGCCGCCTACCCGGGCGGCACGAAGAACGCCTGCGACAGCACGGCGTGGACGTACTACCAGGCGGTGAGGGCCCTCGGCTGAGGGTCTGCCGGGGCCGGGCGCGGGGCGGCAAGCCGCGCGCCCGGCCGACGGGCTCAACGGCCGACGGAACCGATGCTGATCCGCGGCCACGAACGGGCCGCCGTCAAGAGCGCCTGGGTCCGCGCCGACGGAGTGGCCGCCGCGGCGGCCAGTGCCGCGGCGGCGCTCGCGATGCCGAGGACCGCGCCGGCGGCCACGTCGCCCGGATAGTGCACGCCCGTGTGGATGCGGGAGTAGCCGACGGCGCTCGCCAGCGCCCCGAGCGGCACCGCGGCGGGCGGCAGGGCCACACCGACGGCGGTGGCGAACGCGACCGCCGACGCCGTGTGCCCGGACGGGAACGAGGCCGACGTGGGCATCCGGACGTGCCGGTCAACGGTCACCCGGGCCGCCTCCCGGTCGGGCCGGGCCCGGCGCACCAGGCGCTTGCCGAGCAGGTTGGCGGAGGCCGACGCCACGGCGATCGCCCCGACGCCGACGACCGCGGCCCGGCGCGGGCGCTTCCCGGCCAGCGCCAGGGCGGCAGCGATGCCGAACGAGATCTTGGAGTGGTCGGCCGCGTGGGACAGATGGCGCAGCGTCCGGTCGAGGGTGGGCGTGGGGGTGGCCGCCACCGCCGCGTACAGGGCGCCGTCCACCGCCCTGAGATCGCCGAGTACGGCGGCCAGGAGCCTGCCGGGTCCGCCCGCGGGCTTCCCGCCGCTCGGGAGCGGACGGGGGGCGTCCGCGTCTGTGGTCGTCGGATCGGTCATGTGCTTCTCCCCGCAGTGGCCTTCCTCAGCAAGGTACCGCCACGCACCGGGCGCAGGCTCGGCACCCCCGCGGGCCGGTACCTCCCGAGTGCCCAGGCGGCGGTCGGCCATCCCGATGAGCCGGGGCAGGCGGGCGGCGTCCTTGTGCACCCGTCTGCTGGACTGAGCGCATGACGCTCCTGCCACACCGGGCCCTGCGCGCACTCGACCGTTTCCACTCCGCCCGCCCCTGGGACCACAACGCCCACTTCCACCGCTGGACCCTGCGGCAACTCCCCGCGCGTGCGGGAAACGCCCTGGACGTGGGGTGCGGCAGTGGCGACCTCGCCCGGCTGCTGGCCACCCGGGCCGACCGGGTGCGGGGGATCGACGCCGACCCGGCGATCACGGCCCGGGCGCGGGAGCTGACCCCGGCGACGGCCCCGGTGACCTACGCGGTGGCCGACGCGCCGGCCGGGCTTCCCGACGAGACGTACGACGTCATCACCTGCGTCGCCGTGCTCCACCACCTGCCGTTCACGGAGACCCTCCAGGCCTTCCGCGACCGTCTGGCGCCCGGCGGCACCCTGGTCGTCGTCGGTGTCTCCCGGGAACAGACCCTCACCGACCGCCTTCTCGGCATCGTGTCGGTCCCGCTCAACATCGTCATGGCCCTGGTGAAGAACCGGGGCCGCCGGGCAGCGCGCCCGGCCTCGATGACCGCCCCCACGAGACCGGCGGACATGACCTTCCCCGAGATCCTCCGCGAGGCCCGTGCCGTCCTGCCCGGTGCCCGCCTGCGCCGCCGTCTGTTCTGGCGCTACACGCTGGTGTGGCGCCACCGCTGACAGGACCGTCGTCCCGGTCCCGCGGCCGTTTCAGCCGGCGGCCCGGAAGGTGCGCAGCCGCAGCGAGTTGCCGACGACGAAGACCGAGGAGAAGGCCATGGCCGCCCCGGCGATCATCGGCGTGAGCAGTCCGGCCGCGGCCAGCGGCAGGGCCGCCACGTTGTAGGCGAAGGCCCAGAACAGGTTCGAGCGGATGGTGCCGAGCGTGCGGCGGGAGAGGCGGATGGCGTCCGCCGCGGCCCGCAGGTCGCCCCGCACCAGGGTCAGGTCCCCGGCCTCGATCGCGGCGTCCGTGCCGGTGCCCATGGCCAGTCCGAGATCGGCCTGGGCGAGCGCCGCCGCGTCGTTGACACCGTCGCCGACCATCGCCACCGAACGGCCCTCGGCCTGCAGTCGCTTGACGACGTCGACCTTGTCCTGCGGGAGGACCTCGGCGACGACATCCTCCGCGGCGATACCGACCTCACGGGCGACGGACCGGGCCACCGCCTCGTTGTCGCCGGTCAGCAGGATGGGGGTCAGCCCGAGGGCACGCAGCCGTCCGACCGCCTCGGCGCTCGTCTCCTTCACCGCGTCGGCGACCTCCAGCACCGCACGGGCCTCGCCGTCCCAGGCGACCGCGATGGCCGTACGCCCGGCGTCCTCGGCCGCCGCCCTGGCACGCGCCAGATCCTCCGGCAGCTCCATCGCCCAGTCGGCCAGCAGCCGCTCCCGCCCGACGAGCACGGCGTGGCCCTCTACAACGCCTTGTACGCCGAGCCCGGGCACATTGGCGAAGTCCTCCGGCGTGGGCAGCGCGCCGCCCAGCTTCTCCCGTGCCCCGTCGGCGACGGCACGGGCGATCGGATGCTCGGAGGAGTGCTCCAGCGCCCCGGCCAGCCGCAGCACCTCGGCCTCGCCGGTGCCTTCGGCGGTGTGCACGGCCAGCAGGGTCATCCGCCCCGTGGTGACGGTGCCGGTCTTGTCGAGGACGACGGTGTCGACCCGGCGCGTGGACTCCAGGACCTCCGGGCCCTTGATGAGGATGCCGAGCTGGGCGCCCCGCCCGGTGCCGACCATCAGCGCGGTCGGCGTGGCCAGGCCGAGGGCGCACGGGCAGGCGATGACCAGGACGGCGACCGCGGCCGTGAAGGCGGCCGTCAGGCCGACGCCGTTGCCGAGCCAGAAGCCCAGCGTGCCCAGCGCGAGTGCGATCACGACGGGCACGAACACGGCGGAGATCCGGTCGGCGAGCCGCTGCGCCGCGGCCTTGCCGTTCTGCGCGTCCTCCACCAGCCGGGCCATGCGGGCCAGTTGAGTGTCGGAGCCGACCCGGGTGGCGCGCACGACGAGCCGGCCGCCGACGTTGATCGTGGCGCCCGTGACGGGATCTTCCGTGCCGACCTCCACCGGCACGGACTCGCCGGTGAGCATCGAGGCGTCCACGGCAGAGGAACCCTCGACGACCGTCCCGTCCGTGGCGATCTTCTCGCCGGGCCGGACCAGGAAGCGGTCGCCGACCCTCAACTCCGTGACCGGAACCGTCTGTTCCCGGCCGTCGTCCCGCAGCACGGTGACGTCCTTCGCGCCCAGCTCCAGCAGCGCCCGCAGCGCCGCTCCCGCCTTGCGCTTCGCACGGGCCTCGAAGTACCGCCCGGCCAGGAGGAAGGCCGTCACGCCCGCGGCGGCCTCCAGGTAGATGTTCCCCGCGCCGTCCGTGCGCTCGATCGTCAGCTCGAAGGGGTGCGTCATGCCCGGCGTGCCCGCGGTGCCGAAGAACAGCGCCCACAGCGACCACAGGAACGCGGCCGCGGTGCCCACCGAGATCAGTGTGTCCATGGTGGCCGCGCCGTGCCGCGCGTTGGTGAACGCCGCCTTGTGGAAGGGCCAGGCCGCGTATGTCACGACCGGCGCGGCCAGCGTGAGCGACAGCCACTGCCAGTACTCGAACTGCAGCGCCGGGATCATGGCCATGGCCACGACGGGAACCGCCAGCACCACGGCCGTGACCAGCCGCTCGCGCAGCGGACGGAGTTCGTCGGACTCCTCGGGCTCGGTGTGCCGCTCGGGCGGCGCCGGCTCCTGAGCGGTGTACCCGGTCGCCTCGACAGTGGCGATCAGCTCCCCGACCGAGACGTCACCGGAGTAGCTGACCTTCGCCTTCTCGGTGGCGTAGTTGACCGTGGCGGTGACCCCGTCCAGGCCGTTGAGCTTCTTCTCGATGCGCGCCGCGCAGGAGGCACAGGTCATGCCTCCGATGGCGAGCTCCACTTCGGCGCCGGTCCCGACCGTTTCGATGGTCATGGTCAGACCCGTCCGGTCAGCTCGTAGCCGGCCTCGTCGACGGTTTCCGCGATGACGGCGTCGTCGGGCTCGGCGGCACTGGTGACGGTGACGTGTCCGCTGCCGAGATCGACCTCGACGCCGCTGACGCCGTCCAGCCCGCCGATGGCCTCGGTCAGCGTGGCCTTGCAGTGACCGCAGGACATTCCGGCGACGGCGTAGGTCGTGGCGGGCATCGGTGCCTCCTAGGGGTGCTTCTGAAAATACGGGGCGGGGGTATCCCTCGCTGAGTTCCTGTATACCCCCGAGGGGTATGAGATGCAAGCGCGAGCGCAACTTGACTCATTACCCCCTGGGGGTATGGTGAGCTGCATGGAGTCCCCGCATCCGAGCGGGAGGCCCGCTTCTTGAAGGAGACGCCGGCCATGCATACCGGACTGAAGATCACCACCTTCGCCGTCGCCCTGGCCGCGACGTTCGGCACGGCCTACGGTGTCGGGCAGGGCATCGACCCCGTCGTCGCCGACGCCCCGCCGAAACACGAGGACGAGCACACCCGGCCCGCACCGGAGCCGAAGGAGGGCGGCGGTCACGCCGGGCAAGGGGCGCCACCGGCCGGCGGACTCCAGATCTCCGAGGGCGGCTACACGCTCGACCTCGAGACCCCGCGCGTCCCCGCCGGACAGCGGGCCGACCTGCGCTTCACCGTCCGGGACGGCAGCGGCCGGGCCGTCACCGCCTACCAGCGCGAGCACGAGAAGGAACTCCACCTCATCGTGGCCTCACGCGACCTGGTCACCTACCGCCACCTGCATCCCATCCGCGCAGCCGACGGCACCTGGAGCATCCCCGTCGACCTGCCCCGCGCCGGCGGCTACCGCGTCTTCGCCGACTTCACCCCGGCGAAGAAGAACGCCCGGAACCTCACACTCGGAGCGGACCTCGCCGCCTCCGGCCCGTACCGGCCGGAGAAACTTCCGCCGGCGAGCACCACGGCCGAGACCAACGGCTACGAGGTCGAGCTGGCCGGCGCCCTGCGCCCGGGCAAGGCGAGCGAACTGAGACTGAAGGTCACCCGGGCCGGCCGGCCCGTCACCGACCTCCAGCCCTACCTCGGCGCGTACGGCCACCTGGTCGCCCTGCGCTCCGGCGACCTCGCCTACCTGCACGTCCACCCGAACGGCGAACCCGGCGACGGCACCACCCGGCCCGGCCCGGACGTCTCGTTCACGGCCACGGCACCCAGCGCCGGCTCCTACCGCCTGTTCCTCGACTTCAAGCACGAGGAAAAGGTCCGCACGGCGGCGTTCACCGTCCGGGCCGGCGGGGCGGCGACCGACGGGCCGGGTACCCCCGAGGGGCACTCGGACGACGGCCACGGGCACTGAGCCTCAGCCGAGCGCACGGTCCAGGTTGAAGGCCGCGCTGATCAGCGCCAGATGCGTGAACGCCTGCGGGAAGTTGCCCTGCTGCTCCCCGGTGTGGCTGATCTCCTCGGCGTACAGGCCGAGATGGTTGGCATACGTCAGCATCTTCTCGAAGGCCAGGCGCGCCTCGTCGATCCGGCCGGCGTGCACCATGGCCTCGACGTACCAGAACGAGCAGATGGAGAACGTGCCCTCGTCACCGCGCACGCCGTCGGGGCTGGACTGCGGGTCGTAGCGGTAGACCAGCGAGTCCGACACCAGTTCCTCGGTGAGGACGTCCAGCGTCGACAGCCACTTGGGGTCCGTCGGGGCGATGAACTTCGTCAGCGGCATCATCAGCACGGCCGCGTCCAGCACGTCGCCGTCCTCGTGCTGGACGAAGGCCCGGCGCTCCTCGGACCAGCCCCGGCTCATGATCCGCCGGTAGATCGTGTCGCGGCACTCCCGCCAGCGCGGCAGATCGGCGGGCAGCCCGCGCCGGGTTGCCATCCGGATGGCCCGCTCGATCGCCACCCAGCACATCAGCCGCGAGTACAGGAAGTTCTTGCGGCCGCCCCGGGTCTCCCAGACCCCCTCGTCGGGCTGGTCCCAGTGCGCGCACACCCAGTCCACCAGCGCGGTCACATCGTCCCACTGGCCGCTGGAGATGGGCTTGGCCCACTTGTCGTAGAGGTAGATGGAGTCGATCAGCGCGCCGTAGATGTCGAGCTGGAGCTGGTCGGCCGCCGCGTTGCCGACCCGTACCGGAGCGGAACCCTCGTGTCCCTCCAAGTGGTCGAGGGTCCTTTCGGGCAGGTCGGTGCGTCCGTCGATGCCGTACATGATCTGCAGCGGGCCGGAGTGCTTGCCGTCGCCCGGGCTGATGTGCCGGGTCACGAAGTCCATGAACGCCTCGGCCTCGCCGGTGAAGCCCAGCCGCAGCAGGGCGTAGACACAGAACGCCGCGTCGCGCACCCACACGTACCGGTAGTCCCAGTTGCGTTCACCGCCGAGCCGCTCGGGCAGGCTCGTCGTCGGCGCGGCCACGATCGCCCCGGTCGGCGCGTACGTCAGCAGCTTCAACGTCAGGGCCGAGCGGTGCACCATCTCCCGCCAGCGGCCCCGGTACCGCGACGACGCCAGCCAGGCCCGCCAGTACGCCACCGTCGCCGCCAGCTGCTCCTCCGCCTCCGTGCGCGCACACCGGCGGGGCGACACCTCGCCGCCGACCTTGTCCAGCGCGAACACCGCCGACTCGCCCTCGCCGAGCTTGAAGTCCCCGTACACGTCCGGCCCGTCGGCCTCCAGCGGCACGGTCGCGGTCAGCGCGAGCGCCATCCCGTCGGCCTCGAAGAGCGCCGTCTCACCGTCCAGCCGGACGGTGTGGGGCCGGCTGCCGTAGTCGAAGCGGGGAGCCACGCGCGTACGGAACGGGATCGAGCCGCGTACGCACACCACCCGCCGGATCAGCCGGTGCCGCTCGGCCTCGGCCGGCTCGCCGTCCACCGGCATGAAGTCCTGCACCTCGCCGACGCCGTCCTCGGTGAAGAACCGGGTCATCAGGACGTTGGTGTCCGGGAAGTAGAACTGCTTGGTCCGGGCGGGCACGGTCGCCGCCAGCTCGAAGCAGCCGCCGCGCTCCGCGTCCAGGATCGAGGCGAACACGCTCGGCGCGTCGAAGGCCGGGCAGCAGTACCAGTCGATCGTGCCGTCGGTCCCCACCAGGGCCACACTGCGCAGGTCGCCGATCAGTCCGTGCTCGGCGATCGGCAGATACCGCCGGCCGTCCGCTGTTCCCCGCATGGCAGCCTCCCTGCCCTGGCGAGCGCCTGGCTATCAGCTTAGGCCCGCAGCCGGGAAGCGGCCGGGTGTCACACCGTGACGACCCGCAGCCCGGCCTCCTCGAAGCGCCGCAGTGTCTCCGGGTCGGCCGCCGTGTCCGTGACCAGCGTGTCCACGGCCTCGGCCGCGCAGATCCGGGCGAACGCGCGCTGGCCCAGCTTGCTGGAGTCGGCGGCCACGACCACGCGCTCCGCGCGCTCGCACAGCAGCCGGTTGATCGCGGCCTCGGCCTCGTCGTGTGCCGCCGCCCCGTGTGTGACGTCGAAGGCGACCACGCCGAGCACCGCCACGTCGACGGTGATCTGCCCGAGCACCCCGTCCGCGAGCGGCCCGACCAGCTCGTACGACTGGGCGCGGGCCACCCCGCCGGTCAGCACGATCTTGAACTGGGGCCGTACGGCCAGTTCGTTGGCGATGTTCAGCGCGTTCGTCACGACGGTCAGCGCGGGCGACCCGGACACCAGGTCCCCGCGCGCCGCCAGAGCCCGCGCCACCTCGGTGGTGGTCGTACCGCCGGTCAGCCCGACCGCCTCACCGGGCGCGACCAGATCCGCCACCGCCTTCGCGATGCGCTGCTTCTCCGAGGCGTGCCGGGCCGTCTTGTAGCGCAGCGGCAGCTCGTACGACACGCCGTGCACGACCGCGCCGCCCCGGGTGCGCACCAGCATCTGCTGCTCGGCCAGCCCGTCGAAGTCGCGGCGGATCGTCGCGGCCGACACCCCGAGCTCCCCGGCCGCCTCCTCGACGTCCAGCCGGCCGCGCTCCACGAGCAGGTCCAGCAGCGCCTTCCAGCGGGCGTCGCGCGACATCCGCACCTCCACGTCTCGATCTCCGGGCGACCCTAGCGCACCCGATCTCTCCCGATGCTTGATGTTGCTCGAAAGGTGGCGATACCTTGCAGGAACAATCAGAGTGGAGGGGTGCGGCATGACGCATGTCGAGGACGAGCTGACCAGCCAGCCGGAGTGCTGGGCACGCGCCGCCTCGGAGGCGGCGGAGTACGCGGAGGTGTTGCCGGCGGCGGGGGAGCGGATCGCGATCGTCGGCTGCGGCACCTCGTACTTCATGGCGCAGGCCGCCGCGGCCCTGCGCGAGGACGCCGGCCAGGGCGAGACCGACGCCTTCGCCGCCTCGGAATTCCCGTACGGCAGGGACTACGACAGGGTCGTCGCCCTCACCCGCTCGGGCACCACGACCGAAGTCCTCGACCTGCTCGGCCGGTTGAAGGGCCGCACCCGCACCACCGCGATCACCGCCGACCCGGACACCCCGGTGATGACGGCGGCCGACGAGCTCGCGGTACTCGACTTCGCGGACGAACGCTCCGTCGTGCAGACCCGGTTCGCGACCACCGCCCTCACGCTGCTCCGCGCCCATCTGGGACTCCACCCCGACGCGGCCGTCACCGACGCGCGCACCGCCCTGGCGGAACCCCTGCCCGAAGGCCTGGTGGAATGTGCCCAGTTCGCCTTCCTGGGCCGCGGCTGGACCATCGGCCTGGCCAACGAGGCCGGGCTGAAGATGCGCGAGGCGTCGCTGTCCTGGGCGGAGGCCTACCCGGCGATGGAGTACCGGCACGGGCCGATCAGCGTCACCACCAGCGGAACCGCCACCTGGATGTTCGGGGAGGCGCCGGACGGTCTGGCCGAACAGGTCCGCGGCACGGGCGCCTTGTGGATCGCCGGAGCCCTGGACCCGCTCGCCGAACTCGTCCGCGCCCAGCGCCTCGCCGTCGCGGTCGCCGCGTCACGCGGCCTCGACCCGGACAGCCCCCGCCATCTCACCCGCTCCGTGATCCTCACCCACTGACCTCGGTGATCCTCGTTCCCTGACCCTGGAGGCACCGTGCCCCTCACCACCACCGGCGAGCTCGTCACCCGCGCCGCCGCGGCCCGCTCGGCCGTCGCCTCGTTCAACGTCATCACACTGGAACACGTCGAGGCCGTCATCGCGGGTGCCGAGTCCGTGCACGCCCCCGTCGTGCTCCAGGTCAGCGAGAACGCGGTCAAGTTCCGCGGCGGGCGACTGCTCCCGCTCGCCCGCGCGGCCGTCGCCGAAGCCGAACGCGCGGCCGTACCGGTCGCGTTGCACCTCGACCACGTGCAGAGCGACGCCCTGCTGCACCGGGCGGCGGACGCCGGCTTCAGTTCCGTGATGTACGACGCGGCCCGGCTGCCCTACGCCCAGAACCTCACCACGACCCGGGCGGCCGTCGACTGGGCCCACGCCCAAGGGCTCTGGATCGAGGCCGAGTTGGGGCAGATCGGCGGCAAGAACGGCAGACCCCCGCTGGACGCGCACGCCCCCGGCGCCCGCACCGACCCCGACGAGGCCCGGGCCTTCGTCGCCGACTCGGGAGTGGACGCCCTGGCCGTCGCCATCGGCAGCGCCCACGCCATGACCACCCGTACCGCGACCCTCGACCACGCCCTCCTCAAACGCCTGTCGGCAACCCTGGACGTCCCGCTGGTCCTGCACGGCTCCTCCGGCGTCCCGGACGACGAACTCACCGCGGCCGTCGCGGGCGGCATCGCCAAGGTCAACATCGGCACGGCCCTGAACATCGCGCTGACCGGCGCCATCCGGGACTTCCTCACCGAGCGCCCCGAGGCCGTCGACCCGCGCGGCTACCTCACGGTGGCGCGAGAGGCGATGACACGGACGGTGGCGAGAGCCCTGAGGACCCTGGGGGGCCCGGCTACCGCTTGACGGCCTTCAGCACCACGAACTTCGGGTCACTGGCGACCAGCCGGCTGTTGCCGAAGATCCGCCGCAGCGTGACGTGGTAGCCCAGGTGCCGGTTGCCGATCACCCACAGCTCGCCGCCCGGCCGCAGCGCGCGCCGAGCCCCGTTGAACATCCGCCGGGCCGTGGCGTCCGTCGTCGCCTGGTGGGAGTGGAACGGCGGGTTGTTGAGGACCAGGTCGACACTGCCCGACGGCACGCCGTCGAGCCCGTCGCCGACGCGGAACTCGGCGTGCCCCGGCACCCCGTTCGCCTTGTACGTCGCCTCCGCCGAGGCCACGGCCTGGAACGACTCGTCCACGAACAGCACCTCGGCCTCCGGGTCGGCCAGCGCCACCGCCGTACCGACCACACCGTTGCCGCACCCCAGGTCCACCACCCGGCCGCCCCGGCCGCTCGGCAGGTGCTGGAGGAGGAACCGGGTGCCGATGTCGAGCCGGTCGGCGCAGAAGACGCCCGCGTGGTTGACGACGGTGCCTCCCGAGGCCGGGCCGATGCCGTCCGGCAGCGTGTAGACGTACGGCCAGGGACTGGCGGGCCGCTGCAGTGCGGGATCCGGCGTGCAGAAGATCAGCCGGGCCTTCCTCTCGGCGAGCGAGGTCCGGGTCGGGCCGAGAATCCGCTCGAACAACTGGAGCGTCGAGGTGTGGATCTCCTTCACCATCCCCGTGCCCACGACAACGGTCCCCGCGTGCACCCCCGGCGCCAGCCGCAGCAACTGGTCCTCCAGCAGCGCCAGACTCTTCGGCACCCGCACCACGAGCACGTCGACGCGGTCGGGCGGCGGATCCTGCGTGGTGAGCAGCCGGACCGCGCCGGGCTCGACGCCGTGCCGGGCGAGATTGGCCCGGGTCGCCTCCTGGGTCAGGTGGGAATCCGTGATCTGCGTCGGCCGGTGCTCCGCGAGCGCCGTCACCAGCGCGCCCCACCGGTCCCCGACGACCACGACCGTGCCCGACAGTGGGACCCGCTCCCGCTCCAGGTGCCTCAGCACGTACTCGTCGGAAGCGTCCCAGGCACGCAGCCTGTCCCGCGGATCCTCGGGGAACCGGGTCAGCGCGAACTCGCCCCACGGCGTCGTCATACGGTCGTTCATCGTGCGTCAAGGCTAGCCGAGCCGCAGCTCAGGCCGTGTCGGGCAGGATGGGAAGCATGGACGGCGAGCTGTTCCCCAGGGCCCGTACGCAGGTGGCACCCGGCGCGGTGCACCTACCGGACTGGCTGGACGCCGAGCGCCAGCGGGAACTGCTGGAGGCCTGCCGGGAATGGGCCCGCCCACCGGCCGGGCTGCGCACGGTCCGCACGCCCGGTGGCGGCACCATGACCGCCCGGCAGGTCTGTCTGGGCTGGCACTGGTACCCGTACGCCTACGCCCGCACGGTGGCCGACGGTGACGGCGCTCCGGTCAAGCCGTTCCCCGCGTGGCTCGGTGAGCTGGGCCGCCGAGCGGTCAGGGACGCCTTGGGCGACCCGGTGACGGCTGCCTACGACATCGCGCTGATCAACTTCTACGACGGCGACGCCCGCATGGGCATGCACCGCGACAGCGACGAGAAGTCGGACGCGCCGGTGGTGTCGCTGAGCCTTGGCGACACCTGCGTCTTCCGCTTCGGCAACACCGAGACCCGCACCCGGCCCTACACCGACGTCGAGCTGCGCAGCGGCGACCTGTTCGTCTTCGGCGGCCCGTCCCGGCTCGCCTACCACGGCGTTCCCCGGGTACACGGGGGCACGGCACCGCCCGGGCTCGGCCTGGCCGGACGGCTCAACATCACGCTCCGGGTCAGCGGTCTGTAGGCCGCGGGTTCGGCGGATCATGGGAGACTCGCCCTCATGAGCGGGAAGGCGGACCCCCGGCCGGCGGGGGATGGGAGCACCTCGAGGACGCGGCTGGACCGGGGGCGCGGAGCACTCGGACCCGCGCTGGAACTCGTCCACACCGGACGCGCGCCGACCCGGGCCGTACTCACCGCAGAGCTCGGAGTGACCCGGGCGACGGCCGGCGCGGTCGCCGCCGAGCTGGAGGCGCTCGGGCTGATCCGCGTCGACGCCCGGCCCGGCGCGGCGGCCGGATCCCAGGGCAGGCCCTCGCACCGGCTGGCCGTCGCTGAGAACGGCCCCGTCGCGCTCGCCGCGCAGGTGCACGCCGACGGGTTCCGGGCGGCGCTGGTCGGGCTGGGCGGCCGGATCGTCGCCACCGCGCCAGGCTGCGAGACCGTCGACGCCGACCCGGCGAAAGTGCTCGCCTCCGTCGTCACGGCGGGCGCCGAACTGCTGCGCGAGACGGGGCGACGGTGCGTGGGCGCAGGACTCGCCGTGCCGTCCGCTGTGGCCGAACCCGAAGGCCTGGCGCTCAACCCGCTGCACCTGGCCTGGCCCGCGGGCGCGCCCGTCCGCGACATCTTCGCCGAGCAGGTGCGCGCGGCCGGCATCGAGGGACCCGCCTTCGCCGCGAACGACGTCAACCTCGCCGCGCTCGCCGAGCACCGGCACGGCGCCGGGCGCGGCGCCCGCGACCTGCTGTGCGTGGCCACCGGCCACCGGGGCGTCGGCGGTGCACTCGTCCTCGACGGCCGCCTCCACCGAGGCAGTTCGGGCCTCGCCCTCGAGGTCGGACACCTCACCGTGCACCCCGAGGGCCGCCCCTGCCACTGCGGCAGCCGCGGCTGCCTGGACGTGGAGACCGACCCGCTGGCCTTCCTCACGGCGGCGGGCCGCGACCCGGGCCCCGAGGTGTCCCTGCTCCAGCAGTCCATCGACCTGGTCCGCCACCACTCCGACGACCCGGGCGTACGCTCCGCCATCGAAGCCCTCATCGACCGGCTCGGCCTCGGACTCGCCGGCCTGGTCAACATCCTCAACCCGGACCGGATCATCCTCGGCGGCCTCCACCGCACCCTCCTGGACGCCGACCCCGACCGCCTCCGCGCGGTCGTCGCCGACCGCAGCCTCTGGGGCCAGAGCGGCGGCGTCCCCATCCTGCCGTGCACCCTCGACCACAACAGCCTGGTCGGCGCGGCGGAACTGGCGTGGCAGCCGGTGCTGGACGATCCCCTCGGGGCGCTCGCCTGAGGCCCAGGACGCCGCTCAGCGCGCTCACCTAGGCCAGACTCCACAACGCCGCCACCGACGGCCGCCGCAGATCGGCCCGCCGCACGCACAGCCCGATCGGAAACGGCTCCGGCGCCGGATCGGCCGGGACCACCACCAGCCGGTCCCGCTGCGGGCCGTGCGCGAGGGCCTCGACCCCGTCGGCCGGGACCTCTTCGACCGGGCGTACACGGCCACCTACGCCCCCGCGCGCGAGATCGTCGCCGAGATCTACGACGAGGTCGCCGACGGCACCGAACTGCGCAGCGTGATCCTCGCCGAACGGCGGCTCGGCGCACGCCCGATGAGCGGGATCGGGGGATCCCCGATGTGGTCGGTGAGCGACCGGGTGCGGGCCCGGCGCGGCACCCGTGACCTGCCCGTCGACCCGTTCAACGCCGGCGTGTTCGTCGCCACCATGACGGCCCAGATCGACGAGTTCGCCCACCGCGGGCACCCCTGGTCGGAGACCGTCAACGAGTCCGTCATCGAGGTGCAGGCGGCATACGAGCAGATCGCCTACCCGGCCGCCGAGCACCCGGCGGACGCCGCCCTGCTGGACGGCTTCGACACCCACCCGGTGCACGAGGCACTGGCGGCGGCGGCGAAGCTGCGGCCGTCCGTGGACATCTCGGTGAGCTGAACCGGCACGAATGCGTGGTGGGACAGGCGTGCCCGCGCCGCTTCCGGGAAGGCTCGCCGCTGAGCGGGCAGGCTGGTTCGCAGGCAGCACGCCCGCACCGCACCACCGAGGAAGTTGAGCGCAATGACCGACAAGCTCACCGTGAGCGTCCTGGGCACCGGCATCATGGGCGCGGCCATGGCCCGCAACGTCGCCCGGGCCGGACACACCGTCCGCGCCTGGAACCGCACGCGTGCCAAGGCCGAGCCGCTGGCCGCCGAGGGCGTGCGGATCTGCGACACGCCCGCACAGGCGGTGCGGGACACCGATGTCGTCCTGACCATGCTCTACGACGGTCCGGCCGTCCTGGAGACGATGCGCGAGGCCGCCCCGGCCCTGCGCCCCGGCATCGCATGGGTGCAGTCCACCACCGCCGGTGTCGAGGGCATCGCCGATCTGGCCGCCTTCGCCCGCGAGCACGGCCTGGTCTTCTACGACGCGCCCGTCCTCGGCACGCGTCAGCCCGCCGAGGCCGGGCAGCTGACCGTGCTCGCCGCCGGGCCCGCCGAAGGGCGGGACCGTGTGACGCCGGTCTTCGACGCCGTCGGCGCCCGCACCCTGTGGACCGGAGAGGACGGGGCCGCGGGTGCCGCCACGCGGCTGAAGCTGGTCGCCAACAGCTGGGTCCTCGCCGTCACGGCCGCCGCCGGTGAGGCCCTGGCGCTGGCCAAGGCCCTCGACGTCGACCCGCACAGCTTCTTCGACCTGGTCGCCGGCGGCCCGCTCGACATGGGCTATCTGCGCGCCAAGTCCGAGCTGGTCCTCGACGACCGGCTCACCCCGCCCCAGTTCGCGGTGACCACCGCCGCCAAGGACGCCCGCCTGATCGTCCAGGCCGGTGCGGGCAACGGCGTCCGCCTGGACGTCGCCGAGGCGGCCGCCACCCGTATGGAGCGTGCCGCCGCCCAGGGCCACGGCGACGAGGACATGGTCGCCGCCTACTTCGCCAGCTTCGACGAGAAGACGTCCACCTGATCAACCCAGGAGGTTCCCGTATGTCCAAGCCGCCGCTGCCGCCCGAGGCCGACGCCCTGCTGAGCCGGCCCAACCCGTGCGTCATGGCCACGCTGCGCTCCGACGGCACGCCCGTCTCCACCGCCACCTGGTACCTGTGGCAGGACGGCCGCGTCCTGATCAACCTCGACGAGGGCCGCGTACGCCTCAAGCATCTGCGCCGCGACCCGCGCGTCACCCTCACCGTCCTCGCCGGCGACGACTGGTACACCCACGTCACCCTGATCGGCCAGGTCACCGAGCTGCACGACGACGAGGGCCTGGCCGACATCGACCGCCTCGCCCGGCACTACATCGGAAAGCCCTACCCGGACCGCGTCCGCCCCCGGGTCAGCGCGTGGATCGAGGTCGACCGCTGGCACGGCTGGGGCGAGCTGAAGGACAGTGACCAGGCCGGAGGCTGAGGCCCGCGACCACGCCGGCTAGCGCCACTCCACCGCGAACGCCCGGCCCGGGTTCTCCGTGAGGATGCGCCCCACCAGGTCCTCGCCCACGGCGTGGACCAGCCGGGGCCGCACCCGGCGCAGCAGATACGGCATCCCGGGGCCGCCGTCCACCGAGCGGGCGGCGGCCGTGGTGGTGTCGGCGCCCAGCAGCACCCGGTCGCCGAACCCGGCGTCGGCGAGGGCCCGTACGGCGTCCGGCATCCGCCAGTCCGTGGCGTGGTGGGCGTGTGACGGCCCGTCGAAGGCCAGATAGCAGCCGGACTCCGCGGCCTGCCGGTGCACCACGAGGTCGGGGGAGCGGTTGAGGTGCCCGAGCACCACGCGATGCGGCGGCACCCCCAACTCCCCGCACAGCAGGTCCAGTACGTCCAGCGCGCCCGTGCCCAGCTCCAGGTGCACGGCGACGGCCGCCCCCGTGGCGTGATGCGCCTCGGCCGCCGCAGACATGGTCCAGCGGGCGTGCGCGTCCAGCGCGTGGAACCCGCCCGCGACCTTGACGAGCCCCGCCCGCACCCCCGACACCCCGATGCCCTCGGTGAGTTCGGAGACGAAGACGTCGGCGAGCCGGCCCCGTAGCCCGGCGAGTGTGTCGTCGTCGTAGTGCACGGCCTGGTGCAGCCCCGTCGCGGCGACCACGTGCACACCGGTCTCCCGGGACAGCGGCGGCAGATCGGCGGCCCGCCGCCCCAGCCCGTACGGCGTCCACTGCACCACGGCCCCGCCGCCCTGCTCCCGGAACGCCGCCAGCTCCGCCCGCGCCGCCGCCACGCTGCGCAGCTCCTGGCCGGGCAGCCGGGGACTGCCGAAGAACAGATGGTCGTGGGCGTCGCACACGCCGAGGTCTCCAGGGGGTACGTCCCCCAACACCGTTCGTATCGCGCTCACCACTGGCGCCCCAGCGGCAGCCGGTCCCGGCCGGGCGCCGACAGGTGCAGCACCTCGAACACGTCACCGTCGGCCTCGGGCGTGTCGTGCTCCCAGAGCGAGAAGTGCACCAGCTCCCACCTGCTCGTGTCGACGGCGGCCGCGGCGAGCAGGGCCCCGTCCTCCTTCGCCAGCCGCCGGGTCTCCCGCACCGCCTCCTCCACCGTCCCGGCCAACAGCCCGTCCTCCGGGAACGGTTGGCGCAGCCGCACCGCGAACCGCGCCCGGGACCGGCCCCCTTCCTCGTACGCGAGCCCCGTCCACTGCCGGACGGACGGCCGCCCGAAGTCGTCACCGAGCCGCTGGAAACCACCGCCCCACAGGAAGGAGTTCATGCCTTCCACGGTGTTCCACAGATAGAAGGGCGCGTACTGATTGACCGGCGAGCCGCGCAGGCCGCGCTCGCGCATCAGATAGGTCTTGAGACCGAGCCCGTCCCAGTCGTCGAGCAGCCGCCCCACACGGGCGACCCGGTCGCGGATGACGCCCATGTCGTAGTCGGCGGGCAGGGTGAGTTCGTACTGCATGGCGTGCACGGAAGCCTCCTCAGGCGGGACGGGGTGCCAGCAGCGAGAGCAACCCCCGCACCCCCGCGTCGAACGCGGCGGGGGAGCCGGTGGCGCGGGCGAGGACATAGCCGCCCTGGACCGTGGCCACGACCGCCGCCGCGACCTCCTCGCCGTCCAGCGAGGGCACGAACTGGCCCTGTTCCTTGCCCTCCTCGACGATCCCGGCGATCCGCACCCGGAGCCAGTCCAGGGTCTCCTCGACCGGGGCACGCAGTTGGTCGCTCGCGATCACGTCCGGGTCCATGGTCAGCCGGCCGATCGGACAGCCCCGCAGTACGTCCCGCTCGCGCCGCAGATACGCCTCGACGCGCTCGTACGGCGTTCCGGGGCCGTCGAGTACTTCCGCGGCGGCAGTCCGCATCTCCTCGGCGGTCCGCCGGATCGCGGCCAGTGCGAGATCGGGCTTGCCCTTGAAGTGGTGGTACATGCTGCCCTGCCCGGCGTCCGCGCGCTCCAGGATCGCCTTGGGGCTCGTGCCCACATAGCCGCGCTCCCACAGCAGCTCGCGGGTGGACTCGATCAGCCGTTCCGAGGTGCTCATGCCCTCACTGTACATACTAGTAGTTACAGCAGGCCAATACTCCCGGTGAGGTACGCGTACTGCCGCTGTCCGTACGACGACCCGGGCCCCCTCATGGGGCGACTCTCGGAAGCGCACACGGAAACATCGCGGCAACGCATCCGAGGAGTTGGACGACATGCAGACCCTGGCGCACTTCGGTGACGGCGGGCCCGGCCCGTGGATCCTGTTCTTCCCGTTGATCTGGGCGCTGGTGATCGGCGGCGGCATCGTGCTGCTGCGCCGCACCGTGTGGCGCGGACGCCGGGGCGGCCCCTGGCGGCAGTCCGCCGTCGGGAACGACTCGCCCATCGCCGTGCTCGGCCACCGCTTCGCCTCCGGCGAGATCGACGAGGACGAGTACTGGCGCCGGCTGTCCGTACTGAACGAGGAGTTCGGACCCTCGGCCAAGGGCGGTGGTGCGTGAGCATGCTGACCGAACGAGTCAACTCGAAGTGACCGCCGTGCGAAGGGTGGTCACCGCCCGGTCAACCGGCAACGGCGGACCGGGCGGGAGCATGGTCGGGACGCAGCCCGTCGACGGAGGGCCCGACCTCCGCGAACCTGCGCGCGGGCTTCTCCAGGACCGGGCGACGCGCCCGGCGCGACGGCGCCACCACGGAGGTCGGCAGGGTGAACCACACGACCTTGCCGGACTCGCCGTCCGGCCGGACACCCCAGCTCTCGCTCATGGCGGCCACCATCGCGAGCCCGCGCCCGCAGGTCGCCAGCGGCGCGATGTCCTGAGGATCCTCCACCACGGGCATCCGCGGGTCGTGATCGCGCACCGAGACGGTGAGCCGGTCGAGGAGGAGCTCTATCTCCACCGTGCATGTCTTGTCGGGCTGGGCATGCCGGTGGACGTTGGACAGCAGCTCCGTCACGCCGAGCGAGGCCCGGTCGATCAGGGCGTCCAGATGCCAGTAGCGCAATTGCGCAGATACGATTCTGCGGACCTGGCCGATCCGCGACGGCAGGGCTTGAAGCTCCACCGTGCAGTGTCTGCTTGGGTAGCTGATCACGGCTGCGACTCCCCGACGTGAGGTCCGGAAGAACACGGAGTTCGGATCCAGCAGGGCGCCTTCATGGCACTGCCGCCCGCTGTCGTGGCCGGCGGGCTGGTTCGCAGCGTTATCGCCGGTAAACCCAGAGTGACGTGAGACCAGAGTGACGCAGGGGGTGAGGTACCGCAACTCGCGGACATCTCAGTCGCCGCGCCCCGCCGCTCGGCGCACGGCCTCGATGAAGCGCCGTGCCGCGGGCGGCCCCGGCTCGCCCGGGGCGGGGTCGTGATCGCCCAGGGTGAGCAGGTACCGATTGCCGTTGAGATCCGCCGTGGCCCGGTCATCGGGGCCGAACCAGGGCTTGGACGCGCGCACCGCCTGTACCGGCGCGCTGTCGATCTCACTGCCGTAGCTGGTCAGCAGCTCGAGCCGGCCGTCGCTGATCCGGACCTGTCCGGCCCGGGTGAGCGAACGCAGCCGCTTCCCGATCCGCACGCCCGTGGCCCTGAACTCCGGCTCCGCCATGCCACCCGCCCCCTTGTGCGCCTCGGTGTACCGGCCCGCGCTCCCCGCGGTGCCGATACGGCTCGTGTTCTGATCCAGTGTGCCTCGGAAGTCCGCTCCGGCGGTGTTCGTACCCCTGCCGGTACCCCGTTCGAGGCCTTGGTCCCGCGGTGAAGTCTGCCCGCACCCGGCGTCGAGCACCAGTGCGTGAGACCCCCTCGCCGGGGGGCGCCCGCAGCACATACGCGAATGCGCCCCCGGGACCGCGCGCCCCCTTGCCCCGGCCTCTGCCCCAGGGGGCGCTTTGGGGGGCTCAAAGATGCGTTTATGCAGGTGAGAAGCGTGCGGAAGCTGCCTATCATCGAGGTGTCGGCCGCGCGACGTGCCGTCGGCGCGCAGCGATAGGAGCCCCCTCGTGAGCACTCCCCAGCAGACCCGGACCGGCGTGACCCTCGACGTCGACCACAGTGACGCCGGCTACCGCGCGTGGCTGAAAGAGGCCGTCCGCAGGGTCCAGGCCGACGTCAACCGCTCGGCCGACACACACCTGCTCCAGTTCCCCCTGCCGGAGCGCTGGGGCATCGACCTGTACCTGAAGGACGAGTCCACCCATCCCACCGGCAGCCTCAAGCACCGGCTGGCCCGCTCACTCTTCCTCTATGGCCTGTGCAATGGCTGGATCCGGCCGGGCAGACCCGTGATCGAGGCCTCCAGCGGTTCGACGGCCGTCTCCGAGGCGTACTTCGCGAAGCTCATCGGCGTTCCCTTCATCGCCGTCATGCCGCGCACGACGAGCACCGAGAAGATCCGCCTCATCGAGTTCCATTCCGGACGGTGCCACTTCGTCGACGACCCTCGCACGATGTACGAGGAGTCCGCCCGTCTCGCGGCGGAGACCGGCGGCCACTACATGGACCAGTTCACCTACGCCGAACGGGCCACGGACTGGCGCGGGAACAACAACATCGCCGAATCCACCTTCCGCCAGCTGCGACTTGAGCGGTATCCCGAGCCGGCGTGGATCGTCGCAACGGCGGGCACCGGCGGCACCTCCGCGACCCTCGCGCGCTACATCCACTACATGCAGTACGACACGCGCGTCTGCGTGGCCGACCCGGAGAACTCGTGCTTCTTCGAGGGCTGGACCACCGGCGATCCGGACGTCACCTGCGACTGCGGCTCCCGTATCGAGGGCATCGGCCGGCCCCGTATGGAACCGAGCTTCGTGCCCGGCGCGATCGACCGGATGATGAAGGTGCCCGACGCGGCCAGTGTCGCCGCCGTACGGGCACTGGAGCGCGCCATCGGCCGCAAGGCGGGCGGCTCGACGGGCACGGGGCTGTGGAGCGCGCTGAAGATCGTCGCCGAGATGGTGTCCGAGGGGCGGCAGGGAAGCGTCGTGACCCTGCTGTGCGACCCGGGGGACCGGTATCTCGACAAGTACTACTCGGACACCTGGCTGGCCGCCCAGGGGCTGGACATCGCGCCGTACACGGCCGCGATCGACGCGCTGCTGGAGACGGGCGTCTGGATGGACTGAGGCCGGGCCCGCAGCGTCAGGCCGCCAGCCTCCGGTCCAGTGCCGAGACGGCATCCCGGAAGGCGCGCGCCTGGGCGATCCGTATCGGCCTCATGGCGAGCCGGTACGCCGCCGTCCCGTCGGTGGCGAAGGTCCACCGCACCCGGGTGCCGTCGCCGGCCGGTGCGAGCCGCCACTCCTCGACGATCGCCCGCACGCCGGGCACGTTGGTGACGTCGACGCGGTAGGCGTAGACCTCGGGTTCCTTCGCCGCGACGACCGACTCACGGAACCGGACGCCCCCGCTGAGCGTGATGTCGCGGCCCGCACCCCCGTCGATCTCACGGGCGGCCGTCACCTGGGGAAACCAGTCGACCCAGCCGGGCACGTCCTCGAGCGCACGGTAGACCGCTTCCACCGGAGCCGAGATCACCATCGCGGAGACATGCCGCACGGGCGCGATCCCGGCGAAATCGAGCCCGACGGGGCGCAGACGGTGAGGCATGGACGAGGCCCTCCTCGCACGGAACGGGCGGCACCGGAAGCGTCACCCTAGCTGGCGGCCCGTCAGATGTCTGCCCCCTCCTCGGGCTCCCCGGCCACCACCAGTCGCCGCAGATGCTCCACGACCACGCCGCGCGCCTCGTCCGGCAGGCCGGCGTCCGTCACGAGCGTGTCGATCCGCTCCAGCGAGGCGAACGAACTCAGGCCCACCTTGCCCCACTTGGTGTGGTCGGCGACCACCACCACCCGCCGGGCCGACTGCACGAGCCGCCGGTTGGTCTCGGCCTCCGCGAGGTTCGGCGTCGACAGACCGGCCTCGACCGATATGCCGTGCACACCGAGGAACAGCAGGTCGAAGTGGAGCGCCGCGATCGCCTGGTCGGCCACCGGCCCCACCAGCGAGTCGGACGGAGTGCGCACCCCACCGGTCAGCACGACCGTGGCAGCGCCCTGCCGGGGGCCCGAGGTGCGCTGCGCCGCGTGGAAGACGTCGGCCACCCGCACCGAGTTGGTGACCACCGTCAGATCCGGCACGTCCTGCAACTGGTGCGCGAGCGCGAAGGTCGTCGTACCGCCCGACAGGGCGATCGCCGCGCCCGGCGCGACCAGCTTGGCCGCGGCCCGCGCGATGTCCTCCTTGGCGGTCAGCTCCAGGCCCGACTTGGCCTCGAAACCCGGTTCGTGCGTACTCGCCTCGACCACCGGGACCGCGCCGCCGTGCACCTTCTCCAGCACGCCCTGGCGGGCCAGCGCGTCGAGATCGCGGCGGACGGTCATGTCCGACACGCCGAGCTTCCGGGTCAGCTCGTTGACCCGGACACCGCCCCGGCGGCGGACCTCGTCGAGGATCAGGGATCGCCGCTGCTCCGCGAGGAGGTTCTGATTCTCGCTCACGTACGCTCCGGTCCTTTCGCCTCAATGCCGTCCGACTCGCCCAGCACACCCGCCCCCACTAGGACATTCTCCCTGGGCTCCGGTGCGCGGACGTCTCATCCTCGCATGTCGCGGAGCCGGCGGCGCCACCGACCACTCGTCGCGCACATGTCACTCGGAGCTCAGCTGCCGCTTCCCCGTATCACGGATCGGGGAGATTCCGTGACAGGAGGTGTGCGGAGCCGCAGAAGTGGAGATCCTGTGCCCGCACGGACAGAGCCGACGGCGTGTCACGGGGGAAGTGCGAATCAGTGGAACGTGCGCAGGAACATGTCTCGACCGGCGGGCCGGACCAGCCCGCCCAGCGGCCCGGCGAGACCGGGACCGCCCTGGAACTCCTGGTCCACGGCGTGGGCGGCACCACGCCGCAGGACATGCTCAACGATCCGCGCACGGTGCGGATCACCGGCGACAACATCGCGGCCGTCTTCCGCCGCGCCGACGACGTCGACGCGGAGACCAGCCCCGACGCCCACCGCCGCGACGGACCGGTGCCCGAGGCCTACGTCTGGTGCAACCTCACCTCCGGAAACGGCACCCGCGCCCTGTGGCTGTTGCTGCTGCCGTTCATGGTCGTCAACCTCGCCCACTGGATGCGCCCCACCGCCCGCGGCCGAAGACGCACGGTGCGCCTCTACGGCCTCCTGGTGCGGCTGGCGGGACTCACCCTGACCGTGCTGCTCGTCGCGGCGGCCTGCGAGGTCGCCCTCGACCTGGCGGCATGGCAGTGCGCGGGCACTCATCCGTGCGCCGACCGCCACTCCTGGCTGGGCTTCCTCTCACCCACCGTCTCGGACGGCGGCTGGTGGAGCAGCCCCGGCCGCAGGCTCGCCCTCGCCGCCTTCGTCCCCACCGCGCTGACCGCACTGCTGTGGTACCTGTCCAAGCGCACCTGGAGCGACTACGAGTCCCAGCAGCCGATCGAACGCCACCCCGAGCCCGACGAGGACGGCAGCCCGACCGCGCTGGGGCGTCCCGGGTTCTGGTACGGACGCCGGCTGGTCGCGCGGCTGCGCGCCGCGCACACCGCCGCCGGGCTGATCACCGTCGCGGCCGCGGTCGCCGGCGCCGCCGCCCGCCGCGACCGCGAGCCCGGCGGCCCCGCCGTACTGAACATCCTCGGCCTGCTTCTGGAGGCGGCCCTCGTGGCGTGCGCGGTCGCCGTGGTGTGGGTCGTGTGCCGCCGGGGCCGCAGCGAGAGGCGCCTCGACCGGGAGCTCGACGACCGTTTCGTACGACGACTGCCGCTCGCCGCGCTCGTCCTGCTCGGCCTCGCCCTGCTGTACGCCGGGTGGGAGCGCCCCGGCTGGGAGTCGGCCGGGCGGCTGCCGGGCGACATGGCCTTCGGCGGTATCGCGCTGGTGCAGGGGCTGCTCGTGATCGTCCTCGCCGGCGTCGCCCACGCCCTGCACCGCACCGACCCCGACCGGCGGGCCGTGCTGCGCGGCCTCGGCGGACCGGCCGTTGCGATGCTCGCCTGCGCCCTGGGCGGGGTGATGTCCGGCGGCGTGTCCCAGCGCGTGTCCGACTGGCTGGACGGCACCGGCACGTCGATAGACGGCCCACCGGTCCTGCTGACCTGGCAGGCGTCCGTCATCCCGCCCCTGATCGTGGTGCTCCTGGTGCTCTTCGGCTGGCTGGCCCGGCGCGCCTGGCAGCTGGCCCGCGCCGAGCGTGAGGCCGTGGCACGCGACTACCCGGACGAGTCCCAGGACCGCGCCCGCACCCGCCGCATCGCCTACACCCGCGCGATGGCCGCGCTCACCGACCGGGGACCCCGCATCGTCGCCGTCACCTCCGGAGTCACCCTGCTCCTCGGCGCCGGAGCCCTGGTGGGCGCCCTGACCACCGACGAGACACCGGGGGAGGCCGCGCAGAACGCCTACCCCGTCGTCCACGGCGCCGCGGAGACCGCCCAGGCACTCGGCTCCTGGCTGATCGGCCTCGGCTTCATACTGTTCGTCACCTGGGGCCGGCGCGCCTACAAGGACGCGGCGGCCCGCCGCACCATCGGCATCCTCTGGGACGTCGGCACCTTCTGGCCGCGCGCCGCCCACCCCTTCGCCCCGCCCTGCTACGCCGAACGCGCCGTGCCCGACCTGACCTGGCGGATGGCGACCTGGACCCGGACCACCGGCGGACGGCTGGTCATCTCCGGGCACTCGCAGGGCAGCGTTCTCGCCGCCGCGGCGGCCTGGCAACTCGCCCCGTCCGCCCGCAAACGCGTCGCCCTGCTGACCTACGGCTCCCCGCTGGAACGCCTCTACGGCCGCTGGTTTCCCGCACACTTCGGCCCTGCCGCGCTCAGCTCACTGCACCGGGAGGTCGACTGCTGGCGCAACCTCTACCGGCTCACCGACCCCATCGGCGGCCCGATGCGCCTGCCCGGCGACCGCGGGCACCAGGTCGACCACGGCCCTCTGAAGGACCCCCTCGCCTATGGCCGCACGGACCTGCTGCCGCTGCCCGCGCCGATCCTCGGCCACTCCGACTACCAGGCCGACCCGGCGTTCGCCGAGGAACGCCGCAAGCTGCTGGCCCGGCTGCGGCCGGGCCTGCCGGCTCCCCGCGACGAGCCCGAGCCGCCCGCCGCGTAGGCCAGGCCTCAGAGCAGCTCGGGCAGATCCTCGGAGTAGAGCAGCGTCAGGTCGTCCGTGCTCGGCTCCGCGACCTGGGCGACCCGGCTCGCGTGGCGCTCCACCATGGCCTCGAACGTCTGCCGCGCGGTACGGCCGTTGCCGAACGCCGGGCCCTTGGGGAGCTCCGTGAAGTACTTCCCCAGGGCCTCGGCGGCGCCCGGTGCCAGCCGGTACTCGTGCTCCTCGGCCTGCTGCTCCACGATCCGCAGCAGGTCCTCGGGGCCGTAGTCGCTGAAGGTGATGGTCCGTGAGAAGCGGGACGCCACACCCGGGTTGACCGACAGGAAGCGCTCCATCTCGGCCGTGTAGCCCGCGACGATCACCACGACCGCGTCCCGGTGGTCCTCCATCAGCTTCACCAGCGTGTCGATGGCCTCCTTGCCGAAGTCGCGGCCCGCGTCCTCGGGGGACAGCGCGTACGCCTCGTCGATGAACAGCACGCCGCCGCGTGCCTTCTCGAAGGCCTCCTGTGTGCGGATCGCGGTCGAGCCGATGTGCTCGCCCACCAGGTCCACCCGGGACACCTCGACCAGGTGGCCCTTCTCCAGCACCCCCAGGGAGGCGAGGATCTCTCCGTACAGCCGCGCGACCGTCGTCTTGCCGGTGCCGGGGGAGCCGGTGAAGACCAGGTGCCGCTTGACCGACGCCGCCTTCAGGCCCGCCTGCTGCCGGCGCCGGCCGACCTCGATCATGTCGGTGAGGGCACGCACCTCGCGCTTGACGCTCTCCAGGCCCACCAGCGCGTCCAGTTCACCGAGGACCGCCTTCGAGGTACGGGAGGGCTGTTCAGGCTCCACGGCCGGGGCCGGGGGCGCCGGTTCGGCACGCTGTTCGGGCAGGGCGCCCAGCAGACCGGGGGAGTGGCTCACCGTCTGCACGGCCGTCTCCCGCGCCGCGGGCGCCCTGAGCCCCGCGCTCTCGTCGCTGGTGCAGTCCTCCACCAGCGGGCCCGTCCCGGACGCCGCGTCCGCGCCGCTGTCCGCGAATTCGTAGCCGCCGCGCGTGCACCGCTCCGTACGGCACTTCCTGAGCGTCGTACGGCTGCCGTCGATCACATGGAAGCCGTAGCCGCCGCTGCCCGTCACCCGGCAGTTCTGGAAGCTGCCGCGGCCGCCTGCCGAGACATAGACCCCGGCCTCCGCCGGGGAGTCGATCGTGCAGCGCTCCACGGTCGGGTCGGCGCCCTTGGTGACGATGACGCCGGTCTGGGTGCCGTCCAGCGTGCAGTTGCTGAGGGTGCCACCGCTGCCGTGGTCGCGGAACCAGGCGCCCGTCGCCGCGTCCCGGATCCGGCAGTCGTCGAGCTGGGCGGTCGCGCCGTCGCTCACCGACACGGCCGTGTTGCGCACCTGCGACAGGTCGCTGTCGACGACGTCCGCGCGCGAGCCGCGGTCGAGGACGAACAGCGCGTCCGGCACGTCGTGCACCCGGCACGAGTCGAGCACCGCCGTGGCCCCGTCGCTCACCCACACCGCCGGGTAGTCGCCCGTGCTGTCGAAGATCTCGCACTGGTTGGCGTCCACGCGCGTGCCCGGGTCCCACACCGACAGGCCGTTGCGCCCGAACTGCCGCACCGTGGTGCGCGTCAGCGTGAGGACCGAACGCGAGCGCAGGTCGACCGCGTTCTCCGGGATGTCGTGGATGCGGCAGTCGGCGAGCGTCAGCACGGCGTCCGTGTCCAGTGTGACGCCGTCGGCCGTCGTCCGGTGCACATCGCAGTCCGTGAGGTGCGCGGTGGCCCGGCCGGTGATCTGCACCCCGCTGCCCCGGACCTCGTAGATCTCGCAGCCCACCGCCTCCAGCGCCGAGTTCTCCCCGGTCGCCGACAGGCCCGAGCCCGAGGTGTGGTGCACCCGGCAGCGCTCCAGACGGGGATGGGCGCCGCCGCGCACCGCCACGCCCGACTGGCCCGCCGCGACGACCTCGCACTCCTCGAACACCCCGCCCGCGCCGTCGAGTACGGCGATGCCGACGCCCGCCGGATTGTCGACCGCGCAGCGCCGGACCGTGGGCCGGGCGCTGCCGCGCACCTCGATCCCCGCCGCCGAGCGCGTGACGACCCGCACGTCCCGCAGCTCCGGTGTGCCCTCCTCCACCAGGACGGCGGGGGCGGCCGAGTCCTGGCCCTCCACGTGCAGGTCCTGCACCACCGCCGAGGCACGCACGGTCAGCGGCACCCCGTCCACCGGCGCGATCCGCACCGAGCCGGGGGAGCCCTCAGGCCCCCGCAGGGTCACTGCGCGCTGCACGACGAGGTTCTCCCGGTAGGTGCCGGGGGCGACGGTGAGGACGTCTCCGTCGGCCGCGGCCTCCAGGGCGGCGGCGAGCGATGCGTACTCACCCGTGCGGCGCCGCCACCGCGACGTTCCGGTGTGCGTCACCTGGACCGTGCCCTGTGCCATGGTGTAGCTGTGCCCCCACCTCGGTCGTACTGATGGCTCGTTCGCCCTCGGGGCGCTTCAGCCCGTGTCGTGAGTCGCGGCCGTGCTCGGCCTCTCGGGCCTGCGCGCGCACGCGGCAGCGACACCGGCGCGCCCCTCCTGCTCGCTCGCGCGCGGGTTGTGCCGATCGTCTCGGCCGGACCACCGTAGCGTGCGCGCGGGTGGTGGGTTGACCAGAGTCGGAAGGCCGTCTCAGCTGCCGGTGCCCGTCCTGCCCCAGTCCGGGCCCGCCTTGTCCCATGCCTGGTCCCAACGGGCGTACCTGCGGCGGACCATGCGCCAGACGATCAGCCGCCTGGCGCCCTCGACGAGGCCGCCGACCGCCAGGGCGGCGCCTATGCCGCCGAGGACCGCGTGCGTCGACGCCGTGGCCGAGTCGAGCGGGCGGGCCACCATCCGGCCGTGCCGGTCGGTCCATATCCGGAACTCGTCGCCCTGCTGCGGGTCCTTGAGGCCCGCCAGGACCGGGCCCCGGTGCGTGGTGCCGTCCGGGGCGGTCCAGTCGGCGAGGACGCGGTTGCGCAGATCCCTGCCCGTCGAGGTCTCCGGGTCGGCGTCGAGCGGGGAGCGGTCCAGCTTGCGGACCACCGTGGCCGTCACGAGATGCCGCGCCTCGTGCTGGATCCGGACGGACCGCTGCAGCGTGTCCTGGGCGGCGCCTCCGACGAAGGCCCCGGCCACCGGGGCGACCAGGAGGATCAGCAGCAGGGCGGCCAGCGCCACCCAGGCCTCGGCCAGATCGGTCGCACGGCACAGCGGATTGCGCCGCCAGCGCCAGAGCCCCCTGATCGCTCGCACCGACCGCACCCCCTTCCCGCTCCGTGATAACCCCCCGCGGAGCCCTCCACGCGCCGACCCGTCGAAGAGAGAGCCACATCACCTCTCACGGGTCTCTCATGAACTTCTCACACAAGGCCAACGCCCGGGCCCGTGGGGCGGTTCCCGACCGCGTCGGAGACCTTCCGCCCGCGCTGTCAGAGGACCCTGACAGGGTCCCCGACCCGGATCGTGCCCCGGGACAGGGGCACCAGGTTCTGGCCGAAGACCAGCTTGCCGCCGAGCCGCCGGTGCCGCCCCAGGCTGTACAGGGGCTCGCGGCCGCGCTCGCCCGTGCCCTGGTCGGTGGTGGTCACCACGCACCGGCCGCAGGGCTTCGCGACCCGGAAGGACACCTCCCCGATGGCGACGCGCGACCACGCGTCCTCGGCCCAGGCGGCGGTGCCCGCCACGACCACGTTCGGCCGGAAACGATTCATGGGCAGCGGGCCCTCGTCCGCGTGGTCGCCCTGTGCGATCAGGGTGTTGAGGGCCTCGAGCGAGGCCGTCGTCGTGAGCAGCAGCGGGAAGCCGTCGGCGAAGGAGACGGTCTCGCCGGGACGCGCGTACTCCGGGTCGACGGGCCGGCGCGTGGCTGGATCGGGCATGTACACGAGGCGCGCGTCGATGCCCAGATAGGCGCTGCACCAGGCGTGCGCGGCTTCGTCCTCGGCCGGGACCGCCTCGACCTTGTCGCGGAAGATCTGCACCGGCACCGTGCCGAGGGGGCGGGGAACGGGCACCGTCAGCGGCTCCATGCCGGGCGCGGACAGCCGGACGCCGCCGTCCGCCAGGAGGTCTGCGGAGGCGGGTGCCAGGAGCGGCTGCTGGCGTTGCGTGAGGACCTTTCCCTCGTCGTCGATCAGCACCCAGCGCCGGTCTCCGGCCAGACCCCAGGGCTCCACGACGGCCTTCCGGGGCGCCAGGCCCCGGACCGCCTTGACCGGATGGACGTGGATCGAGTGCAGATGTGCGTTCCCCATGGGGTCATCGTGCCAGCCGGCACCGACAACCCCAGGTGCGCTCAGTAACCGCGGTACTGCTGGTTGTTGTACGGCTCCTGATAGGGAGCCGGCGCGGGCCGGGGAGCCGCGGGGCGCATCGCCTCATAGCCGCCGGGAGCCGCCGGGCGCGGCTGCTGGGGCTGGGGGCCGGGGTAGCCGCGCGGTGCGGAGGCCTGCTGCGGGATGTACGCCGCGGGCGCCTGCTGGAGCGGGGCGGGCTGCTGCGCCTGCGGGTAGCCGTAGGCGGGCTGGGAGGGGGCTGCCGGCAGAGCGGGCAGCGCGGACGGGAGGGCGGGCAGGTTGCTGCCGGGCATGTCGTACTGCGCGGGAACCCGGATCGGGGCGATCTGCGGGGTGCCCCGCTCGGCGACGAGCCTGTCGTAGATCGGGGTGTCCGGGAAGGAGGCGGAGTAGTAGCCGCCGCCATAGGTGGAGCGGGGGGAGGTCATGGCACATAAGTTAAGCCAACGATGTGCTGGTTGGGGAGACCGATAAGAGGGTTGTTTTCCGCGCCCGCAGTGACCTGGGATCCCCAATGCGAGCGAACTCGCCAAAAAAGGGCACCGAACCGGGTTCTGATCGTGTAAAGGCCGAGTTCCGGGCGGGTTACCAGGGGTTGGCCGCCGGATCTCCCGGTGGCGGCGCATGGGAGTTCGGCGCGGGGAGGAATAGGTTGTGCCCACGGAACTCGACGGACGGCCGGGATGTGCCTGGCGCGGTGATACGCGATGGGGGCGGACATGCAAATGCTGAAAGGTTCAAACACTCCTGTGCCTACCGCGGCACTGCGGGTGGAATTGGGCTGGCGTACCGGACCGGGTGTGCCTGACGCGGATGCCTCCGCTTTGCTGCTGGTAAGCGGGAAGGTGCGTTCCGACGCGGACTTCGTCTTTTACAACCAGCCCGCGCACTCCTCCGGCGCGATCAGTCACGAGGGCAAGCGGAACGCCGGGGACCGGGTGACCGACACGCTGCTCGTCGACCTCACGCGCGTGGAGCCCGCGATCGAGACGGTCGTCCTCGCCGCCTCCTCCGACGGCGGCAGCTTCGGGCAGGTCCCGGACCTGTACATCGAGGTCCAGGACGCCGGCCGGAGCACCCCGATGGCCCGCTTCGACAACCCGGGCGCCACGACTGAAACCGCTTTCGTGCTGGGCGAGTTCTACCGCCGCCAGGGCGCCTGGAAGTTCCGCGCCGTCGGGCAGGGCTACAGCAGCGGGCTCGAAGGGCTGGCCACCGACTACGGCATCACGGTGGACGAACCGCAGCAGACGGCCCGGGCCGCTGCACCTTCCGTGGCAGCATCGCTGGCCGCCGCGCCCCCGGCGTCCACGCCCCCGCCGATGACGCAGCAGGCGGCACCGCCCCCGCCCGCCGCGCCGCCGGCGGCACCGGCACCGGTCCGTCTGACCAAGGTGACGCTCACCAAGGCGGCCCCCTCCGTCTCGCTCACCAAGCAGGGCGGCACCTCCGGCGCCCTCCATGTGAACCTCAACTGGGAGGTGCGCAAGCAGTTCTCGGGGTGGAGCAGCAAATTCGGCCGCCCGGCCGCGACGCACTCCGACCTCGACCTCGACCTGTGCGCGCTGTTCGAACTCACCGACGGCAGCAAGGGCGTCGTACAAGCCCTGGGCAACACCTTCGGAGCGCTGCACCAGCCCCCGTACATCCACCTCGACGGCGACGACCGCACCGGTGCCGTGGCGGCCGGTGAGAACCTCACCGTCAATCTCGACCACAAGAACGCCTTCCGGCGCATCCTCGTCTTCGTCACCATCTACGAAGGCGCCCGCTCCTTCGCCGACCTGAACGCCACCGTCACGCTCCAGCCGCAGTACGGCGCTCCCATCGAGTTCTCCCTCGACGAGTGCACCGTCCCCTCGCCCGTGTGCGCGCTCGCCCTGATCACCAACACAGGCGGCGACCTGGTCGTCCAGCGGGAGGCGCGCTACCTGGTGCCCGAGCGCGGGGTCAGCCCGCAGCGCACGGTCGACCACGCCTACGGGTGGGGCATGAACTGGACCCCCGGAAGGAAGTGACCCCCTTGTCTCCGGCGGCCGTCAGCCCTCGTCGGGCACGGCGTCCGGACGGGCGTAGGTGCGGCCCTTCCAGGCCGCACCGCGCCCCCGGTAGTGCTGCACCGCCGAATCGACCGTCATGAGGAGATAGAGGAACGCGGTGAACGGCAGCAGGGGAGCGAGCCACAGCGGCTGCCGGTAGTAGCGGAGCATCGGGACGTACGTCCCGGTCATCACGAGCCACGCCAGTCCGCCGGTGATCGCCGCCGCCGCGCTCCCCGCGGCCAGTCCGGCCACGACCGCCACCGGCGGCACCAGGTACACCAGCGCCAGCCCCGCGACCGTCCCGGCCAGCAGCAGGGGGTTGTGCCGCAGCTGGGCGTACGCGCTGCGCGAGACCATCCGCCACAGGTCGTGCAACCGCGGATAGGGCCGCACGCTGTCCACCCGGTCGGCGAGTCCCAGCCAGACGCGCCCGCCGCCGCGCTTGACGGACCGGGCGAGGGCGACGTCGTCGATGACGGCGTGCCGGAACGCGTCCGGGACCCGCACCCGCTCGGCGGTCTCCGTCCGCAGCAGGACGCAACCGCCGGCCGCGGCGGCCGTCCGCGTTCCCTTCTTGCCGATCCGGCGGAAGGGGTAGAGCTGCGCGAAGAAGTAGACGAAGGCCGGCACGACGAGCCGTTCCCAGGCGCTCTCCACCCGCAGCCGGGCCATCTGCGAGACCACGTCGAATTGCCCCGCGCGGGCCGCCGCCACCAGTTCCCGCAGACTGTCCGGCGCGTGCGCGATGTCGGCGTCCGTCAGGAGCAGATACTCGGGATCACGCGCGCGTGCCAGGCCGATGCCGTGGCGCACCGCCCACAGCTTCCCGGTCCAGCCCGCGGGCGGCTCGCCCGGCGAGCCCACGGTCAGCGGCAGCCCGCCGTGCCGGCGTGCCAGTTCCCGCGCGAGATCACCGGTGCCGTCCGAACTGCCGTCGTCGACGAAGAAGATTTCCGCCCGTCCCGGATAGTCCTGCAGGAGCAGCGACGGCAGCGCGGCCGGCAGTATCGCCGCCTCGTCGCGGGCCGGGACGACGACGCACACGGCAGGCCACACGTCCAGGTCCCGGCGAGGCGGCAGTCGCACATCCGTGCGCCAGAAGAAGCCCTGACAGAGCAGCAGCCACAGCCAGGCGAGAAGGGATCCAGCGGCAGTCCACACAACGGCGCTCACGCGCGCAGTCTGCCCCACCGGACCTGGCCGAGAAGGCTCATCGTCTATCGTGATCGGGTGAAGATCGCGCTCATGGACTCCGGAATCGGCCTGCTGGCGGCCACCGCCGCGATGCGACGGCTGCGCCCCGACGCCGATCTCGTACTCTCCCTCGACCCCGACGGCATGCCGTGGGGACCGAGGACCCCGGAGGACCTGACCGAGCGCGCCCTGGCCGTCGCCGAGGCGGCCGCCGCGCGCCGCCCGGACGCCCTGATCGTCGGCTGCAACACCGCGACCGTGCACGCGCTCACCGCCCTGCGCGCCCGCCTCGAACCGGAACTCCCGGTCGTCGGCACCGTCCCGGCGATCAAGCCCGCCGCGGCCGGCGGCGGGCCCATAGCCATCTGGGCCACCCCGGCCACCACCGGCAGCCCGTACCAGCAGGCCCTGATCAGGGACTTCGCCGGCGGGGTGCCCGTCACCGAGGTCCCCTGCCGGGGCCTCGCCGAGGCGGTGGAGCACGCGGACGAGGCGGCGATCGACGCCACCGTGGCCGCGGCCGCCGCGCTCACCCCCGACGAGGTGACGACCGTCGTTCTGGGCTGCACTCACTACGAACTGGTCGCCGAGCGCATCCGGACCGCCGTCCAGCGCCCCGGCCGCCCGCCCCTCGTGCTGCACGGCTCCGCGGGCGCCGTCGCCGCCCAGGCCCTGCGCCGGCTCGGCGAGCAGCCCGCACCGGGAGCCACCCCCCACGGCACCCTGACCGTGCTGCTGAGCGGACGCGAGGGGACGCTGCCCGAGCCGGCCCTGGCGTACGACGAAGGGCGACTGCTCCAGGCGGTCACGCCCGCCGGCTGACCGGCAGCGGTCACCGACCGCCGTCGCCCCTGCCGGGCCGCCTGCCGCCCGGTCGGCGCAGTCACGCTCCGCCACCAGGTACCGGCAGAGCGAAACCTGAGTAACCTCATATGCATGAGGGACCACCCCCACGGCGAGAACGCCCCCCACTCGCACACCGATGTCTGGACCGGCCGTGCCACCAACCGGGTCCAGTGGCTGCTGGCGCTCGTCGGCGCCGCCTGCATGGCGCTGGGCATCGAGCTGGCCGTCGACTCGGCGTGGACGTCCGGCGCCGCGCTCGTCATGGCCGTCGTCGGGTGCATCGCCGCCGGGCTGCTGGTCCTCTTCGGCACCCTCGCCTTCGTGCACGTCGCGCTCCGGGTCGACGACGAGCACCTCGAGGTGCGCTGCGGCCACATCGGCCTGCCCCGCCGCCGCATCCCGCTCTCCCATGTCGCCGGCGCCACGTACCTCCCGCACGTCACCCCCCGCCACTGGGGCGGCTGGGGCTACCGCTGGCGGCCCGAGAAGGGCACCGCCGTGGTCGTACGACAGGGCGAGGGCGTCGTGCTGGAGCTGTGGGACGGACACACCTTCACGATCACCGTGGACGACGCGGAGGCTGCCGTACAGGTGATCGAAGCACGGCTGCGGCCCACGAAGCCGGGCGCTCCCGCGCACTGAGGGCGGTGGTCCGGCGGCCGTGACCACCGGGGCGGCCGGTCACCAGGCAGGTGCGCGTCCGGCGCCGCGCGGGTGGGTGTCCGGGGCCCGGTCCGGCCGTTCGTCCGCCCAGGGGCGTGCCGTGGCCATGCCCGCCAGCAGGCCCGCCCCCACCGACACCGCGGTGAAGCTCAGCGCGTTGCCGATCGCGGCGATGGCTGCGAGCGCCGTCAGGGTCGCGCCCGCGGTGAGCACCACCGGCGTCGGGCGCGGGCCGCGCCACAGGGCGTACAGCACCCAGCCGAACGCCGCCGCCAGCAGGGCCACACCTACGAGGCCCTGCTCGGCCGCCTGCTGCAGGGGCGCCGAGTGGGGCTTGCCGTCGGACACCAGTGACTGCGCGGCCGTCGTGCTCAGCTCACCGAAGCGGCCCGGGCCGACCCCCAGGGCGGCGTCCTCGCGCAGCAACCGCCACGCGTCCTCCCAGAGCTGTACGCGGTGCGGCGTCAGCCGCCCTTCGAGGGCGGCCACGAACCCGCCCGGCACGGCCCGCGCGGCGACCGCCCAGGCCAGGCAGGCCACCAGGGCGGCGACCGCGGCCAGCACGGCGAGGCCGGCGCCGCGGTGACGGGTGCGGCCGGCGGCGAGCGAGCACAACAGCACCGCCGCACAGGTGACACAGCCGGTGGTCGAGCCCAGCACGGCCGCCAGCACCGCGGTTCCTGCGGCCACCAGACGCAGGGCGATCCGGGCGGCCGGAGCGGCGGCGGCCCAGGCCGCGCAGCACGCGGCACCCGCCGACAGCGTCAGCACGGCCGCTGTGGCCCCGGCGTGTCCCAGGGGCGTGGTGATCTGCGGACCAGGGGCGAGGTGCGGAACGGCCACGGTCAGCGCGACACCCGCCAGCGCCCCGGCGCACGGCGCGCCGACCGGCAGCAGAGCCCCGCCGATCCGTCCCGCGGCGTACCCGGCCGCCACGGCCAGTACCGCGAGGAGCACGCCCTCGGGCCGGCCCTCGTGCACCGCGGCCGTGATCAGGGACCAGCCGGCGCAGGCCCCCAGGACCACGACGCCCGCCGCATCGGAAACGATTCTTCTCTCGCCGTCCGCGTCCAGCCCGGACGCGGACGTCAGCCCACGTGAACCCACTCCGCCCCGCCCCCCGCACCACGTCGCCCCCGACTGTGAAGACCCCGGCCGCACGGGCCGCCACCGGCCGCACGACTGAGACTTCGGCACACCGTAGCCGCTGGTGGGCGGTTTGTGGATGTGTCGTGACGAAATGAGAGGGAACGATGCCGCGGACGCGGGACGACGCCCCGCGCGGTCGCCCGACGGCGTGGTGCCGCCGCCTTGTGGACCGCGCTGTCGGCCTCAAGGTCACTCGTCTTAGACTCCGGGAGTGACCGTCACCGCAACCTCCGTCGGCGAGTCGGACCAGTTGGAGCCGCGGAACGCGCCCCGGGCGCGGACGTGGGCCCGGCGTCTCGCTCCGGCCGCCACAGCCGCGCTCTCCGGCCTGCTCCTCTATGTCAGCTTCCCGCCCCGCACCCTCTGGTGGCTGGCCGTGCCGGCCTTCGCCGTCTTCGGCTGGGTGCTGCGCGGCCGGAGCTGGAAGGCGGGACTGGGCCTCGGCTATCTCTTCGGCCTCGGCTTCCTGCTGCCGCTGCTGGTGTGGACCGGAGTGGAGGTCGGGCCGGGCCCCTGGCTCGCCCTGGTCGTCATCGAGGCGATCTTCGTCGCCCTGGTCGGCGCGGGCGTCGCGGCCGTGTCGAAGCTGCCCGGCTGGCCGGTGTGGGCGGCCGCTGTGTGGATCGCCGGAGAGGCGGCACGCGCGCGCGTGCCGTTCGACGGCTTCCCCTGGGGGAAGATCGCGTTCGGGCAGGCCGACGGCGTGTTCCTGCCGCTCGCGGCCGTGGGCGGTACCCCGGTGCTCGGCTTCGCCGTGGTCCTGTGCGGCTTCGGGCTGTACGAGGCCGTGCGGATCGGTCTGGAGAGGCGGGCGACCGGGGTCGTGCGGCACCTGGCGGCAGCGGTCGCCGTGTTGAGCCTGGGCGTCCCGGTCCTCGGGGCGGTGGCCGCCCGGACGCTGGTCAGCGACAAGGCCGAGGACGGCAGCGTGACCGTCGCCGCGATCCAGGGCAACGTGCCCCGCGCCGGCCTCGACTTCAACTCCCAGCGGCGGGCCGTGCTCGACTACCACGCGCGCGAGACGGAACGCCTGGCCGCGGAGGTCAAGGCCGGCAAGGCCGCCCAGCCCGACTTCGTGCTGTGGCCGGAGAACTCCTCCGACATCGACCCCTTCGCCAACCCCGACGCCCGCGCCGTGATCGACAAGGCGGCCAAGGCCATCGGCGTGCCCATCTCGGTCGGCGGCGTAGTGGAGCGCGACGGCAAGCTGTACAACGAGCAGATCCTGTGGGACCCGGCGAAGGGCCCCCTCGACACCTACGACAAGCGTCAGATCCAGCCGTTCGGCGAGTATCTGCCGCTGCGCTCGTTCATCGGCGCGATCAACAAGAACTGGACGGCGATGGTCCGCCAGGACTTCAGCCGGGGCACCGAGCCGGGCGTGTTCACCATGGACGGCGCCAAGGTCGGGCTCGTCACCTGCTACGAAGCAGCCTTCGACTGGACCGTGCGCTCCGAGGTCACCGACGGCGCCCAGATGATCTCCGTGCCGAGCAACAACGCCACCTTCGACCGCAGCGAGATGACCTACCAGCAGCTCGCCATGTCCCGGGTCCGTGCGGTCGAGCACAGCAGGACCGTGACGGTGCCGGTGACCAGCGGCGTGAGCGCGATGATCATGCCGGACGGGAAGATCACGCAGAGGACCGGCATGTTCGTCGCCGACTCACTGGTGCAGAAGGTGCCGCTGCGGTCCTCCCAGACCCCCGCGACACGGCTCGGAGTCCTGCCGGAGATCGCCCTCGTGCTGGTCGCGGCCGGCGGCCTGGGGTGGGCCGTCGGCGCCGGTCTGCGTGGACGACGCGCAGGTGACGTGTAGCCGTACGCCCGTCGCACGCTGCCTGAATCGCGTGGGGCACCGCGACCGGCCGATTAGGGTCGTCGCCATGGCTACTCCTGACTTCATCCGCACCCTCCGCGCATCGGCCGGCCATCAGCTCCTCTGGCTCCCCGGAGTCACCGCCATCGTCTTCGACGACGAGGGCAGAGTGCTGCTCAACCGCCGGTCCGACACCGGCAAGTGGTCCGTGATCGGCGGCATCCCCGACCCGGGGGAGGAGCCCGCGGCCTGCGCCGTGCGGGAGGTCCACGAGGAGACGGCCGTGCACTGCGTCGCCGAACGGGTCGTCCTCGTCCAGGCGCTCAACCCCGTCACGTACGACAACGGCGACACCTGCCAGTACATGGACATCACCCTCCGCTGCCGGGCCGTCGGCGGCGAGGCACGGGTCAACGACGACGAGTCGCTGGACGTGGGCTGGTTCGAGGTCGACGCCCTGCCCGAACTGAACGAGTTCGGCCTGCTCAGGATCAAGCAGGCTGTGTCGGACGCCCCCACGTGGTTCGACCCCACTGCCTCCGGCTGAACTATGGGCCGTGACCATATGGGGTGAGGCAGGGACGCTTCCTAAGGTCGACACATGACCGTGCCCCGTGTCTCCCCGGCTCCCCACGCCTCCTCGCTCGACCTCGGCGGCCGCACCGCGCTCGTCACCGGCGCCGCCGGCGGCATCGGCCGCGCCTGCGCGCTGCGGCTCGCGGCCGCCGGGGCCGAGGTGAGAGCCGTCGACCGCGACGCCTCCGGCCTGGAGACGCTCGCCGAACAGGGCCACGACCTCGCGGGCACCCTGGAACCGCACGTCCTCGACCTCACCGACCTGGACGCCGCCGAACGCGCCGCCGCCGGCACCGACGTTCTCGTCAACAACGCCGGGCTCCAGCTGGTGCGCCCCATCGAGGAGTTCCCGCCCGACGCCTTCCACCTGGTGCTCACCGTGATGCTGGAGGCACCGTTCCGGCTCATCCGCGGTGCCCTGCCCCACATGTACGGACAGGGGTGGGGCCGCATCGTGAATGTGTCGTCCGTACACGGGCTGCGTGCCTCGGCCTACAAGTCGGCCTATGTGGCCGCCAAACACGGCCTGGAAGGACTCTCCAAGACCGCCGCCCTCGAAGGCGCACCCCACGGTGTCACCTCGAACTGTGTGAACCCCGCCTATGTGCGTACCCCACTGGTCGAGAAGCAGCTCGCCGACCAGGCGCAGGCACACGGCATCCCCGAGGAGCGAGTCCTGTCCGAGGTGCTGCTGCAGGACAGCGCCGTCAAGCGGCTCATCGAACCGGAGGAGGTCGCCGAGGCCGTGGCGTATCTGTGCGGTCCGCAGGCGTCCTTCGTGACCGGCACCTCGCTCGTGCTCGACGGCGGCTGGACCGCCCATTGACCTCCTGCCCTCGTCGGTCCGCGCGTTGTCCACAGGGCTGACGGGACGGCCCGGTCATGGTGAATCCTGTGAGCATGTCCAGCGATCACGCCCAGTCAGCCGAGCGCTCCGCCGGCGCCGCCGAAGCACCGCCGGCCGACGCCGAGACGCCGTTCCTCGAGCTGCTGGCCCGGGGTGCCTCCGCCGACGCCTACGAGCAGCCGGTGCTGCTCGCGCGCGCCGAAGGCCGGTCCGCGGAGTGGATCGCCGCGCTCCAGCGGGCCAAGCCGCTCGCCCTGCGCGTGCGCTCGGAGCTGGAAGGACGGCGTCGGCGCGAGGCCGAGCTGTCCGCCCTGTTCGAGACCGCCCACGACCTCGCCGGGCTGCGCGACCTCGACGCCGTGCTCCAGGCGATCGTGCAGCGCGCCCGGTCGCTGCTGGGCACGGACGTCGCCTACCTCAGCCTGAACGATCCGGTGAGAGGCGACACCCACATGCGGGTCACCGAGGGCTCGGTCGCGGCCCGGTTCCAGCAGCTACGGCTCGGCATGGGGGAGGGCCTCGGCGGCCTGGTCGCGCAGACCGCCCGCCCCTACGTCACCGACGACTACTTCAAGGACGACCGTTTCCAGCACACCCTCACCATCGACGCGGGAGTGCGGGACGAGGGGCTCGTGGCCATCCTCGGCGTACCTCTGATGCTCGGGCACCACGTCATCGGCGTGCTGTTCGCCGCGGATCGCCGTGCCCGCGTCTTCGAGCGCGAGCAGATCGCCCTGCTCGGCTCCTTCGCCGCCCTCGCGGCGGCCGCCATCGACACCGCCAACCTGCTCGCCGAGACCCGGTCCGCCCTCGCCGACCTGGAGCTGGCCAACGAGATCATCCGGGACCGCAGCGGCGTCATCGAGCGAGCCTCCGACGTGCACGACCGGCTCGCCGAACTGGTCCTGCGGGGCGGCGGGGTGCACGACGTGGCCGCAGCGGTCTCCGAGGTCCTCGACGGCACGGTCGTCTTCGCCGAGGCCTCCGCCGCGCCGGCCGAGGCCCTGGAATCGTCCCGTGCGGAGGGGCACGCCGTGCGGTTCCAGGACGACTGGATCGCCGCCGTCGCCGCCGGCGGGGAACTGCTCGGCGCCCTCGTGCTGCGGGGCCACCCGGGGCTCGACCCCGTCGACCAGCGCACCCTGGAGCGGGCCGCCATGGTCACCTCCCTGCTGCTCCTCGCCCGCCGGTCCGCCGCCGAGGCCGAACAGCGCGTACGCGGCGAACTGCTGGACGATCTGCTGGACGCCCGCGACCGCGACCCGCGCCTGCTGCGGGAGCGCGCGGCCCGTCTGCACGCCGACCTCGACGCCGTCCACGTGGTGCTGGCCGCGCGCCTCGAAGGCGTCGCGGCCGACGCCGACCAGGAGGCGGACGCCCGCAGACGCCTCGCGGCCGCGGCCTCCCACCTCGCCGCGACCCGGCACGGCCTGGCCGCCGCGCGCGACGGCGGCACCGTCCTGCTGCTGCCCCTCGGCCCCGGCGACAGCGCCACCGACCTCGCCCGCCGCGCCGCCCGGCAGCTGGGCACAGCGGTCCCGTCACCGGTCACAGTCGGTGCCTCCGCCCCCGCTGAGGACCTCGCCACCCGCACCGACGCCGTGGCCACGGCCTATGCGGAGGCCCGGCGCTGCCTCGACGCCCTGCGGCTGCTCGGCCGCTCCGGGGACGGGGCCGCCGCTGAGGACTTCGGCTTCCTGGGACTGCTCCTGGCCGGCGACCGGGACATACCCGGCTTCGTCGACCGCACCATCGGCCAGGTCGTCAGGTACGACCGACGACGGGGCACCGAGCTGCTGCGCACCCTCGACGCGTACTTCGCCTGCGGCATGAGCCCCGCCCGCACCAAGGACGAACTGCACGTCCATGTGAACACGGTCGCCCAGCGCCTGGAGCGGGTCGGCCGCCTCCTCGGCGACGACTGGCAGACCCCGGCCCGCGCCCTGGAGATCCAACTCGCCCTGTGTCTACACCGGTTGTCGGAGCCGGGACAGCACTGACCCCCGTACGTGACCGGCACGGACGTACGGGGGCTGGGCCGGCGGGATCAGCTGGGCCGGGCCTCCGCCGCCGGGGCGGCCGTCGTGCGGTCCGCGTCGGCGGAAGGGACGACGCAGGCCAGGTCCCGGTGGCGGGTCTCCTTGGCCGCCGCCACCGCTACGACGGTGAGCACGGCGGCGGCGATGACATACAGGGCGATCGGAGTGGAGCTGCCGTAGTCGGCCAGCAGCGCGGTCGCGATCAGCGGCGCGGGCGCGCCCGCCGCGACCGAGGCGAACTGCGCGCCGATGGACGCTCCGGAGTAGCGCATGCGCGTCGCGAACATCTCGGAGAAGAACGCGGCCTGGGGGGCATACATCGCGCCGTGCAGCACCAGTCCCACCGTGACGGCGAGGATCAGGTTGCCGAAGCCGCCGGTGTCGATCAGTGAGAAGAACGGGAACATCCACAGCCCGACACCTACGGCACCCATCACATAGACGGGACGGCGACCGATCCGGTCGGACAGCGCGCCCCACGCCGGGATGACCACGAAGTGCACCGCCGACGCGATCAGCACCGCGTTGAGCGCGGTCTGCTTGGAGACACCGGCCGAGGTGGTGGCGTAGACGAGGATGAACGCGGTGATCACGTAGTAGCTGATGTTCTCCGCCATGCGCGCGCCCATCGCGACCAGGACGTCACGCCAGTGGTGCCGCAGCACGGCGACGAGCGGCAGCTTCTCCGCCTCCGCGCCCCGGTCCGCCTTGCGGGCCTCGGCCTGCGCCAACGCCTGCTTGAAGACCGGCGATTCATCGACAGACAGACGAATCCACAAACCGACGATCACCAGTACCCCGGAGAGCAGGAACGGGATCCGCCAGCCCCAGCTGCCGAACGCGGCGTCCGACAGGACGGCGGTCAGCAGGGACAGCACACCGGTCGCGAGCAACTGCCCCGCCGGCGCCCCGGTCTGCGGCCACGAGGCCCAGAACCCGCGCCGCCGCGCGTCCCCGTGCTCCGACACCAGCAGCACGGCACCGCCCCACTCACCGCCGAGCGCGAACCCCTGGACCAGCCGGAGCACGGTGAGCAGGACAGGCGCGGCCGTCCCGATCGTGGCATGCGTCGGCAGCAGCCCGATCGCGAAGGTCGCCCCGCCCATCATCAGCAGACTCAGCACCAGCAGCTTCTTGCGCCCGATCCGGTCGCCGTAGTGCCCGAACACCAGCGCGCCGAGGGGCCTGGCGGCGAATCCCACCGCGTACGTCAGGAACGACAGCAGCGTGCCGACGAGCGGGTCGGAGTCCGGGAAGAAGAGCTTGTTGAAGACAAGCGCGGCGGCGGAACCGTAGAGGAAGAAGTCGTACCACTCGATGGTGGTGCCGATGAGGCTGGCGGTGACGATGCGCTTGAGGCTGGCGGGGGGTGGGGGAGCGGTGGGTGCGGAGGTCATGGGCGCCACTTCCTCGTGTGCGGTGGGGACGGGTACGTGTTCGCACACGGTAGGAACGTGCAGGTCAGGGGCACATGTGGCGGGGCAACATAGTTCGAGGGCTGGCTATGCCTGTGCCCACCATGTCAGCTCGCAGAAGGGCGGTTCAGGGGCTCGAAGGGGTCGAAGTGAGCGCCGCCCGGGACGCGTAGTTCGGGATGATTTGACGGTGCGGTGACTCCCGTGCTGACTTGGTGCTGACTACGCTCTGTTGAACTCGGACATCTGGGATTGATCGGCTCTGAGTCGTTGCGTGAGGAACCGAGCCGTCCTCGTCGCTCAGCCTCTGCGTGCGTGGGCAAGGCGCTGTGCCTGGGCGTGGCGCGCGCGTTCGTCAAAGCAGGTTCTTGGTCTGCTGGTGGTACACGCTTGGCTTGCTTCTGACCTGCGGTATGGGGAGGAATCATCTGCTTCGAAGCCGAGTTGGTCCGCGCCTGGTCCGGATCTTGGTGAGCCCGTGGTGCTAGCGAGTGGGCTTCGCGCTACCACATGGCGCAGGTAGGCAAGACCTTCTGACGCCACGTGGTTCCGTTCGACGCCGGTCGCGCGAGTTTGGTCTTCGCGGTCCAGGTGCGTCGACGCTGTTGGTGACACGGTTGTGACAGATGCTTGCCTCCCTCGGCCTGCGGGGCCGCTGGCGCGGCGCTGGTCGGCCGCAGCTTGGGAGCGGATGCTTCCGGTAGGTCGGGGCGCGCGTCCAAGGATTCGAACAGGTGTAGGCATCATGGCGCGGCACGGCTACGATCGCAGTCGCTTGTCCACGACGTGTTGTGGGTGCAAATTTTGCAGCGAGAGGGCAGCGGATGACCGATGCGGAGCTATCCGGGGAGTTGGTCGATGGTCGCACGGGTGTCCGTACTAGCGTTGCCGTTCGGTTGGGACGCGTCCCTGTGTCGAGGGGCGGTTGAGGTCCGCTGGCTTTGTTGTTGAGGCTGCTTCCGGTAGCGCGGGGCAAGCGGTAAGGATGAGTGCGTACAGCCCTGCTGGGGAGCGTCGGGTGCAGGACGAGAGCGGGTTGATCGATGGCAATCGTGGCACGAGAGCCCTTGGGTGTGGTTGCGGGAGCGCTGGCTCCCGGAGATCTCGTACCCCGCGGTGCGGACCTGGCGGTTGTTGAAGCCGAGGGAGCGAGAGTCGTTGCGGCCTACCGAGTCGAGGCGCGAGAGCGGGAGCGACGGGCGGCTGCGGGTATGCCCTGACGCGACCGGATGCCCTGAACCTCTTGATGGCGCTGCCACTCGGCGAGCCTGTTCCTGCCGGATCACTGAGCGGCAGGGAACGTCGAGCGTTGAAGTGCCTGCCAAAAGGGGCGGTGGTTCGACGCGACGAATTGATTACCCGTCTGGCAACCCAGCCGGTCCACGTCGACATGGTGTTCGTGCCCGGACGCAGCTGGGAATCGGCGATGGAGCGGGCCGAGCGGTTCACACCTTTCACTGCTCGTTCCGTATTGATCGATGGCACGTTTGCGGCGCAAGAACGAGGCCGTGATGCGCGCTGACTTCTACGGCATCGGGTTGCTCCACGTCCGGGGTGATGCGGTCGAGGTTGTTGTGCCACCCAGTCCCTTCGTGCGCAAGCGCCATACGGTTGCTGGCTGGAAATTCCTGGAAGACGTTCACCGTCAGCTCCCCTGATGGGGTGCATCCGTCTACTGTCTGGTCGAGGCGCACATGGAGGCGATGCTGGGGGTGCGGTTTCTGGCGAGCGAATACGTCATCGCCTGTGTTGACGGCGGACGGATCGACTCGTTGGGGCAGGACGAGAACGGGGCGCCGGTGGTCGTCGAGTACAAGCGCGGCACCGCTACCGACCTGTTGACTGAACTACTGGCGGAGTTTCCGCAGGTCAGTGACCTTGCAGTGGGGGCGTCGTTGAGTCGGCCATGGAGGCATCGAGAGATCTGTCAGCCCTGTCCGTACCCTTGGTCGGGGAGCTGGTGGCCATGGATGATCCGTGGGATCCCTACCGGCTCATCGACCCGGCCGGACAACCGGTCGAGGGAGCTGGCGCCTTCCTGAGGGATCTGCAGGGAGCCGGTCGTTCGGCGGCGACGGCCCGTTCCTACGGGATGGATCTGCTGCGCTGGTTCCGCTTCTTGTGGGCTGTCGAGGTGTCGTGGGACCGGGCAAGTCGGATCGATGCGAGGGATTTTTCCCGCTGGCTTCAGATCGCCGGCCAGCCGAGGCGTTCACACTGGCGGCGCCCGAGCGAGGCGGGCCGATGGGCTGCGGGCGGGAAGCCCTACGCACCGCCGGTACGAGCGCACAGCGAGACAGTGCTGCGGAGCTTCTACGACTTCCACCGCGACACCGGCACGGGGCCGCTCCTCAACCCGTTCCCGCTGGACCGGACGTGTCGCGGTCGGCGGGCCCACGCCCACCGCAACCCGATGGATCCGCCCCGCAACGAACGCACCGGTCTCTACCGGCCGAGGGTGCCCAAGCGAGTGCCCCGCAGCGTCCCTGACGAGGAGTTCAACGAGATCTTCGCCCGGCTCCCGTCGCACCGGGACCGGGCGCTGGTCGCCTTCTACGTCTCGACCGGCGCCCGGGCCAGCGAACTGCTCAGCACATGGCAGGCGGGCGTCGATCCGGGACGCCAGCTGATCTCGGTGGTCCGCAAGGGCACCCGAGAAGTCCAGGAACTCCCTGCCTCGACCGATGCGTTCGTCTGGCTGCGGCTTTACCAGCTGGAGATGGACGATGCGATCCCACGCGGGCAGCGCCTCCCGGTGTGGTGGACTCTGCGCTCACCATCGAGACCGCTGACCTACCACGCGGTTCACCGCATGTTCGAACGGGCGAACACCAAGGCCGGCACGTCCGCGACGCTGCATGCGCTGCGGCACACCGCCGCCTACCGCATGGCCGAGGATCCCAGCCTGCCCCTAACTGATGTCCAATTCGTCCTTGGTCACGCCCAGTTGACCACGACACAGCTTTACCTCACGCCCCGCAAGGAGGTGGTGATCCAGCGGCAGCTGGCCCACCACCCCGAACAGACGCGGCAGGCAGCCGCCCGCATCGCACCCCCTCCCGCAGCCGACTACCGGCCGGAGAGCCTCGAAGTGCTGTTCGGAGCCAGTGCCCTATGACCACCACCTTGTCGGCACGCGCCGACCGCTCCCTGGTTCACGGGGTTTCGCCTGGGCGCAACCGCGCAATGGCCGCCCAGCAGCGCTTCCCCGCCCGGACCGTTCCTGACAGCTGGCCGGGCACCGAGCGCTCGCGCGCCGAGGCGGCCCGAGTGCTGTCCCGTCCGCCCTACACGCTGGAGAACGCTGGCAGCGAACTGCACCACAAGCACGGCATCGTCATGGTGCTGGACTGGCTGGAAGACCAGCCCGGGCAGACCTGGCAGGAACGGTGGCAGGCCAGCGGCATCGAGCAGGCCGGCGCCGTCTGGCGGCCGGTGATCAAGCAGTGGCTTCACGAGCGCGGCCTGAAGGCAGCCTGGCGTATGCCGGTAGTGGGCCGGGCCCTGACGACGGTGATCAGCGCCGACTTGCTGCGGCCGTCGGTGGACTGGCTGGCCGCCGGAGCCAGCCGCCAAGGAGTGCTGGTCCGCTCCATGGCACACAGCCGTGATCCGCGCGGCTTTGAGCGCCTGCGGGAGCTGGGCTCCCAAGCCCAGGGCGTGCGGCCGGGCGCCGTCAGCACGACGCTCTGCCGCAGCGCCCTCATCCTCGCGGCGAAGGGCGGCACGCTGGCCGGCATCACTATCGGCGACGTCCTGGATACTCCTCGAGACCCAAGCCGTTGTGCTCAAGCGGGCGATGGCGGGGACCGAGGTGTTCTACCGCCTGCTGCACCAGCTCGGAGCCTTCGGAGACGACGCCCCGCAGAATCTGCGCGCGGTCCGTAACCTGGGACAGCGCACTCCGGAGGAGCTGATCGACCGCTACCAATTGATCTGCCGCCCCGTCCGTGACCTGCTGGTGGACTATCTGCGTGAACGCCAGCCCGCGCTGGACTACAACAGCCTGAGGTCCCTCTCCTACCATCTCGGCAAGTGTTTCTGGCAGGACATCGAGCACCACCATCCCGGCGCCGACAGCCTCCGCCTTGCCCCGGACGTCATCGAGCAGTGGAAGCAGAGGAGTCGCACCAAGGACAAGACCGTCACCGGTCCCGACGGCCGGTGCACGAGCGCAAAGGTCGAGAGGCTCAATCACCGGGACACGCTCACCCAGGTGCGGGCCTTCTACCTCGATATCGCTCAGTGGGCCCTGGAAGAGCCCGGCCGCTGGGGCCCATGGGTGGCCCCGAGCCCCGTGAGAGCTGACGAGTTGGAGAATCGCAAACACCAACGACGGCGCAAGGCGCGGATGGACGCCCGCACCCGCGAGCGCCTGCCGGTCCTGCCCATCCTCGTCCGCTCGGTCGACCGGCGTCGCAGGGACACTGCAGCGGCGCTAGAAGCCGCCCGGCATGCTAGCCCCGGCGAGGTGTTCACCGCGGCCGGTCAGCAACTCGTACGTGCCGTGGTTCCGTACGGAACGGCCGGCCGGATCTGGGCCGAGGATCCGGACACCGGCAAGCGCCGGGATCTGGGGCTTGAGGACGAGCGGGCCTTCTGGACCTGGGCCGCGGTGGAGGTCCTGCGGGCCACCGGCATCCGCATCGAAGAACTACTCGAGCTCAGCCACCACAGCCTGGTCCAATACCGGCTGCCCACCACCGGTGAGCTCGTCCCCCTCCTGCAGATCGTGCCATCCAAGACGGATACCGAGCGGCTGCTGCTGGTCAGCCCCGAGCTCGCCGACGTCCTGAGCGCGATCATCTGCCGAGCCAGGGACAGCACCGGCGCGGTTCCCAGGGTCCGTTCCTGGGACCGCCGCGAATGCGAGTGGCAGGCGCCAGCCCCGTTGCTGTTCCAACGACGCATCTCCGGCGAGGACCGCGCGTTCACCGACGAAACCGTCCGCACGATGCTGGACCAGGCCCTCATCGCCACGGGCCTTGCCGATACCACTGGCGACCCACTGCGCTACACACCGCACGACTTCCGTCGGCTGTTCATCACCGACGCCATCCTCAGCGGACTTCCGCCACACATCGCTCAGGTCATCGCAGGCCATCAGGACATCAACGTCACTCTCGGTTACAAAGCCGTCTATCCCGAAGAGGCAATCCAAGCGCACATGGCCTTCCTCGCCCGCCGCCGGTCTCTGCGTCCCAGCGAGGAATACCGAGTCCCCACCGATGATGAATGGCAGGAATTCCTCGGCCACTTCGAGCGGCGCAAAGTGTCCATCGGCGCCTGCGGCCGCGCATTCGGCACGCCCTGTATTCACGAACACGCCTGCGTTCGCTGCCCGATGCTCTGGCCCGACCCCGCCCAACGTGACCGGCTCGTCGAGATTCGCGACAACCTCCTCGCCCGCATCGCCGAGGCCGAACGCGAAGGCTGGCTCGGCGAGGTGGAAGGGCTGCAGGTGAGCCTTGCTGGAGCGGAGGAGAAGCTCGCCCAACTTGACGCACAACAAAGGCGCCAAGGGTCCACGGTCTTCCTGGGCATCCCCACACTGGATCAGATCGTCGCCCGCACCAGCGATGTGAGCGAGCCCTGAGCCGGCCCATGAAGCGTTCCTCAAGCCCGCCTGCTGTCTCATTACTTACCGTCCATCGTGATCACGGACTACCGTGCCGGTCATGACCACGAACGACTGGCTGGCCGACACCCGAACCTCTTACGACACGGTCGCGGTCAACTATGCCGTCCAAGTACGCGATGCCATCGCCGGACACCAGTACCTTCGCGCGGCTCTGGGGTTGTTCGCCGACAGCGTGCGGGCCGCGGGCGGCGGGCCGGTGGCTGATGTCGGCTGCGGCCCCGGACACGTCACCGCCCACCTCCACGAGCTCGGCGTCGACGCCTTCGGCATCGACCTGTCGCCTAGGATGATCGACGCCGCTCGGCGCGACCACCCCGGCCTGCGGTTCGAAGTGGGCTCGATGACGAACCTGGACCTCCCGGCCGCCTCAGTGGCTGGCCTGATCGCCTGGCAGTCGCTGATCCACGTCCCTGACGACGAGGTTCCGACCGTGTTCCGGCACTTCCACCGAGCATTGCGTCCAGGCGGACCGCTACAGCTCCTGTTTCACGTCGGCGACGAATCGCAGGTGAAGACACAGGGCTACGGCGGTCACCCGATGAAGATCCATGTCCACCGCCGCCAGCCGGACCAGGTGGCAACCTGGCTGAGTGACGCCGGATTCGAGGTCGAGGCCCAGATGCTGCTCAACCCGGATCAGGAAGCATCACAAGCGTTTCTCTTCGCACGCCGCAAGCCCTACCGGTAGTTCAGAGAAGGGATGATCAACCAGGGCCTGTATTACATGTCGTGGTTGATGGCGCACAAGGACGCTTTCCGGAACCTGGTCCGCGACCGGCTCGGGGTGTCGGCCAGGTCCCAGGTGCTGTGGAGCGGCCCGCGCCTGATCTGTATCGCCGGCGACTTCACCCGCTATGACGCCCACGCCGTGCGTGAGCACCGGCGAGCGATCGACCTGGTCCGCTACCAGTTCTTCGGCAGTGACCTGCTCGGGCTTGAGACCGTGGCGTCCGTGAGAGGCGGCGTGCAGGTGGCACGCCAGCCGCGTCGGCGGGGCGGTTGCCAGGGCGACGGCCGACGTCGATGGCGCGTCGATGGTGGAGCTGGCGGGCGTGGTCGACGAGGCGCTGCTCGGGCTCGAGGACGGTGTGAACCGTGTTGAGCGCAAGCAGTACCGGGCTCCGGGAGCTCGGTGGCGATCGGCGACAGCAACAGTGCCGTCACGGTGGCGGACAAGCCGAGCATGGGGCCGATAACGTCCAGCTGTTTCACGAAAAAGTGGGCGGCGAAGAAGATCACTGCGAGGGTGGCCAGGGTCTGGGCCACTACGGCCCACGTGGCCGGAGCAGCCTTGCCGGGCTGGAACTTCAGCGGCTCCAGCTCCTCGTCGTCCTCGGCCGCCTTGCTGCTGCGGATCTCACGCCAGAAGCACACGGCGTAGGCGGCGAAGAACAACAGGCCGAGCGTCGTCTTGAAGGCGAAGGCGAAGGCGACCAGGCCGAGCGCGATCTTGACGATGAAGATCGGCAGGAACCACTGCTGGTCCTTGGCCAGGCGCTTCAGGTCCTTCGCGTCGCCGAGGGCCTCGCTGTCAGGCGGAGCGACGTCGCTTCCGCCACCGCCCACCGTGGCGAGGAGGGCGGCACGTTCCTTGCGGCGCTTGAGCAGGAGCATGGTGCCGGTGATGCCATAGGCGACGGTCGCCAGGGCGAGTGAACCGCCCATCGCGGCACCGACGCCGATGTTCTTTGCCTCCTCGGTTGCGCCGGTGATCACTGCGCCCAGCGTCACCACGGACTCGGGCAGGGCGGTACCGAAGGCGGCCAGGATCGTTCCGACCGCCATCTTCCTGACGTTGAGGCGCTCGCCCCGCCACTCCAGGGCATTGACGAACCACTCGCAGGAGAAGTAGATCGCCACAGCGCAGGCGATGAGCAATACGAAATGGATCACGGGACTCGTCCAGCCTTCCCGCACCGGCGGGGCCTCGAAGGACGAGCGGCGCGAGGAGCGGCGGAACGTCTTCGACCCCGCCGATACGCACTTAATGTCGTCGACAAAGGGCCGAAGGTCTCGCCCACCCGCAGTCTCAACGATCACGGGCCCGGTCACCGGGAACCCGTGGGCTCCAGTGTGTCGACGACCGGTATTGCGGGGCTACTCCCCTTCGCAGCCGATCGCGGTACACGGCCAAGACGTCCGCGGGTGTGGCGCGGCCTACCCAATGCTCCAGCGCGGCGGGGTCAGGTGACGGGGAAAGCAGTCGGGTTCATCGCGAGCGCGCGGATGCAGCGCCCGTCCGCGTCGAGTTGGCGCCCCATCTGTTTCATGGTGTGCAGGCAGACGGCTCGGTCGGTCACGGTGTACTCCGGATGGCGCTCGGACAGGACGCGTTCGAACTCCGGGAGCTCGGCCGGGGTTCGTAGCCACACCATCGTCAGCAGGTTGTCGGGACCCGACAGGGAGCAGCTCAGGCGGACTTCGGGGCGCGGGACGAGCGCACGCGCGACCTGGTCGAGAGAAGAGGGCGGTACGCGCGCCCACAGGATGGCGGTCGTCGGCCATCCGGACACCGATTGCGCCACCTCGCATCTGAGCCGCAGGGAGCCGCTGGCGAGAAGCCGGTTCACCCGCCGACGGACGGTGGCCTCGCTGACGCCTGCCTGTTCGGCCATCTCCGTAAAGCCCATGCGCCCGTCTGTTTGGAGCAACTCGTAGAGGGATCGGTCGACCTCGTCCACGCTGATTCCGTGGGCTTCGACGGTCGGCGCCTGGAGGGTCTGCTGCTGCGCTGGGGCAAGACTCCGCAGGCGCCAACGACTCGGTTCGCTGTAACCGACCGTGCGGATCTCGGACTGGTACGACAGCACGCCGGGCATGACGTCCAGGACGTCGCGCAGGAAGTGGGCCACGGCCGCGGGGCTTCTCCGGGCGACCATCAAGAGCAGGGAACTCGCTCCCGTCGTGTGGTGCACGTAGCGCACGGCCGGATTCTCCACGAGACGTGTCGCCACGTCATCGAAGTGACCTTGTGCCGTGACGACGCGGACGTACGCCACGCACGACTCGCTGTGCCCGGACGGGCCCACGGTGCAGGTCACCCAGGCCAGACCGGCCGCGCTGAGGCGCTGCCACCGCCGCGCGACGGTGGCCGAATCGAGCCCGAGCGTGCGGCCCAGGACGGCCCACGTCGCCCGTGGGGCCACCTGCAGCGCGTTGATGAGCGCGAGATCGACCTCATCGACGACGGGATCAGGCAGGGCACTGGGGGTCATGTAGCGGAGTATGCAATATTTCGGCTTGATTCAGCGAACATATGACGAATTTCAGCGCCCAGGATCCGGTGCGCCGCAGTGGGGTGAGTCTGGGGGACGCGAACAGGAAGGCGCATCCATGGACCAGTACATTCAGCCATCCAGCGAAGGCCGATTCGATCGGGTCGTTCGGGCCGCGGTCGAGGCGGGACTCACCGGGGCCGCGCATCCGGTGGCCGGGTTCATCGACATCGACGGGGTGCACACGACGGTCGGCGAACTGCAGAGCGCGTTCGAAGGGGTCGCGGTTCTGCACGCCTTTGCCGCGAAGGCGTGCCCGCTCGTCCCGGTGCTGCGGTTGCTGGCAGCCAGAGGGCTCGGCTGCGAGGTGGCCAGCCCGGGCGAACTGGCACAGGCTCTTGCCGCGGGGTTTCCTGCCGAACGCATCGTTCTGGACTCGCCGGCGAAGACGCGCGCAGAACTGGCCGAGGCGCTCGAACTCGGAGTGGCGGTGAACGCGGACAATCTCGACGAGCTCAAGCGGATCGACCAACTGGTCACGCCACAGACGGCTTCCGTCCTGGGAATCCGCGTCAACCCCCAGGTGGGAGCAGGGTCGATCAGTGCGATGAGTACGGCCTCCACCAATTCGAAATTCGGTGTCCCGCTCGCCGATCCCGGCATGCGCGACGAAGTGGTGTCGGCATGTGCCGCCCGACCCTGGCTCACGCGCCTGCACGTGCACGTCGGCTCGCAGGGCTGCCCGCTGGAACTCATCGCCGAGGGCGTGCGCGCGGCGTATGAACTCGCCGAAGAGATCAACGCCGCCGTCGGGCGGCGCCAGGTAACCAGCCTGGACATCGGCGGAGGCCTGCCGGTCAACTTCGACGACGACTCGGTCCGCCCCAGCTACACGGAGTACGTGGCGGTGTTGCGGGCGCGCGTGCCCGAACTCTTCAGCGGCCGCTACTCGCTCGTCACCGAGTTCGGTCGGTCCCTGCTGGCAAAGAACGGCTTCATCGCCGCGCTGGTCGAATACACCAAGGACGCCGGCGGGCGGCGCATCGCCATCACCCATGCCGGCGCGCAGACCGCGACGCGCACCGTGTTCATGCCTCAGGCGTGGCCGCTGCGAGTAGAGGCCTACGATGCCGGCGGCCGACGCCGCCGCGGCCGCGAACTGGTCCAGGACGTGGCCGGGCCATGCTGTTTCGCCGGCGATGTCGTGGCCCACGGCCGCGAGCTGCCGGAGCTGACGGAAGGCGACCTGGTGGTCCTGCGCGACACCGGCGCCTACTACTTCTCGTCCCACTTCTCCTACAACAGCCTGCCCCGCCCGGCCGTACACGGATTCAGCAGTGCCGGTGACGGCACGGGCTTCGTCCCCATCCGCACCGCCCAGTCCACGGCGGAAGTCGTCGCAGAGGCAGGCGCGGAACACCGCGACGCCCTCCTGGCCCTCAACAGCGCCGAGGACCGCTGAAGTCACCTCAAGCACCACACGCCACGCGTGGCCCCACGGGCCACGTCCCTTCGCCTCGCGCCGGGGCCGGGCCGACACGCACAGCGCCGCGGCGCACCGGCCGCCGCTTCCGCCGGTGCGCCACGCACCGAGCCAGGAGCCGCCAGCACAGCTGGATACGCCCGAACTCGACTGTCCAGGATCGCGCGCTCCTGCCCCATGTACCTCCGTGAACTGGCCGCTACTGCAAGCACAGAGTGAGCAAAGGATGACCATGCGTGTCTTTACCGCCGGGATCGGCACCGAGACGAACACCTTCTCGCCCCTGCCCACCGGGATGGACGCCTTCCACGAGCACGGCTACTTTCCCGCAGGAACGCATCCGGAGCACATGACCCGGTACTCCGCCCCCATGACGGTGGCCAAACGACGAGCCCGCCAGGAAGGGTGGACGATCCTCGACGGGGTCTTCGCCAACACCCACCCCGCAGGCCTGGTCTCCCGTGAGGCCTACGAGGGCCTGCGCGACGAGCTCCTGGCGGACCTGGGGCGCAGTCTGCCCGTCGACGTGGTTCTCCTCGGCCTCCACGGCGCCATGGTCGCCGACGGCTACGACGACTGCGAGGGCGACATCATCACGCGGGTACGAGAGGTGGCCGGTCCGGATGCAGTGATCGGATGCGAACTCGATCCGCACGCACACCTGAGTGACGCCATGGTGGCCAACGCCGACGTCCTGATCGCTTACAAGGAGTATCCGCACTCGGACATCGAGGACAGGGCCGTGGAGCTCGTCGACCTGTGTGCAAGAACGTTCGCCGGGGAGATCCGGCCGGTTCCCGCCGTCATCGACACCGACATGGTCATCCCCCTGCACACCTCCCGCGAGCCGGGCCTCTCGTACGTCGCCCGGATGAAGGCCCTGGAAGGACAGGGCGGCGTGCTCTCCGTGTCCACCATCCAGGGCTTCGCCACAGGAGACGTGCCGGACATGGGAACGAAGGTCCTCGTCTACACGGACGCAGACCTGCCGACGGCTCATAAGACGGCACAGCAACTGGCAGACGAACTGATCTCCCTGCGGGAAGAGTTCCTCGTCCGGTACCTGATGGTCGATGAAGCTCTCGACGCCGCGCTGAGTCAGCGCCCCAGGCCCGCCATCCTCGCTGACCGCTCCGACAACCCTGGAAGCGGCGCAGTCGGAGACTCCACCTTCATCCTGCAGCGGCTGATCGAACGAGAGATCACCAATGTGGCCCTCGGACCACTGTGGGACCCGATGGCGGTGCAGACCGCCTTCGCAGCCGGCGTGGGCGCGCGATTGCCGCTGCGCGTCGGCGGCAAGACCAGCCCCATGTCAGGAAGCCCCGTCGACGAGGTCTTCCGGGTGAAGGCGCTGCGCCGCAAGCACACGGAGACCAATCAGACAGGAGAGCCTCTGTCGGTCGGGGACGCCGCCCTGGTGGAAGCCAACGGTATCGAGTGCGTGCTCACATCCGAGCGGGCACAGGCCCTGAACATCGATCTGTTCACCGGACTGGGGTGCACCCTCGATGACAAGGCCGTAGTGGTCGTCAAGTCCGCCCATCACTTCTACAAGTCGTTCTCGCGGCTCTCGCCCCACGTCTTGTATGTCGGTGCGCCTGGTTCGGCGACTCCCCGGTGGAGCGATCTGACGTATCAAAAGGCGAGGCTTCCCAAGTGGCCGATCTCTGAGAAGTAGGCAGCTCGCCCACGTACTGCCGGTCTCCCGCAGGCCTCGCCCACGTGGCACTGCCCCTCGGCAACCGACCGACGCGCCCCTTGCGGGCCCGCACACCTGGCACCGATGTCCCGGCAGGGACCTTCCGTGCCGCCGCTCGAAAGCCAAAAATCCAACCGACACGGAGGCACGCCATGAGCGACTTGCACGACTGTCCGCGAACCGGTCCTACGACCGCTGCAGCGACGTCCCCCACCAAGGAGTCCGAGTCGGCGCTCGGCCCGAAAGACCGGTCAGAGCCCAAAGGGCGCCGCCTTGTCCCTGCGACAACCGCTGTCGGCCTGGTTGGCTCCCTGATCGCAGGGATCGCGACGTCGCCACCGACGCTGTGGGGCCTGCTGCCAGTCGTCTTCTTCTCACTGCTCACCCTGCTGGGGATGGACATCCTCATCGCGACAGCCGTGTCGGTGATGAGCGTGATGCTCATGCTCCTGCCGGCTCCCAGCGCCATCGGGGACATGTTCGGCGCTTCGCTCGCAGAAACCGTGACGATGATCGGCTTGATCATCATGCTCGGCGCCGGCGCGGGTGAGATTCTCCGCATCACCGGTGCCGCCAACACCATCGTCAAGTCCATGCTGCGGGTGACCGGCGACAGAAGTCCCAAACGCACCATCCTCGGCATCATGCTGGTCTGCCTTGTCCTGGTCGCCGCGCTGGGCACTCTGGCGGGAGCGCTGGCCGTGGCGGCCCCGCTGCTGCTCCCGGTGGCCGCCCGTCTCGGCTTCACGCGTTCCGCAACAGCGGCAATGATGTTTCTGGGCGGCTCCGCGGGCCTGGCCGTTGCCCCCTTCGCGGGAACCAACGTGGCGATCATGACCTCAGCGGGCGTCAGCTACCCGCAGTACCTGCTCTACGGTGCCGTCCCCCTGGCCGTGCTCTCTGTCATCGGCGGCATGATCGTCATCCCGAGGATGCAACGGCGCACCGAGAACACCGGTGATGAATATGACGGCTCCGAGTTCGCCGAGACCGACGAGCCGACCCCCGGTATTCGGCGCACCCACGCGACCGTCGCCTTCGCTGTCACCCTGGCTGTCTGCGTCGGTTACGCCATCGCTGCCGGCGCCGGTACATCGTTTCCGTTGCTAGCCCTGCCGGTGATCGCTGTCGTCACCGGTGTCGCCGGCGGCCTGCCGGTCCTTGCGACAGTGCAGCACGTGATTCGGGGAGCCTCTACGCAGCTCAGGATGTTCTTCCTGTTCTGGCTGATGGCCGTCTTCTTCATGGCCGTCGAACACTTGAAGCCGTTCGACGTGCTCCGCACGACGTTCAACGACGACCTCGGCTCGATGTCCCCCCTGGCATTCGCGGCAGTGGCAGCCCTGCTGGGCATGCTCGGCGCTCCTGGAGCGGCAGCCGCACACGTGGTCCTTCTCGACCAGGTCTTCGGTGACCTCGCGACCAGCATCGGCGTGACCGCCAATGCCTGGGTGATCGTGCTGCTGTTCGCCTCGAAGCTGGACACATACGGTCCGTTCCCCAACGGCAACATGGTGGGAGCGATGGGCCTGGCCCGGTCGTCGAACCTGCGCAACCTGCTCGTCACGGGCGTCCTGATTCTTGTTCCGGCGACCCTGCTGTACGCCGTCATCCTGATCTTCGAGCTGCGCTGACACAGCTGCCCTCCACGCTCGGAAGGTGCTCTGCGGTGGTCGCTCGTACGCCACGCAGCACGAGCGACCACCGCGGTGAAGCTCTCCACGGCAGCACCCCGCACTCGGCCTTCGGTGTGGGGCGCTCCGCGTTGTGATCTGATCCGGACGAACGAGGCTGCATGCAGTGCCAGGCCCGGAGCGGGGCGCCCCATCAGCCCCCGTGTCCGGTCGGTCTGTCCGATTCGGCACTGTTCCGCTCCTTTGAGCCGCGGACCGCGCGGCAATCGATGGTTCCAGGGCCGCACCGGACCAGCGCTTGATGCCGACAGGCACCGTCTTGCAGATCCCCTGCACCCGGGATGTGCGTCGCCGCCCTTCCGGTCCCGGCCCGGCAAGCAGCGACTTCGTCAGGATTCGCTCACGGAGGGCAGGCGTGTGGCGGCCACCCGGGGGATGGTGGACATGTCTCTTCCTGTGACGGTGCTCTGTGTGTGGGCCGGGGAGTGAGGGCGGGCACGAGCGGCTTATGCCGTCATGCCCATCTCCTGCTTGCGCGGGTCAGCTCGCGGTCACGGCGTCCAGCATCCGGGGCGCGTCCCCGCCGAAGTCGATCCAGGGGTTCGTCCCCAGCAACTCCGCGCCCTCGGCGCTCGGGGCGTCGTACCGCATGACGAACTTCTCAGGGCCATGGGCGAACGCCACGATCAGGCCGTGCTCGGCGTCCAGGAAGGCGCCGTGCGGGCGGATTCCGGGGTAGCTGATGCGCCAGGCCGGTGCACCGATCTCCACAGCTCCCACCGACAACCTCGCGACCACGCCGTCGGGAAGCCGATAGAACCACGTCATGGGGCCACCGGAGACCACGGTCATGACCTCGTCGATGCCGACACCGTCATCGGAGATGTTGACATGGAGCCGGCCGAAGCGCGCCTGGACCGCGTGCCGGGCGGCGGTGTCCATCGCCTTCATGTCGTACACCTTCGGGTACGGCGGAACTTCGTGCTCCGAGGTGTTCAGGAACCCGCCGCGATGGACTTCGGGCGGGCGGCCGGCCAGCTCGACGTGCCTCAGGAGCTCCTCCCGGTCAAGGCTGAACAGCGAGACCAGCTCCGCCTGCTCAGCTTCCGCCAGCGCCCGGATCCTGGAGGCCTCCAGGATCGGCTGAGCCTCCGAGGGAACGGGGACCTGGCTGGCGTGGACGCCCACGGCGCTCAGCACCTGGTTGACGGCCTTCACTCCGATCGTGGCCGGCCGGCCGTCGGAATAGGAGAGCTCCAGGCCCTGGTCATCCTTCGTCATCTCTGGTCTTCCTTAGTGTGAGTTGCACTTGATCGAGCGCGGCACCGCCGCTCCGGCAACGCCGTCCCGGTGGGGCGAGCGCCGCGATGCTCCGAGCCTCTTCCATCACCGCCATTTATGGAAATGCTTTGCATGCATCCGTATCATTCGTGGAATGGATGAACTCAGCCGGATCGACCTCAACCAGCTCCTGACGCTGCATGCCTTGCTGTCCGAGAAGCACGTCACGCGAGCCGCTGGGCGGCTGAACAAGAGCCAGCCGGCTGTCAGTCATGCGCTCGCGCAGCTGCGGACGCAGTTCGGCGATCCACTGCTGGCGCGGCACGGCGGCCGCATGGTCCTGACGGCACGTGCTCAGGCACTCGTACAGCCGCTGGAGGAGGCATTGACCAGCCTGGCCGAACTGCTCAGAGCGCCCGGCTTCGACCCGTCGCTCACGCGCCGACGGTTCCGGCTCTCGCTCTCGGACTACGCGTCGCGCATCGTGCTGCCCGCGCTCGTGCGGGATGTTCGCAGCAAGGCCCCCGGCCTTGACCTGGCGATCAGTCAGGCCAGCCGGGAGGCGATGATGGCGCAGCTCACGGACGGCGAGCTCGACCTCGCGCTGGGAATCTTTCCCCATGTACCCGAGGGCATCGAGGTCCAGGACCTCTTTCAGGAAGAGTTTGTGAGCCTTGCGGACAAGGCCGTACTGCCTGCGAGGGGAGGTCTGTCACTGGGGGAGTGGCTGGAGCGGCCGCACGTCATGCTGGCCCTGCGCCCCGACGCGAACGACGAGATCGAGACGGCTCTGGCCGCACGGGGGCTACGGCGGCATCTCGCCGTGACCTTGCCTCACTGGAGCGCGGCGGTGGACTTGATCGAGGGTACCGATCTCATCCTCACCGTTGCCGGCCGAGCGGTGGGGCCGATGCAGAGGCACCGGGCGCTACGGAAGTTCAAGCCGCCTTTGGATCTCCCCCGGTTTGCGTACCAGCAGGCGTGGCACGTTCGGCGAGCGAACGATCCGGCCCATCGTTGGCTGCGTGAGACCGTGCTGTCGTGCAGTCGACCGGGCGAGGCCTGAATGCTGGGATCTCACCCCGGTGGGTCGTGATGAGGCTCTGGTGCCGGATGTTGAGGATGGCCGGCTCGCCGCACACAGCGCTCTCGGTATCGACAAGGCGCTGCTGTACGGCCACGACGCGCACGTCGCCAACGAACTGCAGCGCACCATGCAGCCTGAGACACTGTCCCGCACCAGCGGAGTCCGGCTTGCCACCCCATACCTTCCCGCCGCGGAGACGGCACGGGTGGGTGGCGACTGCAGGCCCAGCGTCTCGGTACCGACCGCATGACGATCTGCCTCTACGCGGTCTACGATCCGTCGCGCACCGCCTCACTATCGCCAACGCCGGCCACCCTCCGTCGCTCCTGCTGCACTTGGTCGGGCGGGCCGAAGTGCTGCGGGTGCCATCAGGGGCGCCGATCGGTGTTGGCGGCCTCCGCTTCGAGACCGTGAGACTGGACGCACCTGCCGGTGCGGCCTTGCTTCTCTACACCGACGGGCTTGTGGAGTCCCGTCTCCAGGACGTCTGGACCGGCATAGAGCGGCTTCGCGAGAGGCTCGCCGAGACCGCACGGCTGACCGGGCCCAGCTATCCGCCCCCGCTGGAATCCCTGTGAGACGAGGTGCTCGACATGCTCGAGCGGGGCGACTGGGACGACGACATCGCGCTGCTCGCAGCCTGCTTCGCGGGGATCACGCTGAGCGATGTTGCGTACTGGTTCCTGGACTTGGAGGACAAAGCCCCCCAGAGCTCGCCGACTTGCACGGGGCGCGCCGGCCCGGTGGGGGCTCGAGGCCCCCAGCGACTGGGTCGAGCTACTCGTGAGCGAGATCGTGACCAACGCCGTGCGCCACGCGTCACGGCCGGTCACCCTCCGGCTGCTGCACACCGTTGCAACTGAGGGCAAGGCTCCGGCTCCCACGTGGAGGTGCGCAGTCGTACTTCGATTCTCAGACCGGGCGGCGGCATACTCGTCGGCGTGGTGGCCAGTGCCGAAGTCGCCTGCGACCAGGTGGAGTTCGAGGTCGGCGACGGTGATCTGGAACTTCCTGCCGCCCAAGGTGTACGGCATGTTTCCCTGGATGCCTGAAGGCCGCCTGGACCGCTGGCTCATACATCCGCCCCCTTCTCCCGTCGATGGTGAGACTCGGAGCGGATCAACCCCCCTTCAAGGCGCCGTGATAGCCGCGTGGCCTCGCAGAACACCCGTGTAGACCGCCTTCGGTTGTTGTCGATCGGTTTGGCGTGCCCGGAAGCCGGACGGTGGACGCCGAGGCGACGAAATGTGCGTCCTCCTCCGGCACTTCGCTCGGACAACATCCACGTGATCCTTCTGTACTTGAAGACTTACATCTGTAAGGTGACACTCGTAAGGTGTCAGGTGGGAGGTCGGCGGTCGCGCCGACTCGTCGGCCTGACTGTCGGAAGGGCAAGTGGCATGAAAATCACCGTTGACGAACCCAAGTGCTGCGGAGCGGGCCAGTGTGTGCTGGTGGCCCCGGACGTGTTCGACCAGCGTGACGAGGACGGCATCGTGGTCCTGCTGGAAGCGGAGCCTCCGGCGGAGCAGCACTTCGCCGTGCGGGAAGCGGCTCAGGTGTGCCCGGCCGCGGCGATCACTATCGAGGAGGGCTGAACGTGTCGGCCGCGACGGGACTTCACCGGCTTGTCGTGGTCGGTGGTTCGGCCGCGGGGCTGGGAGTCGCCGAGGAGGTTCGCCGTCGCGGCTTCACAGGCGACGTGGTCATGGTCGACGGGGAGCCCGGCCTGCCGTACGACCGGCCGCCGTTGTCGAAGCAGTTGCTGGCCGGGGAGTGGGAGGTCGAGCGGCTCCTGCTGCGCCCGCGGGAGCAGTGGGACGCCCTGGGCATCACTCACCTGCCCGGCACTGCGGCCGTGTGGGTGGACGCCGATGCCTCGACGGTGGGTCTCGTCGGCGGTGGAGAACTCGCGTACGACGCCTTGGTGATCGCCACCGGTGCTGTGGCGGTGCATCCTCCTTCCCTCGGTGCCGGCTTGCACGGTGTCCAGGTGTTGCGGAACCTGCCGGACGCCCTCCGCCTGCGCGGGGCCCTCGGGCACGGCGGACGGCTGGTCGTCGTGGGTGCCGGATTCGTCGGTGCGGAAGCCGCGGCGGTGGCCCGGGGGATGAACGTTCCGGTGACGATGGCCGACCCGCTGCCCCTTCCCATGGTCAACGTACTGGGAGAGGAAGTGGCGGGCATGCTCGGGTCCCGTCACCTCGCCGCCGGCGTCGACCTGCGGTGCGGCCGGGGAGTCGTCGAGGTGCTCGCCGAGAACAACCGGGCCACGGGCGTCGTGCTCGACGACGGCTCCGTGGTCGAGGCGTCCACTATCCTCGTCGCGGTCGGCGCCCGTCCGGCGGTGGGCTGGCTCGCCGGATCCGGCGTGCCGCTCGGGAACAAGGAGCGGGACGGCGTCGAGGGTGTGCTGTGCGATGCGCGGGGCCGGGCCGCGGAGCGGATCTGGGCTGTCGGCGACGTGGCCGCCTGGCTGGACCCCGCCACGGACCGCCACATACGCAGCGAGCACCGACTGGCCGCCGCGGAACAGGGACGTGCGGTCGGCGCGGCCCTCCTGGGCGGCGAACCGGCCGCCCCCGCGTTGCCCTACTTCTGGTCCGACCAGTACGACCTGAAACTCCAGTCCTACGGCTCCACAGGGCGACAGATGGCCTTCACGGTCGTCGAGGGCTCCCTGGAAGAAGGCCGGTTCGTCGGGGTCTACGGCCACCGTGACGTCGAGGGACGCCCGCACCAGGTCGACGGCGTGCTGGGCAACGGCATGGCACGGTCCTTGCGCACCTGGCGCCAGGCCGTACTGGACCGCGCGCCCTGGCCCACCACCCCCGCGTCTACGGCCCCCGCGTCTACAACCCCCGCCATCGCGACATCAGATCTGTGATCGAGGAAGACGACATGACGACGACCGCAGCAGAGATCCCCGCAGCCGGCGAGGCACCGTTCTTTCCGGCTCCACGCAGCTGTCCCTTCAGCGAGCCGCCGCAGTACGCCGAGTTCCGGGAGGCCGGCGGACTGCACCAGGTCACCATCTGGAACGGCACCCGGCACTGGCTGGCGACCCGGCACGCGGACATCCGCGCCGTGCTGTCCAGCCCGTCCTTCAGCGCCGACGTACGCAACCCCGACTTCCCCCTGGTGCACTCCAACCAGCCCGAGCACGAGGGCGGGCTGTTCCTGCGCCTGGACGACCCCGAGCACGCCCGGCTGCGGCAGATGCTCACCAAGGAGTTCAGTGTCAAGCGCACTCAGGCGATGCGCGACCAACTGCTGCAGATCACGGACGAGTTGATCGACGCGATGCTCGCCAAGGGAGGCCCGGTCGACCTCATCCAGGACTTCGCCCTGCCGATGCCCTCGCTCGCCATCTGCACCATCCTCGGGGTTCCGTACGAGGACCACGACGTCTTCCAGCGGCACGCGAACGCCGGCACCGACCTGACCATCAGTCACGAAGAGCGCGCGCGGACGCTGGGGGAGGCGCACGAGTACTACAAGGCTCTCGTCGAGCGCAAGCGCCGGGAGCCCGCGGACGACATGATCAGCCGGCTGCTGTCCGATCACGAGGGGCCCGACGGTTTCGCGCCGGAGATGATCCCCGCACTGGTCGGGCTGCTCGTCGGCGCAGGGCACGAAACCACCGCGAACATGCTCGGCCTGGGCACCGTGGCGCTCCTGCTCAACCCGGACCAGCGCGACCGCCTGCGGGAACACCCCGAGCTCGCTCCCAGCACAGCCGAGGAGATGCTGCGTTACTGGAGCATCGTCTCGACCGATCCGCGGCGGGTGGCGACCGAGGACGTAGAGATCGGCGGGCAGCTCGTACGCAAGGGCGAGGGGGTCATCGTCTCGCTGATCGCCGGCAACCGGGACGGGCGTGCCTTCGGCGCGGGCGAGGGCGAGTGCCCGGCGGACCAGCTCGACATCGGCCGCAGTGCTCGCCACCATGTGGCCTTCGGCTTCGGTTCCCACCAGTGCCTGGGGCAGAACCTGGCGCGGATCGAGATGCAGGTCGCCTGGCCGCGCCTCTTCGAGCGCATCCCCGACCTGCGTCTCGCAGTGCCCGAGGACGAACTGCCGTTCAAGAAGAACAGCATCGTGTACGGCCTGACGTCCCTGCCCGTCGAGTGGTGAGCGGCATGTCGGACGAGCGGACGTTCGACGTCGGCGGACACGTCGACGGGCGTGGCACCCGTATGACGGGAAAGGCGGCGCTGGTGACCGGCGCCGGCAGCACAGGTGACTTCCTGGGCACCGGCGCGGCCACCGCGTTGCTGCTGGCGGCCCAGGGAGCCACCGTGGGCATCCTCGACATCAGCGCGGAGCGCGCCGAGCACACACGCGAACGCGTCGAGGCCGACGGCGGGCGGGCGATCGCGCTCACCGCGGACATCACCGACGAGGTGGCGGCGGGTGCGGCGGTCGACGAGTTCGCCGCCCGCGCCGGGCGCCTGGACGCCGTGGTCAACAACGCCGGCATCACCGGGGAGGGGGACGTCATGGCTACCAGCCGCGCGGGCTGGGACCGGGTCTTCGCCCTGAACGTCACGGCCGCCATGCAGGTGGCCCGCGCCGCTCACCCTCACCTTGTGCGCGGCGGTGGCGGATCCGTCGTCAACATCTCCTCCATCGCGGCGCTGCGTGGCTTCGGCAGTGGTGCGTACGGACCCAGCAAGGGCGCACTGCAGTCGCTGACCACCGACCTCGCCTACAGCTGGGGGCCGGACCACATCCGGGTCAACTGTCTCGTTCCGGGCCACCTGCACACCCCTGTGGGGGACCACGGCGGCGCGGAGGGACGGCGGATGCGCAGCGCGGCCAACCTTCTCGGTCTGGAGGGCACGGCCTGGGATCTGGCCTGGGCCGTTCTCTTCCTCGGGTGCGTGGAATCCCGCTGGATCACGGGCGCGGTGCTCCCCGTCGACGCGGGCACCACCACGGCCACGGTGCTGGGGATGCTGCCCCGCATGAGTGAAGCCCAGGGAAAGGACACCGATGACCAGCAGTGAACCCGGTGAGCGCCGCGCCGCCGGCGAGCAGGTCGTACGGGAGATGTTCGGCGAGACATTCCTGCAGAAGAACATGGTCGCCCCCGCCGAGGGCACGGGCCCTGGATCGGACATGGCCCGGCTCGCACTGGAGCAGTGCTTCGGCGAGGTCTGGTCTCGTCCGGGCCTGGACCGGCGCAGTCGCAGTCTGGTCACGCTGGGCGTGCTGATGGCCCAAGGTCATCAGGGGGAGGTGCGCAATCACGTCCTCGGCGGTCTCGCCAACGGGCTGACCTCCGAGGAGATCCTTGAGGCTGTGCTCCAGACCGCTCCGTACATCGGGCTTCCCGCCTCCGGCCAGGCCATGACCACCGCCGCCCGCGCCCTCGAGGAGGCGTGACCGCGGCGCCTTGCGGGGCCAAGGCCACACTCGTGCAGCCCGCAAGGCGTCGGCTCCCGCAGAATGAGAGGCATGAACCAGGACGCCGCAACCAGCACCGACACCACCCGCAGACGTAACCCCCGCGGCCAGGGCGATCGGCTCCGCGCGGAAATCCTGGCCGCCGTCGCACGTCTTCTCGACGAGAAACTGACCGACAACGCCCTCCCGGTGTCCCTTCGGGAGGTCGCGCGGGAAGTCGGCATCGCAGCCCAGAGCATGTATCTGCACTTCGCGGACAAGGACCAACTCGCCCACGCGGTCGCGGAGGACGGATACCAACGGGTGGTCGCAGCGATGCGCGAGGCCGACACCCGGGCGGCGGATCGCGGAGCCGATGCCAGCGAACGCCTCCGTGCCCAAGCGAACGCCTTCTGCGCATTTGCCGCCGCCGAGCGCGGAGTCATCCGCCTGATGTTCGGCCACGATGCATCGAGCTTCGGTGAACCCGGCCAGGCGCATCCCGCTCGTGTTCTCTGGCAGCAGTGGGTGGACGCCGTGCACGCCTGCGAGGTCGAGGGACTGCGCTGGCCGGACGGCGCGGAATCAGCCGCCTTGCTGCTCTGGTCCGCGCTCTTCGGCCGGTTCGCGCTATGGACTTCGACCTTCGGACGGCACGACCGGAACGAGCTCACTCTCTTCGTCGATCGCGTCGTCGACGCTGTATTGCGTGACGGAAGCAGGTGATCGGCCAACGGGGCAACGTCGTCGAGCGGGTGCCAGACTTCACCGGCAGCCGGGCTTCAGCTCACCGGCTGCCCGTAGGCGTCTTGCCGACCTCATCGGTCCTACGTCAGCTTGAGCCGACGAGTAGCCTCCCGTTCCTTCCCGCATGAACGGCTGAACGCCTGTTCAGGCCATGTCACCGCGTGCGCCCTGGCTTGTCTCCCGTGCGGTGAGGATCGCACGGCAGAACGAGTTGACGCTGCTGTCCCACACGCTGATCTGGGCGGCGCCCTCGACGATCTCCAGGTCCAGCAGGCACGGGCCTCGGCGATCCCCGCGCTGCCCTCGAACGCGGCACCGGCCCTGATCAGACGGTCGGCAAGCGGGTTCTGGCCCGCATTTTGGGCAGCAGCATCCATGGATCCGCCGCACGTCCGAAGTGCCGAGCAGTGCCCACCCCGCATACCCCGGAACACCACAGCACGCGCCAACACACGAGGTCACGGCGGCGCGTAAACCCACGGGCCGTGTCTCCGCGGCGTCGAAGTGGGCCGACCGCATCAGATGCCTGTGCAACGAGGCCGGCCTTGCCCTGCTCAGCGGTGGCGCGGGCGAGGCAACAATGCGAACGCGCTCTCCGCGATCGAGGTGAGGCGGGCGGGGCTGTGGCCGGACGCGCCTACGACATCGACCCCGCGGACGATGGCCAGCAGAAGATACGCAAGGTCGTCGGGATCCGCGTCGGGGTCGATGTCGCCACTGCGCTGCGCCGCTCGCACACACTCGGCCACCGACGTCGCGACCACGGAGAAGCAGGCGTTGGCCATGCGTTCCACCTCGGGGTCGGAGGCGCCGAGTTCCAGGGCCATCTTGGCGGCGAAGCAGGCCGCCGCCGCCCGGTCCGGGGCGGGAGGTACGTCGTCGGCGAGTGGCACCCCGTCTACGGCGCGGAGCAAGAACACGCGCAGTCGTTCCAGGGCGCCCTCGTCCGGTCCGGCGAGCGCCTGCACCGCCAGCCCCAGCCGGGCGGAGTACCTGCCCATCGCCTGCAGCAGCACGCCGTGCTTGCCGTCGAACGCGGCATAGAGGCTGCCGCGGCCCAGGCCGGTGGCGGCGCTGATGTCGTCGACGCTCGTGCCGTTGTAGCCCGAGGTGCGGAACTGCCGCTCGGCGGCATGGAGGACGTGGTCGCGGTCGAAGCTTCGTGGTCTCGCCATACGTAGAAGGTAGGGCCGACCTACCGTTCTTGACAACCCGGTACAGAACTGCCTAGGTTTCTGACTGTTCAGTACACAACGGTCCTGAGCTCAGCGGACAGGCTGCGTGCACGCCTGGCGATCTGAACAGCTGACCCCCCTCCAACCACCCAGAACTCGAAGGGTTGACCGAGCCATGACTGACAAGGAAAGGCAGGAGGCCAAGGCCATGACTGTGACGACTCCTCCGTACGCGAGCGACGCACTGGCCGAGGGGACCGTCGACGCGGTGGTGATCGGCGGGGGCGCCGCGGGGCTGAACGGCGCACTGATCCTCGCCCGCTCCCGCCGCTCGGTCGTCGTGATCGACAGCGGCTCCCCGCGCAACGCTCCCGCGGAGGCCGTGCACGGCCTCATCGCCCTGGACGGCACCCCGCCGACCGAGATCCTTCGACGGGGCCGGGAGCAGGTGCGCCAGTACGGCGGACGCGTCGTGTTCGGCGAGGTGGTCTCGGCTGAATCTGCCGCCCCCTCGGCGGACGGGGACCTGCGGTTCACCGTCACCCTGGCCGACGGCCGCAGCATCACCGCTCGCCGCATCCTCGTGGCCACCGGCCTCACGGATGTCCTGCCGGAGGTGCCCGGGCTAGCCGAGCACTGGGGGCACAGTGTGGTGCACTGCCCGTACTGCCACGGCTGGGAGGTGCGCGACGAGCCCATCGGCATCCTCGCCACCGGCGCGGCCTCCATCGGCCACGCGTTTCTGTTCCGTCAGCTGACCGAAGACCTGACCTACTTCACCCACGGCACCGACCTGGACGAGGACGGCCGCGCCCGCTTCGCCGCCCGCGGCATCCGCGTCATCGACACCCCGGTCGCCGAGGTCGTCAACGGCGAGGACGGTGCCCTCGCCGGGGTGCGCCTGGCCGACGGCCAGGTCGTGGCCCGCCGCGTCCTCGCGGTCGCCGCGCAGATGCGGGCCCGCACCCAGGGCCTGGAAGGGCTGGGCCTGCCGGTGCGGGACCTGCCGAACATGGGCCGCGGCTTCGCCTCCGGCACGGCCGGCACCACCGAGGTGCCGGGTGTGTGGGTGGCCGGCAACGCCACCGATCTGGTCGCCCAGGTCGGGGCCTCCGCAGCGGCCGGCGCACTGGCCGGCGCCGACATCAACAGGATGCTGGCCATCGCGGACACCGACGCGGCCCTCCAGGGGAAATCGCCGAGGTGAGCCCAAAAGGGGTCACAGGATGATCTTGAAGCCCTGAGATCTCAGCCCGTCACCGCTCGCCTCACCTTCGTCGGTGAGGAAACCAATCAAACCAATCAGTTTCCAGACGGCTTTCAGCCATGCCCACCAAGCAAGGGAAAGAAATGAGTACCACCATCGACCGCGGGGCGCCCGACTCCGGAAAGACAGACTCGGGCCTTCGCGGCTCACATGCCGTGCGCTGGTGGGTGCTGGTCGTCATAGGCATGGCACAGCTCATGGTCATGCTCGATGCGACCGTCGTGAACATCGCGCTGCCCGAGGCGCAGCAAGACCTCGGCTTCAGCGACGGCAGTCGGCAGTGGGTCATCACGGGTTACGCGCTGGCGTTCGGCAGCCTGCTGCTGCTCGGCGGCCGACTCGGTGACCTGTTGGGCCGACGTACCCTCTTCGTGATCGGCTTGGCAGGTTTCGGGGCCGCGTCCGTCGTCGGTGGCGCGGCCGGCAGCTTCGAGATCCTCGTCGCGGCACGCGTGGCCCAAGGCCTCTTCGCCGCGCTGCTCGCGCCCGCGGCACTCTCACTGCTCAGCGTGACCTTCACCGAACCGTCCGAAAGGGCGAAGGCCTTCGGCATCTTCAGCGCGTTGGGCGGTGCGGGCGGCGCGATCGGGCTGCTGCTCGGCGGCATGCTCACCGAATGGGCGTCGTGGCGCTGGGTGATGTACGTGAACGTCGCCTTCGCGGCCCCCGCCCTGATCGGTGCATTGCTGCTGCTGGCCAAGCCCGTGATCACCAAGAAGCCCAAACTCGACATCCCGGGCATCGTTGTGGTGAGCGCCGCGCTGTTCGCCGTCGTCTACGGGTTCGCGCACGTAGAGTCCACCAGCTGGACCGACCCGGTCGCCCTCGGCTCCATGATCGTCGGCGCGGTGCTGCTCGTGGTGTTCGTCCGGCTGGAGTCCAGGGTCGCGCATCCGCTGCTGCCGCTGCGCCTCGTGCTGGACCGGACTCGCGGTGGTTCGTTCATGGCGGTGTTCGTCCTGGGCATGGGGATGTTCTCGATTTTCCTGTTCCTGACCTACTACTTCGCGGCCAGCCTCGGCTACTCGCCGATCAAGACCGGCCTGGCGTTCCTGCCGATGGTCGCGGCCGTCGTCGCTTCGTCGACCACGATGCCTTCGCTGGTGCTGCCCAAGGTCGGCCCGAAGATCGTCGTCAGCGTCGGCTTCCTGGTCGCCGCAGCCGGTATGGCCCTGCTGACCCGGCTCGAGTTGGACAGCACCTACGCTGCCCACATCATGCCCGGCCTGATCCTGCTGGGTCTCGGCATCGGCGCGGTGATGACCACCGCGATCCAGGGGGCGACCTCAGGCCTGCACCACGAGGACACGGGCGTCGCCTCGGCGCTGATCAACACCGGTCAGCAAGTCGGCGGCTCGATCAGTACGGCGCTACTGACCACCGTTGCCTCATCGGCCGCGACCGACTACCTGACTTCGCACAAGCCCAGCGCGCCGGCCGCGGCGCAGGCCGGGGTCGAGGGCTACACGGCCACCCTGGCGTGGGGCTCCGGGTTCTTCGTGGTCGGTGCGGTGATCGCGGCGTTCCTGATTCCGAATCGGGCTCTGGAGCCGTCCGAGGGCGAGCCCGTGATGGCCCACTGAGCCTGGATCCACCCAAGAGATGCCCTGCTACCTGCGATGACTGTTGTTCTCAGGAACGAATCAGCGCAGGACAGCAGGGCCTCGCTAGGGTTGTTTGAGCAGGTGATCAGCACCGCCGTGAAGAACACTGCACGAAGATGAGTACCGGTCCCCAACCCACCAAATGACACGAGCTCTAAGGACGCCCACGCCCTGCTTGGCTCCGTGTGTGTCGCCGCCGACAGACTGGATCAGGTCATCGAGCAGACCGCCCAGTTCCTCGACCGCCTCAGGGCTGCCGGGCTACTGACCTCCGTCGATGGCCCGGGACACTGCCCTCCATGGTGAGTCCGATGCCCACGGACCCGGCCGAAACAGGGCAGCGGGACAGCTTCTGATCTTTAAGCTGAGAGCGCGGTCCCCTGCGACGCTCTAATCCTGGCCTCAGGTTGATCGGGGAGAATGAGCGGAAAAAGCATCGACTGGGAGGGGGCGGGCCGGCGTGCGGATCATGATCGCGGATGATGAAGTGGCCATCCGTGAGTCGCTGGAGCGGGTGCTCCAGGTCGAGGGTTACGACACCAGCACCGTCGCCAACGGTTTCGCCGTGCTCGACGGGGTCGGTGGGGCCGGCGGTGACACGCTGGATCTGCTGATCCTCGACGTGATGATGCCCCGCCTCGGCGGGTTGGAGACCTGCCGGCGGTTGCGGGCCGCGGGTCGGGATCTGCCGGTGCTGATGCTGACCGCCCGTGACCAGGTCTCCGACCGGGTCACGGGGCTGGACGCGGGCGCCGACGATTACCTGCCCAAGCCGTTCGCCACCGAGGAGTTGCTGGCCCGGGTGCGGGCCCTGCTGCGCCGGCGCACGCCGACCGACGGGGAGTCGCAGATCCTGTCGTTCGCCGACGTCCGGCTCGATCCCGACAGGTTCGAGTCGTGGCGGGGCGGGCGGCCGCTGCGCCTGACCCGGACCGAGTTCTCCCTCCTGCAGGTCCTGATGCGCAACGCGACCCGGGTCTTGACCCGCGACGCGCTGTTCGAGGCGATCTGGGGCTTCGACATGAGCGCCACCGCCAACAACCTCCAGGTGTACGTGAGTTACCTGCGCCGCAAGATGGAGGCCGAGGGTGAGCCGCGGTTGATCTACACGCTGCGCGGCCTGGGATACACGTTGCGGGAGACTCCTCCGTGAGCAGGTCCGCCGGCCGGGAACCGCGCCGGCTGACCCGATGGTGGCGCCGGCGGTCCCTGCGGGCCAGGCTGACGGTGATCGCGGCGACGGCCATCGCGGTCAGCGTGTTCGTGGCCTTCCAGGTGGCCAGCGAGCTGATGGACTGGGAACTGCGGGACACCGCCGAGAATCAGCTGCGCGCCGACTCCCGCGTCCTGGCGGCGGACGCGCAGCGCGCCGGTCCGGCGCAGGTCCGGCTACCGCCGTATCCCGGATCCGGCCGGCTGGTGCGGGTCATCCTGCCCGACGGCTCGACCCGGACGCCGGCCGGTCAACCCGCGCTGCCCCCAGTCAGCGAGGACGCCGGGCGCGTGGCGCGGGGCGCGTCGGCCGACCTGATGGAGTCGAACGACAGCGAGGAGGAGGGCTACCTCATATACACCCTGCGGGCGGGTGACGGCGCGGTCCAGGTGGCCCACCTCGCCGACGACAGCCCGATCAACCGGTTCGGGTTCGGCATGCTGCTGATCGGGCTGTTCTGCATGGCCGGCGGCGCCCTTGTCGGTCGGACCGTGGCCCGGACCGGGCTGGCACCGATCGACCGGCTGACCGCCGCCGCGGTGCGTGTCGCGCACACCCGGGATCTCGACGCCGACATCCCGGACGAGGGCGGTGGGGAGATCCGGCGGCTGATCCGGTCGATCAACGACATGCTGGCCGCGCTCCGGGACTCCCGGCGGGCCCAGCGGCTGCTCGCCGAGGACGCCGCCCACGAGCTCAAGACCCCGCTCACCAGCCTGCGCCTCAACGTCGAGCTGCTGATCCGGCTCGATCGGCGGGGCACCCTGGACAGCGCACTGCCGGCGGAGAGCCGGACCCGGCTGCTCAACGATCTCGGCGCCCAGGTGGCCGAGTTGGGCACCCTCGCCGCCGAGCTGACCGACCTGGCGCGCGGTGACGTCAGCGACGAGAACACCGAGCTGCTCGACCTCGCCGACGTGGTGGTGGCCGCCGCGATCCGGGCGCGTTCCCGCATGCCCGACATCGAGGTCGCGCTCGACGTGACCTCCGTGTGGGTGAGCGGGCGTCCCGCCGCGCTCCAGCGGGCGGTGCTCAACCTCATCGACAACGCCGGCAAGTGGTCCCCCGAGGACCAGCCGGTCCAGGTCCGGCTCCGTGCCGAAGGCGCGTCGGCGGTGCTCGAGGTCGACGACGCCGGGCCGGGCATCGACGCCGCCGACGTACCGCGGGTGTTCGACCGGTTCTACCGTGCCGACAGCGCCCGGGCGTTGCCGGGATCCGGTCTGGGTCTTTCGATCGTGCAGCGGGTCGTCGACGCCCACGGCGGCCGGGCCACCGTCGCCCGTTCCGCACGCGGTGGCGCGCTGCTTCGGGTCGACCTTCCGGCCGCGGCCCCGCCCGCCCCGATCGCGCGGCTCACCGCCGGAGGGGACACCACGGTGCGCTGACCCGCCTCCCGTCGGCGCGGCGAAGGACAAGGGACGGCGGGCGGCCCTCGGGCATGGTCCCGCGCGGCTCACCGTCGGGGCAGGACACCGCGGTGCGCCGAGCCCCGGCCCCGGCCGCACGGCGCAGGACAAGCGGCCCACCAGCGGGTAGGACACCGCGGTGCGCGACCCTGGCCCCGGCGTGTGGCGCAGGACCAAGGGGCGGCGACCGTCGGGCCCACGAAAAGATCCGGGACGGGCCTGGGTGCCCGTCCCGGATCTCGTCCGTGCCGCCGCGCTCACCGTTGCAGCGCGGGCTCCTCGTCGTCGGCGCGCGACTGTTGACGGGCCGGCAGCTTCGCCGCCGGCCGGGACAGCCGGCTCGGCCACCACATGCGCCGGCCGATCAGCAGGGTGAGGGCGGGCACCAGGACAGACCGCACCAGCAGGGCGTCGAGCAGCACGCCGAAGGCGACCAGGAACCCGACCTCGACCAGCATCACCAGCGGAAGCGTGACGAGGACCGCGAACGTGGCCGCCAGGACCAGGCCTGCCGAGGTGATGACGCCACCGGTGGCCGAGAGGGCTTTGAGCATGCCCTCTCTGGTGCCGAGGCGCACGGTCTCCTCCCTGGCCCGGCTGGCCAGGAAGATGTTGTAGTCGACGCCGAGCGCCACCAGGAACAGGAATGCCAGCAGCGGCACCGAATTGTCGATGCCCTTGAACCCGAGGATCGTGTCGAAGACGAACACGCTGCCGCCGAAGGCCGCGGCGAATGAGACGATCACGGTGGCCATCAGGACCAGCGGGGCCAGGATCGCGCGCAGCAGCAGCCCAAGGACGATCAGGACGACGACGAGCACCAGCGGGATCACCAGCTTCTCGTCGCTCTTGGTGGTCACCTCGGTGTCGAGGTTCTCCGCACTCGGCCCGCCGACGATCGCCTCCGCCCCGCTCACCGCGTGCACGGCGGTGCGCACCCGCAGAATCGTGTCGTACTCCGCGACGGTGTCCGGCGCGTCCTTCGGGAACACGGAGATGTTGGCCCAGCCACCGCTGGTCTGCTCCGGGACGGCCTGGGCCACACCGCGAGTGTCCTTGACGACGTCGAGCACCCGCTCCTGGTGCGCCGGCCGCGTGAAGATCGTCATCGGCTGGCCGCCGAGCTCAGGGAAGTGCTGGCGGAGAACGGTGAAGCCGGTGACCGACTCCGGCGCGGAGAGGAACTGGTCCTGCTCCCGCAGGTTGCCGGTGTTGCCCGCCAGCCCGAGGGCGAGCACGCCGAGGACTCCGAGCGAGCCGAGCGTCGCCACCCACCGGCGGCGGCTGATGGCGGTGCCGAGCCGTCCCCACAGCCCCGGCTTCTCCTCCACGGCCGTGCTGACCCGCGGGACGGCCGGCCAGAAGATCCGCCTGCCGAGCACCACGAGCACCGCCGGGAACAGCGTCAGCATGGCCACCAGCGCGCACACAATGCCCGCGGCACCGATCGGGCCCAACCCGCTGGTGCTGTTCAGGTCGGCGACGAGCAGGCAGAGCAGGCCGGCGACCACGGTGGCCGCGGACGCGACGATGGCCGGCGCCGCGCCGCGCAGCGCGTGGACCATCGCGACCCGGACGTTCTCATGGTGGTGCAGTGCCTCCCGATATCGAGCGATGAGCAACAGCGCGTAGTCCGTACCGACGCCGAACACCAGGATCGTCAGCAGCGCCGAGTTCTGGTCGTTGACCACGATGCCGAAGCCCTTGACGAGCAGGTAGACGGTCCCCATCGAGGTCAGTGCGGCCGCGCCGACGGCCACCAGCGGGATGATCCACAACACCGGGCTGCGGTAGGTGAGGATGAGCAGTAGCGTGACGACGACGATGGTGGTGAGGAGGACCTGCACGTCGATGCCGTCGAAGACGGCGTCCATGTCGCCGTCGATCGCGCCCGGGCCGGTCACGTCGAGGTCCAGGCCGGCGGGGCGGTCCTTCGCGGCGTCACGCAACGGGCCGACGATGTCCTCCGGTGCGCCGTAGGTCGTGCTCACCTCGAGGGTGAACGTCATCGCCTTGCCGTCGGCGGAGCGGCTCATCGGTGGGCCTTCGTCGTCCTCGTCGGCCTCCGCCGTCGCCTTCGGCGGGTACCGCTTGGCAAGGGTGTCGTAGTGGCGCTCGACCGTCGCGCGGTCGGCGTCGGTCATGTCGCCGTCGCGGTGGTACACGAAGACGAACTCGCTGGCGTCACCCTCGGGGAGACTGTCGTCCAGCACCGCCACCTTGGTGGACTCGGCACTGGCCGGCAGGGTGTCCACGGCGCTGTCGGTGGTGACCGAGCTCAACTTTCCGCTCAGCGGCACCATGAACACCGCCAGCGCCAGCCACAAGCCAATCACTAACCAAGGCACCCACCGGCCTGCCAACCGACCGGCCGGCGCTTCCCCGGACGGCGCTGCGTTGACTGCCATCACTAGCCTCCTACATAGAGGTTGCATCGCTCATCTGATGCCTACTTCCTAACGAGCGAAGCTGAGACCACCGTTAGAGCCTGTGAAGTAACCGGCGTCCGTCGTAGATGGTGATGTTGGCCAGCATGAGGGCGCCGGAGGCGATGCGGCGATGCCGATCACGTAGTTGCTCCTGCGGCGGTGCGCCGGGGATATCCGAGCCCAAGTCGGTGCTCCGAGCGCCGTACGGGGAGCTTGATCAGCCCTCCAGAGCCTGGAGACTCGCGACCGTGGCCCGGATGGACGGGTTGCGGTACAGCTCACGCAGGCGCAGTGAGGGCAAGCCTCGGGCGCGGAGGGCGGCGCCGATGCGGATGGCGAGGAGGGAGTTGCCGCCGAGTTCGAAGAAGTCGTCATCGGGAGTTACGGGGACTCCGAGGATTTCGCTCCATATCTCGGTCAGGTGTTCGCTGAGGGTGTCGGCCGGGGAGCCAACGCCACCCGTGATCCGGGCGGGCTCGGGGAGTCGGGACGCGTCCAGTTTTCCGTTGGGGGTGAGCGGGAGCGTGTCCAGAGCGGTGACGGTGGCGGGGAGCATGAAGTCGGGCACATATCCCGCGGCTCGTTCGCGGATTGCCCCGATGTCGCCATCGGGGTGGGACAGGACCACGTAGGCGTCGATTCTTGCGGTGGACGGGTCGGTGGGGTCGTCGTGGCGAGCCAGGACGGCGGCGGTGCGAACGGTGGGATCTTCCAGGAGGACGGAACGGATCTCGTCCAGTTCGATGCGGAAGCCACGGATCTTGACCTGGTTGTCGAGGCGGCCGAGGTGTTCGAGGCGGCCGTCGGGGCGAAGGCGGCCGAGGTCACCGCTGCGGTACATCGTGCCGCTCGGTCCGTCGGCGTACGGGTCGGGGACGAACCGTCGGGTGGTCAGTTCCTCCCGGGCCAGGTAGCCGAGTGCCACTCCCGCACCGCCTACGCAGATCTCGCCCGCCACGCCTGGGGGCAGCAGCCGGCCGGCCGGGTCCCGTACGTACAGGTGCCAGCCGGGCAGGGCGTGCCCTACGGAACGGGTGGACGCCAGTGCCAGCCCCCGGTCGAGGGTCTGCTCGGTGACATGGACGGTCGTTTCCGTGATGCCGAACATGTTCACCACGCGGCAGGACCGCTCCGGGTGCCGGTCGAACCAGGGCAGGAGCATGCGCGCGTCCAGCGGTTCGCCGCCGAAGACGACCAGGCGGACCTTCAGTTCGGAGTGGTCCTCGGACAGCAACTGCGCGAAGGCTGACGGGGTTTGGCTGAGGACCGTGACATTCTCCCTCACCAGGAGGTCGCGGAAGCTGTCCGGTTCACGGGAGACGAAGTACGGGACGACGACCAGACGTCCTCCGGTCAGCAGGCAGCCCCAGATCTCCCACACCGAGAAGTCGAACGCGCTGGAGTGGAACCACGTCCACGCGTCGTCGGAGCCGAGCTCGTACTCGTCGCGGGTCGCATCGACCAGAGCGATCACGTTGCGGTGCGGTACGACGACACCCTTGGGGCGGCCGGTCGAGCCCGAGGTGTAGATGACGTACGCCGGGTCGTCGGGGGAGGGGGAGGGCAGGGCCTCCTCTCCCTCGGATGCCGCGTCCACCAAGTCCTCCGGTGTCACCGGTACGCAGCCCGGCGCCTCCGGGAAGGCCGACATGCGGGTGATCAGCACCCCCAGGTGCGCGTCCCCGGCCGTGTGGGCGAGGCGTTCGGCCGGATAGGCCGGGTCGACGGGGACGTAGGCCGCACCCGCCTTGAGCACGCCGAGCAGGGTGACGACCAGTTCGGCCGAGCGGTCCAGGCAGACGCCCACCCGGTCGCCACCGACGACGCCACGAGCGCGCAGACCGGACGCCAACCGGGCGGCACGCTCGTCGAGCTCACGGTAGGTCAGGTCCGTGGTTCCGTCGGTCACGGCGACCCGGCCCGGGGCCGCCGCCGCGATCCGGGCGAACTCCTCCGGCACGCTCTTCGGGCTGGTGGTCAGGGCGCGGGGCGGGCGGCCCAGTGCGATCGTACGGGCGCGTTCGGAGGCGTCGAGCAGCTCCACGTCGTCGAGCTGGGCCCCCGGGTGGTGCAGCACTTGCCGGTGTACGTGTGCGAGGTGTCGTACGAACTGTGCGGCGATCTCCGGGGAGATGTGGCTGCTCAGGTGATCGCACCGCACCTCGCGGTCGGCATGGCCATGGCCGGATACCGGCCGGTCGTGGAGATGCAGTTCGACGCCTTCGCCTACCCGGCCTTCGAGCAGATCGCCTCCCACGTGGCCAAGATGCGCAACCGCACCCGCGGCGCCCTCCCGCTGCCGCTGGTGATCCGTGTCCCCTACGGCGGCGGCATCGGCGGTGTGGAACACCACAGCGACTCCAGCGAGGCGTACTACGCCCACACCGCCGGCCTGAAGGTGGCTGCCCCGGCAACCGTCGACGACGCCTACTCCCTGCTCCGGGAAGCGGTCGAGGACCCCGACCCGGTCGTCTTCCTCGAACCGAAGAAGCACTACTGGACCAAGGGCGAACTCGCCCTGCCGACACACACGGCCGGATTTGGCACCGCGGCCGTCCGTCGCCCCGGAGCCGACGCCACCCTCGTCGCCTACGGTCCCGCCGTCCCCGTCGCCCTGAACGCGGCCCGGGCCGCGAGTGAGCGCGGCTGGGACGTGGAGGTCGTCGACCTGCGCACCCTCACGCCCCTCGATGACGCCACTGTGGAGGCGTCGGTCCGGCGCACGGGCCGGTGCCTGGTGATCCAGGAGGCCCAGGGCTTCGCCTCGGTCGCGTCCGAAATCGCCGCCCGCGTCCAGGAGCGGTGCTTCAGCTCGCTCCGGGCGCCTGTCCTCCGGGTCACCGGCTACGACATCCCGTACCCGCCTCCGCTCCTGGAGGAGGTCCACCTGCCGGGGGTGGAGCGTGTCCTGGCAGCACTGGACCGGCTGCTGGGCGACGAGCCCGCCGCGCCCCGAGCCTCCGCGCCCCGAGCCGCCGCGCCCCGCAGGCCGGACGCCGGGGATCACGTCTTCGTCCTCCCCGACCTCGGCGAGGGACTCACCGAGGGCGAGGTGCTGGAGTGGCGGGTGGCCGTGGGCGACACGGTGGCGGTGGACCAGGCGGTCGCCGAGGTCGAGACCGCCAAAGCCGCGGTCACCCTCCCGGCCCCCTTCGCCGGGACCGTGACGCGACTGCACTGCCGTGCGGGAGAGACGGTCACGGTCGGCGCGCCACTCCTGTCCGTCCGCCCCGAGACGACCGCCGGTTCCGGTGCGGTGCTCACCGGCTACGGCACGCGTCCCGAGGCCGCCGAGGGCCCCGGCCGGCGCACGCCTCTCGCCCCCGCGGCCCGCAAGTACGACCGCGCCCATCGCGACACCTCGGCCGTCACCATCTGGCTGGACACCGACGTCACCGGAATACCCGCCCGCAGCCTGCTGCCCACCCTCGCGGCGCGGTGCGTGACAGGTCTCGTCAAGTACCCGGAACTCAACGCCCGGATCGACGCCGACCGCGCCGAACTCGTCCACCTGCCCTATGTCCACCTGTCCATCGCGGCCCAGACCGACCAGGGCCTGCGCACTCCCGTGGTGCGCGACGCCCACCTGCTCACCCCCGGCGAACTGGCCGACGAGCTGCGCAGACTGACGACCCGTGCTCGCCAGGGCGAGCTGACCAGGGCCTGCACCACCGGCGGCACCTTCACCGTCAACAACTACGGCCCTCTCCACGTCGACGGCGCCACTCCGCTCCTCAACCACCCGCAGGCGGCCATGCTCGGCATCGGCCGGATCCTCGACCGGCCCTGGGCGCACGACGGGCAGGTGACGGTGCGCAGGGTCACGCACCTCTCCCTGACCTTCGACCACCGGGTCTGCGACGGCGTCACCGCCGCCGCGTTCCTCACCCATGTGGCGGAGGACGCCCGCTAGCCGGATGGTGTGCTCCACGCGCCTTTGAGCGCGGCTTCGGCGGCTGCGCGTTCGGTGCCGGGCGCGCGTCAGCTGACCCGAAGACCGACCGCCAGCGTCAGTTCAAGGGCCCGGTGTGGCGATGCGAGATCCGGAAACAGCTCCCGCAGCTGCGACATCCGGTACCGGACGGTCTGGGGATGGACGAACAACGCCGTCGCCACCTCCTCCCGCCTGCCCTGGTGCAGCAGCCACGCCCGCAACGTCTCCTCCAGCCGCCGTGCGGTCGCCTCAGGCAGGGTCCGCAACGGTGCGAGGGCTCGGTCGCGCAGGTCTGCGTACGCGTCCGCGTCGGCGCTCAGTACCAGCTCGGGCAGGTGGTCCTCGGTGTCTCGGATAGCGGAGGAGAGGGAGCGCGCGCGTACGGCTCGTGCGTACGAGGCGGAGGCACGCGTCCATGGCCGGGGCGGGCCGACCACGGCGGTGCGGTCGGCCAGCTGCCTCAGCAGATGTGATCGGTCGGCATCGGGGACGAGCAGCACGCCCAAGGCGTCCGGCAGATCGTCGAGGACGAGGGTGCTCGGGTCGAGCGCGCGGTGGGCGGGCCGGGCCTGGGCGGCGGGCAGCAGGACCGCGGTCAGCGAAACCGGAGGCTGCCACCCGGCCCGTTGAGCAGAGGCCAGCAGCACGTCCGGGCTCGCGCCGGTGAGGAGGTCGCGGACCAGCTGTTCCAGGTGGCGCTCATGAACCCGGCCGCGGGCGGCCAGCTCGTCGGCGTGGCCCGCGGCGCTCGCGGCGGAGAGCTCGTCGATATAGGCGAAGGTCAGCTCGGCGAACTTGGCGACCTCGGCGGCGGGCAGACCTGCGGGTACGGCACCCGCGGCCAGGCACCGCCAGGCCACGCGGGCGCCGACGCGGTAGGCGCTGAGCAAGGCGTCCATCGAACGGCCGTCACGCACCTCGCCGCGGCCCAGCTCGTAGGCCGCGTCGCCGGCGTCGCCGCCCGTGGCGTTCCCGCTCGCCACGTCCAGGTAGTGACCCAGGGCGGTGCGGACGGCTCGGCGGATGGTGGCGCCCATGTGCCCCGAAAGGGCGTTGGCGTAGGAAGGGACCTCGTCGATGATCGCCTGCACGACCTCGTCGGCGGTGCTCTTCAGCGCGGCCCGAAGTGCGGTGACCGTCGTCTCATCCAGGGCCAGTTCGGTGGCCCTCCGGATTACATGGCTCATACTTTGTTCCCTGCGAACAATCTGGCCGTTCAGATTCACGTCCTGCGGACAGGACTTTACGCCCTGAAGCGCATCAAGCTGTAGTCATGACGAGTACAGCCCTCCGCAGCAGGGCGTGGAAACTACTGGAGATGGTCACGACGCCGCTGCTGCCGTCGGACTACCTCGACCTGGTCAGCCCGCTGCGCGCGGGCGCCGACCTGCGTGGGCGCATCGAGGCCGTGCACCCCGAGACGGCTGACGCCGCGACCATCGTGATCAGGCCGGGACGGGGCTGGCGCGGCCACACAGCCGGTCAGTACGTGCGGATCGGGGTCGACGTCGACGGGGTGCGCCTGTGGCGTGCCTACTCGCTCACCTCCCCGACAAACCGCCGGGACGGCCGCGTCACGATCACCGTGAAGGCGATCCCGGACGGCAAGGTCAGCAACCACCTGGTCCGCAGGGTGAAACCGGGCACGCTGATCCAGCTCGACCAGGCGACCGGTGACTTCGTGCTGCCGGAGGCCAAGCCCGCCAAGGTGCTCTACCTGACGGCCGGCAGTGGCATCACGCCTGTGATGGGCATGCTGCGCGACACCGAGTTCGACGACGTCGTCATGGTCCACTCCGCGCCACAGCCGCACGACGTGATCTTCCGTGACGATCTGCACGCCCTGGTCGCGGACAAGAAGCTGCGTCTCACCGAGCTGCACACCGACACGGACGGCATGCTCGACATCGCCCGTCTCGACGAACTCGTGCCCGACTGGGCCGAGCGCGAGACCTGGGCCTGCGGGCCCGCGGGCCTGCTCGACGCCGCCGAAAAGCACTGGAGCGAGCACGGCGTACCGGAGCGCCTGCACACCGAACGCTTCCGCCCCGGCATCGTCGCCGCCGGCGACGGTGGCGAGGTCACGTTCAGCGCCACCGGCAAGACCGTCGACGCGGCCGGCGGCACGCCGTTGCTGGATGTCGGCGAGGAGGCCGGCGTGCTCATGCCGTCCGGGTGCCGCATGGGCATCTGCTTCGGCTGCGTCACGCCCCTCAGGGCGGGCGCCGTCCGCGACCTGCGCACCGGCGAGATCACCGAGGCCGAGCCGGGCGTCCTCATCCAGACCTGCGTGTCCGCCGCGGCGGGCCCTTGCGACATCGAACGGTAGGAACCCTTTGACCGCCATCGACCCCACCGCCCACCTGACCGCGGAGCAGATCGAGGAGCTCGGCCGCGAGCTGGACGCGATCCGCGACGAGGTGATCGCCAGCCGTGGCGAGAAGGACGCCGCCTACATCCGCAAGGTCATCTCGGCGCAGCGCAAGCTCGAGCTGGTCAGCAGGGGCGTACTGCTGTTCTCGATCTTCCCGCCCGCGTGGCTGATCGGCACCGCCGGTCTGTCCGTGGCGAAGATCATGGACAACATGGAGATCGGCCACAACATCCTGCACGGCCAGTGGGACTGGATGCGGGACCCGAAGATCCACTCCACCACCTGGGAATGGGATCACGTCTCGCCGGCCGACCAGTGGAAGCACTCGCACAACGAGCTGCACCACACGTACACCAACGTGATCGGCAAGGACAACGACCTCGGCTACGGCATCATGCGCGTCGACGAGGACCAGAAGTGGCACCCGTTCCACCTCGGCCAGCCGCTGTGGAACTTCATCAACGCCTGCTTCTTCGAGTACGGCATCGCGGCGTACGACCTGGAACTCGGCAAGAACCTGCACAAGCGCCGCCGCAAGAACCCGGAGTTCCGCGCGCGGGCCAGGGACGTGGGACGCAAGATCCGCAAGCAGGTGCTCAAGGACTACGTGATCCACCCGCTGCTGTCGGGCCCGTCGTTCCTCCCCACACTCGCCGCCACGTTCACCGCGAACCTGGTTCGCAATCTCTGGACCCACTCGGTGATCATGTGCGGGCACTTCCCCGAGGGCGTACAGGTCTTCGAGCGCCGGTCGATCAAGGGCGAGACGCGCGGCCAGTGGTACCTGCGCCAGATGATGGGCTCGGCGAACATCAGCGGCAGCAAGGCCATGCACTTCATGACCGGCAATCTGTCGCACCAGATCGAGCACCACCTGTTCCCGGACCTGCCGAGCAACCGGTACGCCGAGGTCGCGGTGAAGGTGCGCGCGCTGTTCGAGAAGTACGAGCTGGAGTACGTCACCGGGCCGCTGCCCAAGCAGGTGTTCTCCGCGTGGCGCAAGGTCTTCCGGCTCTCACTGCCGAACAAGAAGCCCAACGTCAAAGCCCCGGACCGAGAGCAGGAGCTCGTCGCGGCCTGATTCCCGGCTGGGCACCACAGACGCGTGACAAGCAAGAAGCAACAGCCCCCAAGGGAGAGGCTTGTCCGAGCCCAGTTGGATGCGAGCGCCCGCGTCCTTGCCGATGTTGCCGCCAAGCGCGGGCTCCTGCGCTTGGGGGAGTGCCAGCAGCGCAACGCCGACGCGAAAGACTTCATGGTCCACGGGCCCGCCAGGCTCATGCTGGCCGCGACCCGCAGCCGGTGATTCGCCGAACGACTACTGGCGCTGACCGGCCGAAGAGCGGCCCTCCTCGGCGCGGTCAGGAACGTCAGTAGTCGTTCGCCGCTCGGCCCTCCTCGGAACGCGGATCAGGATCCCGTAAGGGAGATGGCCAGGTCCGTGATGTTCAGCGGGAACTGGCCGATGGAGGTGGCCTGGCCGGTGAAGACGTTGACGCTGTAGAGCGAGGGGGTGCCGGCGCCGGACGGGGTGAGGGTGGCGAAGGCGGCGTTGTCGACCGTCTTCCCGCCGGACAGGGTGCTGAAGATGTCCATGCCGGCGTTGATTCCGGCGTCGATGCCCAGGCTGCCGGTCGGGGCGAGCGTGCCGTTGTTCGCCGGGGACTGGAGGACGACCTGGTCGGTGTTCGTGTTGATGTCGACGAGCGTGGTCGCGGTGGCCCCGTTGAGGTCGTTGTTCGTATAGGCGGCCGCCGAGACGCCCTTGGTCGTGCCCTCGATCGGCGGGGTGGTGAGGTTCAGGTCCTGGATGGTGCTGTGGTCGTTGAGGTTGTGCCGCAGGTTCTGGCCGTTGTCGCTGGTCACGCGCAGGCGGTCGGCCGCCGGGTTGAAGTCGACGCCGAAGTTCGCGCCGTTCAGCGCGTACTGGAGCTGGGAGACCTTGGTGACCACGACGTCCCCGGTGCCCGACGGGGTCTTGATCGTGTAGATGCCGCCCTTGTTGCCGACGCCGTACATCAGGCCGTTCTGCACCCGGAAGTCGATACCGATCAGGCCTGTGTCGCCGCTGAGGCCGCTGACGGCCCTGACCCAGTCGAGGACCTGCGGCCGGTCCGTCGTGAAGGTGGCCATCAAGGTGCCGTCGCCGCTGATGCCGAACGCCCGCAGGCTGGGTGTGGCGGCGGGGGCGGCCGAGCCGGTACCGGGTGTGCCGAGCATGAGCGCCGTCGAGGTGACCATGACCCCAACCGCCGCCATGATTCTCTTTCTCGTGTCCGCTGTCATCGGAGTTTCCCTCCCGCTGGAGTGAGCGCCATTCGAGGCGCCTGGCTGCGAATTCCCCTGTGCAGGCGGTTCTCATTAAGGCCGTTTCACAGTTCCTCCACAAGTAGAAAGGTTGACGGAAACACCCCGATCCGGGAATTTTGCGCACTGTGATAAAAGCCCTGTCGATACACCTGCCGCCGTTTTGTGCGGGGTGATGAACACCGTCCGGATCTCTCCTGTCGGCCCGCTTGTCCTGAATGCCATGCTCGCGCTCATGGGGAGCCTCTTCGCCGAGCTGGCCCGGCAGGCGTCGACCAACGCCCGTCGTGAGGTCGAGACATACACACGTGAGATCCCGGAGTTCGGGTTCCTGGACAAGGACTCCCGGGCGCGAGCCGAGACGCTGGAACACTCGATGTGGTTCCGGCGTCGTACTGTCGAACTTTCTCCGGACAACAGCGAGTTGAGCGGAGACGATCTCGGCTACATCGCGTCGATGGGGGAGCTGCGGGCAGGTGCCGGGATGTCGCTCGACGCGCGGCAGCGGGTGCTGCGCGTGCACACCGCCCTCATGCTGCGTGAGATCAACGAGGCGACCGAGGCCCAGCGCGGCGGCGGTGTCGACGAACTCATGCGCATGATGACCTGGTTCGCCCCGCAGGGTGAACGCGGCATCGCTTCCTACCGCCAGGGATTCGTGCGCGTACTGCGCCGCCGAATGCCGTACACCGAGCAGGCCGCCCTGCTGACCCGGTCATTGCTGAACGGAGATCCGATTTCGGCGGAACTCGCCACAGCCGTCGACATGGAACTCCCGCATCGCTACGCGGTGACGGTTTTTCGGATTCCGGACCGGCCTGCCATCGATCGCTTCCTCGAGAACGAGATCGGGGCGCTCGTGAAGAGCCACCGTGCGCCGGTCATGTGGGGACCGGACGGCGGCGACGGGTGCGGTGAGCTGATCGCCCTGCTTCCGCTGTTCTCCGGCCCCGAGGCAGCGGACAGCGCACCGCCGCAGGCTGCTTCCGACCTGTTGCCCGACCTCACCCCCGGCCACCTGCCGGACCTGGTACAGGACTTCGCCCAGGCCCTCGGCCGCCCCTGTGCCGTCGGCACGTCCGTCGCACCGCTGCCTGAGCTGGCCGACGCGCTGGACCGCGCCCGTCGGATCAGCCGGGCAGCCCCGCTGAGCGGGGCATCCGCCCGGCTGCGGCCGTACACCCTGGCCGATGTCTTCGTCGAACTCGCCGTCGCGGACGTGCCACTCGTCGACGACTGGCTCCGCACACTGGCCCGCCGCCTGGAGACCGGCCCCGACCTCCTCACCACCCTCGACGTGTATTACCGTCACGACATGCACCGCGGTGCCACGGCGACCGCGCTCAACGTCCACACCCGCACCTTGGACTACCGTCTGCGCCGGGTCCGTGAGCTCACGGGTATCGACCCCGGATCGACACGAGGCGTGCGCACGCTCAGTGCCGTGGTCACCCGGCGCCTGTCGGGAGCGTGGCGCTGATCGCCCCGTGCGCGCCGGACTCGCGCAACGACCTGAATCACGGATCGGCTGCCTCGTCGTCCAGGGCCGTGTCCGCGTCGGACGGACTCGGGGCGGGCTGCTCCATGACTTCGGGCAGGGCCTGTTCGGCCCAGATCACCTTGCCCTGCGGGGTGTACCGGGTGCCCCAGCGCTCAGCCATCTGCGACACCAGGAACAGGCCCCGGCCACCCTCGTCCGTCGACGCGGCGTACCGCAGATGGGGTGAGGTGCTGCTGCCGTCGGCCACTTCGCAGATCAGCGTACGGTCGCGGATCAGCCGCACGTGGATCGGCCCGGAGCCGTAGCGGATGGCGTTGGTGATGAGCTCGCTCAGGATGAGCTCCATGGCGAAGCCGAGCTCCGACAGGCCCCATGCGTCGAGCTTCCGGGACACGGCGTCGCGCATGCCCGCGACGGCGGCGGGGTCCGGCGGGACGTCCCAGTCGGCGACCCGGTCGGGCGGCAGTTGCCGCGTGCGGGCGACGAGCAGGGCGACGTCGTCCTTGGGACGCTCGGGGAGCACGCGGTCCAGCACGTCTCGGCAGGTCTCCTCGGGCGGCCGGCCGGGGTGGCCGGTGAGCGCGTCACGCAGCAGCCCCATGCCGACGTCCAGGTCGCGCCTGCGGTCCTCGATGAGGCCGTCGGTGTACAGCACGAGCTGGGTCCCCTCGGCGAGGCACAGCTCCGCGGTCTGGAACGGCATGCCGCCGAGGCCCAGGGGTGGGCCGGCGGGCACGTCCGGGAAGGTGACGGTCCCGTCGGGCTGGACCAGCGCCGGCGCCAGATGCCCCGCCCGCGCCATGACGTAGCGGCGCGTCACGGGGTCGTAGATCCCGTACAGGCAGGTGGCGCCCACGACGCCCGCCGCGCTCTGAGCCGCCTCGTTCTGGTCGATGCTTCCGACCAGGTCGTCCAGATGGCTCAGCAGCTCGTCGGGTGGCAGATCCAGGGCGGAGAAGTTGTGCACCGCGGTACGCAGTCGTCCCATCGTGGCGGCGGCGTGGAGGCCGTGACCGACCACGTCGCCGACGGCCAGTGCCACCCGGCTGCCCGGCATGGGAATCACGTCGAACCAGTCTCCGCCCACGCCCGACTGGGCGGGGAGGTAGCGGTAGGCGATGTCGAGGGCGTTCTGCTCGGGCATGGCCTGCGGCAGCAGACTGCGCTGGAGGGTGACGGCCAGGGCGTGCTCGCGGGTGTAGCGGCGGGCGTTGTCGATGCTGATCGCGGCACGGGCCACCAGCTCCTCCGCCAGCGAAACGTCCTCCTCGTTGAAGCGCTCGTGCTGCCGCGTGCGCCAGAAACTGGCCATGCCCAGCACGACGCCACGGGCCTGGATGGGGGCGGTGATGAGGGAGTGGATGCCGTAGTCGATGATCGCCTTGGCCCGCTCCGGGTCCTGCACGCGCCAGCTTGTCGCGGAGGGCAGATCGCTCACCAGCTGGGAGCGGCCGCTGCCGTAGCCGCGCGCATGGGGCGTGGAGGGAAGGTAGTCGAACAGCCGGCCCTGTTCGGTGAGCGGATGGTCGTCCACGATGCCGGACACGGCCGCGCGTCGCATGTCCGTCCCCGTGGGGGCCGGCTCCTCGCCGTGCAGGACTGCGTCGGCCAGGTCCACGGTGACGAAGTCCGCGAAGCGGGGAATGGGGACCCGCGCCAACTCGTCGGCGGTGCGCAGCACGTCCAGGGTGGTACCGATGTGGAGTCCGGCGTCGTACAGCAGCCTGAGCCGCTCCCGTGCCACCTCCGCCCTGCCCGTCACCGCTTGCAGCTCCGTGGAGTCGCGCAGGGTCACCACCGTTTCCGGGGGTCCGCCCTCGCGGCCCGTGGGCCGCTGGTTGACCGCGATCAGCCGCTCTCCCGCGAGGTGCACCTCATCGGTGGCCTCGCGCCCGGAGGCGAGCAGCGCCTTCGTCTCGGGATCGAGTCCCGGCAGTTCCGAGACGAGCCGCCCCTCGATGTCCGAGGGCAGCCCCAGCAGTCGTCTGGCCTCGTCGTTCACCAGCATCAGCCGCCCGTCGGCGGCCACGATCAGCACCCCTTCCCGAACGGAGTGGAGCACTGTGTCGTGGTGCTCGTACATCAGGGTCATCTCGTCCGGGGCCAGGCTGTGTGTCTGCCGTCGCAGCCGCCTGCCCAGCAGGGCCGTCACGCCGATGGACAACAAGAGCGCTCCGGCCCCCGCGCCCAGGATGATCGGTAGTTGCCGGGTCAACTGACTTTCGACGTTCTTGACCTTCATCCCGGCCGAGACGAGCCCCACGACCTCGCTGTCGGTGTTCTTGATCGGCACCGTGGCCTGCACCTCGCGACCGAGCGGGCCGTCGACGCTCTCCACGTAGAGCCTCCCCGCCAGCGACGGTCCGATCTCGCCCACGAACCGCTTTCCGATGCGGTCGGGCAAGGGGTGCGTGTACCGGATGCCCTCGGTGTCCATGACCACGATGAAGTCGATGTCGGCGGCCCGGCGTGCGGCTTCGGTGAGCGGCTGGAGGATCTTGCTCGGGTCCGGGGTCCGCAAGGCCGCCAGGACACCCGGCGAGTGCGCGAAGGTCTGTGCCACGGCCGTGGAGCGGCGCCTCGCCTCGGCGCTGGTGTCCCGCTCCGACTGCAGAATGAGAGCGAAGACACCGCAGGCTACGAGCAGCACCACCAGAGCCAGCTGGAAAACCAACACCTGCCCGGCCACGCTCCGCGTGCTCTTGCTGATCAGGCGCTTAACCGACAGGCGTTGAAAACGGGCGAAAAGACTCGCCATGCGACCTTTTTAACACCGGTGATCCCAAGTGGCCAGGGCACGCCCGATCCTAGTTCACTGATCTCGAATGCATGTTCGGCTGCGCGTCGCATGACCTCGATTCTCCGGGTGGCGCGTCCGCCGCGAAATCCCGCGTGCGATGCGTGATCCCTCCGCGCCCTGGGTCCAATTAGGTCGATATGATGCTTTTGTGATCACGTCTGCACGGCCGTGGCGCCGTCGCCCCGCCTATGGCGGCCGATGGGAAGCTGCCCGGCTGTCGCCCCTGGTCCTGACCGTCCTCATCGCCGCCTTGGCGTTCTCCACACCCAGGGAGATCGCCTTCAGCCGCCTTCTGCCCGCCGCACCCGCCCTCGCGGCCGCGATGTGGCCCGTGCTCCCCACGATGGTGCTCGGGGCGTTCTGCCTCCTGCTCATGATCGTCCTCAGCTTCTTCCACACCGATCTGGGGACGCCGTACACGTCGGCCGCGATCATCGCGGTCACCTTGGCGGCCGCATACGGCAGTCATGTCCGACTTCAGCGGGAGGAGATGCTCTTCCAGGTCCGCCTCGTCGCCGACGCGGCCCAGAAGGTGCTGCTACGCCCCCTGCCACGCCGCATCGAGGGCGTCGAGATCGAATCGCTGTATCTGGCGGCCCAGGAGCAGGCCCGGATCGGCGGCGACTTCTACGAGGCGATCGGTACACCGCACGGGGTCCGGCTGCTCATAGGCGACGTACGAGGCAAGGGCCTGTCCGCGGTGGGGGCGGCCTCGGCGGTGATCAGCTGCTTCAGGGAGGCCGCCTACGACGAGCCCGACCTGCGGGGCATCGTCCACCGTCTGGAGACCACCGTCACGCGCCACAGCGCCGCGTTTCCCGTCCAGGACCAGCCCGAGCACTTCGCCACCGCTCTCCTCGCCGAGATCCCGCACGGTGGCGACCGGCTACGACTTCTCAACTGCGGACATCCGCCGCCACTGATCGCGCATTGCGGGAAGGTCCGGGTCCTGGAGCCCACCATCGCCTCCCCGCCCCTCAACCTCGCAGCGCTCATCGGTGACCGCTACTGGGTCGACGTCGTCGCCTTCGCCCCGGGCGAGCACTTGCTGCTCTACACGGATGGCGTATCCGAGGCCCGGGACCACACCGGCCGGTTCTTCCCGTTGCCGGACTGGATGCGGCGGCAGGATACGGAGCACCCCCGCGAGCTGCTCGACGAGCTGCACCGGGATCTGCTCCGGCACAGCGGCGGAAGACTCGGCGACGACATCGCGGCCCTCGCGCTGAAGCGCACCACTGTGCAGGAGCGGGGAGCTGCCGGAGCCGAGGGCTGAATCCCGGGTCCGGGATCCCGGACCGGTTCGGGAATGGGCCCAGACCTGATCTCCTTGAGAACTCAGCCGACAGGACAGCTCACCTGTGACTGGGGTGCGCCGGCAGATCGGCGAGAGCCTTCTCCACCGCCGTGAGAACCGGCAACGGCGCCTTGTCCAGCGGTTCGCGCAGTTCCCGCCCCCGCCACCACCGGGTCGTACGGCGAAACGCCTCCGCGCGCTCCTCGTCGATACCCCGGATGGCGTCCAGCACGGACTGATACGCCTCCCGGTCGTCGATGACGGTGTCCAGGCCGGTGCCGAGCGTCAGCCGGCCGCGCGGTGACGACGCCCGGGGATGGCGCTCGACCCAGGTGTACGTCCCGCTGCCCACTTCGTGGCGTGCTCCGGAGGGCAGTTGGACGACGGCCTGGGTGTTCGGAGGTATCCGGGCGTGGAAGGCCACCTCGTCGCCGTCGCGCCGCCACCCCGCTTCCGCGCGCCCGTACGGTGTCTCGTGCCAGACCGAGGCGTCGTCCAGGCCGTCGAGCAGGGTCGGGGCGACGCGGATGACCCGGTACGCCGGTTTCAGTGGGGCGAGCCCGGCGACGCAGCGGTGCAGCCAGTCCGCCACGCCGCCCAGGGCGTAGTGGTTGAAGGAGGTCATCTGACCCGGGTTGATGGATCCGTCTTCGAGCATGGAGTCCCAGCGCTCCCACACCGTGGTCGCACCCATCGTGACGGGGTACAGCCACGAGGGGCATTCGGTCTGGGTCAGCAGGCGCGAGGCGGCAGCGGAATGGCCTGTCGCCGTCAGGGCCTCGCAGATGATCGGCGTGCCGACAAAACCCGTGGCGATGCGGTAGCCGGCGGCCCGGACCAGATCGCGCAGGCGGTCGCCCATCGCCTGCCGCCGCTCGTCGCGGACGAGGTCGAAGACGAGAGCCAGGGCGTACGCGGTGGGGGAGTCGGACATCATGCGACCGTGCGCCGTGACGTAGGCGCCGCGGAAGGCCTCGGCGATCCGCTCCGCCAGGTCGGCATAGTGACGGGCTTCGCCCTCCAGGCCGAGGAGAGCGGCGGTCCGGGCGGTCAGGTGTGCCGAACGGTGGAAGTACGCGGTCGCCACGATGCCCGCGTCGGTCTTGGCGTCACCGGGCCGCTCGGGCGGCGCGTCCGGGTCGAGCCAGTCGCCGAACTGCAGCCCTTCTTCCCAGAGCAGATCCGAGCCCGCCCGCTCCCGCACCACGTCCACCCAGGACGCCATGGACGCGTAGCAGTCCTCGAGGGTCTCGTCGTCCGCGAAGCGCTCCCAGAGGACGGCCGGTACGACGGTGATGGCGTCTCCCCAGGCTGCGACCGGTTTGAGGAGCCCGGGTACTTGCGGGATCACGGCCGGGACGACCATCGGCACGACCCCGTGCGCGGCGCGCTGTTCGAGCCTGACGTCTTCGAGCCAGGATCGAAGGAAGGCGTCACAGTCGTAGAGGAAGGCGGCGGTCGGGGCGAAGACCTGCATGTCTCCGGTCCAGCCGAGGCGTTCGTCGCGCTGCGGGCAGTCGGTCGGGATCGAGAGGAAGTTGCCGCGCATCCCCCACACGACGTTGTCGTGGAAGCGCTGCAACAGTCGGTGGGAGGTGCTGAAGTCACCGGTGCGGACCATGTCGGTGTGCAGCACGACCGCCGTCACGTCGTCGGGTGCGAACGTGCCCGGCCAGTTGTCGACTTCGACGTAGCGGAAGCCGTGGAACGTCCACCTCGGTTCCCAGACCTCCTCCCCCTCTCCGCTCAGGACGTACCGGTCGGTCGCGGCGGCGTTGCGCAGCGGCCGTGTGCCGAGTTCGCCGTGTTCCAGGACCTCGGCGTGGCGCAGGGTGATGGTGTGACCCGCCTCCCCGGTGACCCGGATCCGGACCCGGCCGACGATGTTCTGGCCGAAGTCGAGGATGATCCTGCCGCTCGGTGAGGTCAGGACGCGTTCGACCGAGCGGTGCTCCGTCACCCGGACCGGTGGTGCCGGGCGGGGAGCCGGCGTCGCCCCGGGGACGCCCGGAAGCCGGACCGGGCTCCAGTGCGCGTCGTCGTACGACGGGCCGGACCAGCCGGGGACGGCCAGCCGGGCGTCGTAGGTCTCGCCCTGGTACAAGCTCGCCGACACGACGGGAGCCCGTGCCCAGCGCCACCGTTCGTCGGTGATCACCGTCTCCACGCCACCGTCGTCGTACTCCAGCGTGAGCTGGACGGCAGCGGCCGGTGGCCCTTGGTAGAAGCGCTCGGCGGCGTCGCGGAATCCGTAACGCTCGGTGTACCAGCCGCCGGTCAGGGTGATGCCGAGCGCGTTGCGGCCGGGTCGCAGGAGCGCGGTGACGTCGGCGGCATCGAGGTGGACGCGCCACTGGTAGCTGCTCCAACCGGGCTTGAGCTCGGCGTCGTCGACCGGTGCGCCGTTGAGGCGGAGGTCGTAGGCGCCGAACGCGGTGGAGTGCAGCAGGGCGCGGCGGACCGGTCGGGGCACCTCGAACGTGGCGCGCAGGAGCTGCGGTTCGTCGGATCCCGAGCCGACGAAGCGGGCCTGCCACTGGTCGCGGGCCAGGAACCCGGCGGTGACCTCACGGTCAGCGCTCCACTCGGAGACGGAGCCGTCCTTGCCGTGCACCCGGACGCGCACGCGGGCAGTTTCGAGCGGGCGCAGGGGTGCGAAGGGCCAGTCGACCAGCACGGATTCGGGTCCGTCGACCCGCGCCGTGGTGGTCCTGCCGTCGCGGGTGACCGCGATGTCGGCTGCGGCCTGTACCCACGAGGGAAGTTCCGTCGTGGTCTTCCACGACAGCCGGGGGCGGGAGTCGGGGACGAACGGGTCGTCGCTGTGGCCGATGCGCGGGGCGCAGGCCCGCACCTGGTCGCTACGGATCATCGGGCGTCTCCGGCGGCAGTGACGGTCGGAGTGCTGGTCGTCGCCGGTGTCCCGGCCGAGGGCCGCTGGACGCGCCGGATGATCAGCATGCCGATCCCCCCGGAGACCAGGGCGAAGAAGGTCAGCAAGACGTAGAGACCCGACGGGCTCCAGTCGATCAGTGCCGGAGTGACGAGGGCGAACCCGGACGCGACGAGGCGGGCGACGGCCATCGTGGCTCCCTGCACCGTGGCCCGCGCGTTCACCGGGAACGACTCCTGGGTCCAGATCTTGTACAGAGCCTCGCCGACGAAGGGGAAGCCGATGTTGTACAGCACCAGCGCGACGATCATGACGGGCAGGACGACGCCTCCGGTGACCGCGATGAGGAGCTGGCACGACGTGAAGATCACGACCCCGGCCGCGAAGAAGCGGCTGCGCCACCTGGTGTCGGCGATGCGGGTGAAGACGATCGTGCCGGCCAGGCCGATGAGGGTGGTGACGAAGGACAGGGCGGTCGCGAAGGTCTGGGAGCTGCCGCCGACCGTGACCAGGAAGTAGGTCTTGAAGGAGCCGAAGGTGTTGGCGACCAGGGTGAAGAACAGGTAGAAGAGCGCGGTCAGCAGCATCATGACGGCCAGGCGGCGGTCGCGGAACAGGGTGCGCAGGGGCATCGCGCGGGAGGCGTCGACTCCCTCGGCGGTGTGCCGTGAATCGGCTTCGGCCTCCAGCTGCCGGAACGGCGGGTAGAACGCGCGGAAGGCGAAGGTCGCGACCGCGAGCACCGCGAGGGTGGCGAAGATCAGCCGGATGCCGAAGGTGCCGAGCGTGGAGACGGCGAAGCCCAGGGAGGTGGCGAAGACCACGCCGGCGGTCCACATGACATGGGTGAAGGCGACGAGCCTGCCCTCGGTCCCGGCCGGCGCCCGCTCCGAGAGTACGGCGATGGAGGTCGGAAGGTCCGCTCCGGCGGCGATCCCGATCACCACGACACCGACGACGAGCATTCCCGCGTTCGGTGCGAACGTCACGGCGAGGGCAGCAGCCGCGTAGAGCAGGATCGTCAGGGAGAAAACCCGTCCACGCCCGATGAGATCGGCCAGTCGCCCTCCGGTCAACGCCCCTACGGCGATGAACAGGGTCAGCGCCGATCCCAGCAGGCCGACTGTCCAGAGGTCGAGCCCGAAGCTGTCCTGCCACAGGGCCAGCCCCAGACCGACCGAGATGATGGCGCCGGAGTCGAGGAACGAGGCCATGCCCGCCGCCACGGCCAGCATCCAGTGTCTGCGGTCGAGCTGCGGCGACGCCGTCTTCTTCTGCGCCATGAGGTGCTCCATTCTGCACGGAGGTGCTGCGGGGCAATGCCCAGGTAATACGTTTTACCTGGGGGCCCGTACATGAGAGCACGACGTTTCTCGCTCCGGTCAAGAGGTCGAACCGTAAAAGGTGAAACGATTTACTATGGAGGTCGGGGAGCCCAGCCCGCAGCTAGGACCGGTTCAGGCGCCGACGGTGGAGGCGCGCACCACGAGCTCGGGTGAGAACTCGATCTGCGGCGCCGTGCGCCAGGCGTCCGCTTTCCCGGGGTCGCGGAGCACGGCGATCTCGTCGATCAGCAGGTCGGCCGCCGCGGCACCCAGTCGTGCGTGCGGCGTCCGCACCGAGGTCAGGGGCACGACGGTCGACTGGGCGAACTCGATGTCGTCGTAGCCCACCACGGCGATGTCGTCCGGTACACGGACCTGTCCGCCGGCCGCGAAGGACTGGACGACGCCGATGGCCAGCAGGTCGTTGGCGCAGAAGAGGGCGTCGGGGCGGTCGGCGGGGTTGCGGGCCGCGAGCCGCTCGGCGCAGGCGATGCCGGCCTGTACCGACCGCTCCGGAACGGAGATGATCTCCAGACTCGCGTCCGGCACGGTCTCGATCACGGACACGGCGCCGCGCTGCCTGTCCGCGATCTGCTGCAGATCGAGTGAGGAGGCGACGAAACCGATCTTCCGCCGGCCCAGTTCGATCAGATGCCGGACCGCCAGACTGCTGCCCGCGACATGGTCGGTCGAGACCGAGGCCTGCTGGGGCGAAACCGCGCGGCGTGCGCTGAGCACACTGGCGATACCGCGCCGGCGCAGCCGGTCGAGCTCGGCCTCGACATCGCCCACGGGGGAGACGATGATGCCGCCGACGCGCTGCTGCTCGAAGAGCTGCAAGTACTCCTGCTCGCGCTGACGAGAGCCGGTGTCGTTGGCCATCAGCAGGTACATGCCGCGCGCGGCCACGCGCTGCTCGATGGCCGCCGCGATTTCCGGGGTCGTGGCACTGGCCAGTTCGAACGCGAGATAGCCGATCACCGGACTGACCCCGGTGCGCAGAATGCGGGCAGCGTCGTTCGGTACGAACCCCAGTGCTTCCACCGCCTGCCGGATCCGCTCCCGAGTGGCCTCGGACAGCTTGTGGGGCTTGTGGAAGTAGTTCGACACCGAAGACTGGGACACCCGGGCGAGTTCGGCGACGTCCCTGATGGTGACCTTGTTCAGGAGCCCTCCCAGGCATGTCCCTCGACCCACACCGCACCTCAGCGGCATGACCATGCTAGTCGCGGCGGCTTCAGCGCCGGTGACCGGCGGTTGCCACGATCCGCCGACCGCACCGGCCCTGCCGTGGGCAGCCGCGTCCTGACCTTCGGGTACGCCGGGCGTGGGCGCAGTGGTGCGCCGTGCAGGTCGCCGAACTTGCCGAGGTCCCTGACGGCGTCGACCTTGGCGTCGCCGCGGCACTGCCGGTGGCCGGGCCGACCGCGTTGCGCGCGCTGCGATCGGCAGGCCCGCTGCTCGGTCGGCGTGCGCCGGTCACCGGTGCCTCGGGCGGAGCCGGCCGGGTCGCGGTACAGCCGGCCGCCCTGCGCGGGGCGCATGTGATCGCCGCGAGCGCACGCGGAGCGGCGGTGGCGCCGCCGGCCCGCGGCCGGGTTCGACCGAACGTCCAACGAGACCGGATGGAGTGCGCTGCTGGGAGAAGCGCGTGGCTCTGCGGACGTCTCGCCCTACGCCGCGCCCGCTCGCGCGGACGACGTGTCTGGTCTCCCGCGTTCATCGACGTGGGCTCGGCGGAGACCTTCCGCGACGAGGACGTCACATACGCGAGCCGCATCCGTCAGGCGGGCGGCATCGCCGAGTTGCGTGTGTGCCCGGGCGTCTTCCACGGGTTCGACAGCCTGGTACCGAAGCGGCCCCCCCGTCTCTCCCCCCGACCGGCTACGGGGGAGGGGCGCCGGTGGTCCGGCGCGGCATGAGCGAGGGGGAGAGCTTGACCTGAACCGATGCCTTCCCCCGGTCGGCGATCCGTTCCAGGAGGAGGCGCGCGGCGTTGTCGCCGATCTCGCGGCCCGCCTGGTCGACGCTCGTGAGGGAGATCGGGCCGAAGGAGGCGAACGTCGTGTTGTCGTAGCCGGCCACGGAGATGTCGCCCGGCGCCGACACCCCGGCTTCGGCGAAGGCCTCCAGCACCCCCATGGCGACGACGTCCGCGCCGGCGAAGACGGCCGTGGGGCGGTGAGGCCGCGCCAGCAACTGCCTCGCGCCCTCGTAACCGCCCTGCTGCGTGTAGCTGGTGGAGACGACGTCGATCTCTTCCCCGAGGCCGAGGGCTCGCATGGCACGCCGATAGCCGTCCGCACGCTGGGCATTGGGCATCGCCTCGATGCGGGTCCGGTCGGTCTCGTGGTGCTCGATGTGGGCGATCCGGCGGTGCCCGAGGCCGACCAGATGACGGACGAGCATGGACGCGCCCGCCACGTCGTCGTCCGTCACCGTGTCGTACGCGGAGGAGTGCCCGTGACGGCCGACGACCACGGTCGGTACGGCGGAGGCGACGCGCTCGAGACGGGCGCGTGACGACACGGGGGCGATCAGGACGACGCCGTCCATGCCGCGGTCGATCATGGCCTCGGTGACGCGGGCCTCCGTCTTCTCGTCGCTGCAGCCGCCATGCCCGAGGAAGACCTGGTAGTCGGTGTCCGCGAGCCGGCCGGTGATCCCGTCGAGGATCTCAGGGAAGAAGGGGTTGCGGATGTCGGGCAGCATCACGCCGATGGAGTACGTCTGACCGCGAAGGCCCCGGGCGGCCGCGAGCGGCCTGTACCCCAGCTCGTCGATCGCCCGGCGCACCTTCGCGCGCATCTCGGGACTGGCTCCGTAGGCGTTGCGCAGCACCTTGGAGACCGCTGTAGTGGACACCTGAGCGTGCCGTGCGACATCGACGATGGTGACGCGGCGAGTCGGTGCCGGCTGTTCCATCCCGGGGCCTCCGGCGCGATGGGGAACGTTGCCGGAGAGTGTACGGATCACATCCTGTTTCAGTAAGGCAACGGCGTGATCCTCCTGGGCCGTCTCGCGGATCAACCCCTGGGCACACGTAACAGCTATGCAGCGTGCGCGGCCTCTTGACGGCATGCGGGACGCTCTCTAGGGTCTGGCAGCACTTGTTGGGAAACGTTACCCACGAAGCAGGGGCTCCACGGGTGTTCGACGCCGGTGCCCGACCATACCCTCCAGACCTGAACACGGCCGGTGGCCACACGTCGCCTAGTCGGCCACACCTCGATCGCGCCGCGCCTTTTGAAACGTTTCAAGGAAGAGGTCCGCCCGTGACCCTGGCCCCGCACGAGCACCTGCCGGACCACGACCGCATGCCCCGCACGGCGCCGGCGGTCAGGGCACCGCGCCGCCCTCGCGCCAGACCCTCCTGGTGGTTCGCCGCTCCCGCCCTGCTGCTGTTCGCCTTCGTCGTCCTGGTGCCGAGTGCCCGCGGTGTGTACTACGCCTTCACCGACTGGGACGGCCTCGACCCCGACTTCTCCTTCGTGGGCTTGGACAACTTCACCGCCATGGCCGGCGACGCCGACGCCAAGCAGGCGGTCTGGCACACCCTGCTGATCGCCGTGTCGATCACGGTCTTCCAGAACGGCCTCGGCCTGCTGCTGGCCCTCGGGGTCAACACGGCCATCAGGTCCCGCAACGTGCTCAGGGTGTTCCTGTTCGCACCGGCCGTGATCACCCCGATCGTGACCGCCTACCTCTGGCGCAACCTGCTCGGCCCGCAGGGCGCCGTCAACAGCCTGCTGGGCGCCGTGGGGCTGGACGGACTGCGGCAGGACTGGCTGGGCAGCCCGGACCTCGCGCTGTGGGCCCTGGTCGCCGTCATCGTTTGGCAGTACGCGGGCTACTCCATGGTCATCTTCCTGGCCGGACTCCAGTCGGTGCCCAAGGAGATCCACGAGGCGGCGGCGATCGACGGCGCCGGTCCCGTTCGGCGCTTCTGGTCGGTGACCCGGCCGCTGCTGGCACCGGCGTTCACCATCAACCTGATGTTGTCGATCATCGGCGGGATCAAGCTCTTCGACCAGGTGTACGCGTTGACCGGCGGCGGACCGGGGCACGCCACCGAGACCATTTCGACGCTGATCTACAAAGACGCCTTCACACTGGGCGAGTTCGGCTACAGCATCGCGCTCGCGGTGGTGCTGACGATCATCGTCGCGGTCGTTTCCACCGGGCAGTACGTCGCGCTGTCCCGCAACGAGAGGGCCGCGTCATGAACCGCTACCGCCCCCGCACCCTCGCCCTCGAACTGGCGATGATCACCGCCGCGCTCTTCATCGGCTTCCCGGTGTACGTCCTGGTCAACCTCGCCGTACGGCCGGCCTCGGACACCTCCTCGCCCATCGCGCCGACGGCCTCGCCGACCCTGGAAAACTTCAGCCAGGCCTGGCAGCAGGGCGCGCTCGGCGGGGCGCTCGCCAACAGCGTGCTGGTGACGGCGTGCGGCGTCGCCGTCGTACTGGCCGTCTCGTCCTTCGCCGCGTACCCGCTGGCCCGTGTCACCGCCCGCTGGTCCCGAGGGGGGTACCTGCTGGTCCTGCTCGGTCTCGTCCTGCCCTTCCAGCTGGCCTCGCTGCCGCTCTACCAGACCATGCGTGACATGGGCCTGCTCGGCACCCCGTGGGGACTGGTCCTCTTCTACTCCGGGCTCCAAGTGCCGTTCACGGTCTTCCTCTACACCGGCTTCCTGCGGGCCCTGCCCCGCGACTTCGAGGACGCCGCCCTGATCGACGGCTGCACACCTTGGCAGGGCTTCCGGTACGTGGTGCTGCCGATGCTCAAGCCGATCACAGTGACGGCGCTGGTGCTCAACGCGGTCGCCGTGTGGAACGACTTCTTCACTCCGCTGCTGTACCTCAGCGGCAGCGACCAGCAGACCCTGCCGGTCGCCATCGCCGGGTTCGTCGGCCAGTACGTCACCGACTGGAACCTCATCTTCGCCGCACTCGTGATCAGCGTCCTGCCCGTCCTGATCGTCTACTTCCTGCTGCAGCGCAGCATCATCAACGGCTTCGCGGGCGGGCTGCGGGGATGAACCCGCACCCTCCGGCCCGCCCGCACGGCCGCGGCCGTTCCTCCCAGGGAGACATCATGAAGACACGCATACCCACGGCCCTTCTGGCCGGTGTGACGCTGACGGCCTTTCTGGTCGCCTGCGGAGGCGGCACCAAGGCCGGCGACTCCGGCGGCGGATCGAAGACGCTGACGCTGGCCTCGGTCGACCAGGGCTCCGTCGAAGACGTCGTGAAGGCCTTCGAGAAGGCCAACCCGGGCGTCAAGGTCCGCTACACCACCAGCGGCGCCGACCAGTACCAGCAGCAGATCCGTACCCAGCTCGCGTCGGGCACCGCACCCGACGTGATGTCGGTCTGGCCGGGCAACGGCAACCCCGGCGCCACCCACGTCCTGGCCGAACCCGGCTATCTGCGCGATCTCTCTGACCAGCCCTGGGCCGCCAAGATGCCCGAGGCGATCAGGACCGTCGCCCAGTACGACGGCAAGACCTACACCGCGATCTTCGGGCAGAACGGCATCGGCGCCGTCTACAACCAGCAGGCCATGGACAAGGCCGGACTCACCCCGCCGGACACCTGGAGCGAACTGCTGAACTTCTGCAAGGCCGCGAAGGCCAAGGGAACCCCCGCCTTCGCCCTGGGCAACCAGGACAACTGGGTGACCCAGCTCGTCCAGTACGCGCTGGTCGCCACGACCGTCTACGGCCCCGACCGCGACTTCGACCAGAAGATGCAGGCCGGTCGGGCCACCTTCGCGAAGTCGCCCTGGACCACCGCCCTGGACAAGTACCTGACGATGGAGAAGACCGGCTGCTTCCAGCAGAACCCCCTCGGCACCAACTACGAGGCCAGTCAGCAGCTCGCCGCCTCCGGCAAGACCCTCGGCATCGTGCAGGGCAACTGGGTGATCGCCCTCCTCAAGGGGAAGAACCCGAAGGGCACCTTCACCTTCAAGGCGCTGCCGGCCACCGACGACCCCTCGGCGACCCTCATCCCGGCCGCAGCGGGCGCCGGTTACGGCGTCAACGCCAAGACGAAGAACGAGGACCTGGCCCTGAAGTTCGTGAACTTCGTGATGTCGCCCGAGGGCATGAACCTGTTCGCGAAGAAGCAGGGCAGCCTTCCTGCCCTGCCCGACACGGGCTATGCGGTCGACCCGTCCCTGACCGAACTCGCCACGTTCGTCAAGGCGAACCGCACCGTGCCGTTCATGGACCAGCTCTGGCCCAACGCCAAGGTCCAGCAGACCATGCTCAGCGGCCTCCAAGAGGTCTTCAGCGGCCAGTCCACCCCCGGCAAGGTCCTGAAGGAAATGGACGCCGACTACCGAGCCGGCAGCTGAGACGCGTGATTGCCCTGTCAGGCGCGTGGTGCGTCTCCGCCCCGGACCGGGGGACGAACACCCCAGTAGCGTCGCCCTGGTCTGCACTGAGCTTCCGGTCAACGATCTAGTGGGTCCCGCTCGGGGACGATGCCTGTGGTGTGCCGGGGAGTCGAATCGTGACGCGGAGACCTCCGGTGGGGCGCGGTGTGAGGTCGAGGGTGCCGTCGTGGGCCCGGACAATGCTGTGCACGATGGCCAGCCCCAGGCCGACACCGGCGTGCTCGTCGGTGCGTACGCGTTCTATTCCGCGTCGGAACGGTCGGGTGAGAGTCGGTACCAGTTCCGGCGGGAGCGGATGGCCCGTGTTCTCGACCCGCAGCACGCTCGCGTCGTGGTGCGGCTCGGTGTGGATCGTTACGGTGCCGCCGGCGGGGAGGTTGTGGACGATGGCGTTCTGGACCAGGTTGGTCACCATGCGCAGGATGAGTGCCGCGGAGCCGACGGTCTGTGTGGTCCTACCGGTGACATCGAGCGTGATCTGGCGTTTCTCGGCGAGGGGAAGCAGCGTTTCAGCGGCTTCTTCGGCGATGAGGGAGAGGTCGACGGGCTCGCGGGTGAAGCTGTCGCGCTCGCTGCGGCTGAGCAGCAGGAGTGCCTCGGTGAGGTCGATCGCTCGCGTGTTGACCGCGTGGAGGCGCTCGATGAGTTCGCCGTGGTCCCGTGTGGGATCCTTGCGGGCCACGTCGAGGAGCGTCCGCGAGATCGCCAGCGGGGTGCGCAGTTCATGGGAGGCGTTCGAGGCGAACCTCTGCTGTTCGGCGACGTGGGACTCGAGTTGGTCGAGCATCGAGTCGAACACGTCGGACAGCTCACGGAATTCGTCCTGGCGGCCCTTCAAGTGGATCCGGTGGGACAGTGACCCGTTCCCGGCCGCCCGTGCGGCGTCCGCGATCCGTGTGAGCGGTGCGAGCATCCGGCCGGCGAGGATCCATCCTCCCAGGAGGCCGAACACGAACAGGAAGGCCAGGGCGAGCGCCGCGGCGGGGGCGAAGCCGCGCAGCAGGTCGGCGCGGTTGGGCCCGATGAAGATCACGCCGCCGAACGTTCTCCTGATGGACCTGGGGTCGTCGGTCGGGAGCCAGCGCAGCACGAACACCCACACCACGGCCAGCAGGAGAGTGCCGGCGATGAGGAGGAATCCGGCATAGCTGATGGTGAGTTTCATCCTGGCGCTGAGCCCTGGGCGCCTGTTCACGGAGTACTGCCGGGGTGGGAGGTGTCCATGCCGGTGTCGATCCGGTAGCCGACGCCGGGCACCGTGGCGATGATCCATGGTTCGCCGAGCCGCTTGCGCAGTGCGGAGACGGTGATGCGCACGGCGTTGGTGAGGGGGTCGGCGTTCTCGTCCCAGGCCCGTTCCAGCAGCTCTTCGGCGCTGATGACCCCGCCCCCGGCGGCGACGAGGACTTCCAGCACGGCGAACTGCTTGCGGGTGAGCGCGACGTAGCGTCCGTCGCGGAAGACCTCCCGCCGGAAGGGGTCGAGCCGCAGGCCCTCGACCTCGCGGACCGGCGGCCTGGCGTACGCGCGTCTGCGGTCGAGCGCTCTCAGCCGCAGGACGAGCTCCCGCAGCTCGAACGGTTTGGTGAGGTAGTCGTCGGCACCGAGCCCGAACCCGGAGGCCTTGTCGTCGATCCGGTCGGCTGCGGTGAGCATGAGGATCGGGATGCCGCTGCCGGAGGCGACGATGTGCCGGGCGACCTCGTCGCCGGAGGGGCCGGGGATGTCCCGGTCGAGGACGGCGAGGTCGTAGGAGTTGACGCCGAGCAGTTCCAGGGCGGAGTCGCCGTCGCCGGCGATGTCGGCGGCGATCGCCTCCAGCCGCAGACCGTCACGGACGGCTTCGGCCAAGTAGGGCTCGTCCTCCACGATCAGTACGCGCATGTTCCGAAGCCTAAGCAGCACAACATATGGCTGACATATCAAAAACTTGTGCCCGGGACGCGCGACTCAGCCTGCCGGAGCCGGCGCGGGGCGGGGCTCGTTCGACGGGGCGTGTGCCGGAGTGCGCCACCAGCGGCGTGACGCCAGTGCGGCCAGCACGGCACCGGTGGCGTTGACCAGGACGTCGTCCACGGACGACACCCGGTCGAGGCGCAGGACGTACTGTGCGGTTTCGACCAGGGCCGAGCAGCCCGCCCCGAGCGCCAGGATCCGCGGCACGGACGCCAGTGCCGCGAACCGCATGGGGGCGAAGAACCCCAGCGACGCGAAGACCAGCAAGTTGCCTGCGATCCCGAGCGGCCCCATCGTGACCAGGTCCCGCAGCGGCACCAGGCTGAACCTGCCGGGGACACTGCCGGCCCCGGCGCCCGGCATCATGGTCAGCCACAGGAACGGCACCGTCCCGTGGACCATTCCCACCTCGGCCAGCGACATCCGCCCCGCCGATACGACGCCGGCGGCACGCCGACGCCGCGCCAGCGCCCACACCACCAGCGCGGCCAACGGCAGCGCGACCAGCGTCATGAGCACCACACCGTTGAACGTGTCGAAGCAGCCGTGCCACCGCCCCGCCATGCACGTCGGAGCGGACATCAGGAGCGGTCGCCGCACGACGAACGCGGCGCTCGCCACGCCGAGGATCGCCATGGTGCCGAACACGATCCTGCTCGTGCGGCGGAGGGGTATCGACCGGGTTGTGTCGCGGTTCATGCCCCCATTGGAAGCAGCGGACTGTTGCCGCGGCGTAGGCGAATTCCGATACGCCCGCGATACGCGGAATCCGACGAGACGGCCAAGTACCGCTTGCAGCACACCGAGATACGCGTCGGACAGGGAAGTCGTACACCCCGCCAGGCGTGGGCCGGCCAGCCGGCCTACGTGGACGGCGGGGCCGTGGTCCGGCGTGGCACGAGCGCGGGGGAGAGCATGACCCGGGTCGACTGCTTGTGTCGGTCGGCGATCCGGTCCAGCAGGAGACGTACGGCGTTCCTGCCCATCTCGTGTCCTGCTTGGTCGACGCTGGTCAGGGAGATGGGCCCGAACGCGGCGAAGGTGGTGTTGTCGTAGCCGGCCACGGAGATGTCGCCGGGTACGGAAAGACCGGCCTCGGCGACCGCTTCGAGTACCCCCATGGCGACGATGTCCGCTCCGGCGAAGACGGCCGTGGGCCGGTGCGGACGGGCCAGCAGCCGCTGCGCGCCCTCGTACCCGCCTTCCTGGGTGTAGCTGGTGGACACGACGTCGGTCCATTCCTCCAGGCCGTGCGCCCGCATGGCCTGCCGGTATCCGTCGGCGCGCCGGGCGTTGGGCATCTCCGCGAGACGCGCGGGATCGGTTTCGTGGTGCTCGATGTGGGAGATCCTGCGGTGCCCGAGACCGGCGAGGTGGCCGACGACCAGGGACGCGCCCTCGATGTCGTCGTCGGTCACGGTGTCGTAGAGCGGGGACGACCCGTGGCGGCCGATGACGACGGTCGGCACGGCGGAGGCGACGTGTTCGAGGCGGGCTCGCGGGGAGACGGGGGCGACCAGGACGATACCGTCCATGCCGCGGTCGATCATCGCCTCGGTGACGCGGGCCTCCGCCTTCTCGCCGTTGCAGCCCGGCCCGAGGAACACCTGGTACTCGGTGTCCTCCAGTGAACCCGTGATGCCGTCGAGGATCTCGGGGAAGAAGGGGTTGCGGATGTCGGGCAGCATCACGCCGATGGTGTACGTCTGACCGCGCAACGCCCTGGCGCCGGCGTGCGGCCGGTAGCCCAACTCGTCGATCGCGCGCCGCACCTTGGCATGCATCTCGGGGCTGGCGCCATAGGCATTGCGCAGCACCTTCGACACGGCGGTCGTGGAGACCTGGGCGTGACGTGCCACGTCGACGATGGTGACCCTGCGACGCAGTGCTGGCGGCTCCATCCGGTCCCTCGCCTCTCTGGAAAACGTTGCCGCCGAGTGTATGCCCGGCGCCTTGACGCCCCGCAGGGCGCTCTCTAGGGTCGGGCCCACATCTCTTCGTAAAACGTTACCCATCGATGGCCGGATGGTGACGCGACCTGAATTTTGAATCGATTCAGCACCCGGAGGAAGCAGGCGTGAGTCATGATGCAGTGCGTCGTCGGACCGTGCTCGCCGCGACGGCCGGAGCCGTGTCGGTAGGGGCCGGGGCCGGTGTCCCGGGAGGCGGAACGAGTGCCGCCGCCGCGGAGCCGTCCCGGCTTCCCAAGGGCCACGCGGTGGGGGCGCTGACCGTCGAACACCGCACCGATCCCCTGGGCATGGACGCGAGCAGGCCGCGCTTCGGGTGGCGCATACGGGCCACGACCCGCGGCCGGAGCCAAGGGTCGTACCAGATCCTCGTGGCAAGCTCGCCCGGCAAACTGTCTCCCGCTCGCGCTGACCTCTGGAACAGCGGACGCGTCCGCTCCTCCGATTCCGTCGCCGTCCGCTACGCGGGCAAGCCGCTCGACGCCTCCACCCAATACCACTGGACCGTCACCGTCTGGGACGCCGAAGGCCGCCCGGTCGGTGTCGCGTTCCCGTCCACCTTCGAGACCGGCCTGATGAGCACCGACGGTGTGGCCGGATGGGACGGCGCGCAGTGGATCGGGATGAAGGGGAAAGAGCCCGGCTCGGCCGGTGCTCCCATGCTGCGGAGGGAGACCCCCCTCAAGACACACCTCAGGACCGACGGCCGGCGGCGGGTACGTGAGGCACGGCTGTACGTCTCTGCTCTCGGGGTCTACGACGCCTACGTCAACGGACGACATGTGACCGTCCCGCAGGACGGCGGCACCACGATCGAACTGCTGCCCCCGGGCTGGACCAACTACGACGCGCGCGTCAATTACCTGACGTACGACGTCACGGATCTCGTGGCGCGGGAAGAAGCGGTCACCCTCGCCTTCGTCCTGGGCAACGGCTGGTACAACGGCCGGGTCTCCGAGGGCAGCACGTACTACTCGAAGGACGGCAACGCCCTCGCGGTCAAGGCCAAGCTGCTGATCCGGTACGCCGACGGCACGGCGCAGACGGTCGTCACCGAGCCGGACGGCACCTGGAAAGCCACGGACACCGGCCCCTTCCGGGCCGACGACATCTACGACGGCCAGACCTACGACGCCCGGAAGGAACTGCCCGGCTGGACGGCCCCCGGATTCGACGACAGCGCGTGGGGCGACGTGGCACGGGTCGCCTTCGAGGACAAGTACCCGGGCGTCCAGCTCCTCGCCTACCCGGCCGAGACGGCGCGCATCATGCCGAAGTGGGACCGTCGGCCCCGGTCGATCACCGTAGCCACCGGAGTGACCGGCCAGGAGGACAGCCCCAACGGCAAGGGGCGCATCGTCGTGGACCCCGCCCGGACGGTGACCGACCCTGAGCAGGCGGCCTCCGCCTCGGTGACGATCGGCAGCGGCGAGACCGCCGTCTTCGACCTCGGCCAGAACATGGTCGGCGTCGCCCGCTACCACCTGCGCGGCCCGGCCGGCGCCCGGGCCGAGTTCAGGTTCGGCGAGATGCTCAACGACGACAGCGCCGGCGCGGACGGCCCCGAGGGCTCCGTCTACCGGGCCAACCTCCGCAGCGCCAAGGCCACCAGCACCTACATCCTCAAGGGCGACCGGAAGGGCGAGACCCATCAGGACTCACTGACCTTCTACGGTTTCCGCTACGTTTCCGTCACCGCGACGGACACCGTCACGATCACCGGTCTGACCGGCAGGACCGCCACATCCGCGATCCGCGAGACCGGCACCCTCACCACGAACGACGCCGACATCAACCGGCTGATGAGCAACATCCGTTGGGGCCAGCGCGGCAACTACCTCTGGGTGCCCACCGACTGCCCCCAGCGCGACGAACGCCTCGGCTGGACCGGCGACACCCAGGTCTTCGCCACGACCGGCCTGTACAACGCGGACTCCGGTGTCTTCCTCGGCCACTTCCAGGACACCGTCGTCGACTCCCAGACCATCTACGGCGCGGACAAGGCACAGTTCACCGGAGTGGCTCCCGGCGGACGCTACAACTTCCCCGGTGGCGGCAGCGGTTGGGCGGACTGCGGCGTCGTCCTCCCGTGGACCGTGTGGCAGATGACGGGTGACACGACCATCGTCGAGAGCAGCTGGCCGGCGATGACCCGCTATCTGGACTGGATCCGTGAGCAGACCGGTGACACCTACGCCGGCCAGGGGTCCCTCACCGGCGACTGGCTGGCACCACAGCAGACCAGCGCCCAGCTCATGAGCGACGTCTACTACGGCTACTCCGCGCGGTTGATGGCGCGGATGGCCCGGGCGATCGGCCGGACTGCGGAAGCGGAGGCGTACCAGAGCCTCTTCGGGCGCATCCGGCAGGCGTTCATCGCCAAGTACCTGAGCACCGAGGGCGGCCGGGTCACGGTGAAGTCCAGCCTCGGCGACGCCTCCCCGATCGAACCCGGCGCCGACCCCGACCAGAAGACGGAGGACAACAGCCAGACCGCGCTGCTCTGGGTCCTCAAGCTCGGGTTCTACGAGACGCAGGCACAACGGCGCGCGCTCGTCGGGCACTTGGCCGACAACATCGGCAATGACGCGGCCTACAAGGCGGCGCACCCGGACAGCAGCCGGGTCAAGTACGCCGAGAACACGCTGTCCGTCGGCTTCCTGGGCGTCAACGTCCTGGCCCCCGTCCTCTCCGACGAGGGCCGCACCGACCTGGCGTACGAACTGCTCCACCAGGACGCCCTGCCGTCCTGGCTGTACTCGGTGAAGAACGGCGCCACCACCGTCTGGGAGCGCTGGAACTCCTACTCCGAGGACGCGGGCTTCGGCCCGGTCAGCATGAACTCCTTCAACCACTACGCCTACGGCGCGATCATGGAGTGGATGTACACGCACATGGCCGGCATCGCCCGCGACCCGGACAGCCCCGGCTTCAAGCACTTCCTGCTGCGGCCCCACCTCGATCCCACGGGCAGGATCACGCGGGTGGCGGGCTCGTACGAGTCGCCGTACGGCGAGATCCGAAGCGCGTGGGAGGTCGTCGAGGCGGGACGGGCCCTGGAGTACGAGGCCGCGGTGCCCGCCAACAGCGAGGCGACCCTGCGCCTTCCCGCCACCTCCGCCGATGCCGTCCGCGAGGGACGCACCCCGCTGGCGCAGGTGTCCGGAGTGCGTTTCCTCGGATTCGCCGACGGGGTGTGCGCGTACCGTCTGCCGTCCGGGCGGTACCGACTGACCGCGGCGCTGCGCTGATGTCGCTGCCGGCGCATGCCCCGCCTTCTTGAAAACCGGGGCTGATTACGATGGTCCGCCGGTGTTCGATTCCACCGTGTCGGTCGGGGGCGGCCGACTTCGACCATGAGCAGGAGCAGCGCAGCACGATGACAGGTTTCCGCGACGTCGTCGCACTGGACGACCCGGTGGGGGAATCGCTCCGGGGCCACCACGGGCATCTCGCTCGCCGACTGGGCCGGGCGGTCACCTACCTGCCGGGAGTCGCGACCTTTTCCGCGGTGTCCGCAGAGGCGGACTCCGAGGAGTGGGGTGAGCTCGCCAGGCTGCTGGGGCGGGGCGAGTTCGCTGACATGTTCAGCTGCCCGGCGACGCCGCCGCCGGACTGGGAGCCGGTCTTCGTCCTCGAGGGCCGCCAGATGATCTGGACCGGCGACAGCCGTACGGATGCGTCTCGTACCGAACTCAACCCCGCCGTGGTCCAGCTGGGCGATGAGAGCGTGCCCGGGATGCTCGGCCTCGTCGAGCGGACCCGGCCGGGGCCGTTCTGGCCGCGCACCCATGAACTCGGCACCTATCTCGGCATCCGCGACGGCGACACATTGGTGGCGATGGTGGGGGAGCGGCTCCGGCCTCCCGGGTGGACCGAGATCAGCGCTGTCTGCACCGCTCCCGAGGCACGCGGGCAAGGCCACGCCGCCCGTCTGGTGCGCGCGCTCGTCGCGCGCATCGTGGGCCGGGGCGAACGTCCCTTCCTGCACGTGGCCGAGGCGAACACCGGCGCGATCGCGCTCTACGAGCGGCTCGGATTCGAGACCCGGAAGCATGTGACGTTCCGCGGGTTCCGCACTCCGTGAGACACACGGCCTGACGGCCGCCGAGGAGAGCCGCGTCCTGACCCGCTGGGCCGACACCCCGGTCGATCGGCTCCAGTCGTAGCGCCACTGAGACGAGGCAGTCAGGCGGGGCAGGTCGGTGGTTCCGCGATGCCGATGATGTTGCCGTCCAGGGCCCGGACGTGGACAGCCCATCCCAGCGCTGTGAGGTCGCCCGCGAGTTGCCGGGCGTCATGGAACACCTTCACGATGCGGCACCGGCTGCCGTCGTCGAGTCGGCGCAACACCGTGGGAACGGGCCCGTCCATGACGCCTTCCTCGCTAGCGGCGGCGGGAGGCCCGTCGTCGATGAAGATCATCTTGCCTCCGGGTGCGAGCAGGGCGGCGATGGTGCTCCAGAAGCCGGGCAACCGTGTCGGCGGAACATGGGAGAGCCAGAAGGCGAAGAACACCGTGTCGTAGCGCCGCGACGGCTGCCACTCGAACAAGTCGGCCTGAAGGAACCGAACGTTGGGGAAGGGCGTGCGCGCACGAGCGATGGCGAGCACCTCGGTAGCCGCGTCCACGGCTGTCACGGACCTGGCCCGGCCCGCGAGCTTCGGGGTCCACTGACCTGTTCCACAGGCGAGCTCCAGCACATCTCCGCTGATCGGAAGGTCATCGACCACGCTCAGCAGCCGTCGCAGTTCCTCCAGCTCCGCATACGGCCGGTCGTACTCGGCCGCCGCCGCGCGGTAGTAGGCCATCTGCTCCGCCAGGAGGGCATCGTCATCGCTGCTCATGACCAGAAGGATCAGCCCTGCCCCTGAGGCAAGGTCAACCACCACTGGACAACCTCCAGGCACGTAAGCGGAATTGGATGGACACGCCATGGTTCCGTGACCGATGATCTCCGGCATGATCCGTGCCGCCACTGTGAACGACGTCGCGGAGATCCGCGCGATGATCCGTGAACTCGCCGAGTACGAAAGGTCTGGTGATCAGGCCCGGGCGACCGAGGAGCAGCTCCGGGAGGCGATGTTCGGGGAGCATCCCGCTGCCTTCGCGCTGATCGCCGAGGACGACGAGACGGGTGAGGCAGTGGGCTTCGCGCTGTGGGTCCCCCGTTTCTCGTCCTGGACCGGCACGCGCGGTATGCACCTGGAGGACCTCTTCGTGCGGCCGCAGGCCCGGGGCGGGGGACACGGCAAGGCTCTGCTCGCCTCTCTGGCCGCGATCTGCGAGCGGAGGGGCTACGAGCGCTTCGAGTGGTGGGTTCTGGCCTGGAACGAGCCGACGATCGACTTCTACAAGTCGCTCGGCGTGGACTTCCTCGACGAGTGGAGGGTCTGCCGGCTGAGCGGTGAGCCCCTCAGGGAACTCGCTGCCCAAGTCCCGGACGGCCTCGACCCGATCCAGGCTCTGTAGGGCGGGGGCATGCAACCTCCAGTCGCAGCGGTGATCGAAGCCCACGGGGTGCTGCAAAGGCTCGTGGCCGGGCTGGACGACCAGCAGGTGGCCGAGGCATCCGCCCTTCCGGGCTGGTCACGCGGCCACGTTCTGGCGCATCTCACCGACAACGCGAGAATGTTCGCCCGTCTCGCGGAGCACGCCCTGCGCGGTGAGCTCGTGGCGGGATACGACGGCGGGGTGGACGAGCGCAACGCGATCATCGAGGCCACAGCGGGCCGCAGCGCCGCCGAGCACCGTGCCGAACTCGCCGCGCACACGGCCGGGCTGGAGGCGGCCTGGGCGCGCGCCGGCGACGTGGACTGGGCCCGGCCCGTCACCTTCCGCAACGCGGACCTTGCCGCCACGGTCTTCGCGCGCTGGCGCGAGGCATGGATTCACATGGTCGACCTGGAATGCGGTGTGCGGCCGGACGACTGGCCCGAGGACCTGGCCGCCCATGCCATCGCCTTCCTGCTCGGCCGCCTTCCGGCGGGAACGCGCCTGCGGGCCGAGGACGTGTGTCACCAATGGTCCGTCGGCGACGCAGAGCCGGGCACGGTGATCACCGGACGCGTGCGCGACCTGGCGGCCTGGCTCGCCGGGCGTACCCCTGCGATGGCCCCGGTGGCGGCGGAGGGGCTGCCCGCACTCGGGCCCTGGCCGCCTCACCCGCCACAGCGAACGGACCGTGGATGACGTCTTCGCCGGGGCAGCGGGGAGCCGTGCTGTTGTCCAGGTTCCCACGGCCCGACCGGCCCGACCGGCCCGACCGGCCCGACCGGCGCCGCCCCATCGGCTCCGGTAGCATCGGCGGTATGTCCGGTGCTTCGTGCGCGGCTTGCGCCGCGGTGACGAGGACGCTCCGCTAGCGGCGGGGCGTTCACCACATCTTTGTTGAACGTTCTGTCGCTCCGTGGTTGAACCGGAGCGGCACGCTCGTGCTGCTCGGACCTTCTTCTGGGCAACGGAGCACTCGGTGTTTTCAGGCGTTCTCTCTTCGCGCCGGGACGGATCGTCCACGGTGCGTGCATGGCTGGTGTTGTGCTGCATGGCCATGCTGCAGTTCTTCATCGCGGTGGACGTGACCGTGGTCAATGTCGCCCTGCCCTCGATCGGCGCCGGCTTCGGCGTGGACGGGCACGCACTGACCTGGGTCGTCGTCGGGTACACGATCACCGGGGGCGGGCTGCTGATGCTCGGCGGCCGGCTGGGCGACGTGCTCGGCAGGCGTCGCATCCTCCTGCTCGGCACCACCCTCTTCGGTGCCGCGTCCTTGCTGGCCGGGCTCGCGCCCTCCTTCGCCGTGCTGGTGGCAGCGCGGCTGCTGCAGGGTGCCGGTGAAGCGATCGCGCTTCCGGCGGCGATGGCGGTGATCGTGCTCATGTTCCCCGAGGGGCCGCGCAGGTCACGGGCGCTCAGCGTGTGGGCGGCCGTCGCGAGTTGTGGCCTCGTCCTAGGGTTCGTGGTCTCCGGGATCATCACCGAGCTGCTCGGCTGGCGGTGGATCTTCCTGGTGTCCGTTCCCTTCATCCTGGTCGTACTCGCCGCGGCCGCCGTTCTCGTGCCGGACGAACGGCCTGATGAGCCCGCGCCTTTGGACCTCCCCGGTTCGCTCCTGCTGATCGCCGCTCCGCTGCTGTTCACGCTGGGCGTCGTCGAGGCGGGAGAGGCGGACAGCGCGTTGCCATGGCTGCCGCCGGTGGCGCTCGTCGGCGCTGTAGTAGCGGGGGTCCTGTTCGTCCGGGTCGAGCGCCGTTCTCGGAAGCCGCTCGTGCCGCAGCGGTTCTTCCGCAATCGGCCGCGTGTCCTGGCCAACCTCGCCACGGCTCTGTTGAGTGCGGCACTGTCCACGTCGTTCCTGCTGTTCACCTACTACCTGCAGGACCGGTCGGGCGCCGGACCGCTCCAGGCCGGGGTGACGATGCTGCCTCTGGCGGTGTCCCTGATCGCGGCTTCGGTGCTGGTTCCTGGCCTGCTCCGACGGTGGGGCGCCCGGGCCTGTGTCCTGGCCGGGATCGGCTTCACCGTGCTGGCGATGGCCGCCATCGCGCTGGTCTCGTGCCTCGGGGCCACCGGTCCGGCGATGGTCCCGGCCATGATGCTCATCGCTGCCGGGATGGGGTTCGGACTCGTCGGGCTGCAGTACGTCGCGGTGACCGGCGTGACCGAGGACGACGCGGGCATCGCCTCCGGCGTCCAGCGAGCCGCCGATCAACTGGGCGGTTCCACCGGTGTCACGCTCTACGTCGGCATCGGGTTCGCCCCTGCCCTGAACGGCACCGACCCGTTCCTCGCCAGCTGCTTCCTGGCCATCGCCGGGCTCGCCGTGGCCGGGGGCGTCACCTGGCGGATCTCCATGCCCTCCGCGGTGGTGAAGGACGAGCTCGGGTGACTCGTCAGTCGCTCCTTGGTCGCCCTCCGTCCCGGTCAACCGAGAGGAGATCCATGCCGGTTCAGTCGCCCGGCATGAAGCCCAGCGTCTCGAGCACGCCGTACACCCCGAGGAAGAGAATCGCCGCGCTGCTGAGGACGAGGGCGGCGGTCATCCAGGGATTGGTGCGGAAGCGCGGCGGGACGCCGGTGTAGCGCAGGCGCCAGACAGCGATGACCACGGCGAGGAGGAAGATGCCGCCGCCGATTCCGCCGATCTGCACCATCAGGACCGGGGACTGGACCCACAGGAAGAAGGACATCCACACCGGAGGCAGGCAGCAGGTGAGGATTCGGATGGTGCGGGTGCGGACGCGCATGTCGTTCCAGTCGATCGCGCCGAGCAGACCGAGGGTGTTGGTCCACAGCCGCGGGACGCTGGCCGACGAGGCGACGGTGACCGAGAAGAGCACGGAGATCGCGCCGCCCAGGAAGAGGTACTCGGCCCAGGGACCGAGCGTGTCGGTGTAGCTGTGCGACAGCGTGGTGATCATGTCGTTGCCCTCGGGCACCAGGCCCTGCGGATGCAGCACGGAGGCGCCGATCACGTAGAAGGACAGGGTGCAGATGGTGCACACGAACCAGGAGACACCCACATCGAGGCGCATGACCTTGAGCCAGCCCTCAGCGCGCCGGGCGCGCTGCTCGGTCCCGTCGTCGGGGCCGGTCCAGCGGGCGTAGCCCTTCTCCAGGCACCAGTAGGTGTAGGTCGTCATCTCGTCGGCGCCGACACCGGTGATGCCGAACATCGCGAGGGCGATGCCGACCGTGCCGGCCGGGATCTGGAAGCTGAGCCCGTCGGCGAGCTGTTCGGTGCCGTAGCCGTACGCGGTGAGCGGCAGGGCGAGCGCCAGGCCGACGGTGATCACCGTCTTGAGCGTGATGCCGATGACCTCGACCCGCTCGACGACGTGGTACTTGCCCGTCTGGAGGATGAGGATGGCCGCGGCGGTGACGATCACGGCCCAGATCGTGAGGGACGTGCCGCTCAGCGACCCGCCGTGGATCGGGAAGAGGATGGAACAGGCGGCCGCGGTGCCGCCGATGATGCCGCCGCGCTGGAACATCTTGGCGAAGTCCATGCCGATCCACAGCCAGTTGATCCAGCTGAGGCGGCCGATGCGGGGTCCGACGTCGCGGAAGCCGTCCAGGGCGGGGCGGCCGTTGAGGATGGTCCAGCGGGCCAGCTCCATCTGTACCCAGACCTTGACCGCGGTGGAGATGATCACCAGCCACAGCAGGGCGAAGCCCGCCTTCGCGCCGAGCGAGGTGGTGGTGATCAGTTCACCGGAGCCGACGACCGCGGCGGACAGGATGAGCCCGGGACCGAGGTGGCGCAGGCGGCCGCGGAAGCGGTCGGGGGCCGGGCGGGCGTCTTCGGCGCGCAGCGCGTACGGGTCGGGCTGCGCGGGGGGCGGCGCCGCGGCGGCGCCGTCGGGGGACGTGATGGCCATGTCAGGTCCTAGGGGATCTTCCGGCGTCGTCGCCGGTATCCGGAACGGGGACAGAGGTGTGTCCTGGTGGGGGAGCGGGTGATCGGGGTCGGCCGGGCCATCAAGGGCGGGGCTCAGCGGGCCCGGTGGAGCGGTGCCTCGCCTGCCAGTACGCGGACGATGTCCTCGGCCACCATCGCGCCCATGGCCTGGTTGGCCTCCGGGGTGCAGGCGGCCATGTGCGAGGTGAGGAGGGTGCGGGGGGCCTCGCGCAGGGGGTGGTCGGCGGGCAGGGGCTCGGTACTGAAGGCGTCGAGGGCCGCGGCCCCGAGGTGCCCGGAACGCAGCAGGGCGGCGAGCGCGCTCTCGTCGACGAGGCCCCCGCGCGCCGCGTTGACCAGGACCGCGCCCGGCCGCATCGCCGCGAGACGGGCACTGTCCAGCAGCGGAGTGCCGGACGGATCGGGCGGGGTGTGCAGGCTGACGGCGTCGGCGCGGGCCAGCAGGTCGTCGAGAGCGGCCGGTTCGGCACCGTGCGCGCGGACGTCGTCGCCCGGGAGGTACGGGTCGTGGGCGAGCACGCGCATCCCGAAGGCACGGGCGTAGCCGGCGAGCAGACGCCCGATGCGGCCGAAGCCGACGATGCCGAGCGTCTTGCCGTGCAGTTCGGGGCCGAACAGCTTCGGCCAGCCGCCCGACTCCACCGCGGTGTGCGAGGCGGTGAGGGAGCGCGTCGCCGACAGGAGCAGTCCGAAGCTGTACTCGGCCACCGCACGGGAGTTGCTGCCCGGCGCGCACACCACCGGTATGCCGCGGGCCCGGGCGGCGGCCAGGTCGATGGTGTCCACGCCGACGCCGTGTTTGGCGATCACCTTGAGGCGGGGTGCGGCGTCCAGTACCTCGGCGGTGACGGGGTCCATGCCGACGATCAGGGCATCCGCCTCGGCGGCGTGGGAGAACAGTTCGGCGGCGGGCAGGGCCGCGTCGGCACACGGGCGGAGCGGCCCCGCCCCGTTCTCTTCGAGGATCTGCCAGGGGAGTGCCGAATGCCGCGCGAAGGTGGGCGTCGTGATGAGCGTGGTCGGCATCAGCGCGCTCCGCCGCGCGCCGCGCGGCCGTTGGCGGCGTCCACGCACGCAGCGAGCGCGTGCAGCATGGAGACGGCCATGGTGCCCAGGGCGCGACGGCACAGCGGTACGGGGACTTGCGGGAGTTGGATGCCGACGGTCACGGCGTGTCCTTCCTGGGCGGGCGGGCGGGCGGTGCGAGCGGTGCCGGGACGGGGCGTGGGCGGGTGATGCCTCGTGAAAAGCGCGCGGCTGTCGGACGCCGGATGTGCGTCTGCAGTGCGCTGGCTGCGCGGAATGCGCAGGTGGCGTCGCCGACCTGGGGTGACAGGCGTCGATGCCAGGGGAACGCTCGCATGACTGCGCGAATCACGCAAGGGTTCTCGCGCGCTTCGCGCACTGCGGGGTATCGGCCGAGCGGAGTCGCGTAGCCCGCCGCGGTCGCTCGGATCGCGCACCTGTCGATGGATCAGAAGTGTGTGTCGCTCACAGCTCCGTCCCATAACCTCGTGCGTGGAGACGTCGGACGCACACGTGTCCACACGGAGGAGGCGATGGTGCTCGTCAGGGGTACGCGGTTGCTCGCGGGTGCCGTGGTCGCGGCCTGCATGGTGCTGGTCGGACCCAGCGCACCCAGCGGTGCCCTCTTCGGCAGGTCCGTGCCCGTCGACGCCGTCAGGGATGTCGTACCGAACCGGGTCATGACGTGGAACATCTGCAACCCCTGCGATGCGAGCAACGTCGGCCGGGCGGCGGAGATCGCCACGCACGCGCCTCAGGTCATCGGCATGCAAGAGGCGTGCGTGCGGGACGTCGAGAGGATCCGGGAGTATCTGAAGAGCCTTCACGGGCTGGAGTACCACGTCGAGTACGGGACGGTCCTTCAGGACTGGGGCCGCTGCGGGGGAGCGCCGTGGAATCCGGGAGCCTTCGGCCAGGCGGTCCTCTCCGCGGCACCGATGACAGACCCCGTCGAGGTCGAGTACCCCGACGGAGGATCAGAGGACCGCGGGTACATGGCCGTCACCACCATGGTGGGCGGCCAGCCCGTCCGGGTCTTCAACACCCACCTCGCCCAACGACGTCAGGAAGCAGTCCGGGCGGACCAGGCCCGCGTACTCGCCACGGACGTCGCCCGACACGACCGTGCGATCGTCCTCGGCGACTTCAACGCCGTGCCGGACGCTTCCGAACTCGCCCCGATCTGGGCTCTGGCCGCGGACACGGATCCCGCGTGCCGTCCCTCGTCCGCCGGCACCTGCAAGCCGACCACCGACTGGCGCAGCAAGTTCGACTACGTCTTCCTGCGAGGCATCGCCCCGCTCAAGCACCGAGTGCGAACCACCCCGTACTCGGACCACGACCTGCTGTACTCCGACGTGGATCCGGCCTTCAGCGAGGGGCCCTGACCGGCGTCTCAGCCGGTGTGAAGGATCCGAAAGCGATCGAGTTCCACGGGATCCCGGTCGACCACCTGGATGGGCGGTCCGGCCCACTGCCAGACGCTGATGCCTGGAGTGCGGGTGAACCGGATCTGCCCGCGGGTGCCTTCGACCGCGACACGCGGCCAGGCTTCGGCGATGTGTCGCGGGTCCGTGCCGTGCGAACGCAGGATGCCGGCGAGGACCGCGACCGTGTCGTAGCCCTCGAAGGCGACGAAGGAGGGCGCTTCGGCCAGCCGCTCGCGGAGGGTCGTCCCGACTCGTGCGCCGAATGGGGTGAGGCGCTCGGGCAGGTAGCGCAGGAACGGGATCCCGGCGCCGTCGCCGCCCAGCAGTGCCGACCATGCGGCGAACTCCGGTTGTCCGGCCGGAGCCCCGATCGTGATCTCGGCGAGGCGCTGGTCGCCGCGGACGGACCGGACGATCGGCACGGCCGGCTCCGGGTGGCCGACCAGCAGCAGGAGCGCTGTCGCGCGATGGTCGACGAGTGCCTCGCACACGGCCGTGGGGGTAAGGGCGCTCATGTCGAGTTCGATGACGGTGCCGCCGCGCGGAGCGAGGTTGTCCCGCAGTATGCGGATCCCGGACGCCCAGTAGACGCTCGGCTGGGTCGCCACGGCGACACGGGTATGGCCCGCGCCGAGGAGGAAGTCCGCGTAGACCCGCCAGCCGCGGGACTGCGGCGGCGAAAGGCGCGCGACCCATTCCGTCGGCTGTTCGGTGAGCGCGTCGAGAACCGCCGACGAGCAGAGGTACGGCACGCCGAGGGCGTCGGCCCTGGCGGCGGCCGCGCGCGCGACGACGCTGTGATACTCGCCTGCCACCGCAGCCACGCCCAGGCCGGCCAAGTCGTCCACGGCCGCGGCGGCCTTCCGCGGATCGGCGGCGGTGTCCCGGACGACCAGTTCGAGTGCTCTCCCGACGATCCCGCCGGCGTCATTGACTTCGGACACGGCCAGCTCGAGTCCGGCGAGCAGGTGCCGGCCCGCCTCGGCCCAGCCGGGCCGGGTCAGCGGAACGAGAGCGCCGATCCGGACAGGTGCTCCGCCGGTTCGCTCCGCTGCGGACGGCGATGGTGGCGTACTCATGTGTTGGCCCTCCAATGTCGGTGAACAGGATTCCTACGGAGCGGGGGCGACCCAGGACAGCCCGTCCTGCGACGCCACCAGACCGCCCGGCCGCAGCGGTGCCTCGTCCTCCAGCGGGCCGCCGAACATTCCGCGTTCTTGCAGGACGGTCCCTTCCTGGAACACCTTCCGGAAGGTCTCGGACTCGTAGAGCGGATTGCGCAGGTCGTCGGCGTCGGGAAGACGACGCACCGCTCGCTCGAAGTCGTCGGCGACCGCGGTCAGCCGTTCGCCCGCCGGTCCGGCCCCGGCGAGTGACGCGTCGCCGGACGCCAGACCGCCCACCAGCTCGACGAACGCCTCCAGTTCCGTCGTGCCGATGTGGGTGACCTTGCGCGCCTTCCAGAAGTACGACCGTTCGTCCTGGTGCATGTCGTAGAAGGAGACCAGGAACTCGTGGAACAGGCGGTACTCGTGCCGGTAGCGGGCCTCGAACTCGGTGAACAGCCGCTCCTCGTCCAGGTTTCCGGCGAGGCAGCCGTTGAGTGACCGGGCGGCGAGCAGTCCGCCGTAGGTCGCCAGATGGACCCCGCTGGACAGCACCGGGTCGACGAAGCACGCCGCGTCTCCGACGAGTGCCATGCCGGGCCGCCACAGCCGCGACTTCCAGTAAGACCAGTCCTTGCGGACACGAACCTGGTCGTAGGGCGCCTCCGTGGCCTGCGGGACGCCGTCGAGGAGGTCGCGTATCTCCGGGCAGGCGTCGATCAGCCGGCGCCAGGCGGCCGCCGGGTCCCCCTGGACGGCCTCGGCGTTCTCACGGGCGACCACGGCTCCGACGCTGGTCAGATCGTCCCGAAGCGGGATGTACCAGATCCAGCCCTCGTCGAAGGCGGCGCAGAAGATGTTGCCCTCGTTCGGTGCCGGGAGCCTTGCGCCGCCGGCGAAGTAGCCGAACACCGCGATGTTGCGGAAGAAGTCGGAGTAGATCCGCTTTCCGCCGACGTGCGGGTGGATCCTGCTGCCATTGCCGGAGGCGTCCACGACGAACCGGGCACGGGCCTCGCGGACCTCGCCGTCGGGGCCCGTCCAGCGCACCCCACGGACCCGCTCCTCGTCGGCGAGTACGCCGGTCACACGGCAGCCCTCCCGTACGTCGACCCCGACCCGGCGGGCGTTGTCCAGGAGGATCGCGTCGAACCGGGAGCGCTCGACCTGGTAGGCGAACGAGGTCGGGTCGGCCAGCCGGGGCGACAGCGCGAAGGAGAACTGCCAGGGATCCCGGTTGCGGCCCCAGCGGAACGTGCCGCCGCGCTTCGGCTTGAAGCCCGCCCGCGCCACCTCGTCCTCGACCCCGAGGATCCGGCACACGCCGTGCACGGTGGAGGGGAGCAGGGACTCGCCGATCTGGTACCGCGGGAAGGTCTCCCTCTCGACGAGGAGGACGCGATGGCCGTGCAGGGCGACGGCCGCCGAGACGGTCGACCCGGCCGGGCCGCCACCGACCACGACGACGTCGAAGTCCTGCGGGGGATGGGCTGGACTCACTGGTCTCCCTTCGTCGTGCGCGCTTCGATCCAGGTGCGGATCGCCGACGCGGTGGTCTCCGCGTGCTCCCGCATCATCGTCAGATGATCGCCGGGAACGTCCGCGGTCTCGTGTGCCGTGGGCCAGGACGTCCGCCAGTGGTCCGCGTCGGCGGAGGCCGCCATGGCGGGTGTGGGCCGTGTCGCGCGCACAAGGAGCGTGGGCGTGGCGACCGGTTCCGGGTCCCAGCCGAGGAAGATCCGGTTGTAGGCACCGATCGCGGCCAGGGCGCTGTCGTCGTCCCCGGTGGGCAGGGGCTCTCCGGTGTCCTGCGGCGGTGGGGCGCCCAGGTACAGGAGCCAGTCCTTGCCGCTGTTCTCCGGCGTGATGTGGTAGGTGTCCAGCAGCACCAGACCGGTCGCTGCCCGGCCCATGGTCTCCAGCTGATGGGCCACCACGTGCGCCACATTGCCGCCCGCCGAGCGTCCTACGACCACGAAGGGCCCGTCCCCGACGTGCCGCAGCACGTTCTCGGCCTGCGTACGCGCCAGCGCGGCACGGTCCTCCGGTACGGCGGCACCGGCGCCGATCCCGGGGTGCGGGAACTCCAGCACGCTCAGGTCGCCCTGGAACGCGCGGTGGAAGCGGGGGAAGTCCCCGCCGTCCGAGGCGAGTGAGGGATGGTAGGCAGGGAAGTAGACGACCGTCGGTCTGACGGAGCCGGAGCGGGCCTGGGAGCGGCGGATCGGGGGCAGCGTGTGCTCGCGTCCCTGGGCGGCCGGGAAGGTGGGCACTGCCCAGGACGCGGTGACGAGCAGGTGCATCGCCGCCACCGGCCGGCCGGCCGCACTGACCGTCCGGAACAGGGCGGAGAGGGTGTACGCCTGTGGCTCGGGCCCTGTGGTTCCGGTGGCCGCCGCCGCGGCCGGTTCGCCGTCCAGCAGGCCGAGCAGATGGCGTGCCAGTTCCTCGGCCGTACGGTGCTCGAACACCACCGCGGCCGACAGCCGGAGCTTCAGCGCGATGCTGAGCCGGTTGCGGACCTGCACGGCGGTGAGGGAGTCGAACCCCAGGTCGGCCAGGGTTTTGCCGGCCGGGAGCGCCCCGGCGTCCGGGTAACCGAGCACCGCGGCGACATCGGCCCGCAGCAGCTCCACGAGCGCCGCCTCCCGCTCACCCGCGGGTACGGTGGCCAGCCGCTTCCGCCAGGCTCCCGCCTCCAGCATCTGACCGGAAGACCCGGTGGAACCGGAGGACGACGCGGTGACGGTCGGCCGGTTCTGACGGACGAGCCCGCGCAACGGCGGCGGCAGGTGCCCCGCACCGAACCGAAGTGCTGCCCGGTCCAGCAGGATCGGCGCCACAACCGGCTCCGTCGAGCGCAGCGCGGCGTCGAACAGGGCCAAGCCCTGCTGCGTCGACAACGGCACGAGCACGTCGCCTGGCTGTGAGCCCTGCGAGGGCCGCTGCCCCGCCGCCATGCCGTCGGTGTGCTGCCACGGGCCCCACGCCAGCGACACCGCCGGGAGTCCCTCGGCGGCACGGTGCCGGGCGAGGGCGTCGAGGAACGAGTTCGCGGCCGCGTAGTTGCCTTGGCCTGCCCGGCCCAGCAGACCGGAGACGGAGGAGAACACGACGAACGCCGAGAGGTCCATGTCCCGGGTCAGTTCGTGCAGATGCCAGGCCGCCTCGGCCTTCGGCCGCAGCACGGCCGCCATCCGCCCAGGGGTCAGCGAGTCCAGCACGCCGTCGTCGAGGACCCCGGCGGCGTGCACCACCGCGGTCAGCGGCGGTTCGCAGCGTTTGACCACCTCGCCCAGGGCGGCACGGTCGGCCGCGTCACAGGCGACGACGGCGACCCGCGCTCCCGACTCCTCCAGCTCGCGGCGCAGTTCCCGGGCGCCGGGCGCCTGCGGCCCACGGCGTCCGGTCAGCAGCAGATGCCGTACGCCGTGCTCGGCGACCAGGTGGCGTGCCAGCTCCGCGCCGAGCGCGCCGGTGCCTCCGGTGATCAGCACCGTGCCGTCCGTGTCGAAGGGAGCCGCGGAGGCTGAGGTGTCACCGGCGGCAGCCAGCCGCGGGACCGTCACCTGCCCCTGCCGCACTCGGAGTTGCGTCTCACCGCCGGCGATCGCCGACGGCAGCATCCGCAGCGATTCGGGCCGGCCGTCCACATCGACCAGGACCACCCGACCGGGCAGCTCCGACTGCGCCGCGCGCACCAGCCCCCAGACCGCCGCACCCGCCAGGTCCGGCACCGGCCCGGTGGCATCCCGCGTCACCACCACCAGCCGTGAGCCCGCCGTACCCGGGTCGCCCTGCCAGTCCTGGAGTGCCTCGAGCACGCGGCCGGTCAGCTCGTGTACGGCGGAGAGTGGATCGGCGCCGGTGGCAGGGGCGATGGCGGTGACGGCGACGATCTCGGGGTCCACCGCGCCGGGCATGAACCCGGCGAGGTTCAGCTCGTCGGGCCCGCGTACCACCCAGGCGCGCTCATCGGTGTCGCCGGAGACGTCGAGGGCGGACCACTCCGGGCGTAGCAGAGCCCTTCGTACGAGGTCGTCAGCTGTGTCATCCGTCATGTCACCCGCCATGTCGGCCCGGTCGACCTGGAGTTCCCTGGTGGCCAGCGAGTCCGCGTGCGCCACCAGTCGGCCCGACGGGTCGGCCAGGGCCAGCGAGACGGTGTCCGGGCTCGTCGGCGTCACCCTGACCCGCAGCTCCGTGGCTCCCGAGGCGTGCAGGCTCACACCGCTCCAGGCGAACGGCACGCGGACCGAGCCAGTGTCGGCGGACCGGGCCAGCAGCGGGGCGTGCAACGCGGCGTCGAACAGCGCGGGGTGCAGTCCGAAGCGGCCCGCTTCCGACGCGTGCGACGGGGGCAGCCCGACCTCCGCGAAGACATCGGCACCGCGCCGCCAGGCCGCGCGGACCCCCTGGAAGGCGGGCCCGTAGGCGAGCCCGGCCTCGGCGAGGGCGGCGTACGCGCCCGTGAGGTCCACCGCCTCGGCGTCCTGGGGCGGCCACTGGGTCAGCTCGTCCCGCGCGGTGCGCCCCGGGCCCAGCTGTCCCGTGACATTCCTCGTCCATGAGGCGTCCTCGCCGGACTCCTCCGGCCGGGAGTGGATGTCGACCGTCCGCCGGCCCGAGTCGTCCCGGGCGCCCACCACGACCTGGATCCGCACGCCAGCGGAACCGGGCAGAGCGAGCGGCGACAGCAGCACGAGTTCGTCGACCGTGCCGCAGCCCACCTCGTCTCCCGCCCGCACGGCCATCTCGACGAACACCGTCGCCGGCACGATGACCCTCCCCGCGACGACATGATCCGCGAGCCACGGGTGGGTCCCGAGGGACAACAGCCCGGTCAGCACCGTCCGCCCGGTGTCCGGCACCGGGAACGCCGGGCTCAGCAGGGCCCGGCCGTCGGCCGCTGCCGGGCGTGGCGCGTCCAGCCAGTACCGCTGCCGCTGGAAGGCGTACGTCGGCAGATCCACGCGGCGCGCGCCGGAACCCGTGTACACCGCCGCCCAGTCGACAGCGGCCCCGGCCACATGCAGCCGCGCCACGGCCGACAGCAGCGTCTCCGGTTCGTACGCACCGCTTCGTGTCGCCACGGCGAGAACGGCTCCGGTCGTGGGTGCGTCCGGCAGGCAGTCGGTGGCCGCCGCGGTGAGGACGGGGCCGGGGCCGAGTTCGAGGTAGGCGGCGATCCCGTCGTCCGCGAGTCGGCCCACGGCGTCGGCGAAGCGCACGGGAAGCCGGGCGTGCCGCGCCCAGTACTCGGGCGAGCACAGTTCGGCGGGCTCGGCGGGTCGGCCCGTCACGGTGGAGACGATCGGGATGCGCGGCGGCCGGAAAGTCAACTCCCTTGCCACGGCCAGGAACTCGTCGAGCATCGGCTCGACCAGGGGCGAGTGGAAGGCGTGACTCACCCGCAGCCGTACGGCCCTGCGGCCCCACGACTCGAAGTCGGCCGCGACGGCGAGAACCGCGTCCCGCGCGCCCGAGATCACCACGGAACGAGGCCCGTTGACGGAAGCGATCGCCGCCTGCGCCCCGAACTCCGCCAGTGCAGTGCGGGCTTCCTCCTCCGTACCGTCCAGCGCCACCATCGCACCGCCGTCGGGCAGTGCCTGCATCAGGCGGCCTCGCGCGGCCACGAGCGTCGCGGCATCGGGCAGATCGAGCACCCCGGCGACATGCGCGGCCGCCAGCTCACCGACGGAGTGGCCCACCAGTCGATCGGCTCGCACACCCCACGACTCGAGCAGCCGGAACAGCGCCACCTCGAAGGCGAACAGTCCGGCCTGGGTGAAGTCCGTACGGTCCACCAGAGCCGCCTCCGGTGAGCCCGGCTCGGCGGACAGCACCGCGCTGAGCGGCTGGGGGAGGCGGTCGTCCAGGTATCGGCAGACCTCGTCGAAGGCGTCGGCGAACACGGGGAACGCGGCGCGCAGTTCGCCGCCCATCCCGGGGCGCTGGGCACCCTGCCCGGTGAACAGGAAGGCCGTACGGATCTCCGGGTCCGCCAGCCCTCGTACGACTCCTGGTGCGTCGCGACCTTCCGCCAACGCGGTCAGCGCGTCCTGCATCCGGGTCCGGTCACCGGCCGGCACGAGCGCGCGATGGGGGAGCGCGGAGCGCGATACCGCCAGCGAGTGGGCGACGTCGGAGAGCGACAGTCCGGGCCGGTTCGTCAAGTCGGCCGCGAGCCGGCGGGCCTGAGTGCGCAGGGCGGGTTCGTCGGCGGCGGAGAGCACGCATGGAACGGTGGCGGAGAGCAGCCACGGCGCGGGTGGCGAGGCCACCGTCTGCGGAGAGACCGCCGTCTCCCTCTCGGGAGCCTCCTCCAGAATCACATGCGCGTTGGTCCCGCCGATCCCGAAAGCCGAGACGCCGGCGCGCCGCGGCCGGTCCGAGGCCGGCCAGGGCCGGGCGTCGGTCAGCAGCTCCACGCGGCCGGAGGACCAGTCGACATGAGGTGAGGGCGAGTCGGCGTGCAGAGTCCGGGGCAGTTCGCCGTGCCGCAGGGCCTGGACCATCTTGATGACGCCGGCGACTCCGGCCGCCGCCTGTGTGTGCCCGAGGTTGGACTTGACCGACCCGAGCCACAGCGGCTGCTCGCGGCCCTGTCCGTACGTGGCCAGCAGGGCCCCCGCCTCGATGGGGTCGCCCAGCCTGGTTCCGGTGCCGTGGGCCTCCACCGCGTCCACGTCACCGGCGCGCAGCCCCGCGTCCGCCAGCGCCCGTGTGATCAGCGCTCGCTGTGCCGGCCCGTGGGGCGCGGCGAGTCCGTTGGACGCGCCGTCGGAGTTCACCGCGGAGCCGCGCAGCACGGCCAGGACCGGATGGCCGCCCCGCCGCGCGTCGGACAACCGCTCCAGCAGGACGAGGCCCACGCCCTCGCCCCAGGCCGTACCGTCGGCCGCCGCCGAGAACGACTTGCAGCGCCCGTCCGGCGACAGCCCGCGCTGCCGGCTGAACGCGAGGAACGGCTTGGGTGTCGCCATCACGGTGACCCCGCCGGCCAGCGCCAGCGAGCATTCGCCCGAGCGCAGCGCCCGCGCCGCCTGGTGCAGCGCCACCAGCGAGGACGAGCACGCGGTGTCGACCGTGATCGCCGGACCGCGCAGACCGTAGACGTACGAGATCCGCCCCGAGGCCACGCTGCCCGCCGAACCCAGCCCCAGGTGCGCCTCCAGCTCGTGGGAGCGGGTGAACCGGGCGGAGTAGTCGCCGTACATCACGCCCACGAACACACCGGTGTCGCTCCCGCGCACCGAGGCCGGATCGATTCCGGCCCTCTCCCACACCTCCCAGGACGTCTCCAGGAGCAGCCGCTGCTGCGGATCCATCGCGAGCGCCTCGCGCGGCGAGATGCCGAACAGCCCGGCGTCGAACTCCGCCGCCCGGTGCAGGAATCCGCCGTGTCGCGTGTACGACGTGCCGATCCGGTCGGGATCGGGGTCGTACAGGGCGTCCAGGTCCCAGCCGCGGTCGGCCGGGAACTCCGAGATGGCGTCCCGCCCGTGCTTGACCAACTCCCACAGGTCCTCGGGGGAGTTGACGTCACCGGGATACCGACAGCCCATGGCGACGATCACGATGGGGTCGTCGCCGGGGGGCCGGTTCCGTGCACGCGGCGCATGCGGGTGGTCGTCGGACTCGTCCTCGAAGAGCGCCACGTGCAGGTGCCGGGCGACCTCGGCCGGTGTCGGGTGGTCGAAGACCAGTGCCGACGGCAGGTCCAGGCCGGTCAGCTCGCCGAGCCTGTCCACCAGCTCGACGAGGCCGACGGACGTCATGCCGAGATCGGCGAAGGGGCTGTCCGCGTCGGGCAGATCACCGGGCACGGGCCGGCAGACCTCGGCCGTGGTGGTGAGCACCGTCTCGCGGAGCGCGCGTTTCCGGTCCTCGGGCGAGAGGGGCAGGAGCCGCTCGCGCAGGGCGGTACGTGCGGTGCCGGCCGTGGCCGGAGCCGGGACGGCCAGCGCGTGCCGGGCGATCTTGCCGGACGCGGTGCGCGGGACGGCGGCGATCTCGTGGATCTCGACCGGCACCTTGTAGTCGGCCAATCGGGTGCGGCACTCGGCGAGCACCTGCCGCACGTCGATCCCGTCCGGTCCTGGAACGACGAAGGCGACCGGCACCTCGCCGAGCACATCGTGCGGCACACCCACGACGACGGCCTCGGACACGCCCGGACACTGCGCCAAGGCCTGTTCGATCTCCGTCGGGTGGATGTTCTCGCCCCCGCGGATGATCAACTCGCTGACCCGGCCGGTGAGCCGGAGCCGGCCGTGCTCGACGCGGCGGCCCAGGTCGCCGGTGCGGTACCAGCCGTCCCGCAGCGCGGCGGCCGTCGCCTCGGGCTGCCCGTGGTACCCGGTCATCAGGCTCGGCCCTCGCACCCAGACCTCGCCCTCGGCCCCGTCCGGGACGTCCTCGACGCCGCGCGGGTCGACGAGGCGTACCTCCATGCCCGGGACGGGCGCCCCGCAGGAGCCTTCGGCTCTGGGCCCGTCGGGGCGGTTCACCGCGATCATGCCGCAGGTCTCCGTACTGCCGTACGCGTCGAGCAGCGGCGCCCCGAGCGTCTCCTCCACGGCCGCGCGCAGAGCCGGACCGCTCGGCGCACCGGCCACCACGCACATCCGCAGCGCCCGCGGGAGTCCGCCCGCCGAGTCGACCAGTCGGTGATACGTCGTCGGCACGCCGGCCAGCATGGTGAAGGGCCCGCCGAGCCCCTCGTACGCCGTGAGCAGCTCCTGCCGCAGCCCGCCCGGCGGCAGCGGCTCACCCGCGATCCGGGCGCTCGCGCCCACAGCGGTCACGCCCAGGATCGCCAGCGAGTGGCTGAAGCTGTGGAACAGCGGAAGCGGCCAGAGCAGCCGGTCCTCGCGCGAGAGGCCGAAGATCGGGGCGTAGCAGGCGGCCACGGACCACAACGCGGCCCGCTGCGTGGACAGCACGCCCTTGGGCCGGTGCGTGGTGCCCGAGGTGTAGAGCATCCAGGCCGGAGCGTCGAGCCCGAGCAGGTCGATCTCCGCGGACGCGTCGCTCTCGACCGCGCTGAGGAACAGCTCGGCGCCGTCCGGGACCGGCCCGGCCCCGGTGACCAGGACGCCCAGCCCGTCGTACGGCGGTCCCAGGCGCCGCAGTTGTGCGACATGCGCGGCATCGGTAATGACGAACGCGGCGCCGCTGTCCTGGAGGAAGTGGGCCAGTTCGGCGTCGGAGGACCGCGGATTGAGCGGCATGCCGACCATGCCCGCGCGCAGCACGGCGAGACAACTCTCCACCATCTCCACGCAGTTGCCGAGACAGATCGCGACACGGTCGCCGTCGCGCAGTGCTGTCCGGGTTTTCAGGTAGGAGGCCAGCGAGCGGGTGCGTCGCTCCAGCTCGCCGTAGGTGACGCTGCGCGCGGAGTCGGAGTAGGCGACCCGCCGCGGGGCCGCCTCGGCGTGCTGCCGCAACAGCTCCGGCACCGGCCGGATCAGCTCGTCACGCCTCATGTCTCCGCCTCCCAAGTCCCTCGCGGTGCAACGATGTTGACCTTACGGGACCTGGGGGCGGTGCCCTGGCCGGCGCCCCGGATCAGCTGGGGCGCAGCGGGTCGCCGGGGACGTCGCCGAGGATCTGCTCGCGAAGGATCTCGGCGTGGCCGCAGTGCTGGGCCAGCTCGCGCAAGGTGTGCAGGTAGACCCAGCGCAGCGGCAGCGGGCCCCGGCGGTTGCCTTGCAGGAGGTCGTCCAGCGTCAGCTTCTTTGTGGCTCGGCGGGACGCCGCGCACGCCTGCTGATGGGCATCCTGGATCGAGGCGATCGTGTCGTCGTCGTGGAGGTCGAACGACTCGTCGGGCGAGTCGGGAATGCCGATCTCGCTACGGGACCGGCAGGTGATCGCCTCGTCGAACCAGACCTTCTCGACGAACGTCGCGTGCTTGACCAGGCCGAGCAGGGTGGTCTTGGACGGGACCAGCGGCCGCCGTGCCTGCTCCTCGGTCAGCCCGTTGAGACTGTCGTGCAGCGCGGATCGATGCTCATCCAGGAAGACCTCGAACTGATCGCGGAACGCCGCGTGGAAGACGGCGGGTTCTGTCGTTGACTCGAAGACCATGAGCGCAACGATAAGCGGGTCAGACGTGTGCCGTACGGGCGTCGAGCGATCAGCGCAGCGCGGCCTCGCCCGCCTGGACGGCCCGCAGGGCGCGCTCGACCGTCTCCTGGTTCTCGCCGACCGGAGCCACGTAGTCGAGGACGCCGTGAGCGGCGTCCTGCCCGAGCGTGCGGGTGATCACCCACGTCGCGAGGTACTGAGACGCCAGGCACCCGCCCGCCGTGGCGATGTTCCCCTCGGCGTGGAACGGAGTGTCCAGCACCGTGACGCCCGAGGCTTCGACGAAGGGGCGGCTCTTGATGTCCGTGCACGCCGGCATGCCCTCCAGCAGCCCGAGCCGGGCCAGCACCAGCGCGCCTGAGCACTGCGCACCGATCAGCTGCCGCGAAGGATCGAGCCGCAGCCGCGAGACCAGCCGGTCGTCGGCGACCACCTCGCGTGCCTTCACCCCGCTGCCGATCAGCACGACATCGGCTTCGGTCACGAACTCCATCGGGCGCTGCCCGGTCACCTCCACGCCGTTCATCGACGTGACCACCGGCGCGGGCGTCGTGACGAAGGCCTCCAAGCCGTCCTTGCGGCACCGGTTGATCAGCGCGGAAGCGATGAAACTGTCGAGCTCGTTGAACCCGTCGAAGGTGACCACGGCTACCTGCATCACAACTCCTTCAACCCCTTTGAGCGCGGCGCGGCACGCCAGGCGTTCACGAGCCTGTCACAAGCGAGCAGGAATGTCGGTCGTGAGCGGGCCGGTTGCCTGGGTATGACCATCGGATTAGCGCTTCCCCTGCACCACGAGATCGACGGCACGGTGCGGCTGGCGCGGGAAGCCCACGAAGCCGGATTGCCTTCCGTCTGGTTCGGGCAGACCTTCGCCTACGACTCACCCACGCTGGCCGCGATCGTCGGCCGCGAGGTACCCGGACTGCATGTCGGGACCTCCGCGATCCCCGTCTTCGGCCGCCATCCGCTCCTCGTCTCCAGCCAGGCCCAGACCGCCCAGGCGGCCACCCGCGGCCACTACCACCTCGGACTCGCGCTCGGCACCAAGCACCTGACGGAGACCGGCTTCGGAATCCCGCACGAACGCCCCATCCGCCTGCTCAGGGAATTCCTCACCGCCCTGCGCCAACTCGTCGAAACGGGCAGCGCCGACTTCCACGGAGAGCTGCTGACCGCCACCACTCCCTTGCCGGGCGCCGTGCCGGGCGCCGAACCGCCCGTGCCGCTGCTGGTCGCGGCCATGGCGCCGCAGGCGCTGCGGGTCTCCGGCGAACTCGCAGACGGCATCCTCCCGTACCTGGCCGGCCCACGCGCCCTCGCCGACCACATCGTCCCGGCCGTCACCGCCGCGGCCGAGGCGGCCGGCCGGCCCGCGCCCCGCATCGTGGCGTTCGTTCCCGGGGTGGTCACCGCTGACGTCGAGAGCGTGCGCGAGAAGGCGACCGAGACGCTCGCGTTCTACGAGCGGTTTCCTTCCTACCAGCGCGTCATCGGACTGTCCGGCGGCACCCGGGCCGTCGACCAGGCCGTGATCGGGGACGAGGAGACCATCGCCGCCGAGGTTGCCCGATACCGGGAAGCCGGGGCGACGGAGGTGGTCTTCACGACGACGGACCTGGGAACCGAGGCCGACCGGCGCCGCACCTGGAAGCTGCTCGGAGAACTGGCGAACGGCTGAGGCACCGGCCAGGGGGGGAGGTGGCGGAGCCCGGGCGGGTGCAGGCCCTCTTGACGTGGCGGGAAAGCCGCCTGACACTCCAGAGCAGAGATTCCTAGTGCATCGGTAGGAAATGATGGAGCGACTGGAGCCGTACGCCGACCGCGCGTCGCGCGCGGGCCGGTGGTCTCTGCTCCTCACCTCCCGCCGGCACATCGATCTCCTGCGCGTCTGCAGCGCGGCGAACCCCCTCCGCTGATTCGGCGGCGCCCCGGCGCCGCGACCCGCCGCGCACGGGTGCACGCCGGCGCCGCCGCGCACCCGTCCCCCCCCGTGCGCCGCCCTCCCGCCGCACCTCCCAGAACCAGAACCAGAAGCCGGACCCGGACCCAGGGAGACACATGCCCGCCGCACCCCTGACCACCGTCCCGTCCCTCCCCTCACCACCGCCGTTCCGGGGCAGGATCGGCTGTGACGCCAACAGCGGCTACTACGCCGCGCCGCGCCGCTACCGCCTCCATCTGTCGCTGTCCTGCCCCCACTGTCTGCGGATCGCCATCACCCACAGCCTGCTCGGCCTGGAGGACACCCTCCCGGTCGTGCTGCTGCCGGCCCTCCCCGACCGGCCCGACGGCGGACACTCCGCGCTGAGCCCCTTGTACGAGGCCAGCTCCCACCGGCATCCCGGGCCGGCCCTCGCACCGGTGCTGAGCGACACCTGGACCGGGCGGATCGTCACCACGCACTCCTCGCACATCCTCCGGGACCTGGCCCGGTTCTTCGGCGACGACGGCACCGACCGTCCCGTCCTCTACCCGCCCGGCGCGGAGGAGGAGACAGCTGCCGTCGAACGCCTCTGCGAGCACAGCGTCAACGAGGCCGCACAGCGCGCCGGACAGGCCGACACCGACGCCACGGCACGCCACACCGCCCTCGGCTCCCTCCTCCGGGTCCTGGGGTCGCTGGAGTGGCGCCTCGCCGACCAGGAGTTCGTCCTCGGTGATGAACTGACCGCCGCCGACGTGCGGTTGTGGGTGGCCCTGGTCCAGCTCGACACCGTGCACCGACTGCACCTGGACGCCGCAGCGGTCCACCGCGTCGCCGACCATCCGCACCTGTGGACCTACGCCCGACGGCTCGCCGCCCACCCCGCCTTCGGCCGCCATCTCGACCTGAACGGCATCGCCCGCAGGCACCACGCCCACTGCCAAGGGCTGGAGGCCGCGGGGGCGGCGGTACAGATCCTCGACTGGGCCGTTCACATCGCGGAAGCGCCTGCTCGGCAGGGCGGTTGATCCCGCACGGCCGACCTGAGGCGGTGGTCCTGGAACTGCTCGTGGACGGGCGACGGCTCGTGGGCGTGGAAAGCGGCCTCCCGAGCCGCTCACGCGTTTGGCGGCCCTGCGCGAGAAGTGTGTGCCCGGAGCGGTCGAGGATTGACACGACATACGCGGCGGAGCAGCTGGCCGCTACGCCCAAGGAGGCATCTCTATGCGCCGTGCAGGTTTCGTCGTCGCCGCCACGACCGCGCTCACGCTGGGGACCGCCGGCCAGGGCTGGGCGGAGACAACCAGTGGCGACATCACCACCAGTTGGGGAGACCGGACCCGCATCCAGCTGACCTGGGTCGACCGGGACTCCTTCCACAACGGCGCGCTGGCCGTCACCGACCAGACCTGCGACGACCGGCCCGTCCACGCGACCCTCACCCTCCAGACCGGATCCGGCGCCGCCCGCCCTCTGAGCGACTATCGCAACGCCGACGGCTGCGACACGACCATCGACTTCCAGAACATCACCGCCACCGACCCGACCGGCATCAAGAGCCTCACCATGACCCTGTGCCGCAGCGCCCCCGGAACACCCGACGAGTGCGAGACCGGGTACATCGCCGCGAACCCCTACTACGGCTCCTGACCTCGGGCCGGGGCCGCCCGGGAGGGACCTGAAGCAGTAGACGAAACGCCCTCAACAGTCGGCCAGGGCCGGACGCCCCGGCCGGACCTCACATGTGCACCACGGGCGCCGCGTCGGGGTCGGTCGTCGGTGCGCCCCGCCGGTAGAGGACGACGCTGATGACCAGGCCGGCGGCGAAGAAGGCGGCCGACCACCAGTAGGCGGTGGAGTAGCCCTCCAGCCCGGCCCGCGCGAGAACGGCGGGGTCCTTGGGGTTCCGGCCGGCCAGGTAGTCGGTGACGGCGCTGGTGGACAGGGTGTTGAGCAGGGCCGTACCGAGGGAGCCGCCGACCTGCTGCATGGTGTTCACGGCGGCGGAGGCGACCCCGGCGTCCTCGGCCTTCACCCCGGCCGTGGCCAGGCTCATGGCCGGGGCCATCACCAGGCCGAGACCGAGTCCCGCCACGATCAGCGGGGGCAGGATGCCGGTGGCGTAACCGCTGCTGAGGCCGAGACCGGTCAGCCCCACCATGCCGGCCGCGGCGAGGCCCATGCCCAGCGGCACGACCGCCTTCGGCCCGATGCGGGGGATCAGCACGGTGGAGGCGAGCGTCGAGGAAAGCATGAGCCCGCCGACCATCGGCAGGAAGGCCAGGCCGGTCTTGATGGGGGTGTAGCCCAGGCTCTGCTGCAGGTAGTAGGTGAGGAAGAGGAAGACACCGAACATGCCGGCGCCGGTGATCAGGATGGAGACGAAGGAGGCGCCGCGGTTGCGGTCGAGCAGGACGCGCAGGGGAAGCAGGGGGTGGGTGGAGCGGGTCTGCCACCAGGTGAACGCGGCGAGCAGGACGGCGCCGGCGACCAGGAAGCCCCAGGTCCGCACGGAGCCCCAGTCGTGGCTCTCGGCGTTGGCGAAGCCGTAGACCAGGCAGAACAGGCCGCCGGAGACGAGGACCGCGCCGGGGATGTCGATGGTGGCGCTCTTGTCGCGGGTGGTGCGCTGGAGCAGGAGGATGCCGCCGACGGCTGCGGCAGCGGCGAAGACCAGGTTGACGTAGAGGGTCCACCGCCAGTCGAGGTGCTCTGTCAGGAAGCCGCCGAGGAGCAGGCCGATGGCGCCGCCCGCGCCGGCGATGGCGCCGTACACGCCGAAGGCCCTGGCCCGTTCCTTGACGTCGGTGAAGGTCGTGGTCAGCAGGGACAGGGCGGCCGGGGCGAGCAGGGCGCCGAACAGACCCTGCGCGGCACGCGCGACGATGAGCACCTCGAAGCTGCCGGCGGCACCTCCCAGCGCGGAGGCCCCGGCGAAGCCGACCAAGCCGACCAGGAAGGTCATCTTCCGGCCGAACAGGTCGGCTATGCGTCCGCCGAGCAGCAGCAGGCTGCCGAAGGCGAGCGCGTAGGCGGTGACGACCCACTGCCGGTCCCCGTCGGAGAAGCCCAGATCCTTCTGGGCCGAGGGGAGCGCGATATTCACGATCGTCCCGTCCAGCACCACCATGAGCTGGGCCAGTCCGATGACGGCCAGGATCCACCAGCGGTGAGGCGATGGTGTGCCGGCGGACGGAAGTGAGGACACGGGGGCCGCGCCGGCCGTGTCGGTGGAGGTCTTGGGCATGACGGGACTCCAGAGGAAGCGGGGCAGGGATCGGATGTCCGGTGGTGATGCGGTGCGGGACGGCTGCGTCGACGGAGCTCGTCACGTGGGGCGGCCGGTGCGATGGCCGGTGATCCGGCCGAGTGACTCGCGGACTGCCTGACCGGTAATGACTGACCGGACCGCCTGACACCTGTCAGATTACCTGTAATCTGACAGGTGTCAAGTAAGGTGCTGAAGGGACCCTAGGATGGCCCGGAGCACGAGCAGCGCAGGACGCACGCATGGAGGCAGTCGTGGGAGCAAAACCCGAATCGGCCCGACGGCCGGGGCGCCCCGGCGCGGACACTCCCGCGGTGCCCGCCGAGGAGAGCATCCTGCGGCGCGGACTGGAGGCCTTCGCCGAACTGGGCTACGACCACGCCTCCGCGCGCGAGCTGGCCCGCCGCCTGGGCGTCAGCCACAACTTCATCAACGACCGGTACGGCTCCAAGGCGGCCTTCTGGCGTGCGGTGGTGGACCACGCGCTGGGAGCGCAGCTGGCGCGCCTGCCGCAGGTGGACGACGAGGTCGACGACGTCGAGGCCCTGCGGCGGATCATCACCGGCTTCTACCGGACCGCCGTGGACGAGCCGTTGATCGGACGGCTCTTCGTCAGCGAGTTCGCCCAGGACTCCGAACGGCTGGACTACCTGTACGAGCACTACATCGCGCCGACCCTGCGGCTCCTGGAGCCCGGCATCGAGCGACTCGTTGCCGCGGGGCGTATGGCGCCCGTCCCGATGCACGTGCTGTTCTTCGCGGTCATCCCGCCCGTCTCGGGCATGGTGGAGGTCCCTCTGGCGCGCCGCCTCGGCCGGCCCGACGCCGCCTCACCGGAACAGCTCACGGCCACGGCGGAGGCACTGGCGACGCTGGTGGTCAACGGCCTGCTGGCGTCGGGACCAGCGACGTGACCGGACGTCAGGACTCTCTCCGTCGGTAACCTGACCGCCGTGATGGTGGGCACCGAAGAAACCCGGCTGGTCGTCCTGCGAGGGAACAGCGCCTCGGGCAAGTCGTCCGTCGCGGCCGCGCTCCGCGAGAAGTTCGGCCGCGGCCTGGCCCTGGTCGGCCAGGACAACCTCCGCCGCATCGTCCTGCGCGAGCGTGACCGGCCCGGTGCCGCGAACATCGGCCTGATCGACCTGACGGCCCGCTACGCGCTGGACGCCGGATTCCACGTCGTGGTCGAGGGCATCCTCTACGCCGACCGCTACGGCGACATGCTTGCCCGGCTGCGCGCCGACCACCGCGGCCCGAGCCACAGCTACTACCTGGACGTACCGTTCGCCGAAACCCTTGCCCGGCACGCCACCAAAGCGATCGCCGACGAGGTCAGTGAGGCACAACTGCGCGACTGGCACCGGCCGCTCGATCTGCTGCCGGGCGGGATCGAGACCGTCATCGGAGCCGGCAGCGCCCTGCACGAGACCGTCGACCGCATCATGCTCGAGACGGGTCTGGACCGCCTTCCCGCAGTGGACCGCTGACCGGCGCGGCGTGGGCCGCCGCCGGGCGGATCGAGGCGAACGCCGTGGCGAGGTGGTCGAGCAGGGGCGCGGCGGAGGGGTGCGGGTCGCGGCGAGGGGTGATCGTGTAGATGCCGCGGGCCGGGGGGTCGACGAGGTCCACGGTGGTGACGTCGGTCCGCAGGGCGCGTGTCAGCACGCCGGGTATGAGCGCGATGGCGTGACCGGTCGCGACCAGGGCCAGCTTGCCGGGCAGATCGGCCGCGACGAGGTCGATGCGGGCGCTGACTCCGGCGCGGGCGGCGTGCTGGCGCAGCAGCGCCGCCGAGCCGTCGTTGTCCTCGGCCCAGGTCTGGTCGGCCAGGGCGTGGATGTGCACCGGGCCGCGCCCGGCCAGCGGATGGTCGACGGGCAGTGCGACGACCATGTCGTCCAGCCCGAGGAAGCCTCGCTCGACCCGCGAGTCCTGCGGCAGCCCGGGCGGGGCGTCGGTGACGACGGCGACGTCGAGATCGCCGTCGAGCACGCGGCGGTGCAGCTCCGGGCTCAGGGCGGGGAGCAGACTCCACCGGACGGATCCGGTCTGCCGCAACAACGCCCGGACGGCTTCGGGCACGATCCCCGTGGCCAGAGAAGGCGTCGCGCCGACGGCCAGCGGCCGGTTGAACGCCCCGTCGCGAGCGTCCCGCGCGGCGCGAACGGCGCGGTCGGCCTCGTTCAGCGTGGTCTGGGCGTGACGCCGGAACACCTCGCCGGCGGGCGTCGGACGGACGCCGCGCGCATGGCGTTCCATCAGGGGCACGCCGAGCTCCCGCTCCAGACCGGCGATCTGCCGCGAGACGGCCGACTGCGTGTGATGGAGCTCGGCGGCCGCCGCCGACAGCGACCCCAGGCGGCACACGGTCACGAACGTTCGCCACACTGTCAGCTCCATGGGCGCCAGTATGCCCAGCGGGTATGCGAGTTCCGCAGGGCAGGGCTGCGAAATCTGCGCTTGTCGCAGTCGACGCGGTGCATGAGTCTGGCGCGCATGACCACACCACACACGATCGCCGTCCTCGGCCTGGGACGCATGGGCAACGCGATGGCGACCCGCCTGGCGGGCCAGGGCCGGCACGTCGTCGGCTGGACCCGCTCGGGGCGCACGGCAGGCACCGTCGAGACGACCGCCGATCCGGACGAGGCCGTGGCGAAGGCCGACCTCGTGCTTCTGGCGTTGTTCGACGGCCCGGCCTGCCGGCAGGTCCTCGAGGAGGTCCGTGACGTGCTGCGCACGGACACGATCGTGCTGAACACCAGCACCGTCGCCCCCGCCGAAGCGTCCGAGCTGGCCGGGCGCTCGGGCCCGTCCTACGTCCACGCGCCCGTGCTCGGGTCCGTGCCGGCCGCCGCCGCGGGGGCCCTGCGGATACTCGTCGCCGGCGACCACGACGCGGTCGACCGGGCCTGGCCGGTTCTGGAAACGCTGGGCACCGTGCGGCGCGTGGCCGACGCCTCCACGGCCGCGGCGCTCAAGCTGATCGCCAACAACAGCCTCGCCGGCGCCGTCCTCGCGCTGCGAGACTCGCTGCGGCAGGCCGACGCCCTCGGCCTGCCCCGCACCCAGGTGCTGGACGTCCTCGAACTCGGCCCGCTCGGCGGACTCGTGACCGTCAAGAGACCCTTCCTCGCCGGAGAATCGGCCGCTGTCACGGCCGAGTTCACCATCGGTGCGCTGGCCAAGGACATGGCTCTGCTGGCCGAGGCGTCGAACACTCCGCTGGGCGGCGCGGCAGGCTTGGCCGACCCTCCCGCCGACCCCGAGGCCGATATCGCCGTCGCCGCCACGGCCCCGGCGGTGGGGGACGCCGTGCTCGAACCGCTCCGCGCCTACCTGCGCGGACACGCCACCGGCGACCCCGCCCATTTCCGCGAGGCGTTCCTGCCCACCGCGCACATCGAGGGGCTCCGCGACGGGGCGTTCGTCTCCTGGCGCCTGGACGAGTACTGCGCTCTCTTCCCCGGCCGGCCGGCCCCGGACGAAGCGACCCGCTCCCGTCGCGTCGACGCCGTCGACGTCCACGGCACGGTCGCGACCGCCACCATGACGCTGCGGCACGGCGCTGACACCTTCACCGACATCTTCCTGCTGGTCCGCGCCGACGAGGGCTGGCGCATCGCCAACAAGGCCTATCACCGACACTCGTGAGGATCATTTCCTGACGAAGGCGGAGACCATGACCACGCAGACGCACCATGTCGACCACGAACTCGTCGAGGCAGCGGCTGACCTGGCCCGCACCCGTTGCCGTGGCGACAACCACACCATGGCGGCCGCGGCCCGCGCTCAGGACGGGCGGATCGTCACGGCGGTGAACGTCTACCACTTCACCGGAGGCCCCTGCGCCGAGCTGGCCCTCATCGGCGCGGCAGCGGCACAGGGAGTCCACGAGCTGGACACGATCGTCGCCGTGGGCGACCGTGACCGGGGAGTCGTCCCTCCGTGCGGCCGGTGCCGTCAGGTCCTTCTCGACTACTTTCCCGCCCTCGAGGTCATCGTCGGCGAGGGCGACCGCGTCCGGGCCGTCCCCATCACCGACCTGCTCCCCGAGAGCTATGTCTGGGCCGACCACCAGGTCGACGCCGAGTAGGTCGCCGTTCGGAGCGAGTCGGCCCGGGGCTCAGGGTCAGACCCCGGAGAAGTCGATCTCGCGGGCCCACTCGGGATGGTCTATCAGCGGGTTCCGGTTGCCCTGTATCTCCGCGATGGCCGCGTTGCGGTGCCGTTCGTACTCGGTGACCGCCTCGCCCTCGTGCCACCGCAGCAGGACGGGCAGCCGGTCTTCGGGGAACTCCTGCGCGGCGCCGCCGACCTGGCCCGGACAGCGCAAAGGCGCTCGCGTGCGGCTCGATGGGAGGTTGCCTCAGCTCAATTCATTATTTATGAATAATCCTTGACAGGGTTGGGGTGGCTCCCCAGGCTTCTGCCATGACCGCACCCAGCCACGGACTCCCCACCCGCCGTACCGTCGTCACGGCACTCGGCGCGGCCGGCCTCGTCGCTCTGCCGGCCTGGCCGCAGACGGCCCGTGCCGCGGACGGCGGCCCGGTGCTCGACACCCACCCGGCCACCGAGCCCTCCGGCACCCACGTGCGCGAGGTCGGCGGCACCAACGTCGTCTTCCAATACGGCGCCGTGCTCCCCGCCTTCGACGGCTGGCGCACCCGTGAGCCGACCCGTGACTACCTGTCCCTGGACCGGCGGTGGCGCTTCCGCTTCGACCCCGGCAACCAGGGACTCGGCGAAGGCTGGCAGTCCGCGGACCTCGACGACCGGGCCTGGGGCCTCATCGACGTGCCGTCGGCGTGGGATCTGCTGGACACGCCCGGATTCGGCTCGGAGACCGCCCCCTTCGGGAAGGGCACGGCGTTCGCCGACGGCTACGCCTGGTACCGCACCACCGTCGACGTGCCCGGTTCCTGGCGTGCCCGCCACGTCCGCGTCGCCTTCCTCGCGGTCGGCTACAGCGCCGAGGTCTGGCTCGACGGCGTGCGTCTTGGCAAGCACGAAGGGGCCAACTCGCCCTTCGCGCTTCCGCTGTCGGGGGCGCTCCGGCCGGGCGAGCGCCAGACGATCGCCGTGCGGGTCTTCCGCCGGGCGAGCTACACCGACTACACGGCCACGCCGCCCCAGCCGGTCACCGACGACCACGAGCTGCCGTACAAGCCCGTCGACTACTGGCCCTACGCGGGTCTGACCCGCTCGGCCTGGATCGAGGCGGTTCCGCGGGTCACCATCGCCAAACTGCTCGCGGTCGGCGCGAACGGACACCTCGAGGCGCGTGCGGTCGTCGAGAACCACGGGACCTCCGCGTTCGACGGCTGGCTCACCCTGGACCCCGGTCGCGAGAGCGGCGGCCGTCCCGTCGTGATCCCGGCCCGGATCGCCCCCCGATCGGCCGGCGTCATACGCGCGTCGCTCCGCCTGCCCCACGCCCCACGATGGAGCCCGGCCGCTCCGCACACGCTCACCGCCCGCGCCACCCTGACCGCCGAGCGGCCCTCGGGCCCGCGGGTGGACACCCTGTCCACCGTCTACGGCATACGGGAACTGACCGTCGCCGACGCCGAGTTGCGGTTGAACGGCAAGCCCCTCTTCCTCAAGGGCCTCAACTGGCACGAGGAGACGGCCGCACACGGCAGGGCCATGACGCCCGCCGAGTACGACCGGGAACTGGGCCACATCACGGCACTGGGCGCCGACTTCATCCGCAACTGCGTCTACAACCGCCACCCGTACGTCTACGACTGGGCGGACGCGCACGGCGTGCTGGTGATGGACGACATCGACACCATGTGGCTCAACACCGCCCAGGAGAAGCTGCAGACCGAGCGTTACGGTCTCGCCCGGGCCCTGGCCCTGACCATGGCGTGGAACCAGCACAACCACCCCTCGGTGATCCTGTGGGGACTGCAGAACGAGTCGGAGATCGACGCCGACGGCGCTCCCGTCTACCGGGCCTGGCTCGCCGACCTCAAGGCGGCCGTGAAGGCGGTCGACCTCACCGCCCGGCCCGTGACCTGGGCGTCCAGCACCAGCAACGACCCGGCCTTCGACCTCGCCGACGTCATCGGCTTCAACGAGTACTTCGGCTACTTCTACGGCAAGGACGCCGACCTCGGCCCCACGCTGGACGCGGTGCACGCGAAGTATCCCGACAAGCCGATCCTGATCACCGAGAACGGCACCTGGTCCCTGGCCGGCACCCACGGCCCCAGCACCACTGAGGGCACGGAGGAGTGGCAGGCGGCAAGCTTCACCGCCCACTGGGCGCAGGTGGTCGCACGCAGCGAGTTCGTCACCGGTTTCACCTACTGGGTCCTCAAGGACTACAAGCAGCGGGCCGGGTACAACCAGGCCCACAACGGCATCTCCGTCATGGGCCTGCTCACCTTCGGCGAGGAGCGGCCCAAGCTCGTGTACGAGACGTTCCGTGAGGCTACCGGCCCGCGGACCAGGTGAACTCAGCCCTTGACGCTGCCCTGGGTCAGCCCCGACCTCCAGTAGCGCTGCAGGACGAGCATCGCGGCGGCCAGCGGGAGGATCGAGAGGAACGCGCCGCCCACCGTGAGCTGATAGAGCGCGGGATCGCGCTCGGCCGCCGACTGCCAGGTCGTCAGGCCCAGGGTGATGGGGTACTTCCGGTCGTCGGAGAGCATCACCAGCGGCAGGAAGTAGTTGTTCCAGATCCCGACGAACTGGAAGAGGAAGACGGTCACCAGCGCCGGGGTCATCGTGCGCAGGACGAGGGTGCCGAAGATCCGCCACTCGCCGGCGCCGTCGACCCGCGCCGCCTCCAGCATCTCGGCGGGCACCGCCGCCTCCGCGTAGATGCGGCACAGATACACCCCGAACGGACTGACCATGCTGGGAATCAGCACGGCCCAGTAGGAGTCGGCCAGGCCCACCTTGCTGAACAGCAGGTACATCGGCAGGGCGAGCGCCGTGCTGGGAAGCAGCACACCGGCGAGTACGCCCTTGAAGACCGTCTCCCGGCCGCGGAAGCGGTAGACGGCGAGGGCGTAGCCGGCGGCACACGCGAGCAGGGTGGCCAGCGCACCGCCGACTCCGGCGTACAGGAGGCTGTTCGCGGTCCAGCTCCAGAACATGCCGTCGCCGTAGGAGAAGACGTTCGCCATGTTCTGCGGCCACCGCGGATCGGAGAACCACAGACCGAAGGTGCCGAAGAGGTCGGCACTGCTCTTGGTGGAGGCCACCAGCAGCCAGTAGACGGGCAGCAGGAAGTAGAGCGCCGCGACGGACAGCAGCGCGACCAGCAGGATGCGCGAGGCCGCCGGCTTCTTGACGTGCGGTGTGGACACGCTCACCGTGCATCCCTTCCCTTCCCGCGGTTCACCAGGCTGAGGAAGCCGAAGGACAGCACGCTCGCGACGAGGGCGAGGATCACCGACTCGGCCGCGGCGAGGTAGATGTTGTTGTTGGCGAACGCCTCGTTGTAGGCGCTCAGGTTCGGCGTGTACGAGCTGGTGACCGTCGAGGTCAGCGGCTTGATGACGAGCGGCTCGGCGAAGAGCTGCAGCGTGCCGATGATGGAGAAGACGCCGGTGAGGACGAGGGCGGGCCGGGCCAGCGGCAGCTTGATCCGGATCGCCGTCTGCCAGGCACCGGCCCCGTCGATGCGCGCGGCCTCGTAGAGCTCCTGCGGGATCGCCTTGAGCTGGGCGACGATCACCAGCATGTTGTAGCCGGCGAACTCCCAGATCACGATGTTGGCGATGGACCACAGCACGTTGTCGTGGCCGAGGAAGTCGGGCGCGAGGCCGATCCTGCCGAGCAGGTCGACGACCGGGCTCACGCCCGGTACGTACAGGAACCCCCACAGGATCGAGGCGATGACACCGGGCACGCCGTACGGCAGGAAGTAGGCGGCACGCAGGACCCCCGCCCAGCGGTGGGAGAGGGTGTCGAGGGCCAACGCCAGCGCGGTGGACAGCAGCAGCATCACGGGGATCTGCACGAGGCCGAAGAGCAGCACCCGCGCGAAGCTCTCCAGGAAGGCAGACTGCTGCAACGCGAGGGCGTAGTTGTCCAGCCCGGCGAAGCCGACGGTGGCCGGGCCGAGGCCCAGCGGGCCGGAGCGGACCGGCTTGAGCAGGCTCTGGTAGACGGCGTAGCCGAGCGGAAGGACGAAGGAGAACAGGAAGAGGGCGACGAAGGGGAGGACGAACCCCCATGCCGCCCGGTCCGGGCGGGCGGACCGCCGGCCGCGCGGTGCGGACTCCTCCGCGGGGCTGAGCGGCGCGGACGTCCGCGTCCTGGTGGTCGCGGTGCTCATCACGCGCTCCTCGCCTTCAGGCCCTTGGCTCGCAGGTTGTCCACGGAGCTCCGCTGCGCGTCGGCGAGCGACGAGGCGAGCGTGCCGTCCGACGCCATGGCGGCGCCGAAGGCGTCCCCGAGCCGGGAGAAGTCGGCGTCCGTGGTGGGGGACCACTTCCAGGAGGTGTCGATGGCCCGGTCGGAGGCGGTGAACACGTCGTTGTACCGCTGGCCGCCGAAGAACGGGTCGGGCTTGTCGAGCGCCGATCCGCGGAAGACGCCGGTGGCCGCGGGCCAGCCGTAGCCCACCGAGATGTTCAGATCGACGGCCCGGGGGTCGGTGTTGAGCCAGTGCGCGAACCGCAGCGCCTCACGCGGGTGGCGGCTGCCCTGGAGGACGGCGGTGGAGGATCCGCCCCAGTTCGCGGAGGCGTTGCCGCCCGCCGTCCACTGGGGGAGCGGGGCGACCCGCCACTTCCCCTTGGTGCCCGGGGCGTTGCCGCGCAACAGGGCGTCGCCCCACTGCGGCCCGACCCAGGCGGCGATCCGTCCGGTCTGGACCTGCCGGTACCAGGCGCTGGACATATCGGGTCCGACGAAGACGAGGTCGTCGCGGACCAGCCTCTCCCAGTAGTCGGCGACCTCGCGCGACAGGCCGCCGTCCATGTCGACGACCCACGTGTCGCCCTGGGTGCGCACCCACCGCGCACCCCGCTGCCAGCACATCGCGGCGAACCAGGTGGGCTGGTTGGGCGCGAACGTGCACAGCCGCGCACCGCCGCCGCGTTCCTTGACCACGCGGGCGGCCCGCTCGAACTCGGCCCAGGTGCCGGGCGTCTCGATGCCCCACTGATCGAAGAGATCCTTGCGGTAGAAGAGCCCCATCGGGCCCGAGGCCTGCGGGATCGTACGGACCCGCCCCCCGAAGACACCCTGGTTCCACTGCCACGGCACATAGCTGTCGCGCAGCTCGTCGGCACCGTACGCGCTCAGGTCCGTCAGGCCGTTGACCAGCATGAAACCGGGCAGCTCGTGATACTCGACCTGTGCCAGGTCCGGCGGGTTGCCCGCGGTCAGCGAGGAGTGCATCTTCTGGTAGCCGCCCTGGGTGTTGGCGGGGATGCTCTGCAACTCGACCTGGATGCCGGGGTGCGTCCGGTTCCACAGGTCGACCGTCTTTTGCATCGGCACCCACGTCCAGAAGACCAGCTTCACCGGCCGACCGGGCCGGGCGGGTTCCTGCCGGGTCGTGCGGGCGGCTCCGACGGTCTGGCCGCAGGCGGTGAGGGCCGGGAGCCCGGCGAGTGCCCCGGCACCCCATCCGAGCAGGGACCTCCGCGAGGGTGGTGAGCTGTTCATGTGCGTCCCTTGTCCGGAGCTCGGTTGTCTACGGCTCGACCAGCACGGCCACTCCGGCTGCCGGCAGCGTGACGCGGTCGGCGGGAGCGGTCCCTTGGCCCAGGGCATCGGTCATCGGCTCCGGGAGCGTGATCTCCACCTCTTCCGGGCCGTGGTTCAGCAGGAAGACGAACCGTCCACCCTCGCCTTCACGCACGGTCGCCTGGACGTGCTCGGGAAGCCCGGGAAGCACGGGGCCGACGGACGCCGTCCGGCACACCTCCTCCACCAGGGTCCGCATGGCCTCCGGCGCGAGTCGGGTCGCGACGTACCAGGCGTCTCCCTCGCCGAAGGAGTGACGGGTGACGGCCGGCTGCCCGGACAGCGGCCCGGAGCCGAAGTCGGCGACCGTCCTTGCCCCTTCGGGCACGACGGCCTCGGACCACAGGTCGGCGCGGCTGACGGTGCCGTCCGAGTGCCGGACGTCGACCGTCTCCCGCTCCGCCAGCGGCCAGAACTCCTCGACGCGCAGGCCCAGCACCTCGCGCAGCGGTGCGGGATACCCCCCCAGGTGCACGCGGTCGCAGTCGTCGACGATGCCGGAGAAGAACGACACCAGCAGATGGCCGCCGGCACGCACGAACTCCGTGAGGCGCTCGGCGTCCGGCTGCTTCAGCAGGTACAGGTTGGGCACGACGATGAGGCGGTAGCCGGACAGGTCCCGGTCGGGGGGTACGACATCGCAGGCGATGCCGGCTTCGAACAGCGGCCGGTAGTGGGCGAGCGCGATCTCCATCTGGTCCAGCGCTGTGGACGGGTGCGAGTCCAGTTCCAGCGCCCACCAGCTGTTCCAGTCCAGCACGAGGGCGACGTCGGCGGTGGACCGGGTGCCGGCGATCCGTGGCACGGAGGCCAGCTCACGGCCCAGCTCGCTCACCTCACGGAAAGTGCGGGTGCCGGTGCCGCCGTGCGGGACCATCGCCGAGTGGTACTTCTCGGCACCGCCCCGGGACTGCCGCCACTGGAAGTACAGGACCGCGTCCGCGCCCTGGGCGACCGCCTGCCAGCTCCACAGCCGCATCCGCCCCGGCGGCTTGGGCCCGTTACGGTCCCGCCAGTTCACCGCACCGGGGGCCTGCTCCAGCAGCATCCACGGCTGACCGGCGCGGGCGGACCGGGTGACGTCGAAGATGAAACCCGCCGAGACATGCGTGTCCTCGTCGTGCGGGTCCTGGTAGACGTCGACCGAGACGACGTCCTCGTGGGCGGCCCACCGGTAGGCGTCGACGGGCTTGTGCACGCCGATGAAGTTCGTCGTGACGGGCACGTCCGGGGTGATCCGCCGCAGGACGTCCTTCTCCGCCAGGTAGCACCGCAGCAGCGCGTCGTCGGAGAACCGGGCGAAGTCCAGCTGCTGGGCGGGGTTGGGGAAGGTCGGCGCCAGCCGGGGCGGCAGCACCTCGTCGAAGCTGTCGTAGCGCTGTGCCCAGAAGGCCGTCGACCAGGCGTCGTTGAGCGCCTCGAGGTCGCCGTACCGTTCGGACAGCCAGCGCCGGAAGTCGGCCGCCGATTCGTCGCACCAGCACATCGGGGTGTGGCAGCCGTACTCGTTGCCGATGTGCCACAGCTCCAGCGCGGGGTGGTCGGCGTAGCGGGTGGCGAGTTGCTCTACCAGGCGCACGGCGTGCTCGCGGTAGACGCGGCTGGAGGGACAGTAGTGCTGGCGTCCGCCGGGCCACAGGCGCCGGCCGTCGGCGGTCTCGGGGAGGATCCCGGGGTGCAGCCGGGACAGCCACGGCGGCGGGGACGCCGTCATGGTGGCCAGACACACCGCCACACCCGCCCCGGCGAGGTTGTCCATCACCCGGTCGAACCAGTCGAAGTCGTACGCACCGGGCCTCGGCTCCACCTTGGCCCAGGAGAAGATCCCGGCCGTCACCAGGGAGACGCCTGCCTCCTTCATCAGCGCCATGTCCTCGGCCCACACCTCCTCGGGCCACTGCTCGGGGTTGTAGTCGCCGCCGAAGGCGATTCCGGCCGGGCGCAGGTGCCGCCGGGCGTCGGTCGGTACTGAGTCGGGCTGTCGCATGGCGGTCAGTCTCGGAGCGGCCTCACCACCCCGTCAAGATATATTCATTATTAATTGAAACAGCTAGGATGAACGTAGGCCACATGGGTGCGGGCAGCGGAGGGGAAGGGTGCACGATGACGGAATGCCACAGGCTGGCGGGGCGCGTCGCGGTGATCACCGGCGCGGCGCACGGGATCGGCGCGGCCACGGCGCGCAGACTCGCGGCCGAAGGCGCGACGGTCATGGTCACGGACGTGGACGACACCGCCGGCAAGACGGTCGTGGCGGACATCGAGGCCGGCGGGGGCCGCGCGGAGTACCTGCGCTGCGACGTGACCTCGGCCGCCGACTGGGAGCACCTGGGCCGCCATGTCCAAGAGCGCCATGAACGCCTCGACGTGCTGCACAGCAACGCCTACGCCCAGCTGAACAAGCCGGCGCACGAACTGAGCGAGGCCGAGTGGGACGGCCAGATGGCCGTGCTGCTCAAACCGGCCTGGCGGGGGATCAAGACCTTCGCGGCGCTGCTCCGGGAGGCTGCGGGGTCGGTCGTCCTCACCTCCTCGGTGCACGCGGTCATCGGCCTGCCGGGCCACGCCGCCTACGCCGCGGCGAAGGGAGCCCTGTGCTCGCTGGGGCGTCAACTGGCCGTGGAGTACGGGCCGGAGATCCGGGTCAACACCGTGCTGCCCGGCCCCATCCTCACCTCCGCCTGGGAGGGGATCCCGCAGCCCGACCGGGCGCGCAGCGTGGCGGCCACGGCGGCCAAACGGTTCGGGCAGCCGGAGGAGGTGGCCGCCGCGGTCGCCTTCCTGGCGTCGGCGGACGCCTCCTATGTGACCGGTGCGAGCCTCGTGGTCGATGGAGGATGGAGCGTCATGAAGGAGTCCTCGTGAGCGGCGCCCGCCGAGTGCGGCATCAGCGGCAAGGACCGGAGCGGAAACGGAGAACGTGGTGACCCATCCCGGTAAGGGGCTGCACGGCCAGGCCGTGGAGGAGCTGGGCCGGCGCATCATCCGCGGCGACTACCCCCCGGGCTCCGTGGTGGACCCGGTCAGGTTCGAGACGGAGCTCGGGGTCAGCAAGACCGTGGTCCGCGAGGCGATGCGCGTGCTGGCGTCCAAGGGCCTGCTCGAGTCGAAGCAGAAGCGCGGGACGACCATCCGGCCCCGGGCCGACTGGAACCTGCTCGACAGCGACCTGCTGCGCTGGCAGGGCAGCAGCGCCCCGACCGACGGCTTCCTGGAGGACCTCGCCGAGGTGCGCGCGATAGTCGAGCCCGCCGGAGCCCGGCTCGCCGCGACCCGCCGCACGCCGTCCGACCTGGACGCGATGCGCCAGGCGATCGAGGCCATGGCGGCAGCGGGGACGGACGCGGAGGCCATGGTCGAGGCGGACCTGGCCTTCCACCGCGCCCTGCTGGACGCCGCCCACAACGAACTGCTGAGCCGCATGGAGGTCGTCATCGAGGCCGGTCTGCGCGTCCGCGACCGGATCGTGCACGGCGCCCGGCACTTCTCCGACTCCATACCCGTGCACCAGGAACTGCTGGACGCGGTCGAAGCGGGCGACCCGGACGCCGCCGTGGCCGCCGTCGCGTCCCTCCTGGCCCAGGCTTCCGACGACCTGGCGGCCGTACGGGCGGCCGAAGACCACGACGCCGTCGCGACCGACACGCCGCCGAAGGAAACCCCGTGAAGATAACCGGACTTGAGACGTTCCTGGTGGCCCCGCGCTGGCTGTTCCTGCGCATCGCCACCGACGAGGGCATCACCGGCTGGGGCGAGCCCGTGGTCGAGGGGCGCGCCGACACCGTGCGCGCCGCCGTCCACGAACTGGCCGACCACCTCGTCGGCCGCGACCCGCTGCGCATCGAGGACCACTGGCAGGTCCTCACCAAAGGCGGCTTCTACCGCGGCGGCCCGATCCTCTCCAGCGCCGTCGCCGGAATCGACCAGGCGCTGTGGGACATCGCCGGCAAGACCTACGGGGCACCCGTACACCGCCTCCTCGGCGGCCCGGTGCGGGACCGCGTCCGGATGTACGCCTGGATCGGCGGCGACCGCCCCAGCGATGTGGCGCAGCTCGCCGAGGAGCAGATGAAGGCGGGCTTCACCGCCGTGAAGATGAACGCCTCGGCCGAACTCGCCCCGATCGACACCCCGGCACGCACCGCCGAGGTCGTCGAACGCGTCGCAGCCGTCCGCGAGGTGCTCGGCGACGAGCGGGACATCGCCGTCGACTTCCACGGCCGCGTCTCCACCGCCATGTCGCGCCGCCTGCTGCCCCTCCTCGAACCACTGCACCCCCTGTTCGTCGAGGAACCCGTCCTGCCCGAACACTCGGGCCACCTGCGCAGCCTGGTCGAGTCGACGAACATCCCGCTCGCGACCGGCGAACGCCTCTACTCCCGGTGGGACTTCCGCGAGGTACTGGCCAGCGGCATCGCCGTCGCCCAGCCCGACCTGTCGCACGCCGGAGGCATCTCCGAGGTCCGCCGCATCGCGGCCATGGCCGAGACGCACGACGTCGCCATGGCGCCCCACTGCCCCCTCGGGCCGATCGCCCTGGCCGCCAGCCTCCAGATCGCCTTCTCCGTGCCGAACTTCCTCATCCAGGAACAGAGCATGGGCATCCACTACAACCAGCAGTGCGACCTGCTGGAGTACGTGATGGACCCAGAGCCCTTCCGCTTCGAGAACGGCTACGCCGTCCGTGGATCCCGCCCGGGTCTCGGTGTTGAGATCGACGAGAAGGCCGTACGCCGCGCCGCCGAGACCGGGCACCGCTGGCGCAACCCCGTATGGCGGGGCGCCGACGGGGCGTTCACCGAGTGGTGACACCGTCGTGTCCGTCGCGCCGCACGCACCCCATGCACAAGGAGAGCCCGCGCCCATGAACCTGGTGGAATCGCTCCGAGCCCACCGCCTGCTGGCGATCGTCCGCGGCAAGGATCCCGCCGCGGCCCTGCGTACCGTACGCACCCTCGCCGAGGAAGGCGTCGCCGCCGTCGAGGTCTCACTGACCACCGCCGACGCCCTGACCGTGATCAGGCGGGCGCGCACCGACCTTGGCCCCGACGCCCTGCTCGGCGCGGGCACCGTGCGCTCGGCCGCGGACGCCGCCCGCGCCGTCGACGCCGGGGCCTCCTACCTCGTCACCCCGGCACTGGTCGACGGGCTGGAGGCCTACGGCGTGCCCGTGCTGATGGGCGCCGTGACCCCGAGCGAGATCGAGGCCGCCCTCGCACGGGGGGCCGACGCGATCAAGCTCTTCCCCGCCTCCCTCGGCGGACCGGGCTATCTGCGGGCCCTGCGCGACCCGTTCCCCGAGGTGCCCCTCGTCCCTGTCGGGGGAGTGGACGCGTCGGCCGCCCGGGCGTACCTGGACCGGGGCGCCCTCGCCGTCGGCGTCGGCTCACCGCTCGTCGGGGACGCGGCCGACGGCGGCGACGTCGGACAACTCCGCGCCCGCGCGGCCGAGTTCCGCAAGGTGGTCGCGGGGGAGGGGCTGTGACGGCATCGGCCGCACCGGACGTGGTGACCTTCGGCGAGACGATGGCGGCGCTGCGGGCCCAGGGCGCGCTGCGGCTGGGCGGCAGCCTCGGACTGTCCGTGGCGGGTGCCGAATCGAACGTCGCCATCGGCCTCGCCCGGCTCGGCCACCGGGTGCGCTGGGCCGGCCGGGTAGGGGCGGACGAACTCGGCGCGCTGGTGCTGCGTACGCTCCGCGCCGAGGGCATCGACACCGACCACGCGGCCGTCGACGACACCGGCCGGCCCACCGGACTGCTGCTGACCGAGCCCCGCCTGGGCACGCTCACACGGGTGAGTTACTACCGCGCCGGTTCGGCGGGATCGGCCGTCTCACCGGCCGATGTCCTGCCCGCGCTGGCCGCCGGATCCCGGGTCCTGCATCTGACCGGCATCACCCCGGCGCTCGGCCCGTCGGCGGCCGAGGCGGTCCAGGCCGCCGCCGCGGCCGCCCGGGACGCCGGCATCACCGTCTGCCTCGACGTCAACTACCGCTCCCGGCTGTGGTCCCACGACCTGGCCCGCGCCGCCCTCAGGCCGCTGCTGGCCCACACCGACCTGCTCATAGCCTCCGAGGACGAGCTGCCGCTGGTGCTGGAACGGCCCGCCGCGGCCGAGTCGGAGGCCGTGCGAAGCCTTCTGTCCGCAGGTGTCGGCGAGGTCATCGTCAAGCGGGGCGCACGCGGCGCGACCGGATTCACCGCCGAAGGGGCGACCGACCGCGCCGCTCGCCGGGTCGACGCCGTCGATCTGGTCGGCGCGGGCGACGCCTTCGTGGCCGGATACCTGTCCGGACTCCTCGACGGCGCGGACCTCCCCGCCCGGCTGCACCGGGCCGTCACCACCGCGGCCTTCGCCGTCGCCACCCGGGGCGACTGGGAAGGACTGCCGACCCAGGACGAACTCGGCCTGCTCGACCGGCCCGACGGCACGACCATCCGCTGACCCAGGAGGCTGAACACCGACATCCGCGACGGCAGCCGCTCTGTCAGGCGGGCGAACCAGTGCTGTCCGGAGAGCTCGGCGGCGGCGCGGGCGTCACCGCCGGCGCACACGTCGATCAGCTGGTCGTGGTGCTCGATGGTGTTGCGGCCGAGCCGTGCCGCGGGTCTGGAAGCCGTGCCGCGGGTCTGGAAATGGATAGGGCATACCGGTAGCTAGACTGGCCGGTATGACCCGTCGCGACCAGCAATCCGATGGCCCCGTCGCGCAGCCGCTGCGCAGCGACGCCGAGCGCAACCGGGAGCGGATCATCGCCGCCGCGCGCCTGGTGTTCGCGCGTGACGGCCTGAACGCCTCCATGGCGTCCGTGGCCCGTGAGGCGGGGGTGGGGATCGCGACGATGTTCCGGCGTTTCCCGACGAAGGAGGAGCTGGTCGCCGCCGTCTTCTCCGACCGCATGGACGCTTATGCCGACGCGGTCGCGGTCGCCCTGGAGGACCCCGACCCCTGGCACGGGTTCGTCGGCTACATCGAGAAGGCCTGCGCGATGCAGGCCGCCGACTTCGGCTTCGCCGACGTCCTGACCATGACCTTCCCCACCGCCAAGGCGCTGGAGCGGCGCCGCGACGAGGCGTACGCGTCCATGGTCGAGCTCATCGGCCGTGCCAAGGCCACCGGGCGGCTGCGCGAGGACTTCGACCCCTCGGACCTGGTGCTGATCCACATGGCCAACGCCGGTGTCGTCAACGCCACCGGCGAGGCGGCGCCCGACGCCTGGCGCCGTGTCGTCGCCCTGCTGATCCAGTCCCTGGAGGCCCCCGCCCGCGGCCCGCTGCCCGACTCGCCCGAGCACGACGCCCTCTACCAGGCCATGCTCCGGGCCGGCCCCCGGGGGCCCGCCGCTGTGGCCCCCGACGAGAGCGGCTGATCTCCGGACCGGACCGGCCCACACAGGAAACGGAGTTGACCGACATGGCACTGGTCCTCGTGACCGGCGCGGCCGACGGACTCGGGCGCGACACGGCGAACGCGCTGTCCGACGACGGGCACGAGGTGGTGATCCACGCCCGCAACCCGGCCCGTCTCACCGAAGCGGGTGACACGGCCCGGTGGAAGGGCACCGTCACCGGGGATCTCGCCGAGCCGGACGAGATCCGCGAGGTCGCCCGGCAGGCCACCGGGTTCGGCCGTTTCGACGCCGTCATCCACAACGCCGGCGTCATGAACCGCCCGGAGGACGTCACCGTCAACACCGTCGCGCCCTACCTGCTGACGGCCCTGATGGAGAAGCCGGGCAGGCTCGTCTACCTCAGCAGCTCCATGCACCGGACCGGCTCCACCGACCTGCGACGGCTGACCTCCGGCACCGCCTCCTACGACGACACCAAGCTGTGGGTGACCGCACTCGCGCTCGCCTTCTCGTCCCGCTGGGAGGGAACGTCCAGCCACGCGGTCGACCCGGGGTGGGTCCCCACCCGCATGGGCGGTCGCCACGCACCGGACGACCTGACCGCCGGGCATCAGACCCAGGTCTGGCTCGCCACCCACCCCGACGTGACGCCGAGCACCGGTGGCTACTGGTACCACCGGCGGGTACAGACACCGCACCCCGCCGCGCAGGACGAAGAGTTCCAGGCCCGCCTCATCGAAACCCTGGAGCACCACACGGGCGTCCCGCTCGACTGACAGGGGCTCATGGCCGACCATCCTCCGCCGTCCCGTGAACATACATCGGATGAGTGGTGCTACTGGGGTCTTTGACAGGTGCACGAGTGCTGCTAGGTTCCGCGATACACCCGATGTATTGATGAGCCGTCAGCTCTGGAGGACGCATGACCTCACAGCCGGAGCACCATTCGAAGGTGGCCCGCAGAGCCGTACTCGGCACCGCCCTCTCCGGCGCGGCAGCGGCCGCCCTGCCCGGAACAGCCCACGCGGAGGAGCCCGAACCGACGCTGCCGTCCGCCGCCCGCGGGGGTGCCGGACGCCCCTGGAGACTCCGCGACACCATGACCACCGACGGCGCCTGGGCGACGTTCCTGCGCGGCCAGGACCTGCTGTGGACCAGGCTGCCCACCCGCTGGTACGAGGGCCCGTTCCTCGGCGACGGGCTGCTCGGCAGCATGATCTACCGGGAGCCGGACGCCAACCGTGTCCGCTTCACCGTCCAGCACGGCCGGGTCCAGGACCACCGCCCCGAGTTCGGAAGCGGCTGGGGCACCTGCCGGCTGCCGGTGGGGCACCTGACGCTCGACCCCGTCGGCACCATCACCGCCGTCGACTGGCGGCTGAGCCTGTGGAACGCCGAACTCACCGGCACCGTCACCACCACCGTCGGCACCCTCACCCTCTCCGCCCTCGTCCACGACGAGGTGCTCGCCGTCCGGGTCCGGGCCTCCGGCGGCGAGCGCACCGTCTGGACCTTCCACCCCGAGGAGGCCATCAGCCCCCGGAAGATCCAGGAGGCCCCGCCCGCCGACTACACCCCCAACCCGCCCTGGACCACGCGGACCGCCGCCGACGGCACCGAGCAGGTCCTCCAGCCCCTCACCAGTGGCCAGACCGCCACCGCCTACCGGCGTGACGGCGACGAACTGCTGCTCAGCGTCGGGCACAGCGCCCCCTCCACCACCGCCGCCGAGGCCCAGTCGCTACGCAACCTCCGGCGAGTGACCTCGTACGCCGCCCTCAGGCGGAGGCACACCCGCTGGTGGCACGCCTTCTACAAGAAGAGCTTCGTGTCGTTCCCCGACCAGCGGCTGCAGAGCTTCCACTGGATCCAGCTCTACAAGGTCGCCTCCGCCAGCCGCGCGGACGGCCCCGTCATGGCCACCTGCGGGCCGTGGCTGGAGCCCACCCCCTGGCCCGCGGTCTGGTGGAACCTCAACATCCAGCTCGAGTACTGGCTCGTCCACGGCTCCAACCACCTGGAACTCGACGCGCTCGCCACCACCCTGCGCCGCAACCAGGAACAGCTCATCGCCAATGTGCCCGCCGCCTACCGCGCCGACAGCTCCGGCGTCGGACGCAGCTCCGACATGTTCGCCAACCGGGAGGTCGGCAGGCCCGGCTCCGGCTCCGAGGTCGGCAACCTCACCTGGGCGCTGCACAACGTCTGGCTGTCCTACCGGCACTCCATGGACGAGGCGCTCCTGCGCGACACCGTCTTCCCGTTGCTCCGCCGGACCGTCGCCTACTACCTGCACTTCCTCACCCCGGGCAGCGACGGCAAGCTCCACCTGCCCAGCACGCTCTCGCCCGAGTACCCCGTCGTACCGCCGCAGGACACCACCTACGACCTGGCCCTGATCCGCTGGGCCTGCCAAACCCTCATCGAGTCCGCCGAACTCCTCGGCATCGACGACGCGTCGGCCCCGCGCTGGCACGAGGTGCTGGCCAAGCTCACGCCCTACCCGGTCGACGGCAACGGCTTCATGATCGGCGCCGACACCCCGTACGCCCGGTCCCACCGTCACTACTCGCACCTGCTGATGGTGTACCCGCTGTACCTCGTCAACTGGGACCAGCCCGAGAACCGCGACCTGATCACCAGGTCGATCGAGCACTGGCACGCGCTGACCGGCGCCCACCGCGGCTACAGCTACACCGGCGCCGCCTCGATGTACGCGATGACCGGCGACGGCGACACCGCGATCACCTATCTCCGGAAGTTCTTCGACACCTCCACCCGCTACCCCTGCCAGGCCAACACCCACTACACCGAAGCCGGACCGGTCATCGAGACACCGCTGTCCGCCTCACAGTCCCTGCACGACATGTTCTGCCAGAGCTGGGGCGGCGTGATCCGCGTCTTCCCCGCCGTCCCCACGGCGTGGGCGGACCTCACCCTGCACGACTTCCGCACGCAGGGCGCCTTCCTGGTCAGCGCCGTCCGCAAGGCGGGCAGGACCCGGTTCATCCGGATCAAGAGCCTGGCGGGCGAGCCGCTCAAGCTGAAGCACGGGCTCGGCGGCCGGCTCACCGTGCTCCTCGACGACGGCCGCCCCGCCCGCACCCGCGACCTCGGCGACGGGGTGCTCTCCATCGACCTGCCCAAGGGCCGCGAGGTGCTCGTGCACTCCGGCTCCCGCCCCGACCTCGTCATCGCGCCGGTCACCGTGAGCGAACCGGGCCCCGCCTGGGGACTGCCGTAAAGCCCACACACCTCGGAGGGTTCCATGGCTGTTCCGATCAGAACCGCGGTCGCCGCGCTGTGTACCGGCCTCGCGGCGACACTCCTCACGACCGTTCCCGCCCGGGCCGAGAAGCAGGAGCACACCTGGGCGGTGTCCGCCTCCGCACACACGCCCCGCGCACGGATATCCCTGGACGACAGCACCGGCACACTGAGCCTGTCCGTGACCCGTGCCGGGCGTACGGTCATCGAGCCGTCACCCGTCGGCATCGTCACCGAACAGGCCGACCTCTCCCGGGACTTGCGCTTCCTGCACCGCAAGAGCCGGACGATCGACGAGCGATACCGCGCCAAGTCCGGCAAACGTCTGGACCGCCGGGTCCGCATGAACGAGACCCGCCTGTCGTTCGCCGGCCCGAGGGGCGCCCGGCTCGACCTCGTCGTCCGGGCCTCCGCCGACGGTGTCGCCTACCGGTACGTCCTGCCCGCCGCGTCCGGCGACGTACTCGGCGAGACCTCCGCCTTCCACCTGCCGCCGGACGCGAACGCGTGGCTGGGCACCTACCGGGCCGACAACGAGGGCCAGTTCGTCCAGTACACGGCCGCCACGGCACCCACCGGCGAGTACTCGGACCAGGCGCTGTTCGCGACCGACGGCGGCTACACCCTGCTCGCCGAGTCCGACCTCACCGGCGCCTACTCCGGCGCCCGGCTCGCCCACGACCAGGGCACCGGCACCTACCGCGTCAAGCTCGCCGACGACCGGGTCCGCACCGACGGCCCCCTCGCCACCCCCTGGCGGGCCATGGTCACCGGCGACCTCGCCACCGTCACCCGCTCCACCTTCACCGACGACCTCGCCCCCGCCTCCAAGGCCGGCGACACCTCCTGGATCAAACCCGGCACCGCCCTGTGGACCTGGCTCGCCGGCGGCCGCCCCGCCGGGCAGAGCCTCGCCGCGCAGAAGGCCTACGTCGACTACGCCGCCGAACGCGGCTGGCCCTACGAGGCCGTCGACGCCGGCTGGTACTTCAAGGCCGACGCCTGGGACACCACCGACCCGGACTGGCAGACCAACAGCTGGATGCCCGAACTCGTCGACTACGCGCGCGCCAAGGGCGTCGGCATCATCGTCTGGATCCACCAGCGCGACCTCGACACGGCCGAGGAACGCGCCCGGTGGCTGCCCACCCTGGAACGCTGGGGCGTGAAGGGTGTCAAGATCGACTTCATGGACTCGGAGGCACAGTCCACGCTCCGGTGGTACGACGCGATCCTCCCGGAGACCGCCGCCCACCACCTCCTGGTCAACTTCCACGGCTCCACGATCCCCAAGGGCATCCAGCGCACCTGGCCGCACGTCATGACCCTGGAGGGCGTCGCCGGCGAGGAGAAGCGCACCAACACCGCCGCCCACCTCACCACCCTGCCCTTCACCCGCAACGTCATCGGCTCCATGGACTTCACCCCCGGCGCGTTCCAGCGCGTCGGCCTGCGCCCCAACTCCGACGCCGCCGAGGTCGGCCTCACCGTCGCCTACGAGTCGGGCCTGCAGATGTTCGCCGGCACCCCCGAGTCGTACGACGCCCGGCCGCTCGCCCGGGACTACTTCGACCAGGTCCCCGCGGCCTGGGACGACACCCGGCTGCTCGCCGGGAGTCCAGGACAGGAAGCGGTGCTCGCCCGCCGCGACGGCGACCGCTGGTTCCTGGGCGGGGTGTACGCCGGCGCCGCCCGCAGGGCCGAGGTGCCGCTGACCATCGGCCCGGGACGCTGGCTGGTCGAGACGATCGAGGACGGTACCGGCGGTCTCGTCCAGAAGCGTCAGGTACTGCGCGGCGGCGGCACGCTCGCCGTGGATGTCGTGGCCAACGGGGGCTTCGCCGGCATCGCCTGCGCCTGGCGCCCGGGCCTGACCAGCTGTCACCGCTGAGCTTTCCTGGAGGACCAAGATGAGTGTTTCCCGACGTACGGTGCTGGCCACGGCGGCCGGTGCCGTGGCGGCAGGCGCGTCCCCGGCACCGGCCGCGGCCGCCGGCACTACCCCGGCACCGACCCTGCGCAAGCTCCGCACGGCCGCCGACTACGCCATCGAGAAGCTTCACGCCGTCGCACCGACCGTGACCGCCTTCCCCGTCGGCACGAAGTTCGAGAAGTGGACCTACTCGCAGAGCGGCGACTGGGTCGGCGGGTTCTGGCCGGGCACGCTGTGGATGGCATGGCTCTACAGCAAGGACGAGGCCTTCCGCACACTGGCATCGGCCTCGGCCCGGAAGCTGGCCCCGCGCCAGTACGACACCGGCACCCACGACCTCGGCTTCCTCTTCTACCCGTCCTGGGTCACCGCCTGGCGGCTGACGGGCGACGAAGCCTGGCGGACGGGTGCCTTACGGGCGGCCGACTCCCTGATCCAGCGGTACAACCCGCAGGGCCGCTTCATCAGAGCGTGGGGCGCGCTGAACGACGAGAAGAACGCCGGCCGGGTCATCGTCGACACGATGATGAACCTCGATCTGCTGGCGTTCGCGAGCCGCCAGACCGGCGATGCGAAGTACCTGGACATCGCCGTGGAACATGCGAAGACGACCCGGCGGGTCTTCCCGCGCCCGGACGGATCGACCCCGCACGTCTACGACTTCGACCCAAGGAGCGGCGCCCCGCTCGGCCCGAACACGGTGCAGGGGTACAGCCCCACGTCGTGCTGGTCGCGCGGGCAGGCGTGGGGCCTGTACGGATTCACCACGATGTACCGGAGGACCGGGAACCGGGACTTCCTGGCCACGGCCCGAAAGCTCGCGGACTTCGCGATCGGAGCCCTGACCCCGGACCACGTCCCGGTGTGGGACTACCGGGCTCCCCAGCAGCCCCACGACATCAAGGACGCGTCGGCCGGGGCGATCACGGCCTGCGGCCTCCTCGACCTGTCCGCCGCCACCGGCCGAAAGGCCTATCGCGAGGTGGCGTTACGGCAGCTCACCGCCCTCTCGGAGACGTGCCTGACGCGTGACTCGGCCCGCGCGGAAGCGGTGGTGGCCCGCTGCACCCGCCACCGCCCGAACGAGGACGGCATCGAGATCTCCCTCCCGTACGCCGACTACTACCTGCTGGAGGGCATCCTGCGGGTCTTGCGGCCGCAGGACGTCGACCGGGCGATCGACCTCTCCTCGGTCACAGCATCACGTGCTTGACCTGCGGCATTGGCGAGCGGGCCGAACGCGGCCCGCTCGTCGTCCGGAGCTCCGGGCCGCAATGCGGGACAGCAAAGGGCGCGGGGAGTACTGGGGCTCGCGATGTGCGGCTGGTGGCCGTCACGGGCAGGACCGCACGGCCGCGACCAGGATCCTTGGTGGAGGCCGGTCTGCCGGGGCGGAAGTGCGGGTGGGGCTTTCACACGTACGACGAGGAGCCGCGGCGTGAGGCCCTGGTACCGGAGAGGCGGGCGTGAGGGAAGATGGTCATGGCCACGACCACCGAACGAGGGGAGCCGCAGGGTGTCCACCAAGGTGCGCACGGCAGACACGCGCGAGCGCATCCTGACCGCGGCGTGCGAGGTCATCGCCGACATCGGCTTCGAGAAGATCCGCATGAGGATGGTCGCCGAGCGTGCCGGAGTGTCGACGGCGCTGCTCCACTACCACTTCGACACACGCGAGAAGCTGTTCACCGAGGCGATGACCCACTCCTTCGCCCACACCGCCGTCGACCTCGAACGTGACGCGGAAACGGCACCGGCCGCGGTCATCCTGGCCCGCATCCTGCGCGGTCTGCTGCCGACCGATCCCCAGCTCCACCAGGACTGGCGGCTCTGGCAGGAACTGTGGGTCAGGGCGCTGCGCGACGAGGCCACCCGGGTCTTCGCCGTGGACCTGTACGCGCAGCTGCACGCCTGGGTGGGGGACGCGGTACGGCGCGGCATCGACAGCGGCGAGTTCACGCCGACCGATGTCGACGACCTCAGCACGCTCGTACTGTCCCTGAGCGACGGCTACGGTATCCGCCTCATGCTGCGCGACCCGACGGTCACCCTCGACACCGCGCTGACCTCCGTGTGGCGCCATGTCTCCACCGCACTCGGCCTGCCGGACACCGTCCCGACGGAGTGAATCCCCGCCCGCTGTCACAGACCCGGACGCCGCCCTGTCTCTCTGGTGAGTCAGTCAACCAGCGAACGGAGACAGTGATGAAGATCGTGGTCGTCGGCGGTACGGGCCTCATCGGCGCGCAGGTGGTCGCGCTGCTGCGCGACAGGGGTCACGTGACCGTCGCCGCCGCCCCCTCCACGGGCGTCGACACCCTCACCGGTGAGGGACTTGCCGAGGTCCTCAAGGGGACGGACGTGGTCGTGGACGTGTCGAACTCGCCGTCCTTCGACACCGGGCCGGCCCTGGACTTCTTCACCCGCTCGGCGCGGAACCTGTTCGCCGCCGAGCAGGAGGCGGGCGTCCGGCACCATGTCGGACTGTCCATCGTCGGCGTCGACCGGGTGCCCGGCTACGGCTACTACGAGGCCAAGGTCGCCCAGGAGAACGCCGTGCGCGGCAGCGGCGTGCCCTACAGCATCGTGCGCGCCACCCAGTTCTTCGAGTTCATCGCTCCGGTGATGGACATGTCCACCGAGGGCGGGGAGGTGCGCCTGCCGTCCACGCGACTGCGTCCGATCGCCTCCGCCGAGGTCGCCGCCGCCGTCGCCGAGGCGGCGCAGGGCGAGCCGTCGAACGGCGTCCGTGACATCGCCGGCCCCGAGACGTACGGCCTGGACCGCCTCGGTGAGCTCACCCTGGCGGCGAAGCCGGACGGCCGGACCGTCGTCACCGATGACACCGCCGGCCTGTTCGCGGGCATGCCCGACGTACTCACCGGCGACGAGAGCGCGCACCTCGCGGCCACCCGTTACGAGGAGTGGCTCAAGCAGCACTGAGGCCGGGAGGCTACGGGCGGCCGGTGAGCCTGCGTGCCGACCGCTCGTACGCCCTCAGCTTGTCCGGCGTCAGGACCCAGTAGAGCCCGTCGATGCCGTCAGGACCCACGGTCGCGCTCACCAGCGCCACGGCGGCCCCGTCCTTCGCGAGCAGCACACTGGGCTGCCCGTTGGCCTCGACGATGCCGTACTCCGCGCCGGGGAAGAACTTCTGGGCGAAGGCCGTCACCTTGGCCACGCGCCCGGCCCCCACGATCGCCAGCCGCGCCACGCCGCGCATGCCGTTGCCGTCCGCGTAGGCGACGACGTCGGCCGACAGCACGGTCTCCAGCGCGGCCACGTCACCGTGCCGCGCGGCGGCCACGAAGGCGTCGAGCAGACGCCGGTGCTGAGCCGTGTCGACCGGTTCCCGGCGCTCGGCGGACAGACGCTTGCGGGCCCGGCTGACGATCTGCCGCGTGTTGGCCTGGCTCAGCTCCAGCATGCCCGCGATCTCGTCGTACGCGTAGTCGAACGCCTCGCGCAGCACGTAAGCCGCCCGCTCCACCGGATTCAGCCGCTCCAGGACGAGCAGCACGGCCAGCTCCAGCGCCTCGCCGCGCTCCGCGCCGACCTGCGGATCGACGCTCGTGTCCACGGGCTCGGGCAGCCACGGCCCGACGTAGGCCTCGCGGCGCACCCGCGCCGACTGCGCCACGTTGATCGCCAGCCGGGTGGTGATCTTCGCCAGGAACGCCCCGTGATCCAGCACCGCGCCCCGGTCGGCGGCCTGCCAGCGCAGCCACACGTCCTGCACCACGTCCTCGGCCTCGGACACGCTGCCCAGGACCCGGTAGGCGATACCGAACAGCCTTGGCCGCAGCCGCTCGAACGCGTCCGCCGCCGCGTTCAGCGCGTCGTCGGCGGGGGACTCTCGCTGCTCCATGGCGTGGACGCCTCCGGGGTCGGCCGTCGTGTCTTCGACAGTACGTCCGCCGGAGCGCCCGGACAGGTACCTAGCCCTCGTAACGGGGTGTCCACTGTGCCTGCGCGACCGCCTTGCGGAGCTCCTCCTCCGTCGCCCGCGGGGCCACGCCGTCCTCGACGGCGGCGAGGGCCGCGGCCAGGGCGATCTCGCGGGCGGAGTCCCGCATCCCGCTCAGGGGCGGCAGCAGCGGCACGGGCCCGTCCTCGCCGTCCGCCGCACGCACCGCGCACTCGGCGACGGCACGGGCCGCGGCCACGAGCATGCGGTCGGTGACGCGCGTGGCGCGGCTCGCGGTCACCGCGAGCCCCATGGCCGGGAAGACGTACACGTTGTTGGACTGCGCCACCGGCACCTCGTGCCCGTCCACCGTCAGCGGCGGGAAGGGCGAGCCGGTGGCGATCAGGGCCCGGCCGTCGGTCCAGCGGGTGAGGTCGGCGGGCTCCGCCTCGGAGTGGGAGGTGGGGTTGGACAGCGGGAAGACGACGGGCCGCTCGCAGGTCGAGGCCATCTGCCGCACGACCTCCTCGGTGAACGCGCCGTGCGCCGTCGACAGTCCGATCAGCGCCGTCGGCTCGACGCGGCGCACCACCTCGGCGAGGCCCGTCCCGTCCCAGTCGGCCACCTCGCTGTCGTCGCGGGCGAACCTCCGTTGCTGCGGGGTCAGTTCACCGCGGGAGCGCACCAGCAGGCCGTCGACGTCGAGGATCCAGAACCGTGCCGTGGCCTCGTCCTCCGGCAGCCCCTCGTCGACCATGGCGGTACGGATCATGTCGGCGACGCCGATGGCCGCCGACCCCGCGCCCAGGATCACCAGCCGCTGGCCGGGCAGCGGGGTGCCCGCCACGTCCGCCGCGGTGGACAGGGCGCCGAGCGCGACGGCCGCGGTGCCCTGGATGTCGTCGTTGAACGTGAGCAGCCGGTCGCGGTAGCGGGCGAGGATCGGGTGGGCGTGGGCGGTGGCGAAGTCCTCCCACTGGAGCAGTGTGCCGGGCAGCTCCGCCTCGACCGCCGACACGAAGGCCTCGATCATCTCGTCGTACTCGGCACCGGTCAGCCTGCGGTCACGCCGGCCCAGATAGCGCGGGTTGTCCAGCAGGGCCTCGTTGTCCGTGCCGACGTCCAGGAAGATCGGCAGCGTGCGCGCCGGGTGGATACCGCCGATGGCCGTGTAGAGGCTGAGCTTGCCGATCGGGATGCCCATGCCGCCGACGCCCTGGTCGCCCAGCCCCAGGATGCGCTGTCCGTCGGTGACCACGATGACGTCCACGTCGTGGTCCGGGTACGGGCGGTTGCGCAGGATGTCCCGGAAGCGGTGCCGGTCCTCCCAGCTCAGGAACAGCCCTCGCGGACGCCGGTAGATCTCGCTGAAACGCTGACAGGCCTCGCCCACCGTCGGCGTGTAGACGACGGGCAGCAGCTCCTCCAGGTACTCGGTGACCAGACGGTAGAAGAGCACCTCGTTGGTGTCCTGCAACTGCCGCAGATAGATGTGCCGGTTGAGGGGCTTGTCGTAGCCGCGGAACGCCTCGTAAGCGCGGGCGACCTGCTCGTCCAGGGTCTCCACGGCGGGCGGCAGCAGCCCGTCGAGCCCGAGCTCCGCGCGCTCCCGCCGGCTGAAGGCGGTGCCCTTGTTGACCAGCGGGTCGGCCAGGGTCGTGACGGCGGCGCTCGTGGTCGTGCTGGGGTGGTGGTTCTTCGGCTGGTCCATGATGTGACGCCTTCCCTCGACTCGCCGATTCGTGCAGGTGCCCTGCGCCGTCCGGATGAAGCGTGTCGCCGATGAGTTCTGCCGCCCCGGCCGGTCTACCTCCCCGAAAGGCACACAGACCCTCAACGCCGAGCAGGAGACAGTGACATGAGTGTGACGACGCCGCAGAGCCAGGCCGGACGAGCCGAGTCCCGGACCGTCGATGGTCTTCTCTCCACCCGCCCCGTTTGGCTGGTCGGTGTTCTGGCGACCCTCGCGGGCGCCGCCGTGACCGAGGCGTTCGGGCTCGCCGCACGGGCCGCCGGTGTTCCGATGGAGGCGGCCAGTCCGGGAGCGAAGGAGGCCGCGGCCATCCCGGTGGGCGGGTTCGCCGGCGGGGTGGTGTTCTGGTCGGTCGCCGGGATCGTCCTCGCGGTGGTGCTCGCCCGCTGGGCCGAGCGGCCCGCCCGCACCTTCACGGTGATCACTCTCGCGCTCACCGCCCTCTCCCTCGCCGGCCCGGCCGTCGCCCCGCACACGGCCACGTCCACCCGGATCGTCCTGGCCCTGTCCCACGTCGTCGCCGCCGCGGTGATCATCCCCCTGCTGGCACGGCGCCTGTCCCACCGGCGGCCCTGAACGCCCGGGCTTGCGCTGAGCCTCCGCGCCTCGCAGCAGCCCCGCCCCACCCCGCGACGCCCCGCCCCACCCCCTGACAGCCCCGAACGGCCCAACCCAATGGGCCGGAGGAGGCGGGGGTGGATGAGCGGTGTGACCGTGGTGGAAGGGATGCGCGTGCACACACGGACGAGGAGGCGCGATGGCGGAGGGACTGGTCGAGGGCGGCAGGGCGTGCGCTGCCACCACGGGCGCGGCGGTACGGCCGCCGGAACGGTCCCGGGACGTCTTCGAGCAGCTGAGCGCCGTCGCCGACGCCGTCCTCTACGAGGGATACCTCCTCTACCCCTATCGCCGGTCTTCGGCCAAGAACCGCGTCCGATGGCAGTTCGGGGTGCTGTTCCCCCGGGACTGGGTGGAGTCGGACGGCCCCGTCGTCCCCGGTGTGTCGGGCTCCGCCGACTCCTGGTACCAGCAGACCGAGTGCCTCCTGCGGATCCGGCGGCCCGGCGCCCCCTCCGTCCGCGTCCGGATCCGCTACCTCCAGACGCAGCGCAAGCAGGTGGAGGAGTCCGCGGGCCCCGAGGACTCCGGCCACCGTCCCGTCGCGTCGCTGCGCACCGCCGACGGCACCGTGCACCTGACCTTCGACGAGGCCCTGCCGCGCGAATACGAGCTTGTGATCCCCCTCGACGAACTCCTCGGCACGGGGCGCACCGTCCCCGTGGGCGCGGCGGCCGGCGTGGACGTCGAGCCGCTGCCGCCGGGCGCCGGGCGGGTGGTACGGCACCGCGAGGAGGTACGGGCCGAGACCACCGTCACCGCCGAGCGCCTCACCGACGACCTCTGCCGGCTTCGGGTCCGGACCGAGAACATCGGCCCCGCACCGGCAGCACGGACCGCGCGTGACGAGGCACTGCGCCGGGCCCTCGTCGCCACCCACACCCTCATCGGCGGCGACGGGGTGGAGTTCGTCTCGCTGACCGATCCGCCGTCGGACCTGGCGGCACCCGCGCGCGACTGCCGGAACGAGTTCACCTTCCCCGTTCTCGGCGGCGACGCCGAGGACGCCGGACGCATCCTGCTGTCCGCGCCGATCATCCTGCCCGACCACCCCCAGGTCGCCCCCGAGAGCCCGGGCGACCTGCACGACGCCGCCGAGATCGACGAGATCCTCACCCTGCGCACCATGCTGCTGACCGACGAGGAGAAGCGTGAGGCGCGGGCCACGGACCCCAGGGCGGCCGCGATCCTCGACCGGGTCGACACCATGCCGCAGGAGGTCTTCGAACGGCTGCACGGCGCCGTCCGCTCCCTGGCACCGGTCGCCCCTGCTACCGCTCCGGATACCGCTCCGGCACCGGCGGAACGCCCCGCCTGGTGGCAGGAGGGCGCCGACGACGGGCTCTCCCCGACCACCGACACCGTGCTCGTCGACGGCGTGCCCCTCGGCGGCGGCAGCCGCGTCCGGCTCCGTCCCCGCGGACGAGGCGCCGACGCCCAGGACATGTTCCTGGCCGGCCGGACCGCCGAGGTCGCCGCCGTCTTCCACGACGTGGAGGGCAGTGTGCACCTCGCCGTCACCCTCGACGACGACCCCGCGTCCGAACTGCACACCTGGTACGGCCGCTTCCACTACTTCCGGCCCGACGAGCTCGAACCGCTCGAGCCCGCCGGAGACCCGGACGAGCCGTCGGCACCGGCTCCCGCAGCAGCCAAGGCGCTGCATACGACCTACTCCGAGACCCCCGCAGCGGAGGCCGAGTGACATGACAACAGACAGCAGTACCGCCGAGGTCAGCAAGGAACCCAGTCGCGCCGAAGTCCGTCAGGGCTTCGACGAGATCACCATTCTCTGGATCTCCGAAGGCATGAGCTGCGACGGCGACACCGTCTCGCTGACCGCCGCCGACCAGCCCTCCATCGAGGACCTGGTGCTCGGCCTGATCCCGGGCCTGCCGAAGGTGAACCTGGTCAACAAGGTGCTCTCCCCGAGCTTGGGCGGCGAGGACTTCCTCGCTCCCTACCGGGCCGCCGTACGCGGCGAACTGAAGCCGTTCATCCTCGTCATCGAGGGCTCCATCCCCAACCAGAACATCATCGAGGGCGACGGCTACTGGACGTCCTTCGGCAACGACCCGGAGACGGGCGAGCCGCAGACCCTCAACTGGTGGATCGATCAACTGGCCCCCAAGGCCTGGGCGGTGGTGGCCGCCGGCACCTGCGCCACCTTCGGCGGCATCCACGCCATGGCCGGCAACCCCACCGGCTGCATGGGCCTCGCCGACTACCTCGGCTGGGACTACACCTCGCAGGGCGGGCTGCCCGTCGTCAACGTGCCCGGCTGCCCGATCCAGCCCGAGAACTTCATGGAGACCCTGGTCTGGGTCCTCTACCACGCGGCCGGCTCCGCACCCCCGCCGCCGCTGGACCACATGCTGCGCCCGCAGTGGCTGTTCGGGAAGACGGTCCACGAGGGCTGCGACCGCGGCTCGTACTACGAGCAGGCCAGCTTCGCCAAGGACTACAACTCGCCCAAGTGCCTGGTCAAGACGGGCTGCTGGGGTCCGGTCGTCAACTGCAACGTGCCCAAGCGCGGCTGGATGGCCGGCATCGGCGGCTGCCCGAACGTCGGCGGCATCTGCATCGGGTGCACGATGCCCGGCTTCCCCGACGCGTTCATGCCGTTCATGGACGAGCCCCCGGGCGGAACCCTGTCGTCCCTGGCCATCAAGCCCTACGGGGCGGTCATCCGCCGCCTGCGCGGTGTGACCAACGAGCTCGTCAACCACGAGCCCAGGTGGCGCCACAACAAGCGCAAGCTGACCAGCGGCTACGACCCGCACTGGCGGTCCTCGTGACGCCCGCCGCGCGCACCGGCGCGCACCCCACCACCCACCGGAACACCGACAGCGAGGGGCAGTACCACAGATGACCACCACCGAGGCCCGGCCCACGGAGCGCAAGCCGCCACAACTCGTGGACATGTCCTGGGATCCGATCACCCGGATCATCGGCAACCTGGGCATCTACACGAAGATCGACTTCGCCAACCGGGAAGTCGTGGAATGCCACAGCACCTCGTCGCTCTTCCGCGGCTACTCGGTGTTCATGAAGGGCAAGGACCCGCGCGACGCAGGCTTCATCACGTCCCGGATCTGCGGCATCTGCGGCGACAACCACACCACCTGCTCCGACTACGCCCAGCAGATGGCCTACGGCGTCAAGCCGCCCCCGCTGGCCGACTACATCGTCAACCTCGGTGAAGCGGCCGAGTACCTGTTCGACCACACGATCTTCCAGGACAACCTGGTGTTCGTGGACTTCTGCGAGGCGATGGTCAAGGCCACCAACCCCGGTGTGCTGGCCCGCGCCGAACGCACCGAGGCACCCCACGGCGACATCCACGGCTACCGCACCATCGCCGACATCATGAAGGCCTTCAACCCCTTCGAGGGCGAGGTCTACAAAGAGGCCCTCAAGGTCAGCCGGATCACCCGCGAGATGTTCTGCCTCATGGAGGGGCGGCACGTCCACCCGTCCACCCTGTACCCGGGCGGTGTCGGCACGATGCCGCAGCCGAACACCTTCACCGACTACCTCAGCCGGCTCATGCGGGTCATCGACTTCGTGAAGAAGGCCGTCGCCATGAACGACGACGTCTTCGACTTCTTCTACGAGGCGCTGCCCGGCTACGAGGAGGTCGGCCGCCGCCGTGTCCTGCTGGGCTGCTGGGGAGCCTTCCAGGACCCCAAGACCGTCGACTACCGCTACGAGACGATGAACTCCTGGGGCAAGGACATGTACGTCACCCCCGGCATCGTCGTCGACGGCGAGCTGGTCACCAACAACCTCGTCGACATCAACCTAGGCCTGCGCATCATGCTCGGCAGCTCGTACTACGAGGACTGGGTCAACGAATCGCCCTTCGTCACGCACGACCCGCTCGGCAACCCCGTCGACATGCGCCACCCGTGGAACCAGACCACCGTCCCGGTACCGCAGAAGCGCGACTTCGACGACAAGTACAGCTGGGTGATGAGCCCGCGCTGGTACGACAAGCGGACCGACCAGCACCTCGCCCTCGACACCGGCGGCGGCCCACTCGCCCGCCTGTGGTCGACCGCGCTGAGCGGCATCGTCGACACCCCGTACGTCAAGTCCACCGGCCACAGCGTGCGCATCTCGCTGCCGAAGGGCGAATCCCTGCCGGAGACGACCCTGGAATGGCGCATCCCGCAGTGGAGCAACACCATCGAACGCGACCGCGCCCGGCCCTACTTCGTCGCCTACGCAGCCGCCATGGCCCTGCAGTTCGTCGAAGAGGCCATGGGACTCATCCGAGCGGGCGAGACCAAGGTGTTCGAGAACTACGAGGTACCCGACGAGGCGATCGGCTGCGGCTTCCACGAGGCGGTGCGCGGCGTCCTCTCCCACCACCTGGTGATCAAGGACAAGAAGATCGCCAACTACCACCCGTACCCGCCCACCCCGTGGAACGCCAGCCCCCGCGACATCTACGGCACCCCCGGCCCCTACGAGGACGCCGTCCAGGGCCAGCCCATCTTCGAGGAGAACGGGCCGGACGACTTCAAGGGCGTCGACATCATGCGCACCGTCCGCAGCTTCGACCCCTGTCTGCCGTGCGGTGTGCACATGTACGTCGGCAAGGGCAAGACGCTGACCACCCTGCACTCGCCGACCTACGGGGCGAACCATGGCTGAGGCCGCCGGAGCGCGGCTGGCCGACCCGGACGTCGAGGCCCGGCTCGCCCGCCTCGACGACCTGCTGGAAGGCCTCGAGTCCGCCCCTGGCCCCACCACCCGCTCCGCCACCGAGGCGATCGCGCTCCTGACCGAGGTCTACGGCGAGGCACTGGCCCGCGTCATGGACCACGCGGACGGCCCGCTGGCCGAAGACCTGGCAGGCGACGAGTTGCTGGGCCATCTGCTGGTCCTGCACGACATCCACCCCGAGCCCGCCGAGCGCCGGGCGGCCCGCGCCGTGGAACGGCTGCGGCCCGCCGTCCAGGAGCGCGGCGGCGACGTGGAGTGGGCCGGGGTGGAGGGGCAGATCGCCCGGGTGCGCCTGACAACGGGCGGCGGGTGCGGCTCCGGCTGCGGCGGCGGAGGATCCGAGGTCACCGACGCGGTCCGCGCAGCGGTCCTCGCCGTGGCCCCCGAGCTGACGGCGGTGGAGCCACTGCCGAGCACGCCGGCACCCACGTTCGTACCGCTGACGACCCTGACCCACCGGGACGCACGGTGACCACCGACGGGGCACTGGCCCGCCTCATCCGCTCCTCGGCCGACCGCACGGCGGCGGCCGCGGAGGAGGTGTGCGACCTGTGCGCCGCGCCCCTCGCCGAGGAGCACGCCCACCTCCACGACGCCGGGCAGGAGGAGGTGCGCTGCGCCTGCCGGCCCTGCTCGGTGCTGTTCGCCGAGGCCGGGGCGGGGGACGGCCAGTACCGCCTCGTGCCCCGGCGCCGGGTCCGGCTGCCGCACATCGACACGGCGGTGCTGGGCGTACCGGTCGGTCTGGTCTTCTTCGTGCCCCGGGCGGACGGCACCGTCACCGCCCAGGGCCCGAGCCCGGCGGGGGCCATGCGGTGGGAGGTGGACGCGGCGGCCTGGCGGGAACTGGCCGGCACGGTTCCACAGCTCGCCACCGTGGAACCCGAGGTGGAGGCCCTGCTGGTCAACACCGTCCACGGTCTCGACCACCACTGGATCGTGCCGGTCGACGACTGCTACCGGATGGTCGCCGTCGTACGCCGCGAGTGGCGCGGCCTGTCCGGCGGCGGCCGGGTCTGGCCGGCCGTCGAGCGGTTCTTCGAGGACCTCACCGAGCGGCCATGAGCACGCACTCCGCAGGTCGGAGGCGAGGAAGGAGAGCACCCCATGGGCAACATCAGAGTGGGCCGGCCCCAGGCGAAGCCCGACACCCCCCGGCACGTCGCCGGCATGCACCAGGGCAACAAGGGCCGGTACGCGGAGCAGAAGGGGCACCACGAGGACGGCACCGCCGACGCGCGCCGCTCCACGGGGATCCACTGGAAGCGGCATGACGCCCTCGTGGAGGGCATGCCGAACATCTCGCCGGGATGAGAGCCGTTCCCGGACGGAGCAGGGAGTCGCCGCAATGAAGGTCAAAAGAGTACGCAGACCCGTCGCGCGCAGGCGTGGCGGGATGAGCGGACAGCGGGTGCTGAAGGCCGAGGCCGTCCTCGCGGGCGGTCTGGCCCTGGCACTGGTGTGCTGGGAGTGGCCCAGCCTGAGGCGCGAGGCGCGGATCTGGCGGATGGCCGGCGGTTTCCGCGCGGGCAACCGGTATCCGTGATCCGGCCGTGCACGAACTGTCGATCGCGACCGCGATCATCGAGCGGGCCGACGAGCTGGCCCGGGCGGACGGGACGGACGCCGTCTCGACCGTGACCGTCCGGGTCGGCGAACTGGCGGGCGTCGTTCCCGACGCCCTCGGCTTCGCCTTCGAAGTGGCCCGCGACGGCACCGCCCTCGCCGGGGCCCGGCTCGTGGTCGAGCAGGTCCCCGGCCAGGCCTGGTGCGGCCCGTGCGCCGAGGAGTTCCCGGTGGGCATGCCCCCGTTCTTCTGGTGCCCGCGCTGCGACCAGCCCTCCAGCGACCTGCGCAGCGGCCGGGAGCTGGAGATCACGGGCATCGAGCCGTCACCGGTCTCCGCATAGCGCGCGTGGGCCCCGCCGGTACGTCCGGCGGGGCCCACGCGCGTGCCCGGTCAGCAGATGCGCGGCAACTGCTCACCGAGCGGCAGATCCACCACCCGCGTCCCGCCGAGACCGGTGGCGACCACCACCATCCCGGGGTGCTCGGCGACGCACTCGCCGATCAGCGTGGCCCCGGCGCCCTGAGGATGCGCACGCATCGCCGCGAGCACCTCGTCCGCCGCCGGCGGGGGCACGAAGGCGACCAGCCGGCCCTCGTTGGCGACGTACAGGGGATCGAGCCCGAGGAAGCCGCAGGCGTTCGCCACGGCGTCCGGCACCGGAATCGCCCGCTCCTGGAGCCGGACCCCGGTCCCGGAAGCGCGGGCGATCTCGTGGAGGGACGCCGCCAGGCCACCCCGGGTGGGGTCGCGCAGTGCATGGATGTCCGGCGTGACGGCCAGCATCGCCGCCACCAGTTCCGCCAGCGGCGCGGTGTCGCTGGCGACCTCGACCCCGAACTCCAGCCCCTCCCGCACACTCATGATCGCCACCCCGTGCAGACCGATCGGCCCGCTGACGATCACGGCGTCACCGGGCCGCGCGCGCTGAGGCCGGATGTCCACGCCGTCGGGCACGAGCCCCACACCGGCGGTGGTGACGTACACCCCGTCGCCGTGCCCGGACTCCACGACCTTGGTGTCACCCGTGGCGATCGTGACCCCGGCGGCCTCCGCCGCCGCACCCATGGCGCGCGCGATCCGTCCGACGACGGTCAGCTCCACGCCCTCCTCCAGTACGAAGGCGGCGGAGAGGTAGGCCGGCCGGGCGCCGCTCATCGCGAGATCGTTGACCGTTCCGTTGACCGCGAGGTCGCCCAGGCTGCCGCCGGGGAAGAACAGCGGCCTCACCACGTACGAGTCGGTGGAGAACGCCAGCCGCGCGCCGCCCAGGTCGAGGACGGCGGAGTCGGCGAGAGCGGCCAGGGTGGAGTTGCCGTAGGCGGGGACGAAGACCTGCTCCATCAGCTCCGCCGACAGCGCGCCCCCGCCGCCGTGGCCCATCACCACGACCGGCTGGTCGCGCAGGGGAGCGGGGCAGGTCCAGTTCGCCGGGTCGACAGTGTCGGCGAGTTGTTCAGGCAACGGGGTTCATCTCCTCCCGCGCGGCCCGCTCGGCCTGCGGTGTCGCGGCGTTCATCCGGCGGTACAGGTAGTAGGCCGCGCAGGCGCCCTCGCTGGAGACCATGGTGGCGCCGAGCGGGGTGCGCGGGGTGCAGGTGGTGCCGAACGCCTCGCACTCGGTCGGCTTGATCAGCCCCTGGAGCACCTCGCCGCTGCGGCACTCGGCGGGCTCCTCGGTACGGATCCCGGTGACGTCGAAGCGGTGCTCCGCGTCGTACGAGCGGAACGCGTCGGTCAGCCGCCAGCCGCTCAGCGGGATCGGCCCGATGCCGCGCCAGTTCCGGTCGGTGACCTCGAACACCTCCTCGATCATGCGCACCGCGGCCGGATTGCCCTCCTCGCGCACGGCACGCGGGTACGCGTTCTCCACCCGGTGCTCACCGCGCTCCAGCTGCCGGACCGCCAGGCGGATGCCCTCCAGGATGTCCAGCGGCTCGAAGCCGGTCACCACCATCGGCACCCGGAACCGCTCGGCCAGCTCCGGGTACTCCGCCATGCCCATCACGCTGCAGACATGCCCGGCGGCCAGGAAGCCCTGCACTCGGCAGGCGGGCGCCGTCATGATCGCCTCGACGGCCGGGGGGACCCGCACATGGGACACCAGCAGGCTGAAGTTGGTCAGCCCGAGGCGCCTCGCCTGGTGCACGGCCATCGCGTTGGCGGGGGCCGTGGTCTCGAAGCCGATCGCGAAGAACACCACCTCCCGGTCCGGGTGGCGGCGGGCCAGTTCCAGGGCGTCGAGCGGCGAGTAGACCACGCGTACGTCGCCGCCCTCGCCCTTGACCCGGAACAGGTCGCGGTCGGTGCCCGGCACGCGGAGCATGTCGCCGAAGGAGCAGAAGATCACGCCGGGCCGCGAGGCGATCTCGAGTGCCTTGTCGATGACCTCCAGCGGCGTGACACAGACGGGGCAGCCGGGCCCGTGGATCAGCTCCACCTGCTCGGGCAGCAGTTGGTCGATGCCGTGCCGGATGATCGAGTGGGTCTGTCCGCCGCACACCTCCATCAGGGCCCACGGCCGGGTGGCCGTAGCGCGGATCTCGTCCAGCAGCCGCCGGGCCAGATCGGGGTCGTTGAACTCGTCGATGTACTTCACGCCGTTCCCGCCTCCTTCGCCGCCTGCTCCCAGGCGTCCCCGAACTCCTCCTCCAGCAGCCCCAGTTCCTCGAACAGCTTCAGCGAGGCCAGGGCCGACTCCTCGTCCAGACGCTGGAGCGCGAAGCCGACGTGCACGATGACGTACTCACCCACCCGCACATCGGACACGTACTCCAGGCACGCCTGCTTCTGCACACCGCCGAAATCGATCAGCCCGGTGAGCGGTTCCGCGCCGTCGTCGATGGCCACGACCTTGCCGGGCACTGCCAAACACATGGGTCACTCCTCCTGTCGTAGGTGCGCCGCGACCACCAGCTGGCCGAGGGCCAGCCCGCCGTCGTTCGGCGGGACTTCGCCGTGGCGGAGCACCGCGAAGCCGTCCTCGGACAGCAGCCGCGCGCACTCCTCCTCCAGCAGCGCGTTGGCGAACACCCCGCCGCTCAGGGCGACGGTGGCCAGGCCGGTGTCCTGGCGCGCACGCCGGCAGATGTCCGCGACGGCCCTCGCCACCGCGCGGTGGAAGCGGGCTGCGAGCACTGGGGCCGGGGTGCCGCGCCGCAGATCGGCGACGAGCGCGCTCAGCACGGGCGCCGGGTCGTACGTACCGGCGGTGAAGCCGAAGTCGTAGGCGGAGGTGCCCTCGCCCCAGGCCGAAGCGGCGGCGGCCTCCAGCTCCAGGGCGGCCTGGGCCTCGTACCCCGCGCGATGGCACACGCCCACCAGGGACGACACGGCGTCGAAGAGCCGGCCCATGCTGGAGGTCGCGACACAGGCCACTCCGCGCGTCAACTGACGCCGCAGAACAGCCAGTTCGCCGTCAACGCAGGCGGTCACACTGGGCAGATCCGCGTCCCATGCCAGGCCCGCCGCCCACAGCCAAGCCAGGGCAAGCCGGCACGGGTTGGCCACTCCCGCGTCCCCGCCGGGCAACGGGGCGGGGGCCAGGCGGGCGAAGCGCCGGTAGCCGGTGTAGTCGGCGAGGAGGATCTCGCCGCCCCAGACGGTGCCGTCGTCGCCGTATCCGGTGCCGTCGAAGGCGACGCCGATCACGGGCGCGGTGCCGTCGAGGCCGTGCTGGGCCATCGCCGAGGCGATGTGCGCGTGGTGGTGCTGGACGAAGACGGGCGCGAGCCGGTGGGCCCGCCGACGGGCCCACCGCGCGGACTGGTATCCCGGATGCCGGTCGGCGGCGACGAGCTCGGGGGTGACGCCGGTCAGCGACCGCATGTGCGCCTCGGCCCGCCGGGCCGCCTCCAGGGTGGTCAGATCGCCCATGTCGCCGATGTGCGGGCCGAACCAGGCGTGGTCGCCCTCGCCGAGGCACAGGGCGTTCTTCAGGTCCCCGCCAACGGCGAGCGTCGGCCGCACCGCGACGGGCAGCCGCAGCGGGCGGGGCACGTACCCCCGGGACCGGCGCAGCACCTGCTCGGTGCCGTCGGGGCGTACCCGCAGCAGCGAGTCGTCGCAGGGCGAGGAGATGGGCCGGTCGTGGGCGAGCCAGGCGTCGGCCAGACCGGCCAGCCGGGTCAGTGCCTCGTCGTCGTCCGTGACGATCGGTTCGCCGGAACGGTTGCCGCTCGTCATGACCAGCACACGCGGGCCCGGCGGATCACCGGGCAGGCCGAATAGCAGGGTGTGCACGGGCGTGTAGGGCAGCATGACGCCGAGGTGCGGGCTGCCGGGACAGACGCCGGGCGCGAGGCCCGCCTGCTCCGCTCGCCGCCGCAGCAGGACGATGGGGCGCCGCGCGCTGGTGAGGGCGGCCACCTCAGCCGTGGAGGGGGCGGCGATCCGCCGTACGGCGTCGAGGTCCGCGCACATCACCGCGAACGGCTTGCCGCCGCGCGCCTTACGGGCGCGCAGCGTCTCCACGGCCCGGGCGTCAGTGGCGTCACACGCCAGGTGGTAGCCGCCGAGGCCCTTCACCGCGACGATCCCCCCGGCGGCCAGCAGCGCTCGCGCGGAGGCCAGGGCGCCGGCGTCCCGCGCCGGGCGCACATCGCTCCCCGAGGCGGGCACCAGGCGCAACCGGGGGCCGCAGTCGGGGCAGGCCACCGGCTGGGCGTGGAAGCGCCGGTCGCCGGGATCGCCGTACTCCCGGGCGCAGTCGGCACACATCGGGAAGCCGGCCATGGTCGTGACCGCCCGGTCGTACGGCATGCCCGTGGCGATGGTGAAGCGTGGCCCGCAGTGGGTGCACGTGACGAACGGGTGCCGGTGGCGGCGGTCGGCCGGATCGGCCAGCTCCCGCAGACAGTCGGGGCAGGTCGCCGTGTCGGGCGGGAGGAGAGTGCGGCCGGGGGAGCGGTCGGTGGAACGGATGCGGAAGGTGTCGTCGGCGCCGCTGACGGGCAGGTCCTCGAACCCGACGCCGGTGACCGTGGCCAGCGGCGGCGGCTCCTGGGCCAGCCGGTCGCAGAAGTCGGCGATGCCCTGCGGCGGTCCCTCCACCTCGATGAGGACACCGCTCGCGGTGTTGCTCACGAACCCCGCGAGCGCGAGATCGGTGGCCAGGCGGTGCACGAAGGGGCGGAACCCCACGCCCTGCACCGTGCCGCGCACGGTGACGCGGCGTCGCACCGCCTGAGTGGCGGGCGCCGTCACGAGACGAGGCCGGCTTCGGTGCCCTGGTGGGAGTGGGAATGGGAGTGCGGCCGGGGGGCCAGCGGAGGCCGGTGCACGGGGGCCCCGTCCCGCACGGCGAGCACCCGCTCCAGGAGGGTGTCGACACCGTCGTCGGTCCGGGCGCAGGAGAACAGCAGCTCCACCCCGGGGTTGACCCGCTGGACGTTGGCGGCGAAGGCGGCCTGGTCGAACCCGGCGGGCCCGGCCAGATCGATCTTGGTGAGCACCACCAGATGGGCGGACCCGAAGGCCGTCGGGTACTTCAGCGGCTTGTCCTCGCCCTCCGTCACCGCCATGAGCACGATCCGCAGGGTCTCGCCGAGGTCGTAGGAGGCCGGGCAGACGAGGTTGCCGACGTTCTCCACGAACAGCAGCGAGGTGTCCCCGGGCAGCCAGCCCTCCACATGGCCGCGCAGCTGCCGGGCCTCCAGATGACACAGCCCGTCCGTCAGCAACTGCTTCACCGGGGCGCCCGAACGGGCGAGCCGGTCGGCGTCGTTCTCCGTCGCCAGGTCGGCGGTGAGCGCGGCCACCGGGAGGCCCCGCTCCACCGCCCTGGCCAGCACCCGCCCGAGCAGTTCCGTCTTGCCGCTGCCCGGGCTGGACAGCAGGTTGACCACGCTCACGCCCCGGCGGGCCAGTTCCTCGCGCAGCCCCGCGGCCAGGGAGTCGTTCTTCGCCAGGACGGCCTGGGTGACCTCGTCCACGGAATCGCACATGGGGCCGCTCCTCGCGCTCGGTAAGGACCTCGGTAGGGAAATCGGTCCGCTACCGATCCTCCGCGCCACCGCGCACCGTGCCCGGCAGCCCGGCCGACGACAGGGCGGCTGATTCGTCCGGGCGGCTCAACGGGGGCGTGGCCGCCGGGTCGGCGAGCAGCACCGGAACCATGGTGTGCAGCGCCTCGACGGCCCGCCCCACCGCCTCGCGCACCGTCGCGCTGACGCCCGGCGCGATGTCCTCGTCCGCGGGTGCCCGCAGCGCGGGCTCGCAGGCGAGGACGAGGACACGCGGCAGCGGCTCGTCGCCCAGGTGGGCGGCCAGGGCGAGGACCTTGGCCGGGTCCATGCCGTGCGCCTCGGGCGGGGCGCCCGCCGAGGCACCGTCCGGCAGGTCCGGCTCGACCAGCGACAGGGTGCCCGGCTCCTGTCCCCGTACCGCCGCGTCGACAAGGACGGCCGTGTCGTAGCCGTCGAGCAGTTCGTACGCCAGGTCCATCCCGCGGATGCCGAAGTCCCGCACCCGCACCTGGGGCGGCAGCGGGTTCCGCTCCAGGGCGCGGATCACCTCGGGGCCGAAGGCGTCGTCGGCGAGGAAGATGTTGCCGACGCCCGCCACCAGCAGCCGCGCGCTCATCGAGCGTCTCCGGTGAGCAGCGGCCTGGGGGAGCCGGTCGGCAGCTTGCGGACGAAGGCGGACCGCAACGCGTGGTACGGGGCCTTCCGGTCGAAGAGGATGGCGCGCATGCGGGCGAGTTCGGTCCGCCGGTATTCGGCGAGGGGGCGCTGGAGCTCGTCCGCGTGACGAGCGGTGGTCTTGGCGGTGATCCGGGTCGCGAGGTCCGGGTCGCCGGCGACCGCGGCGGCCAGCCGCTCGACCTCTGCCGTGAACTCCTGTGCCTGGGCGGGCACCAGACGGTCCACCAGCCCGATCCGCTCAGCCGTCGCGGCGCTCACCGGCAGCGCCTGGCTCGTCAGCCGCTCGGCCGTCTCGGCTCCCACGCGGCGCGGCAGCGAGTACGTCCAGTACTCCGAGCCGTACAGCCCCATGTTGCGGTAGTGCGGATTGAGGACGCTGCCCGTGCGGCACCAGACCTCGTCCGCGGCCAGGGCGAGCATGACACCGCCGGCCGCCGCGTTGCCGCCCAGCGCCGCCACCACCAGCCGGTCGGTGGTGCGCAGCACGGCCTCGACCAGGTCGTTCATGGCGTTCAGATTGGACCAGGACTCGCCCGCCGGGTCGCTCGACGCCTCGATGACGTTGAGATGGATGCCGTTGGAGAAGAAGTCGCGGGCGCCGCCGAGCACCAGCACCGAGGTCGGGCGGCTGAGCGCGTACCGGTAGGCGGCGAGCAGCCTGCGGCAGTGGGTGGTGCTCATCGCCCCGCCCGGGAACGAGAAGGTCACGAAGCCGACCGCACCGTGCTGCCGGTAGCGGATGTCGGTCCAGGTGGTGCGGTCCGGGGGCAGTTCGAGCGGGGCGGCGATCTCGGGCAGCCAGTACGGGCGGTCGTTCGAGCTCGACAGGCCATGGGATCCGGGCGGGGCCGGGAAAGTGGCGAGGACGGAGGCCGCCGGGCGGCGGAACGGCGCCGGATCGCCGGAACTCTTGCGGGGACGCAGCTCCGGGATCCACACCGCGCCGTCCCGGGTGGCCCGGCAGACCGCGCCGGACCGGGTCGCGAGCAGCTCCCCGGGCTCGCCTCGCAGCCGGTCCTCGGGGTGCCCGCCGTGCAGGAACACCTCCCGGCCGCAGAGCTCGTCCCGGACGCCGGGCTGCGAGTCGGCCCCGCGGAGCTTGCGCAGCACCGTGGCCGTGCTGTCCCGCTCCCAGTCGATCCGCCGCTGCTCCTGGCGGAAGAAGTCCCGCCACACCACGTTGATCCCGGGCTCGCTCTGGGGGCGCGGTTTGTACGAGCCGTCGGCGTAGCGCCGCACGGCCTGGAGGACCGCGGCCGTCGCGGCGTCCGCGACCTCGTTGCGGTACACGTTGCTCTTGCCCACCGGAGGCACGGGGAAGGACGCGTCCGCCCACACGTCGCCCGCGTCCATCGCCGCCTCGGCCTGAAGCACCGTCACGCCCCACTCGGACGCCCCCTCGGCGATCGCCCAGTCCAGCGACGACGGGCCCCGGTCGCCCGGTGGCCCCGGGTGCACGATCAGGCAGGTGTGCTCCTGCCAGACGTCCTCCGGCAGGGCCGACTTCAGCATCGGGGCGACGACCAGGTCAGGGCGCACCTCCTGTACGGCGGCCCGGACCGCGTCGGCGCCGTGCGAGGCGAGGACGACGTCGACCCGGTGCCCCTCATCCGACAGTTCCGCGTACACACGCTGGGACAGGCTGTTGAACGCGCTGACGACGAGCAAGATGTCCATGACGTGGCATGCTCGCCGTTCGGACGAGGGCCGAGAAGGACCACCGCGGCGTTTCGCGGCCCTCGTCCGCTTCCGGGCTACTCTCCCGACGGTGCCGTCAGCGCGACGCCCAGGCCCACCGGAGTGCCGAAGTTCGGCGTCCCGTCGGCGTTCCAGGTGAATTTCTGTGCCCTGGTCGAGCGGTTCATGTCGCAGCCGCCGCCCGCGGAACTGTTGGCGTGGTACACCATCCAGTCCTCCGTGCCGTCCGGCGACTTGAAGAAGCCGTTGTGGCCGGGGCCGTACACGCCGTTGGCGTTGGACCGCTGGAAGACCGGGTTCGGTGACTTGACCCAGGAGGAGGAGCTGAGCGGGTCGCCGCCGTTGTACGTGAGCATGCCCAGCTTGTAGTCGGGCGTGGAGCAGTGGCTCGCGGAGTAGACGATGAAGGTCTTCCCGTTGCGCTGGAGGACCTCGGCGCCCTCGTTGACCGCGCCGCCCACCGTCTCCCAGCCGTAGGTGGGGGTGGACAGGATCCGGCGCGTGCCGCTCGCGGTCCACGGGTTGGACAGCGGCCGGATGAACATCGGCTGCGAGCCGTTGTAGAAGGTGCCGAGCAGATACAGCTTGCCGTTCAGCTGGAGGATGCCCGGGTCCAGCTCCCAGGTGTTGTCCTGGGACGGGTCGAGCAGGTCGGCCTTGAAGGTGTAGGGGCCCATCGGGTCCTGGCCGGCGCTCTCCAGCACGTGGATCCGCTGGGTGCCCAGGTCGAACGGCTCCCGCCCCGCGGTGTAGTAGAAGTACCACCGCTTGCCGTTCGGGCCGTCGAGCAGATGGAACTCCGGGGCCCACATCGTGCCCGCCCCGTTGGGCCTGGTCAGATTGAAGATCACCTGTTCGGCGGCCGTGGCGAGGCCTCCCAGCGTGCGGGACTTGCGCATGGTGACCGTCGAGTTCCAGGTCGTGGTGGCCAGGTAGTAGTAGCCGTCGTGGTAGGTCAGCCAGGGGTCGGGGCCGCGCTGGGCGATGGGGTTGGTGAAGGTGTTCGGGCTCGTGCCGCCGCCGGTGAAGCCGGACAGGCGCCACACCCTGCCGTTCGCCGCGGAGCACGGCAGCTGCACCAGGCCCGTGTTCGACGCCGGCGAACCCCCGCTCGGCGTCACGCATTTGCCCGAGGCCGTGGAGACCAGGTTGAAGGCCTTGTCGGCGCCGCTCACCGGCACCAGCCGCCACTGCTGGTTGGTGCCGCCGTGGCAGGGCCACTGGATGACCGTGGCGTTGTCAGCGGAGGACGCGCCGGCGACGTCGACGCACTGGCCGGACTGCGTGGTGATCGTGTACGTGTCACCCGAACCGGAGACCGGCGCGAAGCGGAAACTCTGGTTCGCGCCCGAACCGCACGAGAAGGCACGCAACTGCGTCCCGTTCGTCGACGAACCTCCCGGCAGATCAAGGCAGTTGCCGCCGTTCTGGTTCACCCCCGTCGACGTGAACGCGACGGCGGCGGCAGCGGGCTGCGGCGCCGCCAGGAAGGCGACCACCATGGTGAGGACGCCGAGGAGCGCGGACAGACATCTGAAACGAGTCACGGGCCGTACACCTTCGCTTCGAGGAGGCCGACGGAGTTGCCGCCGTTGCTGGTGAGCTGCACACGCAGCCGCGTGGTGTTCGTCGCGGTGAACGTGACCGCGTTGTACTGGTTCTTCGCCACCGGGTAGCCGCTCGCGCCGGGCACGTCGGCGTAGGCGCCGCCGTTCCAGTACTGGAGCTTCCACGAGGCGGGCATGTCGATGCCCTGGTCGTCGTCGAAGAAGTACACCTCCGCCTTGTTCACCGTCTTCGCCGACGGCCAGGTCAGCTCGGCCCACTGCTGCCCGCTCTCCGGCCAGGTGCCCCAGCGGGTGTTGACGGTGTCGTTGGACGAGGGCGGGTCGACCCCGTCATTGATCGCGGTGACGCTCTCCCAGGAGGAGGTGTACGAGGCGGACGCGGTGGCCGACGTCGCCAGGTTGGCGGGTGGCTGGGCGCCGCCCCGGTGATGGACCTTGATCTCGGTGAGGCCCGTCTTCGCCCCGGAGGCGTGGGTCGCCAGCGCCCGGATGCGCTGGGCGCTGATCGCCGGGAACCGCACCAGGTTGTAGTTGGCACGGGGCGCGGCCGGGCTCTTGGTCTGGCCGTCGGCGTTCACCCAGGAAGTTCCGTTGTGGTACTGGATCGAGTACGAGGACGGCGCCCGGTAGGTCGTACTGGCGGGGCGGCTGTCCTTGAAGTACAGGCGCACCTCGTTGAGCGTCCGGGCGGTGCCGAAGTTGAGCTCGTACCAGTCCTGGCTGTTCGAGGAGCCGCCGGCTCCCCAGAACGGCTCGTTGGTGGGAAGCCCGTCGACCGCGCCCGAGACGGCGCTGCCCGACCCGGTGTGGGAGGCGGACGCGGCCGCCCCGGAGGCGAGGTCGGCCGGGTCGCCGGTCAGGTCGACACCGGCCTTGGCTAGCATGTCGACCATGCGGGGACTGTCCTGCACGACCTGGTTGGGGGACTTCAGCCCGGAGACGGCCGTGCGGTGGGTGACGGTGCCCTTCGTGGTGACCTCGCCGGTGGCCGGGTCCCAGGTGAAGGGCACCAGGGTGCTGATCGTGGCGGCCCGGGTGCCGTTGACGTAGATCGAGTAGCCCTCCGGGATGCCGGGGTAGCGCACCACACCGTCGGCCGGGTCGTCCCAGACGACGGACAGGTCGGCGCCCCGGTAGCGCAGGTTGTTGACCGTGAAGTGGGACCAGCCGATGTCGATGGGGGAGAGCTCCACCTTCGCGTCGCTGCGCGGCCGCAGCCCCGCCACGTCCTCGATCACCGTCCAGTTGCTGCTGCCCAGGATGTTGTGGTGGATCCAGGAGCGGTAGTTGACGGAGCTGCCGTTCCAGTCGGCCCAGAACTCGTTCGCGTCGGGCCACTGGGTGTTGCCGCCGACGTACTGCGCCCAGGTGTTCCAGTAGAGGAGCTTCTTGTAGTCGGTGGCGTTCATCCAGGAGTTGGGGTAGTTGCGCAGCACCGAGGAGTACAGCCGGAACTGGACGGTGGAGTTGATGGTGGAGAAGTTGTTGGAGCCCGGCTCCCCCGCCTCGGCCGCCGCCTTCTTGTCGACCTGGTTGGCCGTGTAGAAGGGGAAGACCGGATACTGCGCCGGGTCGTCGAACAACCGCAGGGCCTGCTTGTACGTCGCCGTGTCGGGGACGGCGCCGACCGAGAACGGGTAGTAGTTGTTGATCTCCTTCCAGGGCACCCACTCGTTGGTCGACTTCAGCCGGTGCTCGAACAGCTGCCGGTTTGGGTTCCACAGGACGTTGACGATGGCGTCCTTGATCTGGTTGGCGAGGGTGCGCATCTCGCTCGCCTTGGCCGTGTTGCCGGTCGCCTCGTAGGCCTGTGCGGCGGCGAGGGCGCCGCTGTACTGGTAGGCGGACTCGGCGCGGTCCATGTTCCCGGGCTTCCAGTGGAAGGAGACCGCGTCGGCGTCGTTGCCGGTCAGGGCGCCCCAGTCGTACTCGATGAGCTTGTTGTTGTCGCGGTCGTAGTGCGCGAGCTGGCCCTTGACGTCGCCCTCCGCGTAGCGGGCGAGGCTCGCGGCGATCGCGGGCTGGCCGCCGTGGATCTGGTAGCTCTTCCACGCCGCCTCGGCGATGTACTGGGTGTAGCTGTTGGACCAGTTCTCCGGGTCCCCCGGGTTGTCCAGGAAGCGGCCGCCCTTGGAGGTCTGGCCGACGCTCAGCCAGTCCCCGTAGGCGTAGGACGGGTCGCGCAGATATTTCAGGTCGTCGATGTGCATCGGCTGGGTGAGGGCGATGGCGTTGTTGTAGCCGAGGACGCCCTCGGTCGAGGTCGGGAACTGGAAGGTCTGCCCGGGGATGTCGGCGTCGAGGTGGTTGAAGCGCATCAGCCACCAGCGGTAGTAGACGTTCTTCTTGATCGCGGGCTCGGGCACGTCGATGTAGGGCACGTTCTGCGCCCACCACCGGTTGTAGGCCCTGACGTGGGTGGCGAACGCGGTGGCGGGGGAGTAGCCCGCGTAGGCGTCGTACTCCGTGCGGGACTCGGGGATCTCGTCGGTGACGAAGCCCATCACGACCTTGGCGGTCACCGTGGCACCGGCCGCGACCGTCACGGACCGGTTGAGACCGCCGCCGGAGACGGCGAACCCGTCACCGGTCAGCCGGGGGCGGAGGGTCGTGAGGTTGTTGTAGGCGTTTACCTGCCCGGTCAGCTCGCTGCCGCTGCCCGACGTGGCGTAGGGCGACGTCGCCCGCAACTGGAGCGTGGTGGAGGATGAGCCGTTGTTCTTGATCGACAGGTTGGTCACGGCCACGTTGTTGTCCGTGATGAACTTCGTCTGGTCGACCGTGACCGAGCCGCTGGTGTGCACGCTCTTCCAGTGACTGGGCGTCTGCCGGCGCTGCGCGACCTGTTCGGTGAAGGTCCCCGGGGTGAGAGCGACGGTGTAGGCGCTGTTGCCGTTGATGTTCTCCCAGTAGGCCACCTTGCCGCCGAAGCCGAACCGGGCCGGGTCGTGCTCCTTCATGAACAGCGCGCGCCCCCTGCTCATCAGCCAGGGTCCGGCCGGGTCGTTGCCCGAGCGGGCGAGCAGGCGGTCCATCCAGAAGTCGGTCCCCGAACTCTCCGCGTCGTAGATCGCCCGCATCATGTCGCCCGGGGTGTGGGCGACGGGCGGGGCGGGGATCGTGGGGCCGCTGAAGCTCGGAAACCCTATGGTCTGCGCCGCCGCGGCCGGGGTGGCGGGGACGACGCAACAGACGGCGAGTACCAGTGCGGCCAGGAGGATCTGCGGTCTTCTCATCGGAGCTCCCTGTCCGGACCTGCAGAGCACGGAAACGACCTAAAAGGTTTTCGCAACGTAGGAGGGAGCTGATGAAGTGTCAATAGTGTTGTGAGCGCCCTGAGTTGGAAAACCTTTCAGGTGGACGTTGCTCGCGAACGTATTCGACATTACGGTCCTGCGGTGATCACCCGGCGCACGCCGGAGGGGGCGTCACGAGGGGACATCGCATGCGAAACCGGCCGGCAGACGTCATCCGCAACCCGGTGCTGCCGGGATCCCACCCGGACCCGTCGATCCTCCGCGTGGGGCCGGACTTCTACGTGGCGACATCGACGTTCGAGTGGTACCCGGGCGTGCGCCTGCACCACTCCACGGACTTGGTGCACTGGCGGCCCCTCGGCGGCGCCCTCGACGACACCCGTCTCCTCGACCTGACCGGCTGCCCGGACTCGGGCGGTGTGTGGGCACCCAGCCTCACCCACGCCGACGGCCTGTTCCACCTCGTCTACAGCAACGTGTCCACCTACGCCGGCGGCTTCACCGACTGCCCCAACCACCTGATCACCGCTCCCTCCATTGAGGGTCCCTGGTCGGATCCGGTACCGCTGCACGCCCGGGGCTTCGACGCCTCCCTCTTCCACGACGGCCCCGACAGCCGGCTGCTGAACCTGGTCCATGACTGGCGCCCCGGCCACGGCGGTTCGGCGGGTCTGGAGGCCCGGCGCTACGACCGTGCCGGGCGCCGACTGACCGGCGACCCCGTGCGGATCGAGCTGCCGCCGCAGGCCGGCTGGATCGAGGGCCCGAACCTCTACCACCGTGGCGACTGGTACTACCTGCTGACCGCGGACGGCGGCACGGGCTACGACCACCAGGTCACCGTCTCCCGCTCGCGCACCCTGACGGGCCCCTACGCACGCGACCCCGACGGCCCACTGCTCACCGCCCGCTACCACCCCGACCTGCCCCTGCAGAAGGCCGGGCACGGCAGCCTGGTGGAGACCGGGGACGGCGACTGGTACCTGGCCTACCTCGTGGCCCGGCCCCTCGGGCGGCGCGGGCCGTGCGTCCTGGGCCGGGAGACGGCACTGGCGCCCGTGACCTGGACCTCCGACGGCTGGCCGCGCGTCGAGACCGGCCTGCCCGCCCTGGAGGTGCCGACCGGTACTTCCACGGCGGGCAGGGACCACGCGGACGAGGACGACACCGACGGATTCGACGGCCCGGCCCTGGGCCCCCAGTGGTCGACACTGCGCCGCCCCGCGACCCCCGACTGGGTCTCGCTCACCGAACGCCCGTCCCACCTGCGGCTTCGCGGCGGCCGGTCACCGCAGAGCCTGGTCGAACCCAGCCTGGTCGCCCGACGTGTCACATCGGCGCGCTGCTCGTTCGAGGCGACGATGGAGTACCGGCCCCACGCGTTCCAGCACCTGGCCGGGATCACCGCGTACTACAACACCCGCAACTGGCACTATCTGCACGTCACCGTGGACGACGAGGGGCAGCCCGTCCTGCGCGTCGCGAGCAGCGACCGAGGAGTGCTCAGCGTCGACGAAGCGGGTGAGGCGCCGCTCGGCGACACCACGCGACTACGGCTCGGCCTGGACTTCGACGGGGCCGATCTGCGCTTCCGGTACGACACCGGCCGGGGCTGGGAGCCCTTCGGTCCCGTCCTGGACGCGACGGTCCTGTCCGACGAGCACGCCGAGCACATCGAGGACGGCCAGATCCGCGCCCTCGGCTTCACCGGCGCGTTCGCCGGCCTGTGGGCCTGGGATCTCACCGGGGGCGGGCACCCCGCCGACTTCGACGAAGTCATGTACCGGGCCGGGGAACCAGCTCCCGTTCGATGAACCGGTTGAGGTGATGCCGTGCCTCCTGCGTGGTCAGAGGAGGTGCCTGGCGCAGGCGCTGCAGGGCCAGCCCGTCGGCCAGTGCGGCGAAGCGGGCCGTGAATCCGTCGAGGTCGTCACCGCTGAACTCGCCGTCGGCGACGCCCCGTTCTGCCAGGGCACGGATCTGCCGGTGCCAGGCCGCGTACCGGTCGGCCTGCCCGCGCGCGAAGGCCTCGTCCGTGCTCTGCTCGCCCACGTGCCAGAAGTCGAACCACATCCGCCAGTGCCGGTCGGTGTCCTCGGTGAACAGCGCGTCGACGAGCAGCCTGAGCGCCTCGGCCCCGCTGGTCGCGTGCTCGGCGGCCTCGCTGAGCGCCGCGTAGTACTGCTCGATGTGCAGCACCATGGCCTCGGAGAGGACCTCCTGCACACTGTCGAAGTGGTAGGTGACCGTGCCGACGGACACCCCGGCCGCGGCCGCCACGTCGCGCACGCCGACCGACTTGTAGCCGCGCTCCGCGATCAGCGGGACGGCCGCGTCGACGATGAGGCGCCGCCGAACCTCGGTGGGCTGCCGGGTCCGGTCGCGGGCGGCGACGGCACGGCGCGGGCTCTTCGCGCCCTGCCGCGGCTGCTCGGCGCCCGTCATCCCGACGTCCTCGGGGTGGTGCGGTGCCATGCGCGCTCGGCCACTGTCTCTCCGTTCCCCCGTGCCTCGATACGGCTGTCCATGATGAACTCCGCGGCCGTGGCGCGCAGCTCGGTCCTGGCCATGATCTCAGCGTCCCAGTCGTCCCCGCGCCGCAGCCGGACGCGCCACTCGGAGACGGCTCGCGCCGACAGCGGATCGTCGGTCCGGATGGTGTACGTCTCGCGGGCGCTCTCCTCGTAGCGCAGCCCGTCCGGGTACGTCCGGGAACCCCCGTAGCCGGGGTCGACCTCCAGGCTCCACTCGCCCTTGGCCACGTCGTGCGTGACCAGCCGCTCGGGGCGGGGGTCCGGGGGAGTGTCGTATGTGACCGCCATCGGTACCGCCTGCTCCGGCTCCTCGAAGCGGACTGCGGCCTCGTCGGCGGCCTCGCGCACGGGCAGCAGGACCGCGCTGCCGGCCGGGACGACGTGCAGCGCCCCGCGTTCGCCGTGCGGCCACACCCACGGCCAGTACGCGTCGGAGACGGCGACCCGGACGCGGTGGCCGGGCGGGAAGGCGTAGCCGATGCCGCCCAGTTCGAACTCGACGTCCTCGTACGTCCCCGGGGTCCACTCGACGGCGTGCTCGCGGCCCTTCCTGCTGAGCAGGTTGAGCACGCCCCGGGTGACGAGCGTGGACGAGCCGTCAGGAGCGACGTCGCACACGCGGGCGATGACATGGGCCCGCGGGGTGTCGCTGTCGAGGCGGAGCCGGACCCGCGGGCGGCCGAGGATCTCCACGCGCCGGTCCAGGGGCGCGGAGTCGAAGCAGACGGACCGCCCGTCCTCCTCGCGCTGGTCGGGCGGCAGGTCGGCGGCGTTGCCGAACGGGAAGAAGCGGCCGGCGTCGAGGCCGGTGTGCTGCGGAGAGCGCACGAGGACCGGGTCACGGCTCTCACCGAGCTGCCGGGCGTCCCAGGTGACGTCCGGGCTGGGCCACTCGGCGTCGCTCACCCAGCGGCCGGGCATCTCCTCGTGCGAGGGGGCGGGCGGTACGGGGTCGTTCAGCCAGGCGCGCAGCAGCGGCTCCGCCATGACGCCCGTGTCGACGCCCTTGAGGTGCTGGTCCCACCAGCGCAGCGTCTCCTGGAGGAACCCGATGGCCGGGCCGGGCGGCAGCCCGCGGTCGGGGTACTGGTGCGACCAGGGGCCGATGATCCCCCGCACCTGTTCGCCGGGAAGGTGCTCCACGAGCCGCAGCACGGTGTCCCGGTACGGGTCGTTCCAGCCGCCGACCGCGAGGACGGCCGCGTCGATCGCCGTGTAGTCCTCGCAGACGCTGCCGTGCCGCCAGTAGTCGTCCCGCTGCTGGTGCTCCAGCCAGGTGTGCAGGAAGGGTTCGAGCGCGTCGAGGCGCTCGCGCCACATCGGCAGCCAGCGGTCCGCGCCGACGTTCGCGGGGTCCGGCGGGCGTGCGGTGAAGGCGAGCATGGTGCCGGCCCAGGCGAGCATGTCGATGCCGAGGACGGCGCCGCCCGTGTAGTGCACGTCGTTGTCGTAGCGGTCGTCGGTGGAGCAGACCGTCACGATCGCCTTGAGCGGTTCGGGGGCGAGGGCGGCGATCTGGAGGGAGTTGAAGCCGCCCCAGGAGATGCCGAACATGCCGACCTTGCCGGTGCACCAGGGCTGTGCGGCGAGCCAGTTGACGACGTCCACGCCGTCCGCGAGTTCCTGGGCGTCGTACTCGTCGCCGGGCGTGCCCTCGCTGTCGCCGTGGCCGCGGACGTCGACCCGGACGGAGGCGTAGCCGTGACCGGCGTACCAGGGGTGGCGCTGGGCGTCGCGCGGGGCGGTCCAGTCGCTCTTGCGGTACGGCAGGTACTCGAGCAGCGCGGGGACGGGGTCCGACCCGGCGTCGGCCGGGCGCCAGATCCGGGCGTGCAGACGGGTCGTGCTGTCCCGGGTGGGGATCCACACGTCCTCGTGGACGACCTGGCGTTCGAACCGGTCGCGGTACTTCACGAAACTCCTTCTGCGACGGGAGCGGTCGGGTTGTCGTCGGGGGTGCCGGCGGGCCGCCAGCGGCGCACGCGGTGGCCGTCGCCGAGGTCGGCCCACATCTCGCCCTCCCGGGCGGCGTCGGTCCAGTCGGGGGCCGTTTCGACAGGCGGCCGGGCGTCGGGGTCGGGTTCGAGGGCGGCCGCCATCAGCTGCCGTGTGTACGGGTGCCGGGGATCGGAGAAGACGGCTTCCGTCGGGCCCTCCTCGACCACGACCCCGCCGCGCAGGACGACCACGCGGTCCGCGATGCCGCGGACGACGGCCAGGTCATGGCTGATGAACAGACAGGCCAGGTCGCGTTCCCGGCGCAGGTCGTCCACCAGGTGAAGCACCTCGGCCTGGACGGAGACGTCCAGCGCGGTGGTGATCTCGTCGGCGATGAGGACGTCCGGCTCGCCCGCCAGCGCCCGTGCGATGCCGATGCGCTGCCGCTGGCCGCCGGAGAGCTGGGCGGGCAGCCGGTCGGCGAAGGCCGGGTCCAGGCGTACGTCGGCGATGAGCCGCCGGGCACGCTCGGCCGACTCGCCCCGGCCGCGGGCCGTGCCGAAGAACCGCAGCGGACGCCGGATGGCGTCGCCCACCGAGCGCCGGGGGTTGAGCGAGGTGTCCGCGTTCTGGAAGACCAGCTGCACCCGCCGCCGCAGGGACATCGGCCGCCGCCGTGCGGGCCGGGCCAGATCGCCCGACTCGTGGGTCATGGCGCCACCGGACGGTGTGCGCAGCCCCGCCAGGGTCCAGGCCAGCGTGGACTTGCCGCTGCCCGACTCGCCGACGAGGGCCAGGACCTCACCGCGCCGGACCTCGAAGGAGACGCCGTCCACGGCACGGGAGCTGCCGTAGTCGACGGTGACGTCACGGGCGGAGACGGCCACCGGGGAGTCCTCGGGCACGACGGCCCTGGGGCGGATCTCCCGCTCGCCCGTCTCCCGTACGAGCGCGAGACCGGCGTCGTCCACTCGCGGCACGCTCGCCAGCAGCCGCTTCGTGTACGGCTCCCGGGGCAGCGCGAACAGCTGCCGCGTGGGCGCCGACTCCACCGTCCGGCCCGACTTCAGCACACACACCTCGTCCGCCAAGTGCGCGACGACGCCCAGGTCGTGACTCACCAGCACGGCCGCCAGGCCCAGTTCGTCGCGCAGGGCGGCGATCAGGTCCAGCACGCCCCGCTGGGTGACGACGTCCAGGCCGGTCGTCGGCTCGTCGAGGACCAGCACCTTGGGGCGGGCGGCGATGGCCATGGCGAGGGCGACGCGCTGCTGCTGGCCGCCGGACAGCTCGTGCGGATAGCGGCGGGCCAGCTCGGCGGGGCGCGGCAGCCGGACCTGGTCGAGCAGGTCGGTGACGGGGATGTCGCCGCCCGCCTCCGCGATCTGCCGGCCGACGCGCATGGACGGGGTGAGCGCCTGGCCCGCGTTCTGGGCGACCATGGCGACCGTCCGGCCGCGCAGCCGCCGCAGCTCGGGCGCGGACAGGGCGAAGACGTCCCGGCCGTCCACCGTCACCGAGCCGCCAGTGATGTGGGAGCCGTGCCGCAGATGCCCGAGCAGGGTCGCGGCGAGGGTCGACTTGCCGCTGCCGGACTCGCCGACCAGCGCGAGCGTCCGCCCGGCGGCGGCCTCCAGGGACACCTCGTGGACCACGGGTATCTGACGGCCCCCGGAGCGGTAGGCCACGGACAGGGAGTTCACGGAGACGAGTGGGGTCATCAGGAGCCCTCCCTGATCCGGTCGACGCCCCAGGCCTTGGAGAGGCCGTCGGCTGCGAGGTTGAGTCCGATCACCAGCGTGGCCAGGGCGATGATCGGCGCGACGCTCGCCATCGGCACGACGGTGATGGCGGTGCGGTTCTCGGCGACCATCAGGCCCCAGTCCGGCGTCGGAGGGTCGGCGCCGAAGCCCAGGAAGGACAGCGAGGAGATCAGCAGCACGACCCAGGAGGCACGCATCGCGAACTCCACGCACACCACGTCCACGATGTTCGGCAGGACCTCACGGCGCAGGATCGACCAGGTGCCCTCCCCCCGGGCCCGCGCGGCGGTGACGTAGTCGGCGGGCACGACGGCCAGGGCGGCCCCGCGCACCACCCGCACCACCTGCGGGACGAACACGACGGCGACGGCGAGGACGATGACCGCCGGCCCGGTGCCGAGCGCGGTCACGACGACGAGCAGCGCCAGGACCGCCGGAACGGCCAGCACGGCGTCCAGCACCCGCCCGATCAGGTCGTCGAACCAGCCGCCGCGCAGCGCCGTGGCGCAGCCGATGACCGTGCCGAGGGCGACGCTCACGACGGTGGCGGCGAGGGACACGCCGAGCGCGTACCGGCCGCCGTACAGGACCCGCGCGAGGACATCGCGGCCGTACTGGTCGGTGCCCGCCCAGTGTTCCCCGCCCGGACCGAGCAGGGCCTGCGAGGCGTCGCCCGCGATCGGGTCGTAGGAGGTGAGCAGCGGGGCCAGCAGCGCGATCACGACGTGGACGGCGACGATCGTGAGCCCGACGACGGCCGCGCGCGAGGAGCGCAGGGTGCGCCACGCACGGACGGCGCGCGGGGCCGGGGCGTCGGCCCGGACGGTGTCGACCGTGGTCATCGGGTCCTCCCTCGGGTGCGGAGCCTGGGATTGAGGGCCATGGCGCCGAGGTCGGCGGCGAGGTTGCACACGACGTAGACGACGGCGCTGATCAGGGCGATGGCCTGGATGACGGGCAGGTCCCGGTTCTGCACCGAGGAGAGCATCAGCTTGCCGATGCCCGGGTAGTTGAAGACGTTCTCGACGACGGCGACGCCGCCCAGCAGCCAGGCCACGTTGAGCGCGATCACGTGCAGGACGGGCAGCAGAGCGCTGGGCAGGGCGTGCCGGGCGACGACCCGGAAGGTGGACAGGCCCTTGAGACGTGCGGTGGTGACGTACTCGCTCGCCATCACGTCGATCACCGAGGTGCGGGCCATACGGACGATATAGGCGGCCATCACCACGGCGAGCGCGAGCGCCGGCAGCCACACGGCGGGCAGCAGCTGGCCGACCGTGGCGTCGGGGCCGTAGAGCACGACCGCGGGGAACCACGGCAGCGCGACCGAGAAGCACAGCACCAGGACGGTGGCCACGACGAACTCGGGGACGCTCATGCCGACGAGACTGACCGTCGAGATGAGGTGGTCGGGCCAGCGGTCGCGGTAGAGCCCGGCGACGATGCCGAGCAGCAGCGAGCCGGTCACCGCGAACAGGATCGTGATGGCGGCGATCAGCGCGGAGTTGCCCAGGTACTGGGCGACCTCGCCGCCGACCGCCTGCGCGGAGACCAGGGACATGCCGAAGTCGCCGTGCAGGGCGCCCCACATCCAGTCGCCGTAGCGTTCGAAGGCGGGCCGGTCGAGGCCGAGGCTGCCGCGCAGCTCGGCCACCGCCTGCGGGGTCGCGTCCTTGCCGAGGACCTGGGTGGCGACGTCCCCGGGCAGGGCCTGGACGGCGAGGAAGACCAGCAGCGAGGAGAGCAGGAGCGTGCCGAGCGCTGCCGCGATCCGGCGGACTATGAAGGAGAGCATGGTCAGGCCCCCTTCAGGCCGATGCCGAGGTAGTCGAACTCGAAGCCGTGCTCGGCGTAACCGCGCACCTTGCGCGAGACGCCCACGAGCCGGTCGGCGAACATCGGGGTCATCGCGCCGCCCTTGTCGATCACCCAGGACTGCGCCTCGCCGTAGAGGTCACGGCGCCTGGCGTCGTCGGTCTCGGCCCGCGCCCGGTCGAGCAGCGCGTCGAAGCCCTTGTCGGACCAGGCGGTCTCGTTGTACGAGGAGCCACTGCGGAAGACCTGGTTGAAGAGCTGGTCGACGGGCCGGCCGGTGTACCAGTAGGTGGCCATCAGCGGCTGCTTCATCCAGATCTGCGTGTAGTACGAGTCCGCCGACGCCGTCTTGACGCGGATGCGGATGCCGGCCCGCTTCGCCGACTCCTGGTAGGCCAGCGCCATGGGCGTGAAGAGGGGGTCGTACGCGGAGGTGTACAGGTCGACGGCCAGGTCCTCGTGGCCCGCCTTCCTCAGCAGGTGCCGCGCCCGCTCCGGATCGTGCTCGGGGTGCGCGGAGATGTGCGCCGGGTCGTCCGGGGGCACCGGGTTGTCCCAGCCGGGCCTGCCCGCGCCCTGCAGCGCGGCCTTCACGATGTGCTCGGGGTCGTAGGCGAGCTTCATGGCCCGGCGGACCCGGACGTCGGTGAAGGGCTTGTCGGTGGTGAGCATCGGCAGCACGTACCACTGGGCGTTCTTCACCCGGGCGATGGTGGCCCGGTCGGAGGCGGCCACGACCCGGGCCGTCGCGAAGTCCAGGTTGGTCTGGGACAGCAGGTCGACCTGCCCGGCGAGCAGGGCGTTGGAGCGGGCGGACATGTCCGCGACCGAGTAGAAGGCGATCGCGTCGAGCACCGGGCGGCCCGCCCAGTGGTCCAGGTACGCGGTGACGCGGCCGGGGCCTGCCGGTGCGAAGGACTCCAGCTTGAAGGGGCCGGTGCCGATGCCGGTGCGGGCGATGGATTTACCGCTGCCCTCGGGGACGACGTAGCAGTTGTAGTGCGTGAGCAGGCTCGGGAACTCGGCGTTCGGGGCCTTCAGCGGCACGACGAGGGTGTGGGCGTCGGGTGTGCGCAGCCGCCCGGGGTCGACGAGCGGGGCGAGGACACCGGCCTGCGGGGACGCCGTCGCCTTGTCCAGGATGTGCCGCAGCGTGTAGGCGGCGTCGGCGGAGGTGAAAGCGCGGCCGTCGTGGAAGGTGACGCCCTTGCGGAGCCGGAAGGTCCAGGTGCGCGCCGCGCCGTCCGGCTCCCAGGACTCGGCCAGGTCGGGGGCCACCTCGCCGTCCGCGCCGACGCGGACCAGCCGGTTGTAGAGGGCTCCCAGGTATTCGTAGGCGGACAGGGAGCTCGCCGGGTCGAGGGTCTCGGCGTCGGAGGCGGGCGGACGGGCGATCCGCAGGGTCCCGCCGCGGTCGGGCGCGCCGCGCTGGGCGGCGGCCGGCAGGACGGGTGCGGCGGTGGCGCCCGAGCAGCCGGTCAGCAGCCAGGACGCGCCGAGCGAGGCCGCACAGGCGGTGCCCGCGGCGAGCACCGAGCGGCGCCCTGGGTGATGCGTGCCGGACATGAACGGACCTTCCCTGTCGCTATTCGTACACTGAACGATTGAGTGAAGTCCGTGAACGATAGCGAGCAGGCGGTTTCAAGCCAACCCTTCGGGCTGTGAAGAAGTCGTCACAAACGCAACGGCGGCTCCGCGGCCGGGGTGATCCGGGCCGGACGGCCGGCTGCTTCCCTTGCCCCCTCCGTGCGCCTGGCGCAGGCTGGTCCTATGGCTGAGCAAGCCGGCCCTACGCTGATCACGTCCGTACAGCGGGCCATGCGCCTGCTGGAGGCGGTCAGCGCGCACGAGAACGGCGCGCCGGCGAAGCAACTGGCGCGGGAGACGGGCCTGCCCCTGGCCACCGCCTATCACCTGCTGCGGACACTGGTCCACGACGGGTACGTGCGGAAACTGGACGACGGCGGGTTCGTCCTCGGCGACAAGCTGCAGTCGCTGCAGACCACGGGACGGGCGCAGGCGCTGCTCAGCCGTGTCCGGCCCACACTCGCCGCGCTGCGGGACGAGCTCACGTCCGCCGCCTACCTCACCTTCTACGAGGACGGCGAGATCCGGGTCGCCGAGATCGTCGACGGCCCCGGGACGCCCCGCGTCGATCTCTGGGTGGGCTTCGAGGACGCGGGACACGCGACCGCGCTCGGCAAGTCCGTGCTGCGGGAACTGGACGTCGAGGCCCGCAAGGACTACCTCTCCCGCCACCAGCTCGCCGACCTCACCCCGCGGACGATCACCAGCCTGCCGGAGCTGCTCCGGCGGCTGGAAACCGCTCCCATGGCCCCGGCCGTCACGGACCTGGAGGAGTACTCCCTCGGTACGGTCTGCGTCGCCGTCCCGGTCTACAGCGGGGAAACCATCGGTTCCCTCGGCGTCTCACTCCCGGTGAACCGGCTCTCCAGGCTGTCGGAGGCCCGGGAGCGGCTGCTGCCGACCGCGAGCCGAGTGACCCGGAGCCTCTCGCTCACTATCTGAAATCCCGCTTCTTGCCGGTGCCCCAGGTCACCCCTTTTTCTGGATGAAACAGACATTTCAGGGGTGCGCTTCCAGACCCGCGCCCCGCGCACAGGTGAGGGACCCGGATACAAACATGAGCCATGCGCGTGACCTTGGTGCCGACCACCGGCCCGCGGGGCCGTCCAGAAGCCGAGTGGCCGGTGCCGGGGATTCGGCCCGCAGGCGCGCCGTCGCGCAGCTGGCCGCCGGTGTGCCCGTCCTGCCCGTACTGGTCGTCACAGCCGTCCTGCTCGCCGACCTCGCCGACGGCGCCGGGATGATCTGGCTTCCCCTGCTCGCCGCCGGCCCCGCTCTCGCGGCCACGACCAACGGGCCGCGAGGTGTCGTCTGCGTGGGTCTGCTCGCCGCGGTGCTCGGTGCGCTGCTCGGGATCCGGGACGGCGTTCCGAGCCGTGAACTGGCCGCGGTGCTGTCGGCCCTGATGGCCGTCACGCTCGCGAGCGGCCTGGCCAGTGTCCTGCGCGGGCGCCGCGAACGGGTGCTCGCGGCCGTCCGCTCGGTCGCGGAGACCGCCCAGCACGCGCTGCTCAGGCCCGTACCGGCGAACGTCGGCCCCTTCCAGGTGGCCGTCCGCTACAGCGCCGCGGCGGCCGAGGCCCGCATCGGCGGGGACCTCTACGCCCTGATACCCACCCGGCACGGCGTGCGGCTGATCGTCGGCGATGTGCGCGGCAAGGGGCTGCCCGCCGTGGGGACGGCCGCGCTGGTGCTGGGTGTCTTCCGCGAGGCCGCCCATGACGAGGCCGACCTGCTCGCCGTGGTCGAGAGGATCGAGCGCAGTCTGGCGCGCAATCTCGGCCACGACGACTTCGTCACCGCCATCGTCGCCGGATACCCGGAGTCCGGACAGCTGGAGGTGGTGAACTGCGGGCACACGCCCCCGCTGCTGGTGAGTGCCTCGGGGAGTGTCACACCGGTCGAGCCCGACCTGCCGTCCCCGCCCCTCGGACTGCGCGCCCTGGCCGGCCACGCGCCCGGCCTCCAGTCGCTCCCGTTCGCCGACGGCGACCAGCTGCTGCTGTACACCGACGGCGTCACCGAGGCCCGCGACCACGGCCGGACCTTCTATCCGCTCGCCGAAGGGCTGGAGCGCCACGTCTCCCACGAGCCGGCCCGCACCCTCGGCGCGCTCCACGACGAACTACTGGCCCACGTCGGCGGCCGCCTCCACGACGACGCGGCCCTGCTCCTGATCCGCAAGCCGGCGGCATCCGAAGCAGGCGTCGCGGCGGCTGTCGATCCGGGCAGCACGGCTCACGTTCCGGTGTGCGAGGCGGGGTGCCGCTGACGCTCGTCGCGTGACCGCAGGCGGCGGACGAGCTCGCGGCCCCAGGCCTGGCCGGGCAATTCGACACAACGGTAGGTCAGCAAGCACAGCGGCAGTAGCACGCCGAAGAACGCCACTTCCAGCGCGAGACTGTCCTGCCGCCGTCGGCCGATCGTGCTGTCGATCACCGCCAGCAGCACGGGGTGCACCAGATAGACCGAATAGCTGATCGTTCCCAATCCGGCCAGCAACCGGGGAACGGGCCTTCGGCGCCACCACAACCCGGCGCCGAAGGTGAGCACGGCCAGCAGGAACGCGACGATCCAGCCGCGTTGCGTGAAGCGGTCACCGTCGCCGTACCAGGAGGCACTCGCCACGGCACAGGCGATGACCAGGAGAGCAGTTCCGGCCGTGTCGCGCCAGGTGATCTGACCGTGTTCGGCCCGGTAGACGGCGGTGCCGAGAAACATCACAGCGAGGATCACCAGGCCCTCCCACAGCGGGACCGTGCCGTTGACCGGAACCAGGACGAGGGCCAGGACCCCGCCCAGTACACCCCCGAACACCCGCAGCGCGGGTGAGCCGGAACTCGCGCAGCCGATGGCGACGACCATGGCGATCGAGGCGAACGCGATCAGCGGGCCGGTGCCCACCAGGCCGGACAGAGCGGAGACCGGCAGTACGGCTCCTGCCGCCACGCTGATGGCGGCGAGCCCGGCCAGGACGACGGACACCGCCGCCGACCGCTGGTGCAACCGGACCGTGAACAGAGCGACGACCAGCAGGTAGAAGGACATTTCATACGAGAGCGTCCACAGGACGAGCAGGAGATTGGGCGTCCCCAGTAACTCCTGGAGCATCGTGGCGTGGGCGACGGCCACGGTGACGGCGCTCTGCCCACCGAAGTCACGCGACTCCGCGATGCCCACGAGGTTGAGAGTGAGAAGCACGGTGACGACGGCCGCCCACAACGGATACACACGGAGGACCCTTCCGATCCAGAAGGTCCGGACGCAGCCCCGGCGCTCCAGTGAAGCGGGGATGATGTAGCCGCTCACCAGGAAGAACACCATGATGCCGTAGCGGCTGGTGTTGAACTCCGGCATCAGCTCCCGCCGTAACTGCGGCATGAAGGTGTACGACGAGTGGTCGAACACCACGACGAGAGCGGCGATGCCGCGCAACGCGTCCAGCCAGCCCAAGCGCGAGAGATGCGTCGGGGAGGCGGGGACGAGGGGTGGGGATTCCATGCGGCCGAGTTCAGCGGCTTGATCATTGTTCGGCAGTACGGTTCTGGCAGCCTGACAATGGGCGGGCCGGAGGGGGTGCGGGCGTGGCGGGGCGGCATGAGGTGCCGGTGGATCCGGCGGCGGGTCCGGTGCAGCGGTTCGCGTTCGAGTTACGCAAGCTTCGGGCGGAGGCGGACGGCATCACCTACCGGGCGCTGGCCCGGCGGGCGGGCTACTCGGTGACCACGCTCGCGCAAGCTGCAGGAGGCGAGCGGCTGCCGACGCTGCCGGTGACCCTCGCCTACGCGGAGGCGTGCGGCGGGGACTCGGCCGAATGGGAGGCCCGGTGGAAGGAAGCGGTGGAGGAGTCCGCCGGTGACGGATCCCGGGACGATGACGTGTCCCTCCCGCCGTACCGGGGACTGGCGCGGTTCGAGACAGGCGACAGCGGTCTGTTCTTCGGCCGGGAACAGCTCACCACCGACCTGGTCGAGTTGTTGCGCCGACGGCGGTTCGTCGCCGTCTTCGGCCCCTCCGGCAGCGGCAAGTCCTCCCTGTTACGGGCCGGACTCATACCCGTGCTCCGGCACGCTCAGGACCCGGACCTGCGTCCGGCCGCGATCCGGATCCTGACACCGGGCGAGCGCCCCGCGCGCAGCCACGCAGCTCTCCTCACGCCGGCGATTCCTCGCGACGGCGACGCCAGAGCGGACACGCTCGTGATCGTCGACCAGTTCGAGGAGGTCTTCACGCTCTGCCACGACGCGGCCGAACGCGCCCGCTTCATCGACCTGTTGCTGAGAGCCCGGCAGCCGGAGAGCCGCCTGCGGGTGCTGCTGGCGGTACGCGGCGACTTCTACGGCCGCTGCGCCGAGCACCGCGAGCTGGCCGACGCACTGCGCGATGCCAACCTCCTGGCAGGAGCGATGAGCCCGACCGAACTGCGGGCCGCCGTCGTCAAGCCGGCCAAGGCCGCCGGACTGACCGTGGAACGCGCCCTCACCGCCCGGCTGGTCGAGGAGGTCGCCGACGCGCCGGGTGGACTGCCGCTGCTGTCCCACGCGTTGCTGGAGACCTGGCGCCGCCGCCGTGGCAAGACACTGACCCTGGCGGGGTACGAGGCGGCCGGATGCCTGCACGGCGCGATCGCCAGGACCGCCGAGGAGGTCCACGGCCAATTCACCGACGACCAGGCGGCTGCCGCCCGCCGGGTGTTGCTGCGTCTGGTCGCCCCCGGTGACGGCACCCCTGACACCCGCCGTCCCGTCGACCGCGCGGAACTGTCCGGCACCGGCGGCAACGACTCCGCCCGGGTGGTCGACGCGCTCGCCGGGGCCCGGCTGCTCACCCTGGACGGTGACACGGTCGAAATGGCTCACGAGGCCCTGATCACGGCCTGGCCCCGGCTGCGCGGATGGATCGAGGAAGACCGTGAACGCCTGCGTGTGCACCGGGCCCTGACCGAAGCGGCCCACACCTGGCAGGAACTGGGCCGTGAACAGGGTGCGTTGTACCAGGGAAGTCGGCTCGCCGCCGCGCGGGAACACTTCGGCGGCGCACCGCACGAGGAGCTGACCGACCTGGAGCGCGCGTTCCTCGACGCGAGCGGTGTCCACGAGCGGAAGGGCCGTCGCCGGTACCGGCTGGTGCTCACGGCGGTCACCACCGCGCTGTGCCTCGCGCTCGTCGCCGCCGGTCTCGCCGTGGGGCAGTGGCAGAGCGCGGTGAGTGCCCAGCGCGTGGCCCAGTCACGGCAGTTGGCCGCGCAGTCCGGGGCGCTGTTGGACAGCGAACCCGATCTGGCGTCGTTGCTCGCTGTGCATGCGTACCGGACCAGTCCGACGCGGGAGGCCGCCGCCGCGCTGTATGACGCTGCGGCGTTGCCGCTGAGCGAGCGTCTGGTCAGTGGGAAGGAACCCGTGCGTTCCGTTACTGTCAGCACGGACGGACGTACCGTCGCCACCCACAGCAAAGACGGCAAGGTGCGGATCTGGGAACTGCCCGGGGGACAGCTCCGGCACACGTTCAACGTCCCTGGCTCCGGTGAAGTCGCGGCGCTCAGCGCCGAGGGACGCACCCTCGCAGTCGCGACCTCCGGTGACGCCGGCGCGGTGATCGGACTGTGGGATCCGGCCACCGGCAGGAGAATCCGTACCTTCACCGTCCCCGACGGTGCGGTAGGGGCAACGGCGTTCAGCCCTGACGGGCGTACCGTGGCAGCCGCATCAGCGTCGGCCGTACAGGTGTGGGACGTGGCCACCGGCCGCACGCGGCACAGCTTCACCAGCGACGCCCCACGGGCAGTCGCGTTCGGCCCCGACGAACACACTGTTGCCGCGGCAAGCTACGGCGGACAGGTGCGGGTGTGGGACGTGGCCACCGGTCGCACCCGGACCGCCCACGAGAGCCCAATCGATGGATATGCCGTGGCTATCAGCCCTGACGGCCGGACCTACGCTGTAGTCCGCAGCGACAGGTCGGTGCAGCTGCGGGACGTAGCCACCGGCAGAGTCCGGCGCACCATCGATGACGGTCCCATCGGGGTGAACGAGGTGGCCTTCGCTCCGGACGGGCGCACGGTCGCCATCAGGGGCGGTGAAGACACGGTGCGACTGTGGGATATCGCGTCCGGCGCGACGCTGGGCACCGTGACCGCAGGTCATCGTGGACGGGGCCTGACGAACGTGGCCCTCAGTGTGGACGGCAGGACCCTGGTGACCAGTAGCAGCCGGGACCCCGCCATTCGTATCCACCGTCTGTCTGCCGATCACCCGCAAAGCACGCTGCCAGGCCATGCCGCCGCGTTCATCTCCGACCTCGCATTCAGTCCGGACGGACATACGGTGGCCACGGTTCGCCAAGCACCGCCCGGCCGTGGGGCGGTAGAGCTGTGGGATACCAAGAGCGGAGATCGCGACGGCACACTGACGCTCGACACCGAACCGGCTCCCCGGGGAGAGCAGCTGCCGGACATGGTTCACCGTTTCGGAGCTGTGGGGTTCAGCCGGGCCGGACGTGCCCTAGCCGCCCGGGCCACCAAGAACGAGGTGATCGAAGTCCGAGAGGTCACCACGGGCCGCCTTCTTCAAAGCCGCGCCCTGCGCAACATCGACACGGCGGTCTACAGTTCCGACGGGACACGGCTCGCCCTCGTAAGCCATGACGGATCCGTTCGGATCTGGCACGTTTCGACTGACGCACTACGCACCGTCTACTCAGGCCACGGCGAACCCGTCAGGTCGCTGGCGTTCGCCCCGGACGGTCGCACACTCGCCGTAGCGCACATCAGGGCGGGCCACGAACAGGTCAAGCTGCTCAATGCCGCCAGCGGCCGTACCCAGCGCACCATCAAGCCGGGCGCCGGTGTCCTGGGGTCTCTCGCCTTCGGCCCGGACGGACACACCCTGGCCACCGCAAGCAGTGCCAAGGGAGCCGTGAAGACGTGGAACGTGCGCACCGGTCAGCTCCGGGACAGCTTCAGCGTGAGCGGTGAGGTGCGGTCGATGGCCTTCAGCTCAGATGGACGCACCCTGGCCGCGAGCAACGAACGAGGAGTCCGCCTGTGGGACCTCACCACCAGCCAGATCAGAAGAACCCTGCTGACCCGCTCGCGGGCGGCGGCGGTGGCGTTCAGCCCGGACGGCCACACCCTGGCCATCAGCGTGGGCCCCTCCGTCGAGCTGTGGAACGTCGATCTGCCCGACCCGGCCCGCGCGATCCGCGACATCTGCGCGGCCATAGACACCACGCTCACCCCGCTGGAACAGTCCCGCTATCTGCCCGACCAGTCCACTGAAACCGGCTGCCCGGCGGCCAAGCGCTAGGACGTCACCGCAGGTCCTTCACCCGCCGCAGCTTGCCGACCGACCGCTCCAGCGTCTCCGGTTCCACGATCTCCACGTCGACCGTGACGCCGATGCCGTCCTTGACGCCGCCCGCGATCGCGCGGGCCGCGGTCTCGCGCAAGTCGGCGGGTGTGCCCGGGCGGCTTTCGACGTGGACGGTCATGTGGTCCATGCGCCCGCGCCGGGTCAGCTGGATCTGGAAGTGCGGGGCGACGCCGGGTGTGCGCAGGACGACTTCCTCGATCTGGCTGGGGAAGACGTTCACCCCGCGCAGGATGATCATGTCGTCGCAGCGGCCGGTGATCTTCTGGATGCGGCGGAAGGCGGGCCGGGCCGTGCCGGGCAGCAGCCGGGTCAGGTCGCGGGTGCGGTAGCGGACGACCGGCAACGCCTCCTTGGTCAGGGACGTGAGGACCAGCTCGCCCTCCTCGCCCTCGGGCAGCACCTCACCCGTGATCGGGTCGACGACCTCGGGAAGGAAATGGTCCTCCCACACGTGCAGCCCGTCCTTGGTCTCCACGCACTCCTGCGCGACCCCCGGGCCGATCACCTCGGACAGGCCGTATATGTCGACCGCGTGGATGTCCATGCGGTTCTCGATCTCGCGGCGCATCTCCTCCGTCCAGGGCTCGGCGCCGAAGATGCCCACCCGCAGGGAGGTGGAGCGCGGGTCGACGCCCTGTCGCTCGAACTCGTCGAGGAGGGTCAGCATGTAGGACGGCGTGACCATGATGATCTCGGGCTCGAAGTCCTGGATGATCTGCACCTGGCGGGCGGTCATGCCACCGGAGGCAGGGATCACCAGACAGCCGGCGCGCTCCGCGCCGTAGTGCGCGCCGAGGCCTCCGGTGAACAGGCCGTAGCCGTAGGAGATGTGTACCTTGTGGCCGGGGCGTCCGCCGGCGGCGCGGATCGAGCGGGCTACGAGATCCGCCCACATCGAGACGTCGTTCTCCGTGTAGCCGACGACCGTGGGGCGGCCCGTGGTGCCGCTGGAGGCGTGGACACGGCGGACCTGGTCCATGGGGACGGCGAACATGCCGAACGGGTAGGTGTCGCGCAGATCGGCCTTGGTCGTGAAGGGGAACCGGGACAGGTCCTCCAGCGACCGGCAGTCCCCGGGTGTGACCCCGGCGGCGTCGAACTTCTTCCGGTACGCCTCCACGTTGTCGTAGGCGTGCCGCAGGCTCCGGCGCAGCCGGCCGAGCTGGAGCTCGCGCAGCTCCTCGCGGGTGAGGCGCTCGGCGTCGTCCAGCAGATCGTGGGGGAGGGGCTCGCCGGTCATCGTGACTCCTTCGACGTCGTCCGCGCGCTCGTGCTCCCGATGGTGCGGCTGCGGCCCCGGAACTCCGCGATCACCTCGTCGCCCCGCAGGACGCTCACGTCGTAGAGGCCGCTGCGGCCGAACCGGGTGCGTTCCCCGGCCCGCGCCACGAGCACGTCGCCCTCGTACGCCGGGGCGACGAACGTGACGTCGGCCCCGGCCGCGACGGTCACCGGGCCGTGGCTGTTGCAGGCGCAGGCGAAGGCGCTGTCGGCGAGCAGGAAGACATAGCCCCCGTGGGCGATGCCATGCCCGTTCACCATCCCCGGGGTCACGGTCATCCGGAGCACGGCGGTTCCCTCGCCCTGCTCGAGCAGCTCGACACCGAGCCCGCGTGAGGCCTGGTCCGCGGCGAACATCGCCTCCGCGGCCGGCGTCGCGTCAGCGGTATGGGTCACCTCTCGCACCACCTTGTCTACCGACCGAACATTCGGTTAGCTTCGGCGTTGTCAAGTAATCCCATCGGCTCCGCGCATGTCAAGAGCCGGGGGCTTACCAAGGCGCCCGGGCCTGTCCTATGATGGACCGAACGAATGGTCGGTTGGGAAGTGGGACGGATGGATACGACACGCTCCAGCCCCGCGGAGGCGGACGGCGCCGAGCCTCTCCAGCAGCACTTCGACGCGACGATCGCGCGGGACCAGCGGATCGAGCCGCGCGACTGGATGCCGGAGGCCTACCGGAAGACACTGATCCGGCAGATCGCACAGCACGCGCACTCGGAGATCATCGGCATGCAGCCGGAGGGCGAGTGGATCACACGCGCGCCGTCGCTGCGTCGCAAGGCCATTCTGTTCGCGAAGGTCCAGGACGAGGCCGGGCACGGGCTGTATCTGTACTCGGCGGCGGAGACGCTGGGAGCGGACCGCGCGGATCTCACGGACCGGCTGATCGAGGGCCGCCAGAAGTACTCGTCGATCTTCAACTACCCGACGCTGTCCTTCGCGGACGTGGGCGTGATCGGCTGGTTCGTGGACGGTGCCGCGATCTGCAACCAGGTGCCGCTGTGCAGGTCCTCGTACGGGCCGTACGCGCGCGCGATGGTGCGGATCTGCAAGGAGGAGTCGTTCCACCAGCGCCAGGGCTACGAACTGCTGATGACGATGATGCGCGGCACCACGGCGCAGCGGGAGATGGTGCAGGACGCCGTGGACCGCTGGTGGTGGCCGTCCCTGATGATGTTCGGCCCGCCCGACGACGCCTCGCCCAACTCCGCGCAGTCGATGGCCTGGAAGATCAAGCGGCACAGCAACGACGAACTGCGACAGCGTTTCGTCGACATGACCGTCCCGCAGGCCGAGAAGCTCGGCGTGACGCTCCCGGACCCGGAGCTGCGCTGGAACGACGAGCGGGGACGCCACGACTTCGGCACCCCCGACTGGGACGAGCTGATGCGGGTCATCAAGGGCGACGGCCCGTGCAACGCCCAGCGGATGGAGCGGCGCAGAAGCGCCCACGACGAGGGCGCCTGGGTCCGCGAGGCGGCCACCGCCCACGCGGCCAAGCAGGCCGCCCGTGCGGAGAAGGGAGCGGTGGCATGAGCGCCGAGAAGCAGGACTGGCCGCTGTACGAGGTGTTCGTGCGCGGCAAGCGCGGCCTGAACCACGTCCACGTGGGCTCGCTGCACGCCGCCGACGACCGCATGGCCCTCACCCACGCCCGCGATCTGTACACCCGGCGCAACGAGGGCGTGAGCATCTGGGTGGTGCGCTCGGAGCACATCGCCGCCTCCACCCGCGACGAGAAGGACCCCTTCTTCGCGCCCAGCGCCGACAAGGTCTACCGACACCCGACCTTCTACGACATCCCCGACGACGTCCCGCACATCTGAAGGAGAGGGCATGAGCGACGACCACGTCTACATGACCCTCGCCGAGGGACACGAGGACGACACCCGCTGGGCCTACGGCACCGGCTTCGAGGACCCCCTGCACGGCGTGGACACGGCCGTGCCCGACGGCCTCGACGCCGGTGAACTGGCCGCCCTCTGCGTCACCCTGGCCGACGACGCCCTGGTCTCGGCCCAGCGGCTCGCCGAGTGGACCACCCGGGCCCCCGAGCTGGAGGAGGAGGTGGCCCTGGCCAACATCGGACTCGATCTGCTCGGCCAGGCCCGTCTGCTCTACGCCCGCGCCGGCCAGGTCGACGGCACCGGCCGCGGCGAGGACGCCTACGCCTACTTCCGGGACGCCGGCGACTTCCGCAACGTACGCCTGGCCGAACTGCCCAACGGCGACTTCGCGTTCTCGACCATGCGGCTGCTGGTGTTCTCCAGTTGGCGCCTCGCGTACTTCGAGCGGCTCACCGCCCACCCGGACCCGGTGCTCGCGGCGATCGCCGCCAAGGGCGTGAAGGAGCTGGCCTACCACCGGCAGTACGCGGCCGAGTGGGTGGTGCGCCTCGGCGACGGCACCGAGGAGTCGCACCGCCGGACGCGCAGGGCGCTGGAACAGGTGGCCCCCTACCTGGGCGAGCTGTTCACGGCGTACGACGTACGGGACGAGGTCGTCGCCGTCCTGCGCCAGGTCACCGAGGCGGCCGGACTGCCCATGCCCGTCTACCGGCCGCTGCCCGGCTCGGGCCGCACCGGGGAGCACACCGAGCATCTCGCCCCGCTGCTGGCCGAGTTGCAGGGCATCGCCCGCGCCCACCCGGAGGCGACATGGTGACGACGCTTCTGGACGCACGCCGGGCCCGGCGCATCGCCGAGCAGGTGCCCGACCCCGAGCTGCCCATGCTCACCCTGGCCGACCTCGGAGTGCTGCGCGAGGTGTCGCTGACCCCGGACGGGACGGTGGTCGCGAGCCTGACCCCGACCTACTCGGGTTGTCCGGCGATGGCGGAGATGCGCGCCGGAGTGGCCGCCCGGCTCCGGGACGCGGGCTACGCGCGCGTGGAGATCCGCACCGTCCTCGACCCGCCGTGGACCAGCGACTGGATCACCCCGGACGGACGGCGCAAGCTCGCCGAGCACGGCATCGCCCCGCCCGGGGCCGCGCCCGCGCGCACCACCGGCCCGGTCCCGCTCGTGCTGTCGCCGACCCGCCGCTCGGTGCCCTGCCCGCGCTGCGGTTTCCACGACACCGAGGAGACCTCCCGCTTCGCCGCCACGTCCTGCAAGTCCCTGTGGCGCTGCCTCGCCTGCCGCGAGCCGTTCGAGTACGTCAAGGAGATCTGATGGACGACCTGATGGAGCCGGCCCCCGTCCCGGCGGCACGCGCGCGGGCCCGCCGACGTCCGGTCTTCCACCGCCTGCGGGTCGCCGCCGTGCAGCCGCTGTGCGAGGACGCGGCGGCCGTCAGCTTCGACGTCCCGGCCGAGCTGGCCGAGGAGTTCGCCTTCGCGCCGGGCCAGTCGCTCACCCTGCGGCGCGAGATCGAGGGCCGGGACGAGCGCCGCTCGTACTCGATCTGCTCACCCGCCGGCACCGCGCCGCGCATCGGCGTACGTGTCGTACCGGGCGGCCTGTTCTCCTCCTGGCTGGTGAGCGACGTACGCCCCGGCGACATCGTCGAGGTGATGGCCCCCACCGGTGCCTTCACACCCGACCTCACCGCCCCCGGCCACCACGTCCTGATCGCGGCCGGTTCCGGCATCACGCCCATGGTCTCCATCGCCGAGTCCGTCCTGGCAGCCGACTCCCGCTCGACGGTCACCCTCCTCTACGGCAACCGCCGCACCGGCACCGTGATGTTCGCCGACGAACTGGCCGACCTGAAGGACCTCTACCCGACGCGGTTCCAGCTCGCCCACGTCCTCTCCCGCGAGCCCCGCGAGGCCGAGGTGCTCTCCGGGCGCCTCGACGCCGACCGGCTGTCGGCCCTCGTCGACGCGCTGGTGGACGTGGACTCCGCCGACCACTGGTGGCTGTGCGGCCCACACGGCATGGTCCGCGCCGCCCAGCAGGTCCTGGCCGGCCTCGACGTGCCCGCCGACCGCGTCCACCAGGAGCTGTTCTACGCCGACGACGAGCCCGTGCGCGAGGTCCATCACGCCGAGACCGGCCCGGCCGGCCCGGTCAGCCAGGTCACCGTCACCCTGGACGGCCGCTCCACCACCTCCGCGCTGCCCCGGGAGCGGAGCATCCTCGAAGGCGCCCAGCAGACCCGGCCGGACCTGCCGTTCGCCTGCAAGGGCGGCGTCTGCGGCACCTGCCGCGCCCTGGTCACCGACGGCAAGGCCGACATGCGGCGCAACTTCGCCCTCGAACCGGCCGAGGTCGACGCGGGCTACGTCCTCACCTGCCAGTCGTTCCCGGTCTCCGACGCGCTGACGGTGGACTTCGACACCTGAGTCGCCGGTCGGCCTTTCGCAAGTAGGTGTCCCTCAGGGGGACTTCACTTCGCCCAGACACTCCTCCGGCACACTCACGCCCCCGACGACGACCGACTGGTACGAGGCGTCCGGCGAGGCGTCGATCATGTCCTGCTGCTCGCGCCTCGCCTCGGCCCGGGCCTGCTCGATGGAGTCGTAAATCTCCTGGCAGTCGTACCTGCCCGTCGGGGTGGCCTCCCGGCGTGGAGAATCGGCTGTGTACGAAACGGAGTTGAGCATGGAGGTGGCGGCGAGCCCGGCCAGGCACGCCCCCGCCCAGACGACGACGATCCACCGACGGGTACTCAACTGCCGGCCCTTCCACCGTGCTCGACCTTCATCGAACCCCCTAGAGAGATGGTGCCGACGCCTCGGCACCGAGGCATCCTTCACCCGGCGCGCAGAACACGCAACGCCGTGAGCGCCACGTGGAGTTCGGTGCGCCGCTCCCCGGATTCCAGGTCGGAGTCGAGGAGGCGTTCGATGGTGCGCAGGCGCTGGTACACGGTCTCCCTGGACAGCCCGCCGCGACGGGCCGCGGTGGTCTTGTTGCCGGCCGCGTCGAGGTAGTGCCCCAGCGTGGTGAGCAGGTCGGTGCCGTGCCGGGTGTCGTGGTCGATGAGCCGGCCGAGGCGGCGTTCCGTGTAGTCCTGGACGCGCGTGTCCTCGCGCAGGGCGTACAGCAGGCGGCGCAGGTCGATGTCCGGCAGCTCATGGAAGGAACGGTCCGGGGGGAGGGGCTGGCCGGGCGGGGTGGCCTCTATGACACGGGCGGCCTCCCGGAAGGAGCGTGCCGCTTCGGCGAGGTCCGCCACCTCCGAGCCGACGCCGACGATCGTCCCCGGGACCAGAGCCAGCGCGGTGCGGCACAGCCGTTCCGCCATGGGGCGCCAGGGCTGGTCGGCGCGCAGGGCCGGCAGGATGCCGAGACGGCCGGGGGCGAGCTCGCCGACGAGGGCCGGGACCCCCGCCGACCGTAGCTCGCTGTGCAGCCGGGCCTCCAGCTCGCCTCCCTCGGCACCCGGCCCGGGGTCGATGAGGATCGCCAGGTACCGGACCCCCTCCGTGGGCAGGCCCAGCGCGGCACAGCGGGCGCGGGCGTCCTCGGGGGAGTGGTGGCGCTGCTCCGCCAGCTCCCGCAGGGCGGTGCGGTGGGCCGTGTGCTCCCAGGGCGTCGAGTGGATGAGCCGGGCGACGGTCAGGGCCATCGCCGTCCGCTCCAGGACGGTGATGTGCTCCGGTCCGAAGGGCGGGCCGTCGACGGTGGCCCGGAGCATGGCCAGCCGGCCCCAGCGTTCGCCCTGGTAGGAGACGGGCGCGGTGAGCCAGCCCTCCGGGCCGCCCGCCTCGGTGTGATCGCCGGGCTCGGTGGCCCGGGAGCGCTGTTCCCAGTCGCCGAGCGCCTCCTCCACCGTGCTCCCCGACGGCTCGCAGATCAGGGCCTGGTGCACCAGGTTCTCCAGGACGACCGTGCGGCCGCTCATCTCCGCCGCCGCCCGCACCACCTCCTCCGGTCCCGCGCCGCGCAGCGTGAGGGCGGTGAACGCCTCGTGGATCCGCTGCGTCCGGCGCATCGCGTCGGCCTGGCTGCCGAGGATGAGCGCGTGGACGACCTGTGTGACCTCCAGGAAGTTGACGTCCCGCGCGAGGGTGACCAGGGGCAGCCCCCGCGCCCGGCAGGCCTGGACGAGGGCGTCGGGCGGCCGGTGGTAACGCCGTACCAGCTCGATGACCAGGGCGGCCGCTCCCACCTCCGTGAGTTCGTCGACGTACCGGCGGACCCCCGCCGCGTCGTCGGGCAGGGGCATGCCCGTGGTCAGGACCAGCTCGCCGCCCTTGAGGAAGGAGGCCGGGTCCGTCAGCTCGGTGATGTGCACCCAGCGCACCGGCCGGTCCAGCCCGGCCGGCCCGGTGACGACCTGGGGCTGCCCGGCGGCCAGGACGGGCAGGGCCAGCACGTCGGCGACGCTCGGCGGATGTGGGTTCACAGTGGCTCCCTGCATGCCTGGTCACTCTGACAAGCGGCACTGACCTGCGCAAGAGCTGTCCACGGGAGGGGCAGGCGGTGCCAGGGGGGTCCGGTGGTTGACACAACGTCCGAACAACGCGTTCCGGCCGGACAGATCACGCGTTGTCGCGTCGCGAGGCGGCCCGGATGCTCGGGGTGTCGGACCAGTACCGCGGATCACCGCGAGCAGACCTCGACGTACGGCCGGGAGACGAACATGACCGCACTGTCGCCGCACCTTCGCCAGGCCACGCCCGTGGTGGCCGCCCGGGGCGAGGGCGTCCATCTCTACGGTGAGGACGGCCGCCGCTACCTCGACTTCACCGCCGGCATCGGCGTCACCAGCACCGGGCACTGCCACCCCAAGGTCGTGGCGGCGGCGCAGGAGCAGGTGGGCACACTGGTGCACGGCCAGTACACGACCGTCATGCACCAGCCGCTGCGCCGCCTCGTCGACAAGCTCGGGGAGGTGCTGCCGGCCGGCCTGGACAGCCTGTTCTTCACCAACTCCGGCAGCGAGGCCGTCGAGTCGGCGCTGCGGCTGGCCCGCCAGGCCACCGGCCGGCCCAACGTCCTGGTCTGCCACGGCGGTTTCCACGGCCGCACCGTCGCCGCCGCCTCCATGACGACCTCCGGGATCCGCTTCCGGTCCGGTTTCTCCCCGCTGATGAGCGGAGTCGTCGTCACGCCGTTCCCGACGGCCTACCGGTACGGCTGGGACGAGGAGGCCGCCACCCGTTTCGCCCTCCAGGAGCTCGACTACACCCTCCAGACGATCTCCTCGCCCGCAGACACGGCCGCGATCATCGTCGAGCCGGTGCTCGGCGAGGGCGGCTACGTGCCCGCCAACACCGCCTTCCTCGAAGGGCTGCGGGAGCGGGCGGACCGGCACGGCTTCCTGCTGATCCTCGACGAGGTGCAGACCGGCGTCGGCCGCACCGGACGCTTCTGGGGCCACGACCACTTCGGCGTCACCCCCGACATCCTCATCACCGCCAAGGGCCTGGCCAGCGGCTTCCCGATCTCCGGCATCGCCGCCTCCGAGGAGCTGATGGCCAAGGCGTGGCCCGGCTCCCAGGGCGGCACCTACGGCGCCAACGCCGTCGCCTGCGCCGCGGCCTGCGCCACCCTCGACGTCGTACGTGACGAGAAGCTCGTCGAGAACGCCGAGGCGATGGGCCGGCGGCTGCGCCAGGGCCTGGAGGCTGTCGCCGACCGCACCCCGGGCATCGGCGACGTGCGCGGCCTCGGCCTCATGCTCGCCAGCGAGTTCGTCACCGAGGACGGCAGCCCCGACCCCGAGACCGCCGCCCGCGTCCAGCGCGCCGCCGTCGACGAGGGGCTGCTCCTGCTGCTGTGCGGCGCCTGGAACCAGGTGGTCCGCATGATCCCGGCGCTCGTCATCGACGAGGCCGCAGTGGACGAGGGCCTGCGGGCCTGGGCGAAGGCGGTCGAGGCCGGCACGTCGGGAGCCGGCGACCGATGACCACCACCACCCGCGACCTGGCGGGTCTGACGGCCCGTATCGCCGAGAGCGCGCCCGGCCTGCGGGTGGAGACCGGGCCTGGAGCGACGGGCCCCTACGCCTACGACGCCTCCAACTACCGGGTGCTGCCCCGGGCCGTGGCCTTCCCGCGCACCGCCGACGACGTGGTCGCGGTGCTGGCGGCCTGCCGGGAGGCGGGCGTCCCGGTCACGGCCCGGGGCGGCGGCACCAGCATGGCGGGCAACGCCGTCGGACTCGGTGTCGTCCTGGACTTCTCCCGCTGTATGAACCGGATCCTGGACATCGACCCCGAGGCCCGCACCGCGCGCGTCGAGGCCGGTGCCGTCCTCGACGCGCTGCGCGCCGCGACCGCCCCGCACGGGCTCGACTTCGGCCCCGACCCGTCCTCGCACAGCCGCTGCACCCTCGGCGGCATGATCGGCAACGACGCGTGCGGCAACCGGTCGGTGCGCGACGGCCGGACCAGCGGCCATGTCGAGGCCCTGGAGATCGTCACGGCCGACGGAGTGCGGGCAGTCGCCGACCGCTGCGGACTGCACCCGGTCGAGCCGAGCGACGCCGAAGTCATCGCGCGGCTCGAATCCGACCTCCGGAAGCTGATCGCCGGCAACCTGGAGCCCATCCGTACCGAACTGGGCCGGATCCCGCGCCAGGTCTCCGGCTACCAGCTGCACCGCCTGCTGCCGGAGAACGGCTTCGACATGGCCCGCGCGCTCGTGGGCACCGAAGGCACCTGTGCGGTCGTCACCGCCGCGACGGTCCGCCTGGTGACGACCGCACAGGCCTCCGCGCTGCTGACGCTCGGCTACGACGACGTCGTCGACGCGGCCGAGGACGTGCCGGAGATCCTGCGCTTCTCGCCCAGCGCGGTGGAGGGCATGGACGAGGCGATCGTCGCCACCATGCGCGTCCGCCGCGGCCCGGACTCCGTCACCGGCCTGCCCGAGGGCCGCGCCTGGCTCTACGTCGAACTCGAAGGCGAGGACCAGGCCGCGGTCGACGGCCGCGCCGCCGAACTGCTCGACGTGCTGAAGTCACAGGGCCGGCTGACCGGCGGACGGGTGGTCGAGAGCCCGGCCGAGCGCCGCTCGCTGTGGCGGGTCCGCGAGGACGGAGCCGGGCTCGCCGCCCGGTTGGTGGACGGCGGGGAGTCCTGGCCCGGCTGGGAGGACGCGGCCGTCGCTCCCGAGAACCTCGCCGCCTATCTGCGCGACTTCCGCGAGCTGCTGGCCGCGCACGGGCTGACGGGCGTGCTGTACGGGCACTTCGGCGCCGGCTGTGTCCACGTACGGGTCGACTTCGACCCGGCCACGGACGCCGGCCGGGCCGTCATGCGGCGGTTCCTCTCCGAGGCGGCCACGCTGGTCGTCTCGCACGGCGGGACCCTGTCGGGCGAGCACGGTGACGGACGGGCTCGCAGCGAACTGCTGGAGGTCATGTACAGCCACCGCATGATCAGCGCCTTTGCCGCGTTCAAGCGGATCTTCGACCCGGACGGGCTGCTCAACCCCGGGGTGATCGTCGCCCCGGCCCCCCTGGACGCCGACCTCGCGATACGTGAACTCCCGCTCCTGGACACGTCGTTCACCTTCCCGCACGACACGGACGGCTTCACGGGCGCGGTGCGCCGCTGTGTCGGCATCGGCCGCTGCCGCAGCGACTCCGGCGGGGTGATGTGCCCGAGCTATCGGGCCACGGGGGAGGAGAACGACTCCACCCGCGGCCGGGCCCGCATGCTCCAGGAGATGGTGAGCGGCGAGGCGGTCCAGGACGGCTGGCGCTCGGCCGAGGTCAGGGACGCCCTCGATCTGTGCCTGTCCTGCAAGGCCTGCTCCATCGACTGTCCGGTGGGCGTCGACATGGCGACCTACAAGGCGGAGTTCCTGCACCAGCATTACAAGAACCGCCTCCGCCCCCGTTCCCACTACTCGCTCGGCTGGCTGCCCAGGACCTCCGCCCTCGCCGGATACGCGGCCCGCCCCGTCAACCTCCTGCTGCGCGGACCGCTCGGCAGGCTCCTCGCCCGTCTCGGCGGGGTGACCACGAAGCGCGCGATCCCCGCCTTCGCCTCCCGGCGCGCCCTGCGCAAGACCCTGCGTGCGGCGCGGACCTCGGGGCCGGCGAAAGCCCTGCTCTTCGTCGACAGCTTCACCCGGGCCTTCCGCCCCCGGGTCGCCGGCGCTGTGAGCCGCGTGCTCGCCGACGCCGGCGTTCCCTGCACCCCTCGCGAGGGCCTGTGCTGCGGACTCACCTGGGTCAGCACCGGCCAGCTGTCCGTGGCCCGCAGGGTCATGGCCCGTACGGTCGTCGCCCTCGACGACGGCGACGACCGGCCGATCATCGTCGCCGAGCCCAGCTGCGCCGCCGCCCTCAAACGCGACGTGCCCGAACTGCTCGGCACCGAGGCCGCAGAGCGCGTCGCCGACCGGGTCCGCACCTTCACCGGAGCCCTCACCGACCTCGCCGACCAGGACTGGAGCCCGCCGCCGCTGCCCGGCGACGTCGTCCTGCAGACCCACTGCCACGAGTACGCCACCTTCACGGGCCGCCGCCCCGCCGACCTGCTGCGCCGCCTCGGCGTCCGCACGGTCGACGAGGCCGAGGGCTGCTGCGGCCTCGCCGGCAACTTCGGTTTCGAGGCGGAGCACTACGACACCTCCATCGCCGTCGCGGACCTCGCCCTCAAACCCCGGCTCGACGAACTCGACGGACGCCCCGTCGTCGCCGACGGCTTCAGCTGCGCCACCCAGATCGACCACCTCGCCGGTGACCGGGGCATCCGCGCCCTGCACCTCGCGGAACTCCTCGACCCCTGCGCCGACCGACCAGGAGAGACATCATGACCGAGGTACTGAACCAGTTGTTCATCGGCGGTGCCTGGGTGGACGCCGCGGACGGTGCCATCATGCCCGTCGACGACCCCGCCACCGGCGAGATCATCGGCCATGTCGCCGACGCGGGTGCCAAGGACGCCAGGCTCGCGGAGGAGGCGGCCGTCCAGGCCCAGGCCGAATGGGCCCGTACGGCACCCCGCGCGCGCAGCGAGATTCTGCGCCGCGCGCACGAGCTCATCCTCGAACGCACCGACGAACTCGCCCGCCTGATGACGTCCGAAATGGGCAAGCCGCTCGCCGAGGCCAGGGGAGAGGTGGCCTACGCCGCCGAGTTCTTCCGCTGGTTCTCGGAGGAGGCCGTGCGGATCGACGGGGGGTGCGGCACGCTGCCCGACGGCCGCAACCGCATGCTGCTCTCCCGCCGCCCGGTGGGCCCCTGCCTGCTGATCACGCCGTGGAACTTCCCGCTGGCCATGGGCACTCGCAAGATCGGCCCGGCGATCGCGGCGGGCTGCACGATGATCCTCAAGCCGGCCCCGCAGACCCCGCTGTCCAGCCTCGCCCTCGCCCAGATCCTGAAGGAGGCCGGGCTGCCGGACGGTGTGCTGAACGTGGTCACCACCTCCCGCGCCGGAGAGGTCTGCGAACCGCTGCTGCGCGGCGGCCGGATCCGCAAACTGTCCTTCACCGGCTCCACGGCCGTCGGCAGGCTGCTGCTCGCGCAGTGCGCCGACACCGTCGTACGGACGTCGATGGAGCTGGGCGGCAACGCACCGTTCATCGTCTTCGACGACGCCGACCTGGACGTGGCCGTGGACGGCGCGATGGTCGCCAAGATGCGCAACATGGGTGAGGCCTGCACCGCCGCGAACCGCTTCTTCGTCCACCGGCCGGTCGCCGAGGAGTTCGGGCGGCGGCTCGCCGAGCGGATGGGCGCGCTCGAGGTGGGCCCCGGCACCCGGGACGGCGTCGACGTGGGTCCGCTGATCGACGCCACCGGACGCGCCAAGGTGGAGGAGCTGGTGGCCGACGCCGTGGAGCGTGGCGCCCAAGTGCTGGTCGGCGGCCGTACGCCCGAAGGGCCCGGCTGTTTCTACCCGCCGACCGTGCTCGCGGACGTGTCCCCCGAGAGCCGTCTCATGGACACGGAGATCTTCGGCCCGGTCGCCGCGATCCTCACCTTCGACGACGAGGACGAGGTCCTGCGCCGGGCCAACGACACGCCCTGGGGGCTCGTCGGCTACGTCTTCACTCAGGGGCTGGACCGGGGCCTGCGCGTCAGCGAGGGCCTGGAGGTGGGCATGGTGGGCCTGAACACCGGCCTGGTCTCCAACCCCGCCGCGCCCTTCGGCGGGGTCAAACAGTCCGGTCTCGGCCGCGAGGGCGGCCGGGTCGGTATCGACGAGTTCCTGGAGTACCAGTACATCGCGGTGCCCGTCCGGTGACGGGCTGCTCTGATACCCGGTCGTCCATGAAGATATGAATCAGTCTTCATGTGTTCCTGTAGGGTGGGGGCCTCACGCTCCCGCTCCAAGGACCCTTGATGACCTCCACGCTGACGCCCCCGTCGGTCGAACGGGCGAAGCCCGCACGCCCCGGGACCGTGCCGCGGCGACGCACCCGTGTCCTCGCGCTCCCCGAGGCTCGCTGGGCCGCGGCGGCCACCGCCCTCTTCCTGCTCGCGCTGCCGCTCCAGCTGACCGGCGCCCCCACCTGGACCTGGGGCCCGCTGTACGCGGCGGCATACGCCACGGGCGGCTGGGAGCCGGGATGGGAGGGGCTGAAGGCGCTCAAGGACCGCACCCTCGACGTCGACCTGCTGATGGTGGTCGCCGCACTGGGCGCGGCCGCGATCGGGCAGGTCATGGACGGCGCCCTGCTCATCGTCATCTTCGCCACCTCCGGCGCCCTGGAGGCACTGGCCACGGCCCGCACCGCCGACTCCGTCCGCGGCCTGCTCGACCTGGCCCCCGCCACGGCGACCCGGCTGTCACCCGGTGGCAACGAACAGGCCGTACCCGTGGAGGAGTTGGCGGTCGGCGACACCGTCCTCGTACGCCCCGGAGAGCGCGTCGGCGCCGACGGCCGGGTGCTGGACGGGGCGAGCGAGGTCGACCAGGCGACCATCACCGGCGAGCCGCTCCCCGTGCCGAAGGAGCCGGGCGACGAGGTCTTCGCGGGCACCCTCAACGGCACCGGCGCCCTGCGGGTCCGGGTCGAGCGCGACGCCTCCGACTCGGTGATCGCCCGTATCGTCCGGATGGTGCAGGAGGCGTCCGAGACCAAGGCGCCCACGCAACTGTTCATCGAGAAGGTCGAACAGCGCTATTCGCTCGGCATGGTGGCCGCGACCCTCGCCGTCTTCCTGGTGCCGCTCGCCTTCGGCGAGCGGCTCACCGACTCGCTCCTGCGCGCCATGACCTTCATGATCGTGGCCTCGCCCTGCGCGGTCGTGCTGGCCACCATGCCGCCCCTGCTCTCGGCCATCGCCAACGCCGGGCGGCACGGTGTGCTGGTGAAGTCGGCCGTGGTGATGGAGCGGATCGGCCAGGTGGACGCGGTCGCACTGGACAAGACCGGCACCCTGACCGAAGGCAGCCCGCGCGTCACCGACGTCCGGCCGCTGCCGGGAGCCGGCTTGGACGAGGACCGGTTGCTGACCCTCGCGGCGGCCGCCGAGCGGCCCAGTGAGCATCCGCTGGCCCGGGCGGTCGTCGACGCGGCCCGTGAGCGCGGCCTCGATCTGCCCGAAGCGGAGGACTTCGCCTCCGCGCCCGGAGTGGGCGTGACCGCCGTCGTCGACGGCCGTGCGGTCGCGGTGGGCGCCCCGGCCCGGCTGACGGACGACGCCCTCGAAGGTGTCGCGGAACTGGAGGAGTCCGGCCGTACCGCCGTCCTGGTCGTCGTCGACGGCGCTCCCGCCGGACTGCTCGGCGTCGCCGACCGGCCGCGCCCGGACGCCGCCGCCACGGTCACCGCCCTCACCACGCTCACCGGCACCGCCCCCACACTCCTCACCGGCGACAACCCCCGGGCCGCCGCGCACCTCGCCGCCGAGACCGGCATCGACGACGTGCGCGCCGGGCTGCTGCCGCAGGACAAGCTGGCCGCCGTCCAGGAGATGGAGGGCGCGGGCCGCAAGGTGCTGGTCGTCGGGGACGGCGTCAACGACGCACCCGCCCTGGCCGCCGCCCACACCGGGGTCGCCATGGGCCGGGCGGGCTCCGACCTCGCCCTGGAGACCGCTGATGCCGTGATCGTCCGCGACGAACTCGCCGCCGTCCCCGCCACCGTCGCCCTCTCCCGCCGCGCCCGCCGGCTGGTCGCCCAGAACCTCGTCATCGCCGGGGTGTTCATCGCCGGCCTCGTCGTCTGGGACCTGGCGGGCGACCTGCCGCTGCCCCTGGGTGTCGCGGGCCACGAGGGCTCCACGGTCCTCGTCGGACTGAACGGCCTGCGGCTGCTCAGGGAGTCGGCCTGGCAGAAGGCCGCCGCCGAGGGGAGTGCCTGAGCCCGTCAGCGCACCGGCGGCGGACCGCTGCTCGCGCGCACCACGAGGTCGACGGGGACGAGGCTGTCCACGCGGGGCCGCCCGCCCGGGCCGTCGATGCGGTCCAGGAGCAGACGCAGGGACCGGGTGCCGATCTCGGCGAAGTCGGTGCGGACGGTGGTCAGCGGGGGCAGCAGATGCGCGGCCTCGGGGATGTCGTCGTAGCCGACGACACTGACCTCCCCGGGGACGGACCGCCCGGACTCGTGCAGGGCGTGCAGCAGGCCCAGCGCCATCTGGTCGTTGGAGGCGAACACCGCCGTCACCTCCGGGCGCCGGGCCAGCCGGCGGCCCAGTTCGTACCCGGAGCCGGCGCCCCAGTCCCCGACCAGAGGAGCCGGGACGTCGGCGCCGGCGGCCTGGAGCGTCGCCTGCCAGCTCGCCAGCCGGTGATCGGCGGAGGTCCAGCCGGTCGGACCCGCGATGTGCCAGACCGTGGCATGCCCCAGGCCGAGGAGATGCTCCGTGGCCTTGCGGGCGCCGGTGCGGGAATCGCCGGTGACCAGGGGGGTGTCGTCGTCGAGGGGACTCTCCAGCACCACCAGCGGAGTACCGAGGTCGGTCTCCGCCAGTGCCCGGCCCACCCACTGCTGCGGGGCGATCGCGATCACACCGTCCGCGCCCTCGGCCGACAGCCGGTTCACGGCCTCGACGACGGTCCCGTGGTCGGCCGTGTCCAGAGCGATGGAGCTGACGAGGTAACCGGCTTCCTGGGCGGCGGTGTTGATCGCGGTCAGGATGGAGGCGGGCCCGTACCGCGCGGCGTCGAAGGAGATCACCCCGAGCATCCGGGTCCTGCCGCTGGCCAGGGACCGCGCGCTGCGGCTGGGCCGGTAGCCGAGCGTGCGCATGGCCTCCAGGACCGCCTCGCGCGTCTCGGGGCGGACGGCCGGATGGTCGTTGAGCACGCGGGACACGGTCTGCTTGGAGACGCCGGCCAGCCGGGCCACGTCGGCCATCACCGGCCGTGTCCCGGCGAAGTTGCGCCTGCTGCGGCCCTTGGGAACCGGGCCGTCGGTGGCGCTCGGTGTCATGGCGGGTGATTCCTCGACGTCGGATACGGCGGTCCTGAACCCGCCCGGCAGGAGCACAGCATAGGCCGCGCGGTGCCCGTGAGGGCCTCAGCCCGTCCGGACCGCCCACACGCGCCCGACCACCCACTCGGCCTGCCCCACCCCGGCCGCCCGCCAGGCATCGCCCACCTGCCCCGCCACATGCACCGGTGCGTCCGCGGCCAGCGGCAGCACCTGCAGCCGCAGCCCCCGAGCACGTAACTCCTCCGCGGGCAGCCGGTCCAGGCCGATGTCCCAGACCCGCCCCGAGTAGAACTGGTCGGCGACCAGGACGTCCCCCACGTAGGCCCGTGCCAGATCACCGGTCCAGTGCAGCCGCAGCAGCACACCGGCGGGCTCCCGCAGCAGTTCCTCCGGTACGTCGACCCGGTACTCGGCGGCCACGGTGTCCATGTTCTTGTCGGCGGGCATGCTCGCCCGGCCCTGCACGCCGGTCACGGGCTCGGGGGCCGGACCGGCGGGCCTGACCAGGGTGACGTGCGCGTCGGTGTGACCTGGGGCCCCGGCCTCGACCGTGTAGCGCGTGCACACGCCGTCCGCCTCCTCCCGCACCCGTTCCCCCTCCACCACCAGGGCGGCATCGGGCGCGGGCAGCACCGCGAACGACGGCTCGGCGGCCGGGCTGTGCAGCCGTACCTCGTCACCGTCGAAGACGATCCCGTCCCCGCAGAGCACCAGCCGCTCGGCGCCCCAGGCGACACCCCGGTAGGCGGTACGGGCCGTCGCCGCGTCCAGGACCAGCAGACCGACGCGGGAGCCGTCGGCCGCGTCCACCTCGACCAGGGCGTCGGTGCCCGGCCGCAGACCGGTGACCAGGACCCGGCCGTCGACGGGCGTGACCTCCCCGCCCCCGGCCGGCACGGCGACGGATGCCACCGTGTCCGCGTCCAGGGCGAGTTCGGGCGCGATGCCGTCGGTCGCGGCCAGCACCAGGACCGTGCGTCCCGCCGCCTCGACCGTGCACACCGGCTGCGCCGAGGCCCACTCCAGCCGCAGCCCGGCCAGGTCCAGCCGCAACGGCCAGCAGAAGAACACGCCGGAGGGCACCGTGACGGGAGTGCTCGGCAGTGTCAGCGATGGCGCGTTCGGGAAGTCGACCCTGAACGTCGTCCCCCGGTGGTCCGGCAGCGGCTCGTGCGGCTGGTGGTTGGTCACGAACAGGAAGCCCGAGGTGCCGTCGGAGCGGACGGCCCAGCGCAGGGTCTCACGGTCGTGCTGGCCGGCCGGCAGCCGCTCGGGCAGGACGGACTCCATGGGCGCGATGCGGTGCCCGAAAGCGGCCAGCAGCAGGTGCTGGAGCCGCAGTTCGTGGTACGAGGGCCGGACCTGGCCGTACTCGCCGAGCGGGGCCTGGAAGTCGTAGCTCAGGACCGGCAGGTCGTTGGGGTAGCCGGTGGCGTGCGACTCCTGAAGGGTGGTCAGTTCTCCCGGCGGGTTCGTGCCGCCGTGGAACATGTAGTAGCCCTGCCACACCGAACCGCAGCCGATCTTGGTCAGGCCGAGCGCGCCCACGTCGGCGGCGTCCACACGCGGCCGCCGGTGATAGGCCACCGCCATGCCTCCTCCCAACTCGCAGGTCGCCCAGGGGAACCGGTCCGTCGGAGCCGGGTCGGCGCCGCGCACGGTCGTGGGGCGCAGGTCGGCGCCGATGCCCTCGTCGTCGCGCTCGTGCGTGAAGAAGAAGTGCTTGCGGCAGGTGTCGGGCCAGCCGCCGTCGGCCTCCGTCCAGAACGCGTCGGGATAGCCGCCGTACAGCGGAAGCAGCTCCTCGCCCGGAAGCCGCACCCCGCCCCAGGCGGTCGACGTCCACAGCGGCGCGCTCAGCCCGGCCTCCCGGGCGAGGCGCTTGAGCGTGCGCAGGTGGCCGGGCTGGTCGTAGAGCTCGTTCTCGATCTGGATGGCGACGATCGGACCGCCGTGCGCCCGGTCCAGGCCGCGCAGTTGCTCCGCCACGGCCGAGAACCAGGTGCCTACCAGCTCCAGATAGGCCGGGTCGTCGGTACGCGGCGTGCAGGCGCGGGCGAGCAGCCAGTCGGGCAGGCCGCCGCCCCGCACCTCCGCGTGCGACCAGGGGCCGATGCGCGGTACGAAGTCCAGGCCGTGGCGGGCGCACAGCCCCGCGAAGCGCCGGAGGTCGCGGTCGCCGTCGAAGCGGACCCGGCCCTCGCTCTCCTCGTGGTGGATCCAGATGACGTAGGAGGCGACGGCGGTCACACCGCCCGCCTTCATCTTCAGCAGTTCCTCCTCCCACTCCTCATTCGGGTAGCGGGAGTAGTGGAACTCACCGGAGACCGGGAACCAGGGGCGGCCGCCCCTGGTGAGCCAGCGGCTGGTCACTTCTACCGGGTCGGGCACGCCCGGCGCGTCGGCGAAGGGCAGGTGTCCGGTGAGCGGGGGAGCGGAGGGCGCGGGAACGCGCAGTCGGTACGGGGTCACCAGGTGTTCTCCGGGCCGAGGTCGGGGGTGTCGGTGAGCTGGGCGCGGGTTGCGGTGGTGCCGTGCAGCTCCAGCAGGACCAGCTCGTTGGTGCCCGGCCGCAGCACCGGGGCGGGGAGGTACAGGGTGTGCTGCGGGCCCCGGTTCCAGTAGCGGCCCAGGTGGAAGCCGTTGACCCACGCCTGGCCCTTCGTCCAGCCGGGCAGGGAGAGGAAGGCGTCGGCGGGCGTGTCCACCTCGAAGGTGCCGCGGTGGAAGGCCGGCACGGTGACCGCCGCCCCGTCGGCCGGTACGAACGGCAGCCCGTCCACGCCGTCCAGCGGCAGCGGGCGGCAGTCCCAGCCCCGCAGGACGGTGCCGTTGAAGGAGACGGGCCCGAGCAGACCCTTGGCCGCGCCGATACGAGGCCCGTAGTTGACGCCGCCCATGTTCTCGACGAGGACCTCCAGCGCCGCGCCGGAGCGTGGCACGCGCACGGGCAGTGTCTCGTCGTGGCGTTCGCGCTCCAGTACACCGACCGGGGCGCCGTCGACGAAGACCTGGGCGCGGTCGCCGACACCGCCGGAGAAGTGCAGCAGGCCGTCACCGGCAACGGGAAGGGTGGTGCGGTAGAGCGCGTAGCCGGTGCGCTGCCCGAGCTCGTCCATGGTCACCGGGTCGTCGGCGCGCACGGGGGCGGCGAGCGTGCCGGCGAGCGGAAGCAGAGGTGCCCGGCCGTCCAGCTCGACATCGGTGGGCGGGAGTTTGGGCCCCGGCGCCGGAACGGGCTCGTCGGGAACGCCGGCATGGCGGGCGATGACCTCGCGGAAGGCGTGGTACTTCGGGCCCGGGTCGCCGTGCTCGGTGAGGGCGGCGTCGTAGTCGTACGAGGTGATGGTCGGGGTGTAGGCGTGCTTGTGGTTGGCGCCGTTGGCGAAGCCGAAGTTGGTGCCGCCGTGGAACATGTAGATGTTGACGGACGCCCCCGCGGACAGCAGCCGGTCCAGGTCCGCTGCGGCGTCGGCCGCGTCCCGCACATGGTGCGGACCGCCCCAGTGGTCGAACCAGCCGATCCAGAACTCCGCGCAGAACAGGGGCCCTTCGCTCCGGTGCTCGCGCAGCCGCCCGAGACACTGCTCGACGCGGCTGCCGAAGGTGCTCGCCGCCAGGAGGCCCGGCACGCTTCCGGCGGCCAGATGTTCCGGGTCGGCCTGGTCACAGGTGAACAGCAGCTCCTCGACGCCCCGGGAACGGAACGCGTCGGCCAGGTGCTTCAGATACGCGCTGTCGTCGCCGTAGGCCCCGTACTCGTTCTCCACCTGCACCGCTATGACGGGACCGCCCGCCGCGGCCATGTACGGGAGGAGCGCGGGCAGCAGCAGGTCGAGATAGCGGTCGACGGCCCCCGTGAACCGCGGGTCGCTGGTCCTCAGCCGGATGTCGGTGTCCGAGGTGAGCCAGTCGGGCAGACCGCCTCCGTCCCACTCGGCGCAGATGAACGGACCGGGACGCAGGAGCACGCACAGCCCCTCGTCCTGGGCGAGCCGGAGAAACCGGGGCAGGTCGAGGAACCCGTCGAGCACGAGGGGCCCCTCGGGATCCGGCTGGTGGTGGTTCCACGGAAGGTACGTCTCCACCGTGTTGAGGCCCATCAGCCGGGCCTTGCGCAACCGGTCGGCCCACAGGTCGGGGTGGACGCGGAAGTAGTGCAGCGCGCCGGAGATGATCCGGAACGGCTCGCCGTGCAGCAGGAATCCGTCGGACGTCGTCGTCAGAGCGGGCATGCGGAGGCTTCCCTTCGAGGTGTTCGAGGCAGGAGCAGTCATCGGGATCGGGTGGCGCGGATGAGCCAGAGCGTGGCGGTCAGGCACAGCGCGGAGACCCCGCACAGCAGAAGCGGCACCGCGCGAATCCCGGACCACTCGATGGCCTTGCCCAGCGCCGGCCCGGCGGCGACACCGCCGACCATGGAAGCCGCGATGACCACGGCACCGGCCCGCCGGGCCTGGGGCGCGGCCCGGTTCAGCCAGGGCAGGCCGGTGGGGAAGATCGGCGCGATGAACAGACCGACACCGGCGTACGCGTACGGGGCCAGCGCGGGCACGGACGCGGCCAGCAGACACACCGTCATGCCCGCGCACGAAACGGTGATGATGGTCTGGGCGGAGAACCGCAGCGCGAGCGGGGCGACCAGGAAGCGCCCGACGGTCATCATCAGCCAGTACACCGAGGTGGCGGTGGCCGCGACGCCCGCGCCGTAGCCGACGGTCTCCAGATGGGTGGGCTCCCAGCCGCCGACACCGGCCTCGACGGCGACGTGCAGGACGTAGAGCGCGACGAAGACGGCGAGCACGGAGCCGAGGCTGCGGCCCAGAACCCGCCCACGGCCGTCCTCGGCCCCGCCCGGCAGGGGCACGTCGTTCCGAACGCCCCTCAGGCACAGCAGCAAGGGCAGATTGACGAGGGCGAAGCAGAGGAAGACGGCCGGGTAGTGCTCCGAGCCGACCACGCCGATCAGGGCGGGACCGAGGATGGCGCCGATGCCGAAGTGGGCGTTGAGGATGTTCAGCATCGCGGTCGAACGGTGGCCGAAGCCCACGGCGAACAGCTGGTTGAGGCCGTAGTCGATGCCACCGAAACCGAGCCCCGCGAGCAGGGCCGCCGCGAGGGCGGTGGGCCAGCCGGGCGCCAGCGCGAAGCCCGCCGCGCCGACGGCCATCAGCAGATAGGAACTGCCGAGGATCTGCCGGTTGCCGACCCGGCCGTAGAGCCGGTCGAACAGCAGCACACCGGCCACACCGCCGACGAAGTGGGCGCTCAGCCCCAGCCCCGCGGCGGAGGGCGACAGCCCGAACTCCTCACGGAAGGCCGGGATCGCGGGCCCGTACAGCGCCTGCAACGCACCGATGAGAACGAATCCGGCGCATGACGCCACGACGGCCGCCCTGCTGAAGACCGGGGCGGGCGAGGTGCCGGAGCGATGAGGGGCGAGCTGCGCGGTCGGCTGGTCGGTCACCCCGCTGATGTTACCGGTAACATGCCGGGCGTCAACATCCCTGGATCTCCACGAACGTATGCTGCGTGTCCTCACGGCTCGCATCGACCCGAGGGGGAGGGGACCGGCATGGCCGTCATCCACCACACCACGCTGACACCGACCAAGCTGGAGCTCCTCACCTCCTGGCTGCCCACCCGCCCCTGGTACCGCGGTGGCGCGGACGAGCCGAAGCTGGTCAAAGCCGGCGGGTTCCGGCTGGACGATCCGCGCGGCGAGGTCGGGATCGAGTTCCTCGTCGTCACCGACACCTCCGGCCCCCGCCCGGCGGTCTACCTGGTGCCGCTCACCTACCGCGGCGCCCCGCTCGACGGTGCGGAGCACGCCCTGGTCGGCACGATGGAGCACGGCGTGCTCGGGCGGCGCTGGGCCTACGACGGCTGCCACGACCCCGTGATGCCCGCCCAGTTGGCGGCCCTGATCGAGGGCCGGGCGCAGGCCCAGGACCAGAACACCAGCGACGTCCCCGACCGTGAGGTCACCGCCTCCCGCACGGGCGAAGGGCCCCTGCCCACGGACTTCACCGCCACCGACGACCGGGACGGCACCCGACTGGCCACGCGCCACGGCCCGGCCCTCCACCTGCACCGGGTCCTCCAGCCCGCCCCGGACGGCCCGTTGACTCCCGCACAGGGAGTGACCGGCCGCGTCACCGGCTCCTGGCAACTGCCGGACGGCACCCGCGCCCGGGGGGTGCTGGCCGTCCTGCACAGCGGTCCCACGTCCTGACGTGCGCGCCATCCCCATCCGGAAAGGCACCGCCGTGGCCGGAGAACCTCCGCAGCGTCTCGCCCTCCTCGGCGGCGGCTTCTCCACCGACGACGACGGTCTGCTGGACGACTGGCTGCTGGCCCAGGCACGCGTGTCCCGCCCCAAGGTGTGCTTCGTGCCCACGGCCAGTGGAGACGCACCGGCATACGTCGAACAGTTCCGCATGGCGTTCGGGTCACGCCCCGACTGCGAACCCTCCGTCCTGCACCTGTTCCGCCGGGAGCTGGACGACGACGCCCTGCGCTCCTTCCTGCTCGCCCAGGACGTCGTGTACGTGGGCGGCGGCAACACCGCCAACCTCCTCGCGGTTGGCGCACCCACGGCGTGGACCGGCTGCTCCGGGAGGCCTACGACCTCGGCACGCTGCTGTGCGGCATCAGCGCCGGTGCCAACTGCTGGGCCGAGGGCTCGCACACCGACTCCTTCGGGCCGCTGACGTACCTCCCCGACGGTCTGGGACTGCTGCCCGGTTCCGTCTGCCCGCACTACGACAGTGAACCGGGCCGGCGGCCCTCGTACCGTGCGGCCGTGGCGGCGGGGAACCTGCCCGCGGGCTGGGCGGTGGAGGACGGGGCCGGAGCGCTCTTCACGGACGGTGTGCTCACGGAAGCCGTCACCCGGGCGCCCGGAGCAGGGGTGTACCGGGTGGAGCCGGACGGGAGCGGCGGCGTGCGCGAGCAGGGGCTGCCCTGCCGGGCCCTCACGCCTTCCAGCTCCCTGCCTCGGCAGTGATCGGCACCCGCCGCATCCCACTGGTCCCCTGAACATCAGTGATCCAGCAGGATTGCCGCGGGCCCGATCGGGTACGCGAGCAGGACCGTGCCCGGGGCGGATCATGTCCCGGGTGGGCCGCAAGACCGCCGCTACCAGGGAATCTGCCATGGAGACACCCGCAAACAACCCCACGCCCACGCCCGCCCAGCGGGCTCTGGACGTCCTCGCCGAGAACACCGAGGACGCGGCGGCTCTGAACGCGCTCGCCGACAGCGACGTGCTCATCCCCGTGCCCGACGACGCGAACGACGCCGACGCCGCCAACCCCTCGGCGGTGGCGCTGCCGGTGCTGGAGCAGCCGGGCGGCGAACCGGTGGTGCCCGTGTTCACCTCCGAGGTGGAGATGGCCGGGCTGCTGCCGTTCGTCTCCCGCTACCGCATGGTGCCGCTCGGCGCCCTCGCCGCGCAGTGGCCGGCCGACGACCTGTCGCTCACCATCGACGGCAGCTCGGAGCACCGCCTGACGCTCACCTCGGAGGGAGTCCGCACCCTGCTGGCACGTCCGTAGGACGACCGGTCCGGTCCGGGCCTGGGCCGCTCACGCGCCCAGCGTCCGGGCCAGCGCTGCCCGCTGCAGCGGCAGCACCTCGGCGTGCAGGTCACGGCCCTTGGAGGTGAGGGCGACCCACACGCCGCGCCGATCCTCCACGCACACGGAACGCGTCACCAGCCCGTCCTTCTCCAGCCGGGCGATCAGCCGCGACAGCGCGCTCTGACTCAGATGGACCCGCCCGACCAGATTCTGCACCCGGCACTGCTCGCCCTCCTCGGGCGCGGCGGTCACGAGCATGTCCAGGACCTCGAAATCGGAGGCGCCGAGACCGTGCGGATGCAGCGCCCGGTCGATCTCGCACATCGTGCGCGCGTGCGCCGACAGGATGTCCCGCCACCGTTCCTCGAGCCCCGCACCAGCCGTTTTCGCTGCCATGACCGAACGGTACACCGGTCCGAGGTTCAATGACTGTGCATGGAGTGGCGTCGTTCGCGGTGTCCTTACGGGGAGCCGGAGCCTACGTCGACTCCCGCTTCACCAATTCCGTCGGCAGGATCACCGCCGCCGGATCCTCGCCCCCGATCTGTGCGAGCAGCACCCGCACCATCTCGGCGCTGATGCGGTCCCACGGCTGCCGGATGGTCGTCAGCTCCGGGACGGCGCCCAGCGCGGCCGGTGAGTCGTCGAAGCCGCCGACCGCGACGTCCTGCGGCACGCGGCGCCCCGCCCGCTGGAGTGCCGCCAGCACGCCCTGTGCCATGAGGTCCGAGGCGACGAACACCGCGTCCACGTCCGGGGCCTGCGCCAGCAGCCGCTCGGCCCCCGCTTCGCCGCTGGCCCGGCTGTAGTCGCCGGAGACGACGAGCCGCTCGTCGAACTCCAGGCCCGTGTCCGCGAGCACCTCCTTGTAGCCCGCGAGGCGCTCGACACCGCCCGGCGTGTCCAGCGGACCGGTCACCATGCCCACCCGCTGCCGCCCGAGCGACAGCAGATGACGCACCATGTCGCGGGCGCCGTCACGGTCGTCCGCGGCCACGTAGCTCACCTTGGAGGCAAGCCCGATCGGCTTCCCGCACGCCACCAGCGGCACCCCGGCCCCGCGCAGCTGCTCGGCGACGGGATCCCCGGAGTGGCTGGAGACCAGCAGCACCCCGTCGACGTGCCCGGCGGTGATGTACCGCGTGATGCGCCGCCGTTCGTCCTCGGTGCCCGCCAGCATCAGCAAGAGCGGGATGTCGTGCGCGGCCAGCGCCTGGGTGCAGCCGCGCAGCAGGACATTGAAGTTGGGGTCCTCGAAGAACCGCTCCTGCGGCTCCGTGAGCAGAAAGCCGATCGAGTCGGACCGCCCGGTGATCAGGGAGCGGGCGTGCCGGTTGACGACGTAACCCGTCCTGCGGATGGCCGCGTTGACCGCCTCCTGGGCGGCCGGGCTGACGTAGTGGCCGCCGTTGAGTACCCGCGAGACGGTGCCGCGCGAGACCCCCGCCTCGCGCGCCACGTCGTGGATCGTGGGCGGCCTGCGCCTGCCTCCCGCAGCGTTCATGGTCATGACTTTACGGCTCCGGAGAGCAGATCCAGACTCCAGAAGCGCTGGATGACCAGGAAGAGGGCGACCAGCGGGAACACCGCGAGGAACGCGCCCGTGATCACCAGCGTGTACAGCGCCGGCGAGTTGGCGCCCTGCTCCAGCAACGTGAACAGACCGAGCGTGATCGGGAACTTCTCGTCGTCGCTGAGCATGATGTACGGCAGCAGGAAGTTGTTCCAGATCGCCACGAACTGGAACAGGAACACCGTCACCATGCCGGGGATCATCATCGGCAGCGCGATCCGCGTGAAGATCCGCCACTCGCTCGCCCCGTCCATCCGCCCGGCCTCGACCACGTCGGCGGGTACCGCGGCGGCGGCGTAGATCCGCGCGAGGTAGACACCGTACGGGAAGAGGATCTGCGGCAGCAGCACGGAGAGGTACGAGTCCGTGAGGTCGACCTTCGCCAGCAGCAGGTACTGCGGGACGGCCAGGATCACCGGCGGCATCAGCACGCCCGCGAGCAGCACGTTGAAGATCGTCTCGCGGCCCCGGAAGCGGTAGGTCGCCAGGGCGTAGCCGCTGATCGCGGACACGCAGGTCGACAGCAGGGCACCCAGCCCGGCGTACAGGGCGGAGTTGCCCATCCACGCCCAGTACACGCCGTCGCGGTAGGCGCTCAGGTCCCGGACGTTGTCGGCGAATCCCGAGCCCGGCAGGAACGTGAACGTGGAGAACAGCTCATGTCCGGACTTGGTGGCCGCGATGACCACCCAGGCCACCGGCAGCAGGCAGTAGACCGCACCCAGGAGCAGGGTGACCGTCGGGATCAGGGCGATGCGGCGGCGCAGCGGCGGGCGGCCCTGGTCGCTGCCTGAGGTGCTGCCCGCCACCGGCTGGGCCTTCGGGACGGCAAGGGAACTCATCGAGCTGCCTCCTGCTTCTGACGACGGTTCGCGGCTCGCAGGAAGCCGAAGGACAGCAGGAGCGTGGCGAAGGCGATGATCACGGCCTGCGCCGCGGCCCCGTGGATGTCACCGTCGCCGAACGCGTCCCGATACACCTTCATCAGCGGACTCCACGTCGTGGACACGGAGTTGGTGAGCGGCTTGAGGGTGGTCGGCTCGTTGTAGACCTGGAGCGTGGCGATGATCGAGAAGAAGAAGGTCAGCACCAGCGAGGGCGCCACCATCGGGATCTTGATCCGCAGTGCGATCTGCGTGGGGGTGGCGCCGTCGAGCTTCGCCGCCTCGTACACCTCCGCCGGGATCGCCTGGAGCGAGGTGTAGATGACGATCATGTTGAAGCCGGTGCCGCCCCAGACCGCGATGTTGGAGAGGGCGAGAAACAGCGGCCCGCCGTCCAGCAGGTCCGGCTGCGGCATGCCCAGCTTGTCGAGCACGAAGTAGAAGGGGCTCACGTCCGGCAGGTACAGGAAGCCCCACAGCAGCGCCGCCACCACACCGGGGATGGCGTACGGCAAGAAGATCGCGAGCCGGGTGAACGGCGCGAGCCGCACCTTCTCGGAGTCGAGCATCAGCGCGAACAGCAGGGCGAGGCCGAGCATGACGGGTACGACGATGCAGCCGTAGCCCAGCACGCGCAGGGTCCCGTGCAGCAGTTCGCTGTCGGTGAGGGCGTCGGTGTAGTTCTCCAGACCGGCCCAGACCTCCTTGCGGGCGCCGGAGCCGAGGCCGAGGCCGGACACCTTCACCTTGTGGAAGCTCAGCCAGACCGCGTAGCCGATGGGCAGCGCGAAGAACAGGGTGAAGAGAAGTGCCGCGGGGAGGAGGAAGAAATAGGGGGCGCTTCGCGCTCGTTTGAGGGTGGTGGTGCGAGACGGGTGGGCGTACGGGGCCCCCTTGACCCCGTACGACCGCCGGCGTGCCGTGCTTTTCACGGAGCGACCTCGAAGCCCTGCTTCTTCATGTCGGCGACGGTGCTGTCCTGCATCTTCTTCAGGGCGGCGCCGAAGTCGGACTTGTTCTTCGCGGCGGCGCCGAAGGCGTCCTTGAAGGTGGTGTAGGCGACGTTCACGTTCGGGCCCCAGGCGGACGGTGCCGTGGTCTCGGCGATGTCGGCGGCCTTGGTGTAGAAGTCGGCCTGGTTCGAGAAGTAGGCCGGCGGCTTGAGGAAGGCGCCGCTGGTCTGGGCGTTCGTGGCGGCCGGGTAGATGCCGCTCTCCTTCGCCAGCGCGTTGAGTGCCTCGCTGTCGGTGTTCAGCCAGGCGGCGAACTTCGCGGCGGCCGCCTGGTGCTCGGAGTCCGTGGTCACGGCGGTGGAGGAACCGCCCCAGCTGCCGGTGCGGGTCTCGCTCGCGGACCACTGGGGGAGCGGGGCCATGGCCCATTTGCCCTTCGTGTCGGGAGCGGCGGTGGTGAGCGTGCCCGGTGCCCACACGGCGCTGACCCAGGCGATCTGCTTGCCGGTGTTGAGCGCCTTGTTCCAGGCCGGCGTGTACATCGGCTGGTTGTCGATGGCACCCTCCTCGACCAGGCCGCCCCAGAACTTCGCGACCTTCTGCGTCGCGGCGTCGTCGATGGAGACCTTCCACTGGTCGCCGGAGGTCGTCCACCACTTGGCGCCCGCCTGCTGGGCGAGGCCCGCGAAGAGGCCGGAGTCGTTGGCGGAGAAGGTGGTCAGGTCCTTGTCGGGTGCCGCCTCCTTGAGCTTGCGGGCGGTCTCGGCGAACTCGTCCCAGGTCGTCGGCACCGTCAGGCCGTACTCCTTGAACAGGTCCTCGCGGTAGTAGAACATCATCGGCCCGATGTCCTGCGGGACCGCGTAGACGGCGTCCGTGCCCAGCGTGGTCTGCTGCCAGACGCCGTCGGCGAAGCTGCCCTTCGCGTCGCCCACGTTCTTCGATATGTCCGCCAGCGCGTCATTGCTGACCAGAGTGGGAAGCGCCTGGTACTCCGCCTGCACCAGGTCGGGGGCCTTGCCCGCCTTGTGCGCGGTGAGGATCTTGGTGACCAGCGTGTCGCCGGACGCCTGCTTCTTCACCGTGACGGTGATCTGGTCCTTCTTGCCCGGGCCCTTGTTCCACAGGTCCACGACCTTGTCCATGCCGGGCGTCCACGTCCAGTACGTCAGCGAGGCCGGGCCCGACTCGGTCCCGCTGTCCGCGTCTTCCGTGCCGCAGGCGGCGAGTGTGGTGGCGCCGAGTGCTACGGCGACGGCGGTTCTCACGAGGCGGCGGCGCTTCGTGTACGGCATGGATCTCTCCCCTGACCTGGGGTCCTCGCCTGCTGCGGGGACCTGCCATGCTTCTGTGAGCGTTCACAGTAGAGAAACTTCCCGGACACTTGTCAATGGTTGTTGCTGTGCGGTTATGTTGGGCTCCGCACTGCGCCGCTGTGTGTGCACGTTCCCAATTGATCGATCGACCGGGAGACCATCCATGCCGGAGTCCATGCCGGAGACCACCCCCAGGGGCCTCACCAGGCTCGCCTTCGGCGGGGACTACAACCCCGAGCAGTGGCCGGAGAGCGTCTGGCAGGAGGACGTCCGGCTGATGCGGGAGGCCGGCGTCACGATGGTGAGCGTCGGGATCTTCTCCTGGGCGCTGCTGGAGCCGTCGCCCGGCGTTTACGACTTCGGCTGGCTCGACCGCGTGCTCGACCTGCTGCACGAGAACGGCATCCGTGTCGACCTCGGTACGCCCACCGTCTGCCCGCCGGTCTGGTTCTACCGCGCCCACCCCGAGGCCCTGCCCGTGACGCCGGAGGGTGTGCGCCACGAGTTCGGCTCCCGCGCCGCGATCTGCCACAGCAACGCCGACTACCGCTCCGCCGCCGCGGCCGTCACCACCAAGCTCGCCGAGCACTACGGCGGCCACCCGGCCCTGGCGATGTGGCACGTGCACAACGAGTACGGCGTCCCCGTCTCGGCCTGCTACTGCGACGGGTGCGCCGCGCACTTCCGCCGCTGGCTCGCGGCGACGTACGGCACGGTCGACGCCGTCAACGAGGCCTGGGGCACGGCCTTCTGGGGCCAGCGCTACGCGGACTTCGAGCAGATCAACCCGCCCCGGCTCACCCCCACGTCCGTCAACCCCGGCCAGGCGCTGGACTACAAGCGGTTCGCCGACGCCACCATGCGCGAGAACTTCGTGACGGAGCGGAACATCCTGCACCGCCTCTCACCGGGCGTCCCGGTCACCACCAACTTCATGACGGCCCTGAGCCAGTGCGACTCCGTCGACTACTGGGCCTGGGGCCGCGAGGTCGACATCGTCACCAACGACCACTACCTGATCACCGACGGCCGCCGCACCCACGTCAACCTCGCGATGGCCGCCGACCTCACCCGCTCCGTCGCGGGCGGTGCCCCCTGGCTGCTCCTGGAGCACTCCACCTCGGGCGTCAACTGGCAGCCCCGCAACCCCGCCAAGGCCCCCGGCCAGATGGCCCGCAACTCCCTCGCCCATGTGGCGCGCGGCTCCGACGGCGCCATGTTCTTCCAGTGGCGCCAGTCCCGGCGCGGCGCCGAGAAGTTCCACTCGGCGATGCTCCCGCACGGCGGCACCGACACCCGCGTCTGGCGCGAGGTCACCGAGCTCGGCGCGGCCGTCGAGACGTTGAGCGAGATCCGCGGCACCCGCACCGAGGCCGACGTGGCCGTGCTGTGGGACTGGAACTCCTGGTGGGCGCAGAACCTCGACTGGCGCCCCAGCGAGGACCACGACGCCCGCGAACGCGCCGACGCCTTCTACGAGGCCCTCTACGACCGCCACCTCACCGTCGACTTCGCCCACCCGGAAGCCGACTTGTCGAGGTATCCCCTTGTCGTCGTACCGGCCCTGTACCTGATGACGGAGACGGCCGGGAACAACCTCAAGGCCTACGTCGAGAACGGCGGCACACTGGTCGTCTCGTACTTCTCCGGCATCGTCGACGAGCACGACGCCGTCCACGAGGGCGCCTACCCGGGCCCGCTCCGGGACGTACTCGGCCTCACGGTCGAGGAGTTCTCACCGCTGCTGCCCGGTGAACGGGTCCGCGTCACCGGCCCCGACGGCTCGGAGCTGGGCGCCGATGTGTGGACCGAGTTCGTGGTGCCGCGCGGCGCCGAGACCGTCTGGACGTACGCCGACGGCCTCACCGCGGACCGCCCGGCCGTCACCCGGCACCGCCTCGGCGAGGGCACCGCCTGGTACGTCTCCACCCGGCTCGGCACCGACGGCCTCGACACGCTGCTCGGCCGGGCGGTCGAGGACGCGCGCCTCGCCCCGCGCGCCGACCTGCCCCGGGACGTCGAAGTGGTGCGCCGCTCCGGCGACTCGGGCACTTATCTGTTCGCCTTCAACCACACCGGCTCGGACGCCAAGGTGCCGCTGGAGACCCCCGGCACCGAACTGCTGACCGGTGAACCCGCGGCGGGCCGCCTGGCGGTCCCGGCCGGAGCCGTCCGGGTCGTCCGGCTCGACGGCTGAACCGACTCCCTCCGCCCGCGCGAGCCCACGAGCCGCGGGCGGAGGGGCCCCTCACCAGCCCCCCGGTGAGGAGCGCCCCCATCCCCGACGTCGAAGGGACGACGGACGACGATGTTCCATCCCAGACGCACGCTCAGAGCCTTGCTGCTCCCGCTCGCCGCGGGGCTCGCCCTCACCGCCCTTCCCGCCCAGACCGCCCAGGCGGCGAGCACCCTCACCAACGGCGGCTTCGAGACCGACGGTTCGGGCGTGGCCACGCCCAGCGGCTGGTCCGAGTACGGCGACACCGGCGCCTCGTTCGTCGAGGCCGGCGGCCACGGCGGGAGCCATCGGCTGAGCCACTGGGCCTCCACCGCCTACAAGGCCGAGACCTACCAGTACCTGTCAGGACTCACCAACGGCAGCTACAAGCTCACCGCCTGGGTGCGCTCCGGCGGCGGACAGAAGTCCGCGTACCTGGCGCTGAAGAACTGCGGCGGCGCCGAGCAGCGCACCGATCTGCCGGTCTCGGCCAGTGGGTGGATCCGGATCGTCGTGCCGGTCAATGTGACCGGCAACCAGTGCACGATCAGCATCAACAGTGACGCGAACGCGGGCAACTGGATCAATGTCGACGACCTGACCTTCACGCCGGGCACGTCCGGTACGTCGATCAAGGGTGCCGACATCTCGTCCCTGGCCAAGAGCGAGGCCAAGGGCGGCGTCTACCGCACCAGCTCCGGAACGGCCGGCGACGCCCTGGCCGTCCTCAGGTCGTCCGGCATGAACTACGCACGCCTCAAGGTGTGGGTGAACCCGGCCGACGGCTACAACAACAAGGCACGTGTCCTGGCCATGGCGAAGCGGGTCAAGGCGCAGGGCATGAAGCTGCTGGTCGACTTCCACTACTCGGACTTCTGGGCCGACCCGGGCCGCCAGGACAAGCCCGCCGCCTGGGCCGGACACTCGTACGGTCAACTCAAGACGGACGTGTACAACCACACGTACGACGTGTTGAACGCCTTGAAGGCGCAGGGAACCACCGCCGACATGGTCCAGGTGGGCAATGAGATCAACGGCGGCATGCTGTGGAACGAGGGATCCACCTCCAACTGGACACAACTGGCCGGCCTGCTCAACTCCGGCTACGACGCCGTCAAGGCGGTCAACTCGTCCACCACGGTCGCCCTGCACCTCGCGGAGGGCGGTGACCTGGAGGGCACCCGCTGGTGGTTCGACAGCGCGCGCTCCAACGGCGTGAAGTTCGACGCGATCGGCCTGTCGTTCTACGGCTACTGGCACGGCACCCTGGCCGACTTCCAGACCACCCTCGACGACGCGGCCTCCCGCTACGGCAAGCCGGTCTTCGTCGCCGAGACGGCTTACCCGTTCCGCCTCGACAGCGAGGACTCCCACGAGAACATCATCAACACCAGTGACGAGCTGGTCTCCGGCTATCCGGCGAGCGTGGCCGGCCAGACCCGGTGGATGAACGACATGGCGAGCATCGTGGAGGCCGTCCCGAACGGTCGCGGCCTCGGCATCTTCTACTGGGAGGCCACCTGGACCGCGGTCGGCGGCAACGGCTGGGACCCCACCGACGCCTCCTCCGGCAACGGTTGGGAGAACCAGGCGCTGTTCGGTTACGACGACCGGGCACTCTCGTCGATGTCCTGGTTCCGCCACCGCTGATCTCACGGGGGCAGGGCAACCCGGCCCCGAACTTCGCCAGAGCGTACGGCAGTTCGGTATCGGTCAACGATGCCGACTGCCGGACGCGGCGGCTTGGGCTGCGAGACAGTGGGAAGAACGCGGTAAGAGAGCGAGAGCCGCGAGGCAGGGGCACGACATGCTGAGGACTCCCACGGACGAGACGCGGCTGCGCATCCTGGCCTGGCTGAAGGAAGCCGGCCCCGCCGAGGGCGGGGTTACCGCGGACGCCGTCGCCGAGAGGTTCTCGCTGGACCGCCCGGTCGCCGTCACCCACCTCCGGCTGCTCGAAGCCACCGGCATGCTGCGCACCAGCCGGTCCGCGGGCCGCGTGCACTACCACCGAGACGAGGTGCGGATCGCCGAGGTCGCCCGCATGTTTGAAAAGGGCTGGTAGGCGACCCGGCAGAGCGGTAACTCCTCCTGCGGATGAAGGGCATGCGCACCATGGACCGTCCCCCGGCACTCGTCCCACGCCACTACATCGCCATGGGTCACGGCCCCGAGGACGTGGTCGCAGACCCGCGCGGCCGTGTGCTGACCGGCGTGGCGGACGGCCGCATCCTCCGCCTTGACGGTCTGGCGGACCCGGTCACGGCACGTACCGAGGTGATCGCCGAGACCGGCGGCAGGCCACTGGGGCTCGAACTCCTCCCGGACGGCGACCTGCTGGTGTGCGAAGCCGAACGCGGCCTGCTGCGCGTCGACACCGGCGACGGCACGGTCCGCATCCTCGCCGACTCGGTGGCGGGGGAGCCGCTGCGGTTCTGCAGCAACGTCGTGTCCCTCTCCGACGGCACCGTCTATTTCACCGTCTCCAGCCGCCGCCACCCCCTGGAGCACTGGATCGGCGACATCGTCGAGCACATCGGGACGGGACGGCTGCTGCGCCTGGCTCCGGGCGACGACACCCCCGAGGTGGTGCTGGACGGGCTGCAGTTCGCCAACGGGATCGCCGTCGGCGCCGACGAGTCCTTCCTCGTCGTCGCCGAGACCGGCGCCCGCCGGCTCGTCCGCCACTGGCTCACCGGGCCCGAGGCCGGACGGAGCGAGCCCTTCGCCGAGAACCTCCCGGGCATGCCCGACAACCTCTGGCGCGGCGCCCCGGACGGACCGGTCTGGGTCGCGCTGGCCGGACCCCGCGTCCCGCCCCTCGACCTGCTCCACCGCGGCACGCCCTCGGTGCGCCGAGCCGCCGCCCGCGTGGCCGTGCGCGCCCCGTTCCGCCCCACCGGCACGATCGCCGTGCTGGCTTTCGACGACCAGGGCCGTGTCGTCCACCACCTCGCCCGCCGCCGCTCCGGTTACCGCATGGTCACCAGCGTGTGCGAAGCGGCCGGCCACCTGGTGCTGGGCAGCCTGTGGGAGCCCGGCGTGGCCGTCTGCGAGCCGCCCGCGCCGAAGTGACCGGAGCCACCCGCCCGGACCTCACACCGGCACACCGCACAGGGTTAACCTGAACCCCGGCCGCGACACCGCTCGCGGCGCGGCGGTGGGGCCCGCCGTACCCGAACCGCGGCGAGGACGCCGCCAACGGTCCCTACTTGCGACGGCACGCGCCCGCACGACTCCGGGCCCCGGCGAGTAGGAGACGTACCCCTGTGACAGCCCCCGAGAGCCTCCGTGTTCAGGTGTCCACTCCACCCCCGCCTTCCTGGCGCGCCCAGGTGCCCGTCGTCACCGTGGTGGCGCTCGGCGGGGGAGCGGGGGCGGCCGCCCGGTACGCGGCCTCCCTGTGGTGGCCCTCCGCCGCGGGTGGCTTCCCCTGGACGACCCTCTGGGTGAACATCGCCGGCTGTGCCGTGATCGGCGTGTTCATGGTGGTCATCACCGAGATCCGGGCCGTCCACCCCCTCGTCCGGCCGTTCTTCGGCACCGGTGTCCTCGGCGGCTTCACCACCTTCTCGACGTACGCGGTCGACATCCGGAAGCTGCTCGAGGGCGGCCACGTCGGCAGCGGCCTGGCCTATCTCGCGGCGACCCCGCTCGCGGCCCTCGCGGCGGTGTGGCTCGCGGCCCTGTCGACCCGCCGGCTCCTGGGCACAACGGACACGAAGGGTAAGGAGTCGTTGTGAACTGGCTGCTGGTCATCGGCGGCGCGATCGTCGGCGCCCCGCTCCGCTATCTCACCGACCGGGCGGTCCAGTCCCGGCACGGCTCGGGCTTCCCCTGGGGCACCCTCACGGTGAACGTCACCGGCTGTCTGGTCCTCGGCCTCCTCACCGGTGCTGCCACACACCTCCAGCTGCTGCTCGGCACCGGTCTGTGCGGGGCTCTGACGACGTACTCGACGTTCTCCTACGAGACGCTGCGGCTGGCGGAGACGGGGGCCCGCCCGCAGGCCGCCGTCAATGTGGCGGCGAGTGTGGTGGCCGGTCTCGGGGCGGCGTGCGCGGGGGCCGCGCTCGCGCGTATGTGAACCGCGCGCGGACGGGCCGCGTGGCTGAGATCCGTTCTCGCCCGCGTGTAGTAAGACGGTCCTCTCCGCTCCCGCCCCCCGAGCAGAACTGGATCCCATGAGCGTCATCAGCGTCGGTCAGGCCGTCGTCCTCGGAGCCGTCGAGGGGGTGACCGAGTTCCTGCCCGTCTCCTCCACCGGCCATCTGAAGATCGTCGAGGGGCTCATGGGCATCCCCGTCGACGACCATGCCGTGGTCGGGTTCTCGGCCGTCATCCAGGTCGGCGCGATCGCCGCGGTACTCGTGTACTTCTTCAAGGACATCGTGCGGATCCTCTCGGCCTGGTGGCGGGGCCTGTTCGACCGTGAGGAGCGGTACCACCACGACTACAAGTTCGCCTGGTGGGTCATCTGCGCCACGATCCCGATCGTCGCGGTCGGACTCGCCGCCAAGCCGCTCATCCAGGGCCCGCTCGCCTCACTGTGGGTGGTGGCCGGCTCGCTGATCGCCGGCAGCGGGGTGATGTGGGCCGCGGACCAGATGGGCCGGCACAAGCGCGGCGAGGACGACACCTCCTTCAAGGACGCCATGCTCGTCGGCAGCTCCCAGATCCTCGCCCTGCTCTTCCCCGGCTTCTCCCGCTCCGGCGCCACCATGTCCACCGCGCTGATGCTCGATCTGGACCGCGTCGCCGCCACCCGGCTCTCCTTCTTCCTGGGCATCCCCGCCCTGACCGGCGCCGGTCTCTACGAGCTCAAGGACGCCCTGGGCACGGGGGTGGGCGCCGCCCCGCTCGCCGTGGGCACGGTCGTCTCGTTCGTCGTGGCGTACGCCTCCATCGCCTGGCTGCTGAAATTCGTCGCCAAGCACTCCTTCAACGCGTTCGTGGTCTACCGCATCGTGGTGGGAGTGCTGCTGTTCGGGCTGCTCGGAACGGGTGTCCTGCACAGTTGAGCGTTCTGCCGACAGGCGCCGTCGTCTGCTGCGGCGCCGTCGTGGCTCGTCGCGCAGTTCCCCGCGCCCCTTTGGGGCGCCCTCTTGACAGCAGCCTCCGGTCGCCCGGAGTATCACTCCCGTGAACCTGTCAGACAGCCGGACAGCCGGACAGCCTGTGCGTCGCGTCAGTGCCATGGAAGCGGTGCTGGCGCACCTGCGCGATGCCATCGAGCGAGGTGAGTACGCCATCGGCGACAAGCTCCCCTCCGAGGCGGAGCTGTGCCGCACCCTGGAGGTCTCCCGGCCCGTGCTGCGTGAGGCGCTGCGAGCGCTGCAGACCATGGGCCTGACCGTTTCCAGGACCGGAAAGGGCACCTTCGTCGTCGCCAGTACCGTCGAGGACCCCACCTTCGGCGACTACTCGGCGAGCGACCTGCTGGAGGTGCGCCGCCACGTAGAGATCCCGGTCGCGGGCTACGCGGCCCGGCGCCGTACCCCGGAGAACCTCGACCACCTGGCCCACATCCTGGACCGGATGGAGAAGGAGACGGACACCACCGCGTGGGTCGCCATGGACACGCTGTTCCATCTCGCCGTGGCCGAGGCCGCCCAGAACCCGGTCTTCCGCCGGGTCATCGAGGAGATCCGGGACGCGCTGGCCCGCCAGTCCGCCTTCCTCAACGAGCTGGGCGGCCGCCGCGAGCAGTCCAACCGCGAGCACCGCGCGATCGTCGAGGCGCTGATCGACGGTTCCGAGAACGACGCGGTGGAGGCCATGGCCCACCACCTCGACCGTGTCGAGACGACCCTCACCGACATCGTGCGTTCCCCCCGCACGGACACCCCCACGGAAGGCGGAACCGAGGCGTGAGTGAGCAGTCCCTGCACGAAGGCGTGCAGAAACGTTCCAGCCATGTCGATGCCGGAGACGCCGGCTACAGCAAGTCCCTGAAGTCCCGGCACGTCAACATGATCGCCATCGGCGGTGCCATCGGTACCGGCCTCTTCCTCGGCGCCGGCGGCCGCCTCGCCGACGCCGGGCCCTCCCTCTTCATCGCCTACGCCGTCTGCGGTCTCTTCGCCTTCCTCGTCGTGCGCGCCCTCGGCGAACTCGTGCTGTACCGGCCCTCCTCCGGCGCCTTCGTGTCGTACGCCCGTGAGTTCATGGGGGAGAAGGGCGCCTACACCGCGGGCTGGATGTACTTCCTGAACTGGGCGACCACCGGCATCGCCGACATCACCGCCGTCGCCACCTACACCCACTACTGGGGCATGTTCTCCGACATCCCGCAGTGGGTGATCGCACTCATCGCGCTGGCCGTCGTCCTCACCGTGAACCTGATCTCGGTGAAGATCTTCGGTGAGCTGGAGTTCTGGTTCGCGATCATCAAGGTCGGCGCGCTCGTCCTCTTCATGTGCATCGGCATCTTCCTGCTGGTCACCCAGCACCCCGTCGACGGCCACAGCCCCGGCCCGTCCCTCATCAGCGACGGCGGGGGCGTCTTCCCGAACGGCTTGCTGCCCATGCTGCTGATCATCCAGGGCGTCGTCTTCGCCTACGCCTCCGTCGAGCTGGTCGGCGTAGCCGCGGGTGAGACCGAGAACCCCGAGAAGATCATGCCGAAGGCGATCAACTCGATCATGTGGCGCGTCGGCCTGTTCTACGTCGGCTCGGTCGTCCTGCTGTCGATGCTGCTGCCGTGGAACAAGTACACCGCCGGCGAGAGCCCCTTCGTGACCGTGCTGGGCAACATCGGCATCCCGGCCGCCGGCGACGTGATGAACCTCGTCGTCCTCACCGCCGCGATGTCCTCCCTCAACTCCGGCCTCTACTCCACCGGCCGCATCCTGCGCTCCATGGCCATGGCCGGATCCGCGCCCAAGTTCACCTCCGTGATGAGCCGCAGCCAGGTCCCCTACGGCGGCATCCTGCTCACCAGCGGCATCTGTGTCCTGGGCGTCGGCCTCAACTTCGTCGTGCCCGCCGAGGCATTCGAGATCGTGCTGAACTTCGCCGCGATCGGCATCCTCGCCACCTGGGGCCTGATCATGATCTGTCACCTCCTCTTCTGGCAGAAGACCCAGAAGGGCGAGCTGACCCGCCCGGACTACCGGCTCCCGGGCTCCCCCTGGACCGAGATCGTGACGCTGGCGTTCCTCGCCTCCGTCCTGGTCCTCATGTACGCCGACGGCGGCGCGGGACGCACCACCGTGCTGTGCCTGCCGCTGATCGTCGGTGCACTGGTCGTCGGATGGTTCGGCATCCGCGGCCGTGTCGCCGCCAAGTCCACCACCGGAGCCGACGCGTGACCGACGCGCCGCTCCCCGAGAAGCAGGCAGTGATGTTCAGCAGTTCCCCAGCGGACGCACCCCTTGTCCGTGAACCCGTCCACGCCCCCGTCGCCCACCTCATCCGCGGTGGCATCGTCGAAGGCATCCACTACGGCTCCGTCGTCGTCCTCGGCGCCGACGGAGAGGTACAACTCCAGCTGGGCGACATCGAGGCCGCCTTCTACCCGCGCTCCGCGCTCAAGCCCCTCCAGGCCGTGGCCATGGCGCGGGCCGGGCTCCCGCTCGACGGCGAGCTGCTGTCGCTGACCGCGGCCAGCCACTCCGGCGAGGAACGCCACCTCGCCGGCTCCCGGCGCATCCTCGAACTCGCCGGGCTCACCGAGGGCCATCTGCGCAACGTCCCGGACATGCCGTTCGACCCGGTCGTGCGGGACGCCTGGGTGCGGGAGGGCCGGATGCCCTCACGGCTCGCCCAGAACTGCTCCGGCAAGCACGCGGCCATGCTCTACACGTGCATGCTCAACGGCTGGTCCCTGGAGGACTACCTCGACCCGGGCCACCCGCTCCAGCAGGCCATCGCCGAGATCGTCGAGGACCTCACCGGGCAGCGCATCGCCCGGGTGACCGTCGACGGCTGCGGCGCGCCCCTGTTCTCCATCTCCCTGCACGGCCTCGCCCGCGCCACCGCCCGCGTCACCACCTCGGCGCCCGGTACACCCGAGGCCCGGGTGGCCGAGGCGATGCGCGAGCACGCCGAGATGGCCTCCGGCTCCGGCCGGGACGTCGCAGCGCTGATGCGGGCCGTGCCCGGGCTGCTCTCCAAGGACGGCTTCGAGGGCGTGCAGGTCGCCGCGCTGGCGGACGGGCGGGCCGTGGCGGTGAAGATCGCCGACGGTGCGAACCGGGCCCGTGTCCCGGTCACCGCCGCCGCGTTGGCCCGGGCGGGCGTCGACCCGGGCCTGCTCACCGAGTTCGCTGGCGAGCCGCTGCTCGGCGGTGGCGAACCGGTGGGCTGTGTGCGGCCGGTGCGTGCACTGGATCCGGTTCCGTCCACGGCGTGCGTGTAACCGCGCCGAACCGATGGGGGACTGCGGGTGGTAGCCGGTCCGCGGGCTGTTTGTGGTTGATCGCGCAGTTCCCCGCGCCCCTGAAGGGGCGCTCACCCACCCTCACCTCAGAAAGAACTCTCATGACCGCCGCCGCCACCCGCTCCGAACACGATCTGCTCGGCGATCGAGACGTCCCCGCCGACGCCTACTGGGGTGTTCACACCCTGCGTGCCACCGAGAACTTCCCCATCACGGGCACGCCCATCTCCGCCTATCCGCATCTGATCGACGCCCTCGCCGCCGTCAAGGAGGCCGCCGCCCTCGCCAACGAGGAACTCGGTCTGCTGGACTCGAAGAAGGCCGCCGCCATCGTCGCCGCCTGCCGGGAGATCCGTGACGGCAAGCTGCACGACCAGTTCGTGGTCGATGTCGTCCAGGGCGGCGCCGGCACGTCGACCAACATGAACGCCAACGAGGTCGTGGCCAACCGGGCGCTGGAACTGCTGGGCCACGCCAAGGGCGAGTACCGGTACCTGCACCCGAACGAGGACGTCAACCTCGGTCAGTCCACCAACGACGTCTACCCGACCGCGGTCAAGATCGCGACGGTGTTCGCGGTGCGCGGGCTGCTCTCGGCGATGTCCGTCCTGCAGGACACCTTCGCCGGCAAGGCCGTCGAGTTCCACGACGTGCTCAAGATGGGCCGTACACAGTTGCAGGACGCGGTGCCGATGACGCTCGGCCAGGAGTTCTCCGCATACGCGGTCATGATGGACGAGGACCGGTCCCGTCTTGCCGAGGCCGTCGAGCTGATCCATGAGATCAACCTCGGCGCCACGGCGATCGGCACCGGCCTCAACGCCCCCGCCGGATACGCCGAGTCGGCCCGCCGCCACCTCGCCGCGCTCACCGGCCTGCCCCTGGTGACCGCGGCCAATCTGGTCGAGGCGACCCAGGACTGCGGCGCCTTCGTCCAGATGTCGGGCGTGCTCAAGCGCATCGCGGTCAAGCTCTCCAAGAGCTGCAACGACCTGCGGCTGCTGTCCTCCGGTCCGCGCGCCGGCCTCAACGAGATCAATCTGCCGCCCGTCCAGGCCGGCTCGTCGATCATGCCGGGCAAGGTCAACCCCGTGATCCCCGAGGTCGTCAACCAGGTCGCCTTCGAGGTGATCGGCAACGACGTCACCATCACCATGGCCGCCGAAGCCGGACAGCTCCAGCTCAACGCCTTCGAGCCGATCATCCTGCACTCCCTGTCGGAGTCCATCACCCATCTGCGCGCGGCCTGCCTCACGCTCGCCGAACGCTGCGTGGCCGGCATCACCGCCAACACCGAGGCGCTGCGGGCCACCGTGGAGAACTCCATCGGCCTGGTCACCGCCCTCAACCCGCACATCGGCTACACGGCCGCCACCGACATCGCCAAGGAGGCCCTGAGCACCGGGCGCGGTGTGGCCGAACTGGTCCTGGAGAAGGGCCTGCTCCCCGCCGACACACTCGCCGGCCTGCTGCGCCCCGAGGTCCTGGCGGGCAGCGGCCCGGCCCAGGCCTGACCCGCGCGAGCGCACCGGGACCGGCGCGGAGGGACAATAGTGATCATGACATCGCCGACGTCCTTCCAGCCGATCCTGGAGCGCATCGCCGAGGAGATCGAGCGGACCCCCGGCCGCGGCCGGCCCGCCGACTACATCCCGGCGCTCGCCGCCCGCGATCCGCGACGATTCGGCATGGCCGTCGCCGAACCCGACGGCACGGTGTACGGAGTGGGCGACTGGCGGGAGCCGTTCTCCGCGCAGTCCCTCACCAAAGTCTTCACCCTCGCCCTCGATCTGGCCCGCGAGGGCGACGCCCTGTGGGAGCACGTGGGCCGCGAGCCCTCCGGCAACCCCTTCAACTCCCTCGTCCAGCTGGAGTACGAGAACGGCATCCCGCGCAACCCGTTCATCAACGCGGGCGCCCTCGTCGTCACCGACCGGCTGCACACCCGTACCGGCGACGCCTCGGGCGAACTGCTGGCGTTCCTGCGGGCGGAGAGCGGCAACCCCGGCCTGGACTTCGATGAGGAGGTCGCCGCCTCCGAGACGGCGCACGGCGACCGGAACGCCGCCCTCGGCCACTTCATGGCCTCCTACGGCAACATCGACAACCCGGTGCCGGTCCTGCTCGACGAGTACTTCCGGCAGTGCTCGATCACCGCCTCCTGTGCCGATCTCGCCCTCGCCACGAGCTTCCTGGCCCGCCACGGAGTCCGCGCCGACGGCACCCGACTGCTCACCCGCAGCCAGGCCAAGCAGATCAACGCGATCATGCTGACCTGCGGCACCTACGACGCGGCGGGCGACTTCGCCTACCGCGTGGGGCTGCCCGGCAAGAGCGGCGTGGGCGGCGGCATCATCGCCGTCGTCCCGGGCCGGTGCACGCTGTGCGTGTGGAGCCCGGGCCTGGACGAACGGGGCAATTCTGTGGCGGGTGTGGCGGCCCTCGACCGTTTCACGACGCTGACAGGCCTGTCGGTGTTCTGAAGACGGGTGCCGGATGGTCCCTTCACGGGAGCGGTGCCCTGCGCGACCGAGCCCCCGGCAGGCACCTGATCACCGGCCGGTCACGCCGCCGCTTCCTCCCGGAACAGACCGCGTCAACTTCCGGCCACCCGACGTCGACACCCTGACTGAGTGTTGGCCATGGCTTTCCCCGTCGATCTCCGCCGCTGCCAGATACTCGGTCTGGCCGGTACCGCCTTCCTGGCGGCGGGCGGTGAGACGGCCGGTGCCCTGCCCGTACGGGACCTTCTCCACCCGGCTTCCGCCGGCGCGGCTCTCGGTCTGGTCGGTGTCTACTTCGGCGTCGTCCTGCTGATCGCCGCCTGGGCGCTGCTGGGCCGGCTGGTGCGCGGACCGCGGCCGCCCACTCCCCGGGCCCTGCTGCTCGTCCTCGCCGTCTGGGCGGCACCGTTGCTGCTCGCCCCGCCGCTGTTCAGCCGCGACGTCTACAGCTACCTCGCCCAGGGGGCGATGGTCGACGCGCACATGGATGTCTACGCGCACGGGCCGTCCCGGCTCGGCGGACCGCTCGCCGACGAGGTCGCCCCGCTCTGGCGGCACACCGGAGCCCCCTACGGCCCGGTGTTCCTCGCCGTCGCGGCGGCCCTGTCCGGGCTGACCCGGGGGGAACTGCCCGCCGGGCTGTTCGGGATGCGGCTCGTCGCGCTCGCCGGCGTGGCCCTCATGGCGGCCGCGCTGCCCCGGCTCGCCCGCCACAGCGGCGCCGACCCGTCCGCCGCGCTGTGGCTGGGCGCCCTCAACCCGCTCGTCCTGCTGCATCTGGTCGCGGGCGCCCACAACGACGCCGTCATGCTCGGCCTGCTCGGCGTCGGCCTGGTGGCGGCGCTCGGCCGGTGGCCGGTCCTCGGCGCGGTCCTCGTCACGCTGGCCGCCCTGGTCAAGGCACCCGCCGTGCTCGGTCTCGCCGCCGTCGTGGTCCTCCAGGTCCGCGCCGGCCGCAGTCCGGCGAAGGCGCTCCTGACCACCGCCGTCGCCGCCGCGGGGACGACCGTCGCCGCCACGGCCGTGGCCGGCACCGGATACGGCTGGATAGGCACTCTGAACACTCCCGTCTCCCCCCAGAACTGGGCCCTCACCACCCTGCTCGGCCGAGCCACCGGGGCTCTGCTGGAACACCTGGGCAGCGACCTCGCGCCCCTGGCGATCCCCGCCTGGCACGCGCTCGGCATCGCGGCGGCCGTGGTCGCGATCGTGCTGATATGGCTCCGGCTGCGCCCACGACCGGTCTACGCGCTCGGCCTGAGCCTCGCGGCGGTGGCCGCCCTCGGCCCGGCGATCCGCCCCTGGTACGCCCTGTGGGGCCTGTTCCTCATCGCCGCCGCCACGCCCAGCACCTCCGTACGCCACCGCATGGCGGCCGTGACCGGTGTGCTCGCGCTCTGCGTCCTGCCCAGCGGCAGCGCGGCGGACACGGGGCAACTCGTCCTCGCCGTCTCCGGTGGCGCACTCGCGGTGGTCGTGCTGTGGCAGGCCCGCCAGGCCGAACTCGCCCCGGCGCTGGGACGCGCGGCATGACCCCGGCCCTGCCGCGCACCGACCGCGGACGGCTGCTGCTCGTGCTCGCCCTCGCCACGGTGGTGACCGTCTTCACCGCCACCGTGCCCCTGCTGCGCGACTGGTTCGACCTGCGCGTCTACTACGGCAGTATCGACACCTGGGTCCATCACGGCGGCCGGATCTACGACTACCGGGTGCCCGGAACGACGTACGGCTTCACCTACCCGCCGTTCGCCGCGGTCGCCATGCTGCCGATGGCCCTGCTGGACCTGCGCACCGCGATCGCCGCCGCCCTGCTGCTCAACCTGGCGGCCCTGGCCGTGATCCTGCGCCTGCTCAGCGGCCCCGGACGGCGGCGCCACGGCTGGTACGGCTGGGCCCTGATCGCCTGCCTGCTCGCACTGTTCGAACCGCTCCGTGACACCTTCAGCTTCGGTCAGGTCAACCTGCTGCTGCTGGCTCTCGTGCTCACCGACGCGGCGCTGCTCGCCACCGGCCGCGGACGCCTGGCGGGTGTCGGCATCGGGCTCGCGGCCGCGATCAAGCTCACGCCGGCGCTGTTCATCGGACTGCTGCTGGTGGCCAGACGGTGGCGCGCGGCGGCTCTCGCCACGGCCGTCGCCCTCGGGGCCACGGCGCTCGCCGCCTGGGTGGACCCGGACGCCTCACGCTTCTACTGGACCGACGCCCTGTGGGACACCAGCCGCGTCGGGCGCCTCGGCTACGTCTCGAACCAGTCGGTGCAGGGCATTCTGGCCCGGCTGGGGGAACCGGACCGGGCGGTGTGGGCCGTGGCGGTGCTGCTGATCCTCGGCGTGTGGGCGCTGAGGGTACGGCGGGCGGCCGCCGCGGAGGACTGGACGGCCGCGTTCGCCCTGACCGGTCTCGCCGCCTGTCTCGTCAGCCCGATCACCTGGGTGCACCATCTGGTGTGGCTGCTGCCGTCCTTCGCCGTGCTGGTCCGTACGGGGCACCCGCGGATCGCGGGCGCCCTGTACGCGGTGCTGTGCACCAGCGTGGTGTGGCTGTGGTTCGACGACGCTTCCGGCGTCGACGGGTTCCTGGGCAGCAACATCTACGCCTGGATCACCCTGGGCCTGCTGCTGTGGCTACCGGTCGGTCAACTCCCTTCCGACCGGCGGGCCGGGAGCCGCAGCACCAGCACCACGACCGCCGCGCCCAGCCCGACGGCACCCACGATCAGGCTCGCCTCGGTCCAGGCGGAGGCGGGTTCCTCCGGCACGGCCGCCGCGGCGGCCGCGGGCAGCGTCGTCGCTCCCGGTCGCGCGGAGGCCCGCTGCGAGGTCTCGAGCGAGCCCACCGGTTCCACCCTCGAGGCTGACCGGAACCCCCAGTCGAGCAGCGAGCGTGCCTCCTCGTAGACGGCGGCCCCGCCGCCCTGCTGAGGGTTCATCACCGTCACGACGAGGGTGCGCCCGTCCCGGCGTGCCGCCGCGACGAGCGTGCTGCCCGCCTTGCTGGTGTAGCCGTTCTTGATGCCGATGAGCCCCCGGTACGGCTTCACACCACGGGTGCCGCTCAGCAGCCGGTTGGTGTTGCGGATGGCGTACGACCAGCCGCCGCCGCCCGGGAATCTGGCCTCGACTGTGGCGCAGTACCGGGCGAAGTCCGGGTTGCGCAGCCCCACCCGGCCGAAGACCGCCAGGTCGAACGCCGACGACACCTGGCCCGGTGTGTCGTAGCCGTCCGGTGACAGCACGCGCGTGTCGTGGGCGCCCAGGGAGCGGGCCTCGGCCTGCATCTGCCGGGCCGTGGCCCGCCAGCCGCCGTTCATCTCGGCCAGGACGTGGACGGCGTCGTTGCCGGAGTTGAGGAAGACACCGCGCCAGAGGTCGGCGACCCGGTAGGTACGGCCCTCCGTGACTCCGACGAGGCTGCTGCCGGCACCGATGCCCCGGAGTTCCTCCGCACGGACCGTGTGCCGGGCGCGCCCCGGCAGCGCGGGCAGCACCGTGAGGGCGAACAGGGTTTTCAGGGTGCTGGCCGGGGGCAGCCTGCGGTGCGCGTTGTGGGCGGCGAGCACCTCGCCGCTGCGGGCGTCGGCCACCAGCCACGACAGGGCGGAGACCTCAGGGAGACGGGGCACTCCGGCACGCGGGCGGACATGGGTACCGGGGCGGTGCAGCAGTGCGGGGTGCGGGGCCGCCGCCCTCGGCCCGGCAGGCGCACTGGGCTCGGCCCTGCCGGAGACGTCCGCCGCGGCGGGCACCACCGCCAGGAGCCCCACCGCACAGAGCACACCGGCCGATACGGCCATCCGGAAAGAGAGTCCGATGATCATATGATTAACGTAGAAACGGATGTGCTCCGCATGGCGACGACCGGGCCGTACGGCGTCCGCGAGCACCCGGATGCCACACCGGTGGCGCCTCGGCAGGGGGTGGCCGGGCTCCGTCAGCCCGAGGGCAGGGTCGGCTGGACGCGCCGCAGGAACGTCGCGTTGTCCGGTGTCTCGCGCATCCGCTCCAGGAGGGTCTCCAGACCGCCCTGGCCGTCCCGGTTCTGCAGTACGCGCCGCAGGCCGTGCATGGCCGCCAACTCGGCCGGGGGCAGCAGGAGTTCCTCGCGGCGGGTGCCGGAGGGGGTGATGTCGACGGCCGGGAAGACACGGCGGGACGCCGGTTCGCGGCTCAGGCGCAGCTCCATGTTTCCGGTGCTCTTCAGCTCCTCGAAGTAGAAGTCGTCGGCCCGGGAGCCGGTCTCCACCAGGGCGGTGGCGAGGATCGTGAGGGAGCCGCCCTCCTCGGCGGCCCGGGCGGCGCCGAAGAACCGCTTGGGGCCGGTCAGCGCGGACGCGTCGACGCCCCCGGTGAGGATGCGGCCACCGGACGCGGCCGCGTTGTTGTGCGCCCGGCACAGCCGGGTCAGCGAGTCGAGGAGGACGACGACGTCCTCGCCGGCCTCGACGAGCCGCTTGGCCCGTTCGATCACGAGTTCGGCGAGCGCGATGTGCTGCTTGGCGCTGCGGTCGAAGGTCGAGGCGTACACCTCGCCCCGCACACAGCGCCGCATGTCGGTGACCTCTTCGGGCCGCTCGTCGAGCAGCAGCATCATCAGCCGGCTCCCGGGATGGTTGCCGGCCACGGCGGCCGCGAGCTGCTGCAGGAGGACGGTCTTGCCGGTCTTGGGCGGGGCCACGAGGAGCCCGCGCTGGCCCTTGCCGACCGGTGCGATCAGGTCGACGACCCGTCCGGCCAGCCCGGCGGCCGGGTGCTCCAGACGCAGTCGCTCGTGCGGATGCAGCGGTGTCAGGTCCCGGAAGTGACGCCGGCCCCGCAGTTCCCCGGGCTCGCGGCCGTCGACACGCACGATGTCGGTCAGGCCGCGCCGGTCGCCGCGCACCCCCTCGACGTAGTCGCCCTTGCGCAGGCCGTACCGGTGGATCAGCGCGGGGGAGACCGGGGAGTCGGCGGGTGTGGGAAGGAAGTTCTCGGCGCGCAGCTGACCCTTCCCGGCGGCGTCGATGTCGAGGACGCCGGTCGCGGTCCGGGCCTGCTGCTGGACGGCTGGGTTTTCGAGTGTGGTGGTCATGGTGGTGTGTCCTTTCACGGACGGAAGGCATGGGACATGCGAAGGGAGGGGGGAGCCGCGAAGGGAGGGGCCTTGGGCACGCCTCCGGGCGGCGAGAACCGCACAGCACCGTGGCCGCGACGAAGAACGTCCTGCTCAGCGAGGTGGTGCTGGAAGGTGAAACGAGAAGAGAAGAAATGAACTGGCACCGGCGCCCGAGAACCGGGCGTGCACGAGTGCTGTTCTCACGCTACCACCGAACGTGATGCCGGGGGAGTGAAATGGACCTCGAGCGTCTCAGCGGCCGGCCAGCAGCCCGTACAGCAGCGGGATCCGAGGCGCGGGAAGCCGCCACCAGCCGGACTCCGTACGGACCATCTGCGGCCAGCGCGGCCAGGGAAGTTCGTCGCCTTCGCGCAGTCGCCGCACGGTGAGTCCCGCCCCGGTCAACGCGTTGACGACCTCGCCCATTCCGTGCATCCACTCGTAACTGTCCGTGGCGCCCTCGACGGCCGGGCCGTCCGTGTAGGTGCGGGTCGCGTCCCGGTGCACCGGACCGCCGCCGTTCAGGTAGTCATGGCGCAGAAGCAACTCGGGCCCTTCGCCCGGAGCGGGCTTCGGGCCGAGGGAGTTGAGCAGCGGATGGAACTCGACGATGTACAACCGGCCGCCGGGCCGCAGCAGCCGGCCGATGACTTCCGCCCAGCGGTCCAGGTCGGGCAGGTAGCACAGGGCGCCCTTGCCGGTGTAGACGACGTCGAACCGCCGCCCGTCCAGGGCCTCGACGGCGTCGTACACGTTCGCCCGCACGTACGTCACGTCCGCCCCGGCCTTCGCGGCGATGCCGTTCGCCGCCGCCACCGACCCCTCGGAGAAGTCGAGGCCGACGGCACGGGCTCCGCGCCGGGCGAAGGCGATCGTCTCCGTGCCGAGATGGCACTGCAGGTGCAGCACGTCACGCCCGGCCAGCTCGCCGAGGTCCTCCCACTCGAAGGGGGCGAACCAGCGCTCGGGGTCGAGGTCCTGGTCGAGGCCGTAGAACCGGCTGGCGAGATGGACGGGCGCGCGGGCGTCCCAGTTGGCCTGGTTGGCCCGCATCAGCGCGTCGTGCTCGGCGGACGTCATGGGGCCATCCAACCAGACGAGTTGCTCACACCGAGCGTGCTCGCGCCTCCTCGGCGATCCGCTCGAACTGCGCGCCCATGGCCGCCGCGAGCGCCTGTGCTCCTGACAACGGGCGCACCATCACGGTGAATTCGTCGATGAGCCCGTCCTCGCCGACGTGGATGAAGTCGCAGCCGCTGATCTCCCGGTCGCCGACCCGCGCGGTGAAGACGAGGGCGTGGTCGCGGCCGTCCGCGTCGTTGATCTCGCGCACGTAGCGGAAGTCCTCGAAGACGCCGGAGACGGCGCGCAGGATCGCCGCCGTGATCGCCTTGCCGGCGTACGGCTTGAACACGACCGGGCTGGTGAACACGACGTCCGGCGCCAGGAGCGCCTCGGCGGCGTCGAGGTCGTCTGCCTCGATGGCCTCACGGAATGCACGCATCGAACCTGCCTTGGTCAATTAATTGAGTAAGTGCGGATGAGCATAATCAACCGCTGTTACCGTGTCCATATGTCTCTGAAGTACGCCGTTCTGGCCGCCCTCCTGGAAGGGGAGGCCTCGGGCTACGAGCTCTCCAAGGTGTTCGACGTGTCGTTCGCGAACTTCTGGGCCTCGACGCCGCAGCAGCTCTACCGGGAGCTGGAGCGCCTCGCCCAGGACGGGCTGATCGAGGCCAGGGTCGTACGCCAGGAACGGCGGCCCGACAAGCGGATGTTCACGCTCACCGAGGCGGGGCGTGAGGAGCTGTGCGCGTTCGCCGCCACACCGCCCCGGCGGCCGACCACCATCCGGGACGAACTCCTCATCAAGATCCAGGCCATGGACGGTGCGGACCCCGAGGCCGCCCGTGCGCTGGTGGAGGAGCGCGCGTCGTGGGCCCGCGGCAAGCTCGCCCGCTACCGGCGCGTCCGCGAACGCCTCCTGGCCGGCCGCAGTGAGGAGGAGTACCTACGGGAGACCGACCGCGTCGGCCCGTACCTCACGCTGATGGGAGGCATCGGCTTCGAGGAGGAGAACCTCCGCTGGTGCGAGCGCGTACTCACGGTCCTCGAACAGCGGGCTCCCCTAGGCTGAGCCGATGTTCAGCCCCGAAGGCCCCAGTCTGCGCGAGCTCGCCGTCCAGGCGCTGTCGTCCGTCGAGCGCGGCTACGACCTCCTCGCGCCGAAGTTCGACCACACCCCCTTCCGGACCCCTGAAGCGGTCCTCGACGCCGTCGGGTCGGCACTGCGGCGCATGGGGCCCTTCGACGCCGGCCTCGACCTCTGCTGCGGCACCGGCGCGGGCGTCGGCGTGCTGGCGGGGGTGTGCCGGGAGCGGGTCACCGGCGTCGACTTCAGCGCGGGCATGCTCGACATCGCACGGGAGCAGGTCAGGCCCGAGGGGCCTCCGGTCTCCTGGGTCAGGGCGGACGCCCGCGCCCTGCCGTTCGCGCCCGCCTTCGACCTGGTGGTCAGCTTCGGGGCCTTCGGCCACTTCCTGCCCCGTGAGCTGCCCGGCCTGTTCACCCAGGTCCGCTCGGTCCTGCGGCCGGGCGGCAGCTTCGCGTTTCCGCTGGTCGCCCCGCCCCGCCCGGGCTCGCTCGGCTACTGGATGCTGCTCGGCTTCGACACGGTGATGCGGGTGCGCAACGCGCTGTGGCGGCCTCCGTTCGTCATGTACTACCGCGCGTTCCGCTTCGGGGACGTACAGCGCGAGCTGGCACGCTCCGGCTTCCGGGTGGACCTCCACGCGCTGCCGGAGTTCGGACAGCGACCGGACGGCAGCCCGCGGGTACGGCTCGTCGTGGCCCGGTCACCGGTCTAGCCGGCCCGGCCCGGCAGGGTGAACTCGTAGACCAGCGCGTCCCGCCGGGCGTCCACCACCAGGTCGGTGATCTCCAGCGGGCGCGCGTACTGGTCGTGTACCTGCCGGGTGACCCGCACCGACGGCGTGCTCGTGAGGCGGGTGATGGCGTCGCGGTGGTGCAGGGTCAGACCGGCCCGGCGCATCCAGTCGTAGGCCCTACGCAGGTGCGCGGCGGCGGTGCCGTCGGCGCGGTCGCGGTAGCGGGCCAGCTCCTCCACTTCCGCCAGTGCCACGGCGGAGAAGGATGTCACGGCGGTACGCAGTCCGCGTCCGTCGGCGGTCGCGTACCGGTAGTCGTGGACGAGGGTGGGCCGGCCCGGGGCCAGCCCCAGGGCCTCGGCGTGGTCCGGCGGGGGCGGCTCCCACCTGACGGTGGCGCGGGCGACCGTGCCCGGAGCGGCGGCCGCCGCTCCGACCGGGAAGGCGAGCGAAGCCGGTGCCTCCACCGGCAGGCCGGGCAGGGTGGCGTGGCTGCCGCGCCGGTCGGTGGCGACCAGACCGTCACGGCGCAGCAGTTCCAGCGCCTGCCGTACGGTCTCCCGGCTGACCCCGAAGTGCTCGGCGAGCCGCCGTTCGCCCGGCAGTCGTTCACCGGGCGGAACGGTGCCGTCGCGCAGTTCGCCGAGCAACTGCGTCGCGATCCGCCGGTACAAGGGCTCTTCCTCGGCCGGCGGGTGGTCGTGCGGGGTGGTGCGGTCCATGCCGCGCCTCCTGGTGGTGACGTGCGGTAGTGGTGCGGACTCGGTGCGCCACCAGATCTAGCATTGGTCTAAACCAGGCGGGAAGGGCGGCCGGGCGGTTCGGCCGAAACCGGACCGCCCGCCCCCGCCGTCACCGCACGCTGTACAGGGCGTCGACCAGTGCCATCTTCCGCGGGTCGTCCGCGATATGAGGCCCCATACGGTTCATCACATACCCCAGGGACACCTCCGCCTCCGGGTCGGCCAGCCCGCACGAGCCGCCGAAGCCGTCGTGACCGAAAGCGCGCGGGTTGGGTCCGTAGGAGCCGTTGGCTCCGCTGAGCCACAGCCCGAGCCCCACCTCCGTCTCGTTCTCGAACCCGGCGCCGAGCACCAGATCCCGGCAGCTGCCCTGGCCTTCGCGCACCCGCTCGGCCGCCTCGGGGGACAGGACACGGTGGTCTCCGTACGACCCGCGCCCCGCGAAGACGCCGTAGAGCTCGGCGATCGCGAGCGCGGTGCCGTGCCCGTTCGCCGCGGGGATCTCCGCGGCCCGCCATCCGGGGGTGTTGGCCCCGGCCGCGGCCACCGACGGGTTGGTCAGCGCCGCGATCGCCGCCGGTGCCAACTGGGCGAAGACGGCGGCCTGTTCACTGCTCACCGCCACCGGCGGCTGGACCAGCTCGGCCACTCGGCCGGAGTCCTTCGCCGGCAGCCCGATGCGGAAGTCGATCCCGAGCGGCGCGGTCACCTCCCGCTCCAGGAAGGCCCCGGGGCGCAGCCCCGAGACGCGCCGTACGACCTCGCCGACCAGATGGCCGTAGGTGAGCGCGTGATAGCCGGACACGGTTCCCGGTTCCCACCAGGGCTGCGTCGCCGCGAGCCGCTGCGTGGTCAGCTCCCAGTCGCAGAGCTGCTCCAGCGAGTGCGGCTCCCGCAGCCCGGCCAGACCTGCGCGGTGGGACAGCAGGTGCCGTACGAGGATCTTCTCCTTGCCCGCCGCCGCGAATTCGGGCCAGTACTCGGCGACCGGGGCGTCGAAGTCCAGCAGCCCCCGGTCGGCCAGGATGTGCGCGCACAGCGCCACCGGGCCCTTGGTCGTGGACCACACATTGACCAGCGTGTCCCGCTCCCACGGCCGGGAGCGCTCCGCGTCGGCCCAACCGCCCCACAGCTCCACCACCGTCGCGCCGCCGACGGTGACGGCCACCGCGGCGCCCAGCTCGCCCCGCTCCCGGAAGTTCTCCTCGAACGCCCTGCGAACCGCGGCGAACCGCGCATCGCAGTGCCCGCGCACCTGTGTCTCGTTCTCGGACATGAGCCCCTCCGCCGACCGTCTCGGGGCCGGGCCGCCGTGGAGCGGCCCGGGCGCGATGAACGTACCGACTGGTCGGGACCGTGCGGAAGCCCGCCGGCGATGAACGGCCGGATCAGATGTGCGAGCGCATCCAGCGCAGCTTGGCCGCCTCCTGGAAGGGCCCGCCGCCCTCGTGGTCGTTGAAGTCGTACACCTCGATCTCCTTGTCCTCGTGGCCCCATCCGTTGAAAGCCGCGAAGACCGTCGAGGGCGGGCAGGTCTGGTCCTCCAGGGCCGCCGAGAAGAGCGCGGGGGACCGGCCGCGGGCGGCGAAGTGGACGGCGTCGAAGTACGAGAGCGTGCGCAGGGCGTCCGCGGCGCGACCGCGGTGCGTCTTGAGGTACAGGCCGATCTCCCGGTACGGGTGCCGGTCCGTGAGCGTCGCCGCGCGCGGGTAGTCGCACAGGAACGGCACGTCCGGCGCGATGGCCGCCAGGTCGGGGACCAGGCCGCCCACCGCGATCGTGATACCGCCGCCCTGGCTGGCGCCGACGGCCACCGTGCGCGTGGCGTCGGTGAGGGGGTGCGAACGGGCCGCCTCCACGGCTCGCACGGCGTCCGTGAACACCCGGCGGTAGTAGTAGTTCTCCGGCGCGTCGATACCGCGCGTCATGAAGCCCGGGAAGGCGGGCGCTCCGCCCACCGGGTCCGCCGTGCCGCCGCCCGCGCCCCAGGCGCTGCCCTGCCCGCGGGTGTCCATCACGAAGTGCGCCCGGCCCGAGGACGCCCACAGCAGGTGCTCGTGCGGCAGTCCGCGTCCACCGCCGTAGCCGATGAACTCCACGACCAGCGGCAGCGGTCCGTCCGCCCCGGCCGGCAGCGTCAGCCAGCCCTTGACCGGATGGCCACCGAAGCCGGCGAACGTCACGTCGAACACCTGCACGGTGGACAGGCCCGTGTCGACCGGTTCGAAGCGGGCGTCCAGGTCGTGCTCACGCGCCTCCTGGAGCGTCTTGGACCAGAAGGCGTCGAAGTCCTCGGGCTCGGGGGACGCGCTGCGGTACTCGCGGAGTTCATCGAGAGGAAGGTCGAACAGGGCCATGCAGGACCGCCTTGGGTGAGGAACAGCTGCGGGGACAGAGCGGATGATCACACTACGTGGGCGGTCGGAGGACTCGCCAGGCATTTTGTCGGAGCCCGGAGCCGGGCGGTGCCCGTCATCTGCCGTACATCGGGTGGGTCACGCGCGGCGGTGCGTCCACTCCGGTTCCGTACGGGTCCAGGCCCGGTCCCACTCCGCCAGCCTGCGGCGCAGCGCCACCCGGCGCACCGCGAAGTGGCCGAGAAGCACCACGAGCACCGCGCCGCCCGCGGCACATGTGCCGATGGTGAGGGTGTGCTGCCAGACCGCGGAGCCGTCCACCGGCGGGGGCACGTTCCGCCCCCGGGAGTCGAACCAGACGTCCACGACCTCGCCCTGCCGGGTGCCCGCCGCGACCGGTGCCGTCGCGGTGCGCGTCCCCTCGCCCGGCTCCGTCCAGCGCACGGTCGCACGGAACGCGTGCTGCCCGCCGGACTGGGCCGACGGCAGCGAGTCGCCCTTCCTGCCGACCACCTCCGCGCGGACGCGATGCCGCTCGGCGCGCTGCTCCGCCGACACCGACGTCGCCTCGTCATGGGCCCACCAGGCCGCCGCCACTCCCGCCAGAGGCGCGCCCACGAGCATCAGGACGGCGACCACCAGCACCGTCCACGCCTCGACGACATCGGACCGGCGCCGCAGCGGACTGCTCCGCCAGCGCCAGCCGCGCACCCGGGTTCGCATGTCGACCTCCCGCTCCCTCCGCGTCATGCCACGCGTGCGAGTGCCCACTCGGATCGGGTACCCCTCCGACGCGCATCGATCGCTCGTCGTGGCCGGGCCGTCGGTCCGCTCCCCGGCAGCGTCGTCGCGTGCGCGGGGAGTCACTGGTGGTCGTGTGCCGAAGCCCTCCGGCTGGGTGCCCGGGCCGACCCGGGCGAAACACCGGGGGCGCGGGGGCGCCTGCGAGGTCAGCGCGCCTTCGAGATCAGCCGAAACGCTCGATCCGGATGCGGTCCACGGGCTGACCGGCCGTCACCAGCAGCCGGGAGGCGTGCTCGGCGAAGGAGTTGGAGCCGCACACATAGGTCTCCCACCCACCGGACGGCTGCTCGGCCAGGAGCGGCGCCACATGTGCCGCGGCCATACGTCCCACCGGCACGCCCGCCGGCGCGACGCGGGTGAACACGGCCGTCGTCTCCGAGCCGAACTCCCGGGCGTAGATGAGCTCCTCGGGGCCGCGCGCGGACACCACCAGCCGCAGCGGCACGGTCAGCTTCCGCGCCCGGTGGTGCCGGACCATCGACATCAGCGGTACGACGCCGGAGCCGGCGCCGATCAGCAGCGCGGGCCGGTCGCCGGGCCAGGCGAAGAAGCCGCTCACCGGGCCCCGTACCTCGACGCGGTCGCCGGGCCGGGCGACGGTGTGGAACCAGCCCGAGACCTCGCCGCCGTCGACGTGGTCCAGGGTCAGCTCGATGTGCCCGGAGTCGTCCGGGGCGGACGCGATCGAGTAGTGGCGCTGGGCCACGTAGCCGTCCTCGGCGGTCAGCCGCACCATCAGGTGCTGGCCGGGCAGGTGCCCCGGCCAGCCGGGCACGGCGAACCGGAAGGTGGCGGCACGCGCGGTCTCGGGGCGGATCTCGGTCAGCGTGGCGGTCTGCCACTCGGAGGCGGCCTGCTCGCTCACGGCGATGCGCCCGGGCACGGCGAACCGCGTGGGAGGCACGAAGGTCTCAGTCACCGGAGTACCTCTGCTCCTCCCAGGGGTTGCCCCGCCCGTGGTAGCCGTTCCGCTCCCAGAATCCAGGCTCCTCGTGGTCGAGGATCCGCAGGCCCGCGATCCACTTGGCGCTCTTCCAGAAGTACAGGTGCGGCACCAGCAGTCGCGCCGGGCCGCCGTGCTCGGGGGCGAGCGGCCTGCCGTCGTACTCCCAGGCGATCCACGCCCGCCCGCCGGTGAGGTCGGCGAGCGGGAGGTTCGCCGTGTAGCCGGTGTGCGAGTAGGCGACGGCATGGGTCGCCGACCCATGGGGCCGGACCACATCCAGGAAGGCGTCCAGGGAGACGCCCGAGAACCGGACCCCGAATTTCGACCAGCTCGTCACGCAGTGGATGGCGCCCTCGTACGCCGACGACGGCAGCAGGTGCGCCTCGTCCCAGTCCCAGGTGCGGGGCTCGTACACCAGGCCGTCCACGCGGAAGGTCCAGTCGGCGGGTGCCAGGTCGGGAGTGACCTCGGCGGACAGGACGGGCCAGTCGTCGCCGGCGTCGTACTGGCCGGGCGGCAGGCCGGGGTCGTCGGCGCGCGGTCGCCCGGTGAAGCCTCTGGTGATGTGCATGGGGTGCTGCCTCCGGACCGGGCCGACGGTGCCCGTCGGGCCGGCATGTTCAGTGATTGCGCATTCAACCGTACGTGCGGTGTGCCCTAGTCGTGCCGGCCGGGTCCGGAGCCCGCGTTGTAGCGCACGAGGTAGCCGGCGAACAGCGACAGGTCCTCGGCCGGCCAGTCCGCCAGCCGCTCCCGGAAGGCGATCCGGCGGCTCTCGGTGACCTGGGCCAGGATGCGCCGGCCGGCTTCCGTCAGCCGCAGCACCAGAACGCGCTGGTCCTCCGCGTCGGGACGGCGCTCGATGAGACCGGCGCGTTCGAGGGCGGCCACCTGGCGGCTGACGGTGGACTTGTCCAGGGCGTAGTGGGCCGCCAGGTCGGTGGCACGGCAGCCGCCGCTCTCCTCCAGATGCCCGAGCAGTGTGTACGACACCAGCGACAACTCCGGGTGCATCCGCCCCGCCGCGGCACGGGCACGGCGGGCGAAGACCGTCATCTCCCGCTGGATGGTCTCCACGGCGTCGGCTGCGTTCACCTGGCCTCCCTCAGGGTGTTGCCGCACATCGCTGCTGCTCGCCCTCCATGGTTGCACAACCCAACCATTGCCTGCGGGCGGCCGATTCCGGTCCCGTACCGGGCGGCCGGTCCGTCAGGTAGTGTTGCCGTCCGGCCGTGGACCATCCCGGCCGTCGGAAGACGAGGAGGTGAGACCCATTACCGCTGTGTCAGCTCGGGTGCTCACTCCTCGATGTCGCGCGGACCGCCGCCTGTAGGCGACCGCCGGAGCGCCCTTCGGCTCTCGAAAGGCTCTTGGCATCCATGCCGTCTGTGTCTTCTGTCCCGCCCTCCACGCCGTTGTCCCGCGACGCCCTGGCCGACGCCCTGCGCACCGGGGGGTGCGTCTTCGCCGAGGACGAGGCCGACTTGATCCTCTCCACCGCGCGCACCCCGGCCGAAGCGGCCGCCATGGTCGAGCGCCGCGTCCAGGGGCTGCCCCTCGAACTCGTCGTGGGCTGGGCCGGGTTCCGGGGTCTGCGCGTCACCGTCGCCCCCGGCGTCTTCGTGCCGCGCCGCCGCACCGAGTTCCTGGTGGAACAGGCCCTCGCCCAGGCGCCCTGCGCCACCGTCGTCGTGGACCTGTGCTGCGGCTCGGGTGCCGTCGGCGCGGCGCTGGCCGCCGGGCTGGGCCCCGTCGAACTGCACGCCGCCGACATCGATCCCGTCGCCGTGTGCTGCGCCCGCGGCAACGTCGCCGCCGCCGGGGGCCATGTCCACCAGGGCGACCTCTTCGAGGCGCTGCCCGGTGCGCTCCTCGGCCGCGTCGACGTCCTCGCGGCCAACGTGCCGTACGTGCCCAGCGACGAGATAGGCCTGCTGCCCCTCGAGGCCCGTGACCACGAGCCGCGGGTCGCTCTCGACGGCGGCACGGACGGCCTGGACGTCCTGCGCCGGGTCGCGGCCGAGGCCCCCCGCTGGCTCGCCCCCGGCGGCTGCGTCCTGGTGGAGACCGGCCGGCACCAGGCACCGACCGCCGTCGCCACCTTCGAACGCCACGGCCTGACGACCCGGCTGGCCGTCTCGGAGGAGCTGTACGCGCACGTGGTGATCGGGGTGAGGCAGTAGGCCGCGGCTCAGTCCGGGGGCGTCGCCCGTGCGATGAGCAGGGCCACGTCATCGAAGTTGTCCGGCTCGTGGAGCGTACGCAGGAGCAGGTCGCAGACCTCCTCCAGGGGCCGGTCGGGGCCGTCCAGCAGGGACAGGAGGGTGCCGAGGCGTTCGTCGAGCGGGTCGCGGCGGGTCTCCACCAGGCCGTCGGTGTAGAAGACCAGGCGATCGCCCGGCTCGAGGTCGACCGTGGTGGTCGAGAAGGCGACACCGCCCACGCCGAGCGGCACCCCGGTCGGCAGGTCGAGCAGCTCCGGGGGGTGGCCGACCCGGACGCGCACCGGTGGCAGATGCCCGGCGTTGGCGATCCGGCACTGTCGCAGATGCGGGTCGTGGACGGCGTAGACGCAGGTGGCGATGGCCTGCTCCAGCCCCTCGGTGATCTTGTCGAGGTGCTCCAGGAGCCGGGCCGGGTCGAGGTCGAGGGAGGCCAGGGTGTTGGTCGCCGTACGCAGCCGGCCCATGGTCGCCGCCGCGGGGATGCCGCTGCCCATCACGTCGCCCACGACGAGCGCGGTCGTGCCGCCGTCCAGGGGGATGACGTCGAACCAGTCGCCGCCGACCTCGCTGGTGGCCCCGGCCGGCTGGTAGCGGGAGGCGACCTCGAGACCGCCCGTCACCGGCGGATGACTGGGCAGCAGGCTGCGCTGGAGGGTGAGCGCGGTGTCCCGGGCGCTCTGGTACCAGCGGGCGTTGTCGATCTGCACGGCCGCCCGGGCGGCCAGCTCGCGCGCCAGCAGCAGGTCGTCCTCGGCGAAGGGCAGCGGATTGCGGGTGCGCTTGAGATCCAGCGCGCCCAGCACCTCGCCGCGCGCGATCAGCGGCACCGCCAGATAGGAGTGCACCCCGGCCCGGCCGAGCAGCTTGGCCGCCTCCGGGGAACGGGCGATACGCGGCAGATCCTCGTCCGTGACCTGCGGCAGCATCACGGGAAGGGCCGTGCGCACGCACTGGGTGACGAGCCGGTCGGGAGCGTACCGGGCCACCTGCCCCGGAGGATCCGCGGCCTCCAGGGCCTCGGCCGAGTCGTACCCCTGGACCGCCAGCGCACGGATCACGGCCGACTCGGCGGGGCCGAGGCTGGTGCGCCGCCCCTGCACCACCGCGTCCAGCAGATCGACGGCCGCGATGTCGGCGAGTTCCGGCACGGCCACGTCGGCGAGCTCGCGGGCCGTGCGGTCCAGGTCCAGCGAGGTACCGATCCGGCCGGACGCGTCCGCGATCAGGGCCAGACGCCGCCGCGCGGCCTCGGCCTCGATGCCCGCCCGGTACTGCTCGGTGACGTCGACGATCGAGACGGCCACGCCCAGCACGGTCCCGAAGGCGTTCTCCAGCCGGTACAGCGAGATCGACCAGGCGTGGTCCTGGTCCGGGTCGGCCGGGGTGCGGCCGATCGTGGACTGGTCGACGACCGGCGTGCCGGTGTCCAGGACCCGGCGCGCCGCGGCCTCCAGGGCCTCGACGTCCATCTGCGGCACCACCTCGTGGACCGTGCGCCCCAGGTGCTCCTCGGCCGGTACGCCGTTGAGCTCCTCCAGTGCCGCGTTGACCGAGACGTACCGCAGCTCGGTGTCCAGCACGGCCAGCCCGATCGGGGACTGCGCGATCATCCGCGTCGACAGCGCCACCTCCCGCTCCAGCCGGTGCACGGTCGACTGGTCGGCGCACAGACCGAGCGCGTAGACGTCGCCCTCGTCGTCCAGCAGCCGCATGTTGCGGAACTCCACGAGTCGTGTGCTGCCGTCCTTGTGGCGGACGGGGAAGGCGCCGGCCCAGCTCTGCCCGGTGCCCATGACGTCCGCGAACAGCTTGACCACGAGGTCGACGTGCTGCTCGTGGACCATGATCCGGGCGGCGTACTCCCCGAGCGCCTCCCGCGCCTCGTACCCGAACAGTTCCTCGGCCTGCGGGCTCCACAGCACGATGCGGCCCTCGGAGTCGAGGACCACCGAGGCCACGCGCAGGACGTCGAGCAGCCCGCTCGGTCGCGACGACTCGCGCGGGGGCTCGTCGCCCTCGGCCACGGGAGACCCGGCTGCACTCATCCCACGCCCCGCCTTCGCCGATCCTCGCGGCACGCCGTCATGGTGCCGACACCCCATGTTCTACCGCGCGGAGCCGTTTCCTCGAGGCCCCTTCCGTCACCTTCCACCATCTCCCAACACGGCGCGTACCGCCCCGCAAACCGGTCACCGGAACCGGGGTGCTGCCGGTAGTGCTCGCCGGAAGGTGGTGCTTTGCTGGGGTAGGGGCGGATACGGCAGCGTGGCCAGAAGAGGAGCGTCACGATGGACCTTGAGCGACCGCACCCCCACTCCGTCTCGGTGGAGATCAGCGGATGCAGCAAGCACGACGCCCGGATCGTGTTCGACACGCTGTGCGCCTGCTTCGAGTCGGACCGGTGCGCCGACGACGTGCCCGAGGAACTGCACGAGACCCGTCCGACCGTGTGGCTCGGCACCTTCGACGTCGCCGACACGCACGAGGGCGCGCGGCCGGCCCGGCTGTCGTCCTCCGTCGATGCCGACCTGCACGGCGGGTACTGGGCGATCGAACAGTTCCGCTTGAGGCTGGACTCCCTGTTCGCCGTGCAGGACCTGACCACGGTCCCCGGCGACCAGGAGAAGGAACTGCACGTGCGCCTCGAGAGCCGGTGATCCCCTGGCCGTAGCCCGGTGTGCCCTCCATCACCTTATGCAACTAGTTGCATAAAGCGCCGGTAGTCCTCTAGAACTACGGGGACGACACCGCGCACGGAGGGCCCGACGATGAGCCGTTACCCGCACCTGCTGACCCCCCTCGACCTGGGCTTCACGACCCTGCCCAACCGGGTCCTCATGGGCTCCATGCATGTCGGCCTGGAGGAGGCCGACGGCGGTTTCGAGCGCATGGCCGCCTTCTACGCCGCCCGCGCCCGCGGGGGAGTGGGCCTGATCGTCACGGGCGGCATCGCACCCAACGACGAGGGACGCCCGTACGAGGGCGGCGCGAAGCTCACCACCGAGGCGGAGGCCGAGCAGCACCGCGTCATCACCGACGCCGTGCACCATGCGGGCGGGCGGATCGCGATGCAGATCCTGCACTTCGGCCGGTACGCCTACCACCAGGACCTGGTCGCGCCCAGCCCGCTCCAGGCGCCGATCAGCCCCTTCCCGCCCCGCGAGCTGAGCGACGCCGACATCGAGCGGACCATCGACGACTACGTCCGCGCCGCCCGCCTCGCCCGTCAGGCCGGCTACGACGGCGTGGAGATCATGGGCTCCGAGGGCTACCTCATCAACGAGTTCATCGCCCGGCACACCAACCAGCGCACCGACCGCTGGGGCGGCTCGTACGAGAATCGCACGCGTTTCCCGCTGGAGATCGTGCGGCGGGTGCGCGAGGCGGTCGGCGAGGACTTCATCGTCGTCTACCGGCTGTCCATGCTCGACCTCGTCCCGGGCGGTTCCACGCTCGACGAGGTGATCACCCTCGCCAAGGCCGTCGAGGCCGCCGGGGCGACGATCATCAACACCGGCATCGGCTGGCACGAGGCCCGTATCCCCACCATCGCCACCTCCGTGCCGCGCGGTGCGTACACCTGGGTGACCAAGCGGCTCATGGGCGAGGTGTCCGTCCCGCTCGTCACCACCAACCGCATCAACACCCCCGAACTCGCCGAGGAACTGCTCGCCGACGGCGCGGCCGACATGGTGTCGATGGCCCGCCCGATGCTCGCCGACCCGGACTTCGTCACCAAGGCCGCGGCAGGCCGGCCCGAGGCGATCAACACCTGCATCGGCTGCAACCAGGCCTGCCTCGACCACACCTTCAGCGGCCTGATCACCTCCTGCCTGGTCAACCCGCGCGCCTGCCACGAGACGGAACTCGTCCTCTCCCCGACCCGGCTGCGCAAACGCGTCGCGGTCGTCGGCGCGGGACCGGCCGGCCTCGCCTGCGCCGTCTCCGCGGCCGAGCGCGGCCACGACGTCACCCTCTTCGACGCCGCGAGCGAGATCGGCGGGCAGCTCAACGTCGCCCGCAAGGTCCCCGGCAAGCAGGAGTTCGACGAGACGCTCCGCTACTTCCGCACCCAGCTCGACTGGCACGGTGTCGACGTGCGGCTGAACACGCCCGTCACGGTCGCGGACGTCGACGGCTACGACGAGGTGGTCGTCGCCACCGGCGTCAGCCCGCGCACCCCCGACATCCCCGGCGTCGACCACCCGAGCGTCCTCGGCTACCTCGACGTCCTGCGCGACGGCGCCCCCGTAGGCGACCGCGTCGCGATCCTCGGCGCCGGCGGCATCGGCTTCGACGTCGCCGAGTACCTCACGGACACCGGCGACAAGGCCCACGAAAACCCGGCGACGTACTTCCGCCAGTGGGGCGTCGACCTCGACTACCGCGCCCCCGGCGGCCTCGCCGCGCCCGAGCGGCCCGCCCCGCCGCGCACCGTCCATCTGCTCCAGCGCAAGACGTCCAAGGTCGGCGCCGGACTCGGCAAGACCACCGGCTGGATCCACCGCGCCGAACTCAAGCACCGCGGCGTCACCATGGTCCCGGGCGTGAGCTACGACCGGATCGACGACGCCGGACTGCATGTCACGATCGATGGCGCGAGCACGGTGCTTGAGGTCGACACGATCGTGCTGTGCACGGGCCAGGAGCCGCGCCGCGGTCTGTACGAGGAACTGGTCGCCGCCGGGCGCAGCACGCACCTGATCGGCGGCGCCGACGTGGCCGCGGAACTGGACGCCAAGCGCGCCATCAAGCAGGGCACCGAGCTGGCGGCGGCGCTGTAGGGGGCCTGCCGCCCGTCCCTAGGATGACGGGTATGTCACTCCCGCACGCGATCCTCACCGCCCTGCTCGAGAAGCCGTCGTCGGGCCTGGAGCTGACCCGCCGGTTCGACCGGTCGATCGGGTACTTCTGGTCGGCGACGCACCAGCAGATCTATCGCGAGCTGGGAAAGCTCGAGGCGGAGGGCCTGATCCGGGCCCTGCCGTCCGAGCAGCCGGCGCGCGGGCAGAAGAAGAGCTACGAGGTCCTGCACGCGGGCCGCGCCGAACTCGCCCGCTGGACCGCCGCCTCCCAGGACCCCAAGCCGCACCGCGACACACTGCTGTTGCGGCTGAGGGCGGCGGCCGTGGTGGGCACGGCGGGCCTGGAGGACGATCTGCGACGCCATCTGCGGCTGCACGAGCGGCAGCTGGCGGAGTACCGGGAGATCGAGCGGCGCGACTTCCCGCCCGGCCGGGAGGGCACCGAGGACCGGCTGCGGCATCTGGTGCTGCGGGCCGGGATCGACCTGGAGACCTTCTGGACCCAGTGGCTCAGCCGCGCCGTGGCGGAATTCGCCGAGCTCCCGGACGGCGAGCCGACCCGCCCGGCCTGACCGGGTGTGACGGCGGCCCGCCCGACCGGAGCGCTTCGGGAGGGCGGGCCGCCGTCCGTACCGGGTCAGAACCGGTACGGCTTGTTGCGCCGGCGCAGGTACCAGGCGGTCCCGAACAGGCCGGCCCCGACCAGCGTGCCGCCCGCCACCAGCGTGACGGTCCCGTAGTCCGTGGCGCTTCCGCCGGAACCGCCCATGACGCCGCGGGACGGCGACGCCGACGGGGACGGGGACGGGGACCTCGTGGCCGTGGGGGAGGGGGCCGGGGAGACGACGACGGACTGGGTGCCCGCGGTCGTGCCGTCCGAGCAGATGACGATGACGGTGTACGTCCCCGCGCTGACGCTCGACCAGGCGGCGGACTGGCTGGTGGACGTCCCCGACAGGGTCACCTGGCGCCCTTGGGCGAAGCTGCCCTGGCTGCTGGTGAGCAGTGAGGCCGTACCCCAGCTGCCGTTGATCTGGGTGCACGCGCTGGTCGTGACCGACACCGTGTTGCCCGTGGTGCTCACGGAGATGCCCGGCCCCGCCGCAGCGGGCGTCGCGGCCAGGGCGAGGGGCAGAGCGGCGGCTGCCACGGTCAGGCCGGAGCGGAGAACTGGCGATGAGTTGCGCATGTGGACTGCCCTCCGGCGGCACGGTTGGCGGTACATCCCTAGCGCCGCCGAGGGTCGGGAAACGCCCGTGCTGCCTCAGGGGTCAGCCAAAGCTCCCCGGGCCCGGGCCGCACGCCGGGTTCCGCCGTGCAGGTGACTCAGGCCGCCGGCCGGCCGACGCGGATACGACATCGCCGTAGGCCCGGTGCCGCCGCCGAGGTATCCGCGTGGCCGCCGTGGTCTCCGTGTCACCGCCGCGCGCCCGTCGTCACCGTCCGCTCCGCCGAGAAGCCGCCCCAGGTGCCGTCCGGCAGCATCGCCCGGATGCGGACGCGGTGCCGCACACCGGCGACCTGCCCCACGTAGAAGCCGTGCGTCGCCCGGTCGCGCGGGGCGCTCCCGCCGTACACGAGGGACGTGGCCGGGCGGCCGTCCAGCTGGATCTGGTACTCGGTGATCACGCCGTCCACCCGGGGCGGCACCCAGCTCAGCTCGAGGTGGTACGCCCCGTCCTCGTGGCGGCTCGTCGCCCGGAAGCCGGTGGGGGCCGTGGCGCGGCCGTCGTCGGTGCCCGGGGTGGTGAGGCGGACTGTGCCACTGGCGGGGGAGACGTTGCCGGCCGCGTCCCTGGCCCGGACGGTGAACGCGTAGGACGTGCCGGGCCGCAGCCCCGTCACCACGGCTGCCGTCTGGCCCCCGCCCACGCTGTGGATCTTCGCGGCTCCCTGGTGGATGTCGTACGACACCACGTCCCGGTCGTCCGTCGAGGCGGACCAGGACAGCTCGACCGCCCGGCTTCCGGCCGCCCGTCCGCCGGGCGCCGAGGGGCGGGTGGGCGCCGAGTGGTCGTCCGCGACGGCAGCGGGTGTCCGAGCCCGGACCTGACGGCTGGGCGGCCCGAGCCGTCCGTCGGCGTCCCGCGCCCGTACGGTGAAGACATACAGCGTGGACGGCCGGAGCCTGGTGACATCCACCATGTGCTTCGCGCCCGGTACTTCCACGACCTTCGTGGTGCCGCGATACACCTCGTAGACATCGGCCCGCGCGGTCACGTTCCACATGACGTGCACGCTCGTCGCGCTGCCCGCCTCCGCGGTGACGCCGGTCGGCGCCCCGGGCGCACCACCGACGTCCTTCTCCTCGGCTCCGGCCCAGCCGCAGGCGGCGACCAGCGCGAGGGTCCCGCAGAGCGCGACGCGCCGGAGGAGTCGGGCGGGAGCGGAGAACGGGACGAGAACGCGTCGCACGACACTGCCTCCCGGTACGGCACTCGGGAATGGTCCGGACCAATATGGCGCGACTGGCGCGATCACATCAAGAGGGCGGTGGGGGAGGGTGACAAAGGTGTGCCGAGGCGGTCGCGCGTCACCCCCGCTGTTCGTGACCACTCGGGAGGGTTACGTATGCTGAAGTTCCTCACGGCCGAACCCCTGGCGGACACCGGGGAGTTCGGGCCTGTCGCGCGGACCGCTGTCGTCGCAGATCCCGTGCCGGCACGGGTGGCCGGGCGGCCCGGGTCCCACACGGACTCAGGTCCCCGGCCCCTGTCGGGGGTTGGGGGAGTGCGCCGTCCGGCCCTCCGAGGGTGACCGGATCAACAGCCCGGGGGAACAGATGGGGCTGAGTGCCCGTCAGGTCCCCTCAGGAGAGGCTCACCCATCGTGCGAGTCCCGTCGCTCACACTGGCCGCGGCCAGTGCCGCCCTGCTCGTCCCGACGACACCGCTCGCCGCGCCGGCCCAGCCGCGCACCCAGCCGGTGGTGTGGCGCGGGGACCCCGTCAGCGCCGCCGAGCTGCTGTCCAGGGCACGAAACTGTACTCCCGTCTCCCGCGGCCGGTACCGCAAGGACAACGGCGCCCCCGCGAAGATCCCGGTCTGCGGTACCCGCGAGGCCGTCTTCTGGAAGGCGGACATGGACATCGACTGCGACGGCCGCCCCGGGCCCCGCTGCAACCGCCGCACCGACCCGTATTTCGCCGCCGGCACGGCCTACTCCCAGTCCGACGGCCGCCCGTTGAGCGCCGAACGTCTCCCCTTCATCGTCGTGCCCGCCCCGAGCCGTATCTGGGACTACCGGGACCACGGCGTGGGTGGCGGTTCGGTCGTGGCCGTCGTCTACCGCGACCAGGTGCGGTACGCGGTCGTCGGCGACACGGGCCCGCGGGGCGTCATCGGGGAGGCCTCCTACGCGACGGCCGAGGCCCTCGGCATCCGCCCCCACCCGCTCCGAGGCGGCGCGGCCTCGGGCGTCACCTACATCGTCTTCAAGAACACCCGGGTGTCGCCCATCGAGGACCACACGGCGGCCGTGACGACGGGGGAGCGGGTGGCGAGGCGGTTCGTCGACGGAAGCTGAGTGCTTGACGGCGCGTCAGCCGTCGTTCGCCGCAGCCGGGCACGCCGCCGTCCGGCGTGCCCGGGTCCGGTCTCACACCTTCCGGTACGTGTACGCCTCCGCGGCGGCCGACTCCACCGCCGCCAGATCCGCACCGGTGCCGGCCGTGACGACAGCGGCCACGGCTCCCTCCACGAACGGGGCGTCCACCAGCCGCGTCCGCTCCGGGAGTTCGTCGCCCTCCGCCAGCAGCGCCTTCACGGTGAGCACCGCGCTGCCCAGGTCGGTGAGGACGGCGACGCCCGCACCACGATCGACGGACGCGGCCGCCGCGGCGATCAGTTCGGCGCTGGTGCCGAGCCCGCCACCCTCGGTGCCGCCCGCCGGAGCGACGGGCACCGCCGGGCCGCCGCCCGCGAGCCCCTGCGCCAGCGCGGCGACCGAAGCGGCCACCTCCGCGCTGTGCGACACCAGCACGATTCCCACAAGCCGCTCGTCACTCATCGGCGGCCTCCGCGAGCGCGGCGACGAGGAGCGCCGACGACGTGGCGCCCGGGTCCTGGTGCCCGATGCTGCGCTCACCCAGATAGCTCGCCCGGCCCTTGCGCGCCTGCAGGGGCGTCGTCGCCACGGCGCCCTCCTCAGCGGCGGCCCGCGCCGCCGCGAACGAGTCACCGAGCGCGTCCACCGCGGGCACCAGTGCGTCGATCATGGTCTTGTCGCCCGGGGCGGCACCGCCGAGCGTCATGACCGCGTCCACCCCGGTCCGCAGCGCCTCGGCCAGCTGCTCCGCACTGACCTCGGCGGCATCCCCGAGCGCCTTGCCGGTACGGCGCAGCAGCGTGCCGTAGAGCGGCCCCGAGGCACCGCCGACCGTCGAGATGAGCTGGCGCCCGGCCAGCGTCAGCACCCCGCCGGGAGTGCCGGGGGCCTCCTTCTCCAGAGCGGCCGCCACGGCCGTGAAGCCGCGCTGGAGGTTGCTGCCGTGGTCGGCGTCCCCGATGGGGGAGTCGAGGGCGGTGAGCCGTTCCGCCTCACGGTCGACGGACGCGGCGGTCGCCGTCATCCAACGGCGGAAGAAATCGGCGTCGAGCACTGGATCTCCTTGCCTCGTAGATACGGGGTGATCCTTTCCCCGCGCGTCACATACCCCAGCGCAGACCCGCCGTCTTCACCGGCGCGTCCCACAGCCGCAGCAGTTCCTCGTCGACCTGGCAGAGGGTGAGCGAGGCGCCCGCCATGTCGAGGGAGGTGACGTAGTTGCCCACGAGGACACGGGCCACGGGCACGCCGCGCTGGGCGAGCACCCGGTGCACCTCGGCGTTGAAGCCGTACAGCTCGAGCAGGGGCGTGGCGCCCATGCCGTTGACGAGGACCAGCACCGGGTTGCGTGGCTGGAGGTCATCCACCACCGCCTCGACGGCGGCCTCGGCGATCTCGCCGGAGGTCATCATCGCCCGCCGCTCCCGGCCGGGCTCGCCGTGGATCCCGATGCCCAACTCCAGCTCACCGGGCGGCAGATCGAAGGTGGGGCTGCCCTTGGCCGGAGTGCTGCAGGCGCTCAGCGCGATACCGAAACTGCGGGAGTTCTCATTGACCTGCCGGGCGATGGCCTCCACTCGCTCCAGCGGCATGCCCTCGTCGGCGGCGGCACCGGCGATCTTCTCGACGAACAGGGTCGCGCCGGTGCCACGCCGACCGGCCGTGTAGAGGCTGTCGGTCACCGCCACGTCATCGTTGACCAGTACCTTCGCGACCTGGATGCCCTCGTCCTCGGCCAGCTCGGCGGCCATGTCGAAGTTGAGCACGTCGCCGGTGTAGTTCTTCACGATGAACAGCACCCCGGCCCCGCTGTCCACGGCGGCGGCCGCGCGCAGCATCTGGTCGGGCACCGGGGAGGTGAACACCTCGCCCGGACAGGCCGCCGACAGCATGCCGGGACCCACGAAACCCCCGTGCAACGGCTCGTGCCCCGAGCCTCCGCCCGAGACCAGCCCCACCTTTCCGGCCACGGGAGCGTCCCGCCGCACGATCACCCGGTTCTCCACGTCCACGGTCAGCTCCGGGTGGGCAGCCGCCAGGCCGCGCAGCGCGTCCGCGACCACGGTCTCCGGGACGTTGATCAGCATCTTCATGGGTACCTCCTGGTGAGACTGGCAGATGTACCTCTGACCTATTTTTGCAGGTCAGGATGCGTCAGGCCAGTTCTAGATCTTGGCGGTTCGTGGCGGTCCGGGGCGGGCTGCGACGGTACTCATGCTGACTTAATGCCGACTTTGATGACGGGGTGTCAGTTCTCTGTTGTGGTCGCCGGCGGTCGGTCGAAGCGCTGCTGCCGGAAAGTATCAACCTTGAGGCAGCGGACGTCACTGGCACAGCGCACCTAGGCGTGGCCGTAACCTCGGGGTCGCTCTGCGGGCTTCCGGGGCGTGCGGCGCCGAGGTCTGCGACGCGACCGGTACGGCGCCGTACGCGATGCCCCACACGATCAGCAGCATCACTGCGCCGGTCTCCCAGCGGCCCCACGCTGGAAGCAGGAGAGTCACAGTGGCGATCAGGGCGGCCGCGAGCCCGAAGACGCTCCGCGGATACCGGGCCACCCAGGCGCCGCCCAGGAAGTTGCCGAGGATGCCGACGGCACCATAGAGCAGCAAGAATGTAGTGATCAGACCACCGCTGGCGTGGGTGACCTGTTCCAGAAATGGTGTCACGTAGGTGTAGGTGCCGAAGTGAGCCAGCACTACGAGGAACGTCAGCAGGAGTGCGAAGCGAGTGTTGACGCTGCGGAGCATGCCGCCCAGGACGCCCAGCCGTGTGGCCCGGACCGGAGGAAGCGGCGGGACGAACAAGAGCAGCATGATCAGTACGCCGACCGTCAGAGCTCCCATGACGGTGAAGGCCGTTCGCCATCCTGCGAGATCTCCGATGAGGGTTCCCGCCGGCACGCCGAGGACGGATCCCAGCGGGACGGCGGAGAAGATCACAGCAGTTGCCCTGCCCACCGAGGCCGGCGGCACCAGTCGTTCCGCCAACCCGGCTCCGATCGACCAGAAGCCGCCGATCGTGATTCCGACCATGATCCGGGAGGTCAGTACCAGCCAGTAGTCGGGTGCCGCGGCTGCAAGGAAGTTCGCCAGTGCCAGCAAGAGCATGAAGACGCACAGCATCAGTCGGCGGTCGAAGCGTGCCGTGGCCACGGTGACCAGTGGAGCGGCGATCGCCGCCAGAAAGCCCGGCATGGTCATCACCAGTCCAGCCATCCCGTCCGAGACGGTGAAACTGGAACCGATCGAGGTCAGCAGACCGATCGGCAGGATCTCTGTGGTGACGATGGCGAAGATTCCCAGCATCACCGAGACGACGGCCGGCCACCCCATCAGCGGGGACCGAGGGGGTAAGAGTTTGCCGTCGACTGAAGCTGTGGTGGTTGCGGAGCGGTGGCTGGCAGATCTGCGACCGCACCCTTGCCCTTCGCGGGTGGTGTCGCATTCCGGCTGACAACGGCCAACGCAGTGAGGTGCCTTGGCCCTGGCCGTGGTGTCCGCAGGGCGGGCTGGCTCGCTGGACAAGCGCGTAACCATCGCGAGCCAGGGCTTCATTGAATGCCATGAGGAGCCGCTGCCCCTCGGTGGTGTCCGTACGTACGGCTGGGTGGATCATCTCGGCCGTATCGACGCAGGCGCCGGACGCCGTCCTCTCGCAGCCGTATGACGCCTTTCGCGCGTCATGGCCGGCTTGCGGAAGCACCCATGGGACGGATCCGCACTTGCTCTCTTACATACCCCCCATGGGTATGTTACCTTCGCAGCCGAAGGTACCCCCCAGGGGTATGCCAGAGGAGGGATGAACCCATGTCTGCCGTCAATCCCCGGCGTTGGTGGGCACTGGTCGTGCTCGCTGCCGCTCAGTTCATGGTCATCATGGACACGTCAATCATCGGGGTGGCGCTCCCCGAGATGCAGAAGGACCTCGGCTTCTCGCAGGGTGAGTTGCAGTGGGTCTTCAACGCCTACGTCATCGCCTTCGGCGGACTGCTGCTGCTCGGCGGCCGCCTCTCCGACCTGATCGGTGCACGCAAGATCTTCAACACCGGCTGGGTCGTGCTGATCGCCGGCTCGGTCCTCGCGGCCGCCGCGCAGACGGCGTGGGTGGAGGTCGTCGGCCGTGCCGTTCAGGGTGTGGGCGGTGCGCTGATCGCGCCGTCGGCCATGACACTGCTGATGATGCTCTTCGCGCACGACCCGAAGGAGCTCGGCAAGGCCATGGCGCTCTACGGCGCCGCCGCCCCCGCGGGCGGCACGGCCGGCGTGTTCCTCGGCGGAGTGTTCACCGAGTGGCTCAGCTGGCCGTGGATCTTCATCATCTACGTCCCGATCGGCGTCGCCACGCTCGCGGCCACCAAGCTCCTGCCCGCCGTCGGCAGCCGTCGGGGTTCCGTCGACGTGCTGGGGGCGGCCGCGGTCACCGCCGGTCTGGCGCTCGCGGTCTTCGCCATCGTCCGCGCGCCGGAGGCCGGCTGGACCTCCACCGGGACCGTGCTGCAGCTGGCCGGTGCCGTCGCGCTGCTCGTGCTGTTCTTCGTGATCCAGAAGACGGTGCGCGAGCCGCTGATGCCGCTCGGTATCTGGCGCGTCCCGCGGCTCGGCTCGGCCAACCTCGCGATGACCCTGCTCGGTGCCGCGTGGATCCCGATGTGGTACTTCCTCAACCTGTACCTCCAGCAGGTCCTCGGCTACGGGGCGTTCGCCTCCGGTGCCGCGCTGCTGCCGATGACCGGCCTTCTGATGATCTTCATGACGGCGATCACGGCGAAGCTGATGGCCAAGTTCGGTGCCAAGCCGATGATCGGCGGTGGTCTGCTGGTCCTCGCCGCCGGACTGCTGTGGCTGTCCGCCGTCGAGCCCACCGGCACCTTCGTGGTGGACGTCCTGCCCGCCTCGCTGGTCGCCGCGCTCGGCATGTCGCTCGCCTACATCCCGGCGATGATGTCCGCCATGTCCGGGGCTCCGCAGGAGCAGGCGGGTCTGGCGTCCGGCATCGTCAACACCACCTACCAGGTGGGCTCCGCGCTGGGTCTCGCGGCGCTGACCGCGGTGGCCACGTCGCAGGGCGCCGGTCAGCTGGGCAATCTGCCCGCGCTGACGGACGGCTTCAGTGCCGCGTTCATCTGGGCCGCCGTCATCGCCGCTGCGGGCGGGCTGATCACCCTGCTGGTGATGCGCGGCGACAAGGCGGGTGCCGCACCGCAGGCCGACGCCACCCCCGCGGCGCAGGGTGAGCGGGCCGGCGTCTAGCGGACCGGCCGCCCCGTGGGTCGGTGGGGGAGTCGCACAACGCCGCCGCCCACCAGGACAAGAGAACCTCCGAAGGGCCGTCCGGCACCGGGTAACCGGGGCGTCGGGCGGCCCTGAGTTCTGCGTAGAGAGGAGTACCGGTCTTGGACATGCAGACCCGTGCCGTGCACATCCTGAGCGATCCCGGGCCGAGCGGCAGTCGGCCCTTGAGCGTTCCCATCGTCCAGTCCTCGGCATTCGCCTTCGATTCCGCCGACGCGCTCGCCGACGCCATGGCCGGACCGGACGGCCCGTACGTCTACTCGCGCCGTGGAAACCCGACCGTACGGGCCCTGGAGCGCACACTCGCCGCGCTGGAGGGCGGAGCCGCCGCCATCGCCTTCGCGTCCGGAATGGGCGCGATCAGCGGTGTGCTGCTCGCGCTGCTGCGGCCAGGTGACCACGTGGTCGCCCAGCGCTGTCTGTACGGCGGTACGTACGCCGTGCTGTCGGATCTCGCGGCGCGATACGGCGTCGAGGTGGAGTACGTACGTGGCGACGATCCGACCGAGTTCGAGCGGCGTCTGCGGCCCACCACTCGCGTGCTGCATCTCGAGACCATCGCCAATCCGACCGGGCAAGTACCCGACCTTCCCGGCCTGCTGGCGGCGGCCCGGCGGCACGGCGTGGTCAGCGTCGTGGACAACTCGCTCGCGTCGCCCGTGCTGTGCCGCCCTGTGGAGCACGGCGCCGACGTGGTCGTGCACTCGACGACCAAATATCTGGCGGGTCACTCCGACGTGCTGGGCGGGGTCGCCGTCTTCGCCGACGTGGAGGTGCGTGACCGGGTGTGGCCGCGCACGGTCGAACTCGGTGCCTGCGCCGACCCGTTCGCGGCCTGGCTGACCCTGCGCGGGCTGCCGTCGCTGCCGCTGCGGATGCGGCAGCACTGCGCGGGCGCGCAACTGCTGGCCGGTCGTCTCGCGGAGCACGAGCAGGTCACCGCCGTGTATTGGCCCTGGCTGCCCGGCCATCCGTCGTACGACCTGGCGCGCAAGGCGCTGTCCGGAGGCGGCGGCATGGTCTCGTTCGAGCTCGCCGGCGGGCGGGAGGCCGGCCGCGCTTTCATCGAGCGGGTGCGCCTCGCCCGGCTCGCGCTCTCGCTGGGCGGAGTGGAGACACTGGTCGCTCACCCTGCGTCGACATCGCATCGGGAGCTCGGCGAGGAGGCCTTGGCGGCGGCCGGTATCGGCGCCGGAACGGTGCGGATGTCGGTGGGCATCGAGTACCCGGACGACCTCTGGCGAGACATCGAACAAGCCTTGGTCCGCGTAGATTTGGATTGACAAAATAAATGGTCCATTCGTAGATTGGAGTGCGTCAAGAGAATCTTTTCTCCGGCTCCAGGGGGCGTCATGCGCTACTTCGAGGACTTCCGCACCGGTGACATCCACGAGCTGGGCACCGTCACCGTCACCGAGGAGGAGGTGCTGGAGTTCGCAAGGCGCTACGACCCGCAGCCCTTCCACACCGACCCGGAGCTCGCGAAGCAGTCGCCCTTCGGGGGGCTGATCGCCAGCGGCTTCCACACCTCGGCGCTCTTCATGCGGCGCTACGTCGACGGGCTCCTCGCCTACAGCGCCTGCGTCGGATCCCCGGGTGTCGACGAGGTCCGCTACCACCGGCCCGTGCGGCCGGGCGACGTCCTCACCGCGCGTATCCGGATCCTGGGATCGCGCCCCTCGTTCGGCAATCCCGCCACCGGCATCGTCCAGCCGCGCTGCGAGCTGGTGGCCCCCGACGGGACGGCCGTGTTCAGCATGATCCTGCACAGCATCTTCCGGCGGCGCCCTGCCGACTCCTCCGCCGAATCCCCCGCGTCGACGTCCGCGGCGGAGGACCCGGTCCCCTGTGTACGAGAGCGCTGAACACGGCCGTCCGCACACGCCCCGCTCCACCCTCCGATTCCCAAGCGCTTTTCGAAGGGAGACCTCCTGTGGAGGCCGTATCCCGCACTGCCCAGTGGACCGCCGCCGCGCGGGCACTGGAGACCGAGCGTGAGGACCGGCTGTTCGCCGATCCCTACGCCCGCACGGTCGCCGGCACCGTCGGCTTCGAGTTGCTCGATCGCTACGCGGGCGCAGGCACCGTGCCGTTCCTCGCCATCCGCACCACCTACCTCGACCGCGCCATCGGCCGCGCGACGCGGGAGCGGGAGATCCGCCAGGTCGTGTTCCTCGCGGCCGGTATGGACACCCGCTACTACCGGCTCGACTGGCCCGCGGGCGTCACCGTCTACGAACTCGACCGGCCCGCGCTTCTCGAGGCCAAGGCGGCCATGCTCGCCGACGAGCCGGAACCGGCCGGCCGGGAACGCCGCACCGTCGCCGTCGACCTCACCCAGGACTGGACCGGGCACCTGAAGGAGGCGGGCTGGCGCTCGGAGCAGCCCACGCTGTGGGTGGTCGAGGGTCTGCTGTTCTTCCTGCCCGAAGACGCCGTGCGCACCCTGCTGGCGACCTTGTGGCAGCACAGCGCGCCGGGCTCCGTCTTCCTCGGCGACGTCATCAGCAGGGCGGCCTTGGAGAACCCGCTCTCACGGCCCTTCATGAAGGCGCTCGAAGAGGACGGCAACCCCTGGCTGTTCGGCACCGAGGAGCCCGAGCAGCTGCTCACCTCCTGCGGCTGGACGGTGCGCGAGGTCAAGCAGCCCGGTGAGGACGGCGTCGACTTCGGCCGCTGGCCCTATCCGGTGCCGTCCCGTGAGGTGCCCCGCGTGCCGCGGTCCTTCCTGTTCACCGCGACCCGAGACGAGGCCACGTCATGACCGACCGCACCGGTGCCCCGAGCGCCGACCCCACCACCGCTTTCCACCAGCGCATCATCGACGACGCCGCCGCGGCCGTCCGAGGCCTGACCGTCTCCCTCGGCGAGCGGCTCGGCCTGTACCGCGCACTGGCCGAGCACGGCCCGCTCACCCCCGCGGAGCTCGCGGAGCGCGCCGGCGTCACCGCCCGGTACGCGGAGGAGTGGCTGCACGCCCAGCTCAGCGCCGACTACGTGGAACGCCACCCGTCGTCCGACAAGTACACCCTGCCGCAGGCTCACGCCTCCGTCCTCGCCGAGCCCGGGTCCGCCACCTACGCCGCGGGATTCTTCACCGCCCTGAAGGCCCTGTACGCCACCGAGGACCTGCTCGTCGACGCCTACCGTACCGGCGAGGGCGTGGGCTGGGCCGAGCACGACCCGGCACTCGACACCGGCATGGGCAGTTTCTTCCAGCCCACCTACCGGCACCGGCTGCTGAGCGACTGGCTGCCCGCGCTGGAAGGCGTCACCGAGAAGCTGGCGAACGGCGGCAGCGTCGCCGACATCGGCTGCGGCGTGGGGCACACCACCCTGCTCATCGCCAAGGCCTACCCGCAGGCCAGGGTGTACGGCTTCGACTACTCGGAGGAAGCCGTCACCATCGCCCGGCAGCTCGCCGACGACGCGGGCCTGTCCGAGCGCGTCGACTTCGAGACGGCGTCCGCCGACGACTACCCGGGCAGCGGCTACGACCTGGTCACCTTCTTCAACTGCCTGCACGACATGGGCGACCCGGTCGCCGCCGCCCAGCACGTGCACAAGTCCCTGGACCAGGACGGCACCTGGATGCTCGTCGAGTCCAACGTCTCGCCCGCCGACATCGACACCCGCACACCGGCGGCCCGCATGTTCATGTCGCTGTCCGCCGTGATGTGCCTGCCCGTCGCCGTCGCCCAGCGCGGCCCGCACGCCCTCGGCAACCACTCCGGCGAGAAGGCGTTCCGCGCCATCGCGGAGGAGGCCGGCTTCACACGCTGGCGGCGCGCGACCGAGACCCCGGTCAACGCCGTGTACGAGGTCCGGCCCTGAGCCGACCGCCTACGGCACACCCGTCGCATCCGCACACCCGCGTACCCGACAGGAGGGACCATGGCCACCTCGGCCCTGCCCGTATCCGACCGCTTCCTCGAAGTCCTCGAACGGCTCAGCGAAAAGGCCATCGAGGACTACTACAACCCGTACCAGCAGTTCGAATGGCCCGAGCAGCTGGACGAGAACCGCCTGTGGATGAGCCCCGAGCTGCTCACGCCCTATGGCACCCCCCACTTCGACGAGCTCGGTGAGGAGACCCTGCACCGGCTGTCCAAGTGGGAGTCCATCAACTTCTACAGCCTCAACGTGCACGGCATCCGCGAACTGCTCATCGAGGTCGTCCAGCGCATCCACATGCCCGGCTTCGAGGTGCCGTCCGACTTCTTCCACCACTTCATCGGCGAAGAGAACGAACACATGTGGTTCTTCGCCGAGTTCTGCCGCCGCTACGGCGACAAGATCTACGCCTCGACCGCCATGCGCGCCGACTCCGCCTGGGAACCCGAGGTCGAGAACTTCCTCGTCTTCGCCCGCATCCTGTTCTTCGAGGAGCTGGTCGACCACTACAACATGCGGATGGCGCAGGACGAGTTGCTCTGCGACACCATCCGCCAGGTCAACCGTATCCACCACCAGGACGAGTCCCGGCACATCGCCTTCGGGCGCGAGCTGGTCTCGCTGCTGTTCACCCGGATGCGTGACGCGGTGGGCGAGGAGCGGCTGCGCGAGGTGGAGAGCTACCTCAAACGCTACGTCGTCTTCAGCGTCAACTCCCTCTACAACCCGCACGTCTACCGCGACGCCGGCATCGCCGACCCGCTCGGTTTGCGAGGCGCCCTCGTCGCCGACGAGCGTCGGCGCCCGCACGAGCGCAAGGCCATCCGCAAGCCGCTCGCCTTCTTCCTCAAGACCGGGATCTTCTCCGACGACACGCTGCCGGTCATCTGACCCGAGAGGTGGTCAACCACCGTGTCCCACACCACGTTCACAGCCCCGCGATCTTCACCGGACTCGCCCCGGGAAGCCCGCGGCTTACCCTCCCTCGGGCCGGAGGGCACCGGCCTGCTGCGGCTCCTCGACGACACCTTCGAAAGGTGGGGAGTGGTCGCCGGAGCACGCTCCATGACCATGCCCCCGCTGCTGCCGGCCGCGGATCTGAGGCGTCTGGACTACTACGAGAACTTCCCGCACCAGGCCGTCGTCGCGACCGCGATCGAGGTCGACCGGCGCGGTGAGTTCTGTGCCGAGACCGGATGCTTTCCCTGCAGCACTCTGCAACCCGCCGAACTCGGTCTGCCCTCCGCGTCCTGTTACGCGGTCTACCTCGACCACGAAGGCCGCGAGGTGGCCGACGACACCCTCGTCACCGTCGTCGGCTGGTGCTTCCGCAAGGAGGAACGTTACGAGGGGCTCAGGCGCCAACTCGGCTTCCGCATGCGGGAGATCGTGGCTCTCGGCAGCCGCGAGCACGCCGAGAGCCACCTGTGCGACTTCAGCGACCGCATCACCGCCTTCGCCCGGGCGCTGGACCTGCCGCTGCGCAAGGAAGCCGCCTGCGACCCCTTCTACGACAAGGGCGGCGCCAAGGCGGTGCTGCAGCGGCTGTCGCCCGTCAAGCACGAATTCCTCTACGAGGACCTGGCCATCGCCTCCGTCAACACGCACCGCAACTTCTTCGGCGACCGCTGCTCCATCACCCTCGCCGGCACCGGCGGTCCGGCCTTCACCAGCTGCGTCGCCTTCGGCCTGGAGCGCTGGCTGTCCGCACTCACCCGGCGGCACGGCAGCTGGGCCGCCGCCACGGAGGCCGTCCACGCGGCCAGGGACCATCTCTCCCCGGTCGGACCGGGGGTGTGACGTGCCGGCCCACCCAACCGCCGCAGGCGGCCCGGGCTGGGCGAACCTCGGCATGGACATCGTGTCCGTCAAGCGCGTCCGCCGACTCCTCGAGGACCACGGCGAGGGTTTCTTCGAGCGGATGCTGGACCCCGGAGAACTCGCCGACTGCAGCACGTCCAGCGGGCTCGATCTTCTCAGTCTCTGCGGCCGGATCGCGGCCAAGGAGGCGGCGTTCAAGACACTGCGGGTCCGGGGCCGGTTCCTGCCGTGGCGGGACATCGTGGTGCGCCGCTCGGACGGCGGCTGGCCGCTCGTCGAACTGCGGCGCAGCGCCGCCGACATGGCGGCGCAGTCGGGCATCACGGACATCACGGTGAGCATCAGCCATGACGTGGACTACGCGGTCGCCGTGGCCGCCCCCATCCTCGGCGAGCCCTCCGGCCTGAGGCCGTGAGACGCCTGCCCACCCACCTGTACACAGCAATGTGAGGAGCACACTCATGAGCGAGGCCCTGCAGCAGGTCAAGGACTGGATCCTCAAGCGTCACCCGGACCGCGAGGACATCCCGGGCGACCTGGACCTGATCGAGAACCGCCTCATCGACTCGCTGTCCTTCGTCGAGTTCGTCTTCCTGCTGGAACAGCACTGCGGCCGTCCCATCGAGATGGAGACCCTGGAGGTCGACGCCATCCGCACCCTCGACGCCATCGACGCCAACTTCTTCCGCGCGGGGGTGAAGTGAGATGGGCCGGAGGCTCTTCACCTCCGAATCGGTCACCGAGGGCCATCCCGACAAGATCGCCGACCGGATCAGCGACACGGTCCTGGACGCGCTGCTCACCCAGGATCCGGCCTCTCGCGTCGCCGTGGAGACTCTGATCACCACGGGGCAGGTGCACATCGCGGGCGAGGTCACCACGACCGCGTACGCTCCCATCGCCCAGCTGGTGCGCGACACGATCCTCGAGATCGGCTACGACTCCTCCGCGAAAGGCTTCGACGGGGCGTCCTGCGGTGTGTCGCTCTCGATCGGATCCCAGTCCCCGGACATCGCGCAGGGGGTGAACTCCGCGTACGAGGCCCGGATCGAAGGTGGCGGGGACGAGCTGTCCCGGCAGGGCGCCGGCGACCAGGGCCTGATGTTCGGGTACGCCTGTGACGACACCCCTGAGTTCATGCCCCTGCCGATCCACCTCGCGCACCGCCTGGCCGAGCGACTGACCGAGGTCCGCAAGGACGGCACCTGCCCCTACCTGCGACCGGACGGCAAGACGCAGGTCACCATCGAGTACGACGGCGACTGGCCGGTACGTCTGGACACCGTCGTCGTCTCCTCGCAGCACGCCCCCGACATCAGCCTCGACGGTCTCCTGGCCCCGGACATCCGGGACCTCGTCGTCGAGCCCACGCTCAAGGCGCTGGCCGAACAGGGCCTGAGTCTGGAGAGCGACGGTTACCGGCTGCTGGTCAACCCGACCGGCCGCTTCGAGGTCGGCGGGCCCATGGGCGACGCCGGCCTGACCGGCCGCAAGATCATCATCGACACGTACGGCGGCATGGCCCGGCACGGCGGCGGCGCCTTCTCCGGCAAGGACCCCTCCAAGGTGGACCGCTCGGCGGCGTACGCGATGCGCTGGGTCGCCAAGAACGTCGTCGCCGCGGGCCTCGCCTCCCGCTGCGAGGTCCAGGTCGCCTACGCCATCGGCAAGGCCGAGCCCGTGGGTCTGTTCGTCGAGACCTTCGGCACCGAAGCCGTGCCCGTGGACCGTATCCAGGCCGCCATCACCGAAGTGTTCGACCTGCGGCCTGCCGCGATCATCCGTGACCTGGACCTGTTGCGGCCGATCTACGCCCGGACCGCGGCGTACGGCCACTTCGGGCGTGAACTCCCGGAGTTCTCCTGGGAGGCCACGGACCGGGTCGACGCCCTGCTCAAGGCCGTGGGGGGCTGAGATGCGCATCGCTGTCACGGGCTCCATCGCCACCGACCATCTGATGTCGTTCCCGGGGAGTTTCACCGACCAGCTTCTGGCCGACCGCCTGGACCGTGTCTCCCTGTCCTTCCTCGCCGACCGGCTGGAGATCCGTCGCGGCGGCGTGGCAGCGAACATCTCCTTCGGCCTCGGGCTGCTCGGCATGGGGCCGGTACTCGTCGGCGCGGTCGGCTGCGACTTCGAGCCCTACCGGATCTGGCTGAAGCAGCACGGGGTCGACACCGACTCCGTGCTGGTCAGCGAGGAACAGCACACGGCACGCTTCGTGTGCACGACCGACCGGATGCAGAACCAGATCGCGACGTTCTACACCGGCGCCATGGCGGAAGCGCGCCGGATCGACCTGCGGACGGTCGTGGAGCGGGTCGGCCGGCTCGGGCTGGTGATGGTCTCGCCCGACGACCCCGAGGCCATGCTCCGCCACACCCGGGCCTGCCGCTCACTGGGCATCCCCTTCGCCTCCGACCCGTCCCAGCAGCTGGCGCGCCTGAGCAAGGACGACGTCCTCGAACTGATCGACGGCGCCCGCTGGCTGTTCACCAACGAGTACGAGGCCGCGCTGCTGCAGGACCGTACGGGCCTGACCGTTCCGGATATCCTGCGTCGCGTCGGCTGCTGGGTCACCACGCACGGAGCAGCGGGCGTCCGAATCCGCACGGACGGGCGCCAAGCGCTGGCCGTTCCCGCGGTCGAGGTGCCGGGCGTCGTGGACCCCACGGGAGTCGGTGACGCCTTCCGTGCGGGATTCCTCGCGGGTGTGGCGTGGGGCGTGCCGGAGAAGTGCGCCGCCCAACTCGGCTGCGTCCTGGCCGCCACGGTCCTGGACTACGTCGGGACGCAGGAATACCGGCTGTACCGCGACGCGCTGCTCGCGCGGCTGCGGGCCACCTATGGAGTGGGGTGCGCCGCGCACCTCGTGGCTCATCTGCGGGGGCTGTCGTGACGGGAACGCGCGGCGACAGTCTGAGGACAGCCCTGGCCACCCGTGTGGTGGTGGCGGACGGGGCGATGGGCACCATGCTCCAGGCCCAGGACCCCACGCTGGACGACTTCCAGGGCTTGGAGGGCTGCAACGAGATCCTGAACGTGACGCGGCCGGACATCGTCCGGTCGGTCCACGATGCGTACTTCGCCGTGGGCGTCGATTGCGTGGAGACCAACACGTTCGGCGCGAACCTCGCCGCCCTCGGGGAGTACGGGATCGCCGAGCGGGTTTTCGAGCTGTCGGAGGCCGGCGCCCGGGTCGCCCGTGAGGCGGCTGACGAGTTCAGCGCCCATGACGGGCGTCCGCGCTGGGTGCTGGGCTCGATGGGGCCCGGCACGAAGTTGCCCACGCTGGGTCACATCACCTTCGGAGCGATCCGGGACGCCTACCAGCAGAACGCCGAGGGCCTGCTCGCGGGCGGCGCGGACGCGCTGCTGGTGGAGACGACGCAGGATCTGCTCCAGACCAAGGCCTCCGTCATCGCCGCCCGCCGGGCCATGGAAGCCACCGGCCACGCCGTACCTCTGATCGTTTCGGTCACGGTCGAGACGACCGGCACGATGCTGCTGGGCTCCGAGATCGGCGCGGCCCTGACCGCGCTGGAGCCCCTGGGCATCGACATGATCGGCCTGAACTGCGCGACGGGTCCTGCGGAGATGAGCGAGCACCTGCGCCATCTGTCCCGACACGCCCGTGTGCCGCTGTCCTGCATGCCGAACGCCGGCCTGCCCGTGCTGACCAAGGACGGGGCGCACTACCCGCTGACCGCGCCGGAGCTGGCGGACGCGCAGGAGACGTTCGTTCGCGAGTACGGCCTGTCTCTGGTCGGCGGCTGCTGCGGCACGACACCCGAGCACCTGCGGCAGATCGTGGAACGGGTGCGGGGCCTCGAGGCGCCGCCCCGTGATCCGAGACCCGAGCCGGGTGCCGCCTCGCTCTACCAGAGCGTGCCGTTCCGGCAGGACACCTCCTACCTGGCCATCGGTGAGCGCACCAACGCCAACGGTTCGAAGAAGTTCCGTGAGGCCATGCTGGAGGGCCGCTGGGACGACTGTGTGGAGATCGCCCGGGAGCAGATCCGCGAGGGCGCGCACATGCTCGACCTGTGCGTGGACTATGTCGGCCGGGACGGCGCCGCCGACATGGAGGAACTGGCCGGCCGCTTCGCCACCGCCTCCACCCTGCCGATCGTGCTGGACTCCACCGAGATCGACGTCATCCGGGCCGGCCTGGAAAAGCTCGGCGGCCGCGCGGTGATCAACTCGGTGAACTACGAGGACGGCGACGGCCCCGAGTCCCGCTTCGCCAAGGTCACGGCCCTGGCCCGGGAGCACGGCGCCGCGCTGATCGCGCTGACCATCGACGAGGAGGGCCAGGCCCGCACCGCCGAGAAGAAGGTCGAGATCGCCGAACGGCTCATCGAGGACCTGACCGGCACCTGGGGCATCCACGAGGAGGACATCCTCGTCGACTGTCTGACCTTCACCATCTGCACCGGACAGGAGGAGTCCCGTAAGGACGGGATCGCCACCATCGAGGGCATCCGTGAGCTGAAGCGGCGCCACCCGAAGGTGCAGACCACCCTGGGGCTGTCCAACATCTCCTTCGGCCTCAACCCGGCCGCCCGCATCCTGCTGAACTCGGTCTTCCTCGACGAGTGTGTCAAGGCGGGCCTGGACTCGGCGATCGTGCACGCGTCGAAGATCCTGCCGATCGCCCGCTTCAGCGAGGAGGAGGTCCAGACGGCTCTGGACCTCATCTACGACCGCCGCGCCGAGGGCTACGACCCCCTGCAGAAGCTCATGCAGCTCTTCGAGGGCGCCACCGCCAAGTCCCTCAAGGCCGGCAAGGCCGAGGAACTGGCCGCGCTGCCGCTGGACGAGCGCCTCAAGCGGCGCATCATCGACGGCGAGAAGAACGGCCTGGAGGCGGACCTGGACGAGGCCCTTCAGGAGCGGCCCGCGCTGGACATCGTCAACGAGACCCTGCTGGACGGCATGAAGGTCGTCGGTGAGCTGTTCGGCTCCGGCCAGATGCAGCTGCCGTTCGTCCTGCAGTCCGCCGAGGTCATGAAGTCGGCCGTCGCCCATCTGGAGCCGCACATGGAGAAGAGCGACGACGAGGGCAAGGGCACCATCGTCCTGGCCACCGTGCGCGGCGATGTGCACGACATCGGCAAGAACCTCGTCGA